>WGMU01000020.1 GCA_016124895.1 bacterium
ACATCGCAGCGTGAACGGCTTCCTCGTCAACCTGCTCGCCGGACTGATTGCCTACACTCACCAGCCAAAGAAACCCGGCATTCAACTCAGCGACAACGAAAAACAACAACTCGCCATCATCGCTTAAACAGGATTCAGGTTATCAGCGACAAGCCGGTCACACAGCCGCCACCGGACGACGAAGTCGACTTCATGACTCTGGACGAGACCGATTTTTCGTCGATGTCGCGACCAGAACAAATCCGGCACTTCGAAGTTGAAGGTTACGTCGTCCTTCCGGAAATCCTGACGCCGGACCTCATCGCGAAGGTCAAGGCAGAAATGGCCGATGCTGAGATGGGCCATACCGACTACAGCGAGGCACAGACCCGCTCGGTCGGACAGCCGCAGTGGCACAGCCGGACCGCCGCCGAACTGATTGGTTATCCGCCGATGATCGAATTCCTCACCGACTTGCTCGGTGCGGACATCGTCTTCACTCGCGGATTCTTCCAGCGCAGCCTGCCAGGCTGCCCTGGCATCTCGCTACACACGGACGGTCAGCCACACGGCTCGAACCTGTTCGGCTACGAAGGCACGTGCCCGCGGCTGCTCCGCGTGCTGTATTACCTCGACGATCTGACGGTCGACCGGGCGCCGTTCCGGCTCATTCCGCGTTCGCATCTTTCCTTCCATGCCGATGCCAGCCCTTACGTGCGCTACAGATCGCACCCGGAGGAAATCACGCTGACCTGCAAAGCAGGCTCGGCGGTATTGATTCCCTCCCTGCTGCAGCACGGCAGCCACCCGAACCGGACAAACGAGATCCGCGAGCTGCTGCACTTCGGCTACCGTCCCGCGTGGGCCGGACCGATCCAGCCCGTCGATGACTGGGACCCGGAACTGATCGCGTCTGCCCCGGACATTGCAAAGCCGTTCCTGCAGAGCCTCAACACAACTGGTTTTCAGTGGAGCCAGCCGAACAAACCGACTGGTATGAAAACTGAGGCGCCCGGCCTCAACCCCAGCCGCTGGGGCGACTGGTAGGAGTCACTCGGAGTTCACCGAGAGCGTCAGACAGAACAAAACGGTCTCTCCGCGCAGCAGCAAAGCACTTCGGAGCGTTCTTCAGAACAGCGACTGCTGCTTCTTTTTCGTACCAGCATCGAGTTCGACGAGTGCCAGCGTGTACGAATCCGTGACGACTTTCTCCCCGCGACGCAGTCGGTCAGCGACGGACTTGCCGATAGGAAACTGGCGGGCGAGTTCGTCAAACGCGACATCAACGGACGACGCGATGAATCGGCCGCGGTTATTGTCAGGTGTTTCGAACAGGGCAATGATCGGCACTTTGGCACCTGCGTGAAGTTCCAGTTTGCGGTGTGTTCAGACCGCCATCGTATCGTTCCGGGTCGCTACCGTCTCCTGTGCTGGACGCCTCCATGTGGCCATGACCGTGCTCGACTTCCTCTGCCAGGCCACCTGATGGCAGAAGTCGAGTTAAGTACGTGTCCCACGAATTAAGGGTCCTAACTGGGTGGCCGGGGTTGGACTGAGCTGGTGAAGGAAACCCCGGGGTTTCGCTCGTCCATCGCTCCAACCCCGCCCACTCGATCCGAACTTTTATCTTTGACGGAGCACCACGGCCTTTCCGATGTTCATCGGCTTCACGCGGACAACGGTGCCTGTATTAACCGAGGTTCAGCGAGTTGCCGAACAGGGTGGCGAGTTCTTCCGGACCGGCTTCGATCGGGGAGAGTTTCAGCAGGCGGGCCTGGACGAGAGTGCCATCGACCAGGCGGGGGATATCGGATTCGCTGTAGCCGAACTCGGAGATGCCCATCGGCTGTTCCATCTCGCGCATGAAGTGCAGAACGCGGCCCGCGAGGATCTCACCGGCGTCGTCGAGGGATGCTTCGGAGATGTCGGCTCCGAGGGCCGCGGCGGCCTGCAGGTGACGTTCGGGAGCGGACGGAGCAGTGAAGCGGCAGACGGCGGGCGTGTGGACAATGACTGATGTTCCGTGCGGGACCATCGCGTGATCGGCATTGTAGCCGGTCGGCAGATAGCTCTCGACCTGACCAGCGACCGGGTAGGCCATCGCGTGCGGGAGATGCACTCCCGCATTGCCGAAGCCAATACCGGCGTACGACGCGGCGAGCAGCATCCGGCCGCGGGCTTCGTCGTCGCTGGAGTCGGCAAAGACGCGCGGCAGGTATTCGGCGAGCAGACGCAGCGATTCGAGTGCCCAGACATCGCTGATCGGATTCGACCCTTGGTAGGCGGTCCGCAGCGAGGGGCGTTCCGGCTTTTCCCGCGTCAGGAAGTGGCGAGCGGTGAACGATTCCAGTGCGTGGCTGAGGACGTCGAGTCCGGCGCTGGCCGCGACCTGCTTCGGTAGCGTTCGTGTGGTTTCCGGATCGAGGATGCCGAGCAGCGGGCGCATATAACGGTTGGCGATGCCGGTTTTGACTCGCTCTTCTTCAAAGTCGAAGACGGCGACGGCGGTTGTTTCGCTGCCGGTGCCTGCCGTTGTCGGGACGGCGATCAGCGGCTTAAGTGGCCCTGGAGGCGTCGTGCCTTTGCCGAGCGTTGGGTTGACGTACTCGGTGAATTCCGCCGGCCAGGTGCTGTAGAGATTCGCGGCTTTGGCGGTGTCGATCGTCGAGCCACCACCGACGGCAAGGAACGCGTCGAAGCCGCCTTCATTCGCGAAGTCGATCGCCTGCTTGAACGAAGTGTCGGTTGGTTCGCAGCGCACCTGATCGAAGACGGCGAAATCGACGCCGACGGACCTGAGTGATTCGACGGCGGCCTGCCCCGGATACAGATCGACGACGGCTGGATCGGCGACGAGCATGACCCGTTTCGCGCCGAGTTCCACAAAGTCGAAGCCGACCTCACGCGTCGCTCCGGCGCCGAAACGAACGGTCGAACCGGTCATCTGAAAAATCGTGTCACAGGTCATGGCAGGTTTCTCTGAGGTGGCTTCAGCGGCTGATCTTAACGCACTCGATAGAGACGTCTTCCATCACGTTCATCAGCGGCAGGAACGAGAGCACCGGCGCAGGACCTTCGTTCGAGAGGTCGGAATCCGCCAGCTTGATATGGCCGACGCCGATGCCGCCCTGGCCCAGCGTCGCGTCGAGCGGCACCCATTTGCCGTTGAGCCAGGCTTCGGTCCACATGTGGCCGGCGAAGGCCGCATAGCGTTCTGCGTAAACGAGCCCGACGGCCACTCGCGACGGGATGTTTTTCACGCGGAGCATTGCGGCCAGCAGAACGGCGTGTTCCGTGCAGTCGCCTTCGAGGTTCTTCGCAACCTCGGCCGCGGATGCGAGTGCCGTCGAGAAATTCTTCTCCTTCAGATTCTTATGGACATACTGCTCCATCCGGATGGCGATGGTTCCGGGATCGCTGCTGCCGGCAGCGGCCCGGCGAGCGTGATCCTGAACGCCGGCGTCGCTCGTCTGCAGAAATTCGGTCTCCCCCAGATCCTTCTCCGGAGCCTTTTCGGTCGAGCGGACGTTGCGCTGTGGGCGCCGTGCCGTGAGAGTGATCTCTGCGGTATCGTCCGAAATCCGCTTGACCTGCTGAATGTCGCTCTTCGGCAGAAATTCAACAGGATCGCGGCCCGGTGTCGTCATTCGATAAACAGCCGAGTTCTGGCGATGCACATCGGCGGGCGGATTCTTTACTTCAATCAGTGCGTCGACCGTCACGTCGAGTTCAGCGCCGGCGATCTCCTGCAGGGCGACTTCCTTTGGCACAGTCCACGTCACCATGTCAAGCAGACCGGCCTCAACCCGCAGCGACTCACCGTTCTCATCGAGATAGGCCCGCATCTCGACCCCCGGCAGAATCGATTGCGATATTCGGACCTTGAGCAGTTTTTTCAGTGAGCCATCGTGCAGCTTGACTTCGCGATAATCGTCGGCCTGCAATCGGATGTCGGCAATGTTAGCCAGTTCGGGCATAAACACGCGGAGCGACCGCGACTCGCCGGGCTTCAGCGGCTGTTCGCGCAGCAGCCGGTCCTGGTACATCGGTGAGAGAATGCTGTCGTTCCATTTGAGATTCCGCGTGCTCGTTCGGCCGGCAATGGTCGATTCAATCTTCAGCGATGCCCCTTCGATCGTCCCGACGCTGCGAGTTGACTGTGCCGGAGGGTTTTCCATCTCAAAGGTGTAGTTCAGCAGGTGGCCATCTTCGGTCTCTTCGGTTTTCGTCCGCGAGATCATTTTGATCTGCTGACCGAAGCGGCGCATCGTGATGTGCTCTTCGTGAGCGCACAGATAAACTGTCTGCCGATCTCGTTCGACTTTGCGGACTGACGAGCGCCCGAAGCCAACGCGCTGCCCGCTCATGTAGATCACGGCCCAGGATTCTTCGACATCCCCTTCAGGGCTCTCGGCGGCAACCAGAACCGGCCGCGACGCGACGCATATCAAACCCAGCAATGCGGCCGTGACGAGTCGTCTTCCGGGAAGTCGAGAGACGCTGAACTGCGACGGCGACCGGTCATTCGCGCCGCGGAAAGCAGGATCGAGACTCGTTGCTGTTTCGTTTTTCGGCGTAGGGCTTCCAGCGGCGCGTGTAGTGGGTGGACTCAACAAGGTGACCATCGGACGGCATCCAGTTTCTGTCAGGTGGCTTTCGAGAAGGGCGAGCGGTCGCAGCGACGAGTCGCTCTGCATCAGATATCGCGGCTGTGAGTGCGACAACGTTGCGGATTCTGACGGCTGGTCTTTCATCAGGCTATGCCGGGTTTCTCAATCCGCGGCGGCTGTTCGTCGAATTCGGCACAACCGGACTCTCTCGCCGATCAGCCGGGATCGCCCAGACCGCGTCAGCACATCCGCCCGCAGACTCGCCCCGCGAAAAAAATACCTCACTGCGCGGCGTCCGACTGCCGCACGAAAACCCGTGCTACGTTGTCGGTGTGTTTCGTACGTCGAAGTTCCGAGGCCACTCTGTGATGCCGGCCTGGTCAGACCAGCCGGCGCCAGGTCCACCGCGGCACTGACACCGCGGACTGCTCAGAGTGGCTTCATGTCAGAGTGGCTCAACGGGCGATCGGCGACGACGTCGAAGCTCAGTAACTGGATTCAATGTCAGATGGAACGGTGGCACTCTGGTTTCGAGTCCGCCGGAGATGCAGGACAAGCGGGAACCGGCAATTTTGCTTCGGCGGCACGTTCGCCACAGAGGGGATCGATTTCCAATGAGCTTTATCCAGCGGTTCACGCGGAATCCGACGCGCGACAGCCAGACTCAGACGCACAGCAGTTTTGAGGATCTGAGCGAGGACCAGCTCGAGACACATCTGCGCATCGCCCGTTACGGCAGCTTCACACTGACTGACGCAGTACGGCCGTCGTACGACCTGCAGGTCGTGCCGCGCGCCGGCTTCCGCCACGACCGCTATCGCGACGAAGAGACCGGCATCGAGATCCCCGTGCTGATGGGAGCCGCCTCGCGGGAGGCAATCGTCGATCTGTATTTCGACCTGCTCGACCCGCTGGGTGACGAAGTCGACGTTGTGCTCGAAACCAGCCACGAATGCGATCACGGCGGCCATCGCGATATGGTCCGCGAAGCGATCGATCTGCCGATTCTCAAGAGCATCCTCATGGACTACGAGGATCTGCTGCTCGACGACGGCTGCATGGGCATCGCCGTGATGAATCCGTCGATCCCGCTCGAACTGCAGTTCGACGAACACAAACTGCTGATTGCCTACGGCCAGAATCTGCGGGCCTTCGAGGAGATCTTTGCAGATTACGGCGTCCGCTGTGAGGAAGGCATTCGCTTTATCACCGAAGCCGAGCACGTTCATTCGTCGAGCGAAGACTTCATCGAACGTTTCCAGTCGCTGAAGTACGACCTGGGCATCGATGTCTGAGCGTTCGTTTAACCGAGTAGCGGAACGGAATGCTGCCCAGTCTCAGAATTCCTGCCGGGTCACCAGGCTGCAGTCTGGACCGGGCGCAGCGAGTTCCGGCGATCATCGATTCAGGTACGGTCCGTTCGCAGGCGGCGTCACTTTCGCACTGCGCTCAGTCGTTTCTCGGACGTCGTTGCGCACTCATACCGCTCGTGCGTTTCTGCTGCTCGGCCTTTTCGGCCTCCTGCTTCGCTTTCCGCCGCTGGTTCCGGCCGTAGAAATACACCACGGTCAGCAGTGTCACGGAGACGGCGACAAACTTCGCGAACCAGACTACGAACTCCTGCAGGAGTGACATCCAGCGGCTCTCTTATTCCAGCACAGATCGAGCAGTCATCTCAAAGTGCATCGTCTGAAAAGAGAAGCCAAAAGTCGACAGCCAGTCCGGGACAGGCTTGTTGAGGCTGGGATTTGACTGGTCGACCAGCGGGAAGCACAGCGTCACAACGACCTCGCCCGCCTGAGCTGGATCGCCCTGCTGCGTGCATCCGGCCGCCTGATTGGCGTAGTCGCCGCGGTAATAAGTCGTCCCGTTGTACGCGACCATCACGAACGCGTTAATCCGGTTGGCGTTGTCGTTTACACCGTTCTGGCGAATCTCAATGTTGTGGACCGCCAGAAAACGGTCCATCTCCAGAGCGATTCGATCGATGATGTCGTCATTCGCTGTCGGGTCGTAGTCGGCGGCGGCGTTGCTGTTGACGGGCAGGCCAGCGAAGTCGAGTGCCCCCTCACGAGCCCCTTCAACGACCGCAGCCGTCGCCGTTTGAATGATCAGAGCCAGAAACCCGAACTGAAAGATGGCCAGAAACGAGATCACCAGCACCGGCATCGCGAGAATGAACTCAAGAATGACCGCACCATGGCGGTGATTCGAGCCTTCGGTTCTGCGCCGACCCACGCGTCGGTTTCGCGAGGGCAATGCGCGGCAAAGTCCTGAGACGGCGTGGCGTCCCGACTTTCTCTCGCCAGATCCTCGACTTGCAGAAACCATGCTGGACCGCCGGTTCACGCTGTTAACTGCTGGAAACGCCCTGCGTCCGCCGGATGACAGTCCGCTTGCGCCAAAATCCTGAAGCGCCAGACTCAGGTGTTAATCGCGTTAATCGCGTTGGCCAGGTCGATCAGTTCGTTAACGAGTGCCACTCGCACCGAGGCCAGGCCAACGATGACCCCGATCCCGACAATAGTCAGGAGCAGCAGGTACTCGACAAAGATCGAACCTCTCGGGTCATGAGACTTCTTTGTCCACGATTTCTTGAGCTTTTGAAACACGGTGTCCGGTCCCAGATCAGTCGTGCCGCGGGTCCACTTCCTGTGTCAGCCGTCGACCGGGTTTTCTACGTCGGTGTCATTCCTGAGCCGACTTCGCTGCCATTCCACGCAAGGGCAGTCCGTCCTCTGACCATCCGATTGCAACCGTCGTGCCGCGCTCCGGCGCACCGGGAAACACGGTCCAGCGAGGCACGTCGGGAATCGCTGTCAGGCCCCCCGTGAACTGACTCACCTGCCGCAACTGGCGGGCGAACTGTGGCAGGTCGCGAAGGAACAGAGCCGCCTGATCGTCCCGATAGACGCAGACCCAGTCAGCTCGCGTGTCGAGGTACTTCGTTGTTCCGGCTTTGACCGGCAGAAGTGCGATCTCGGTCGGGACGTCGTCAATCAGCGGGCAGACCCGAGGCAGGTCATCGCCCGCCTTCTGAAACGCGATCAGCTTCTGCTCGATCTCCGCCGGGTAAACCGTTCGGTAGCGACCGTCGAACGCGACGTGCGACTCGGGAAACAGATACCAGATCGCAAACTGGCCCCAGCCGTAATCGGTAACCAGGTTGCCGTGTACTCCGAGCTGCTGCAGCGCGACGAGCGTCCGCGTCGGCATCCCCGGCACGTAACTGCGGTTCTCAACGGCGATGTTCCACGGAGCGACGCCGTGCCGCCACAAGTCGAACGACGTCTGCACCTGCAGCCCCATCAGAAACACGCTGACTGCTGCGACGGCGGCTCGCTGCTTCCAGAGGTTTTCGACGCCAGACCAGCGTACCCGCAGTAACGGAAACAGCCGCTGCAAAGCATCCTCAACCTGAGCAGGCAGCAGCACCATCACGGCAATACACAGCAGAGCCACATGTCTCAGATGACTGACCGCCTGCCAGCCAATGACCAGCAGCACAATGAAGTCGATCAGTGAGCGGCGACGCGAGAAGAGGAACGCAAACGCCGCGATCAGAAACGGCGCCGCGAGCACCGGTGACGGCCCGGCCGCCCAGACGGGACGCCATTCACGGACAAGCTGCGTTGTCCAGAGATGGTCCCACAGCATCGCGTGCAGCTTCCAGCAGTACGGATTAACGAACGTCGCCGCGACGGTCAGCAGCGAGACAGCAACCATCTGCCGCGCCGCCGGGATCTGAGAACTGTCGACAAATGCCCGGACCACGGCTCCGACACAGTAAATGCCGAGCACTCCGACGCCCGCCAGAAAACCTCCGTGGTGATTCACCCAGGCGACCATGATCAGCGGAATCAGAAACAGCCAGCGCGAGGGTTGCCCGATCCCGGCCCCGTCCTCTGTCGCACTGCTCTGCCACCAGTTCTGCAGAATGAAGAGGAATGCCGCGAAGCAGAAGAACGTCGTGACCTGCGGCCTGACAAAGACAACGAAGTCCGAGAGCACTTCAGCCCCGATGACCAGCAGTAGCGTCGCCGTCGCCAGACCCGCACCGGCTCGACGAATCGCCACCAGAGCCAACAGCAGGACACCCGCGACGAGAGCATTCCGCCAGAGAATCAGCCCGACGTTGCCGAGCAGCCGCCAGGCGAGACCGAGTTCGTACTCGCTGGCCCACTCGTGATTGATCCACTCGCCACCAGGCACCGTGTAGCTGAACGGATCCGTCCGCTCGGTCAGAATTCCGAGATCCATCGCCCGCAGCCCGTACAGGGTGTGTCCCCAGAGGTCCGGATCGGCGAGCGTCAACGCCGACAGAAACAGAACGCAGACCAGCCAGACCAGCAGCGTCAGCGCACACGGAAGTCGCTCGGTCGAGTCTGATCGCCCCATGCAATCCTCGTGTCGTGTTACAGTAGACTCTCTGGCGTGATAGCGATCGCTTAGGATTACGAGCAATTGTCGGCAGCGTTATGACAAAAGACGTCTGGTTTCCGGATCACGTGCATTGCCACTCACTGCATTTGGGGCACCAACAGCCTATATGCAGCATAGGTGTCTAGAAAGTGTGCCATCAGGGGCACGCGCTGGAAACCTCATTAAGGTGGACCAGACGTGGATTGCAGACTTCGTACCTCGCTGCGGTACTGCACCTGACGCTGTATGGTCCAACTGTTACACCAAACAGCCCCGTCCAGATGCTGTAAACATCGATGGTTTTCTGGGCGAGAATTCCATATTCCTCAGTCGATGCTGGCATCAGATTGGAACAAAAACGGTAGTTGGCTCCGCCACCGTTTGTTGTCACTGCGCCCAGAACCACTTCTCCGTCTGGAGATGTATTGTCGTTAGAGTCGCCACCCACCGTCTCATTTCGGTCCAGTGGCACATCCACCGCAAACGACGGATTGTTCCCGTCGATGCCAACCACCTGATTGGCATCAGCCGCAACAAGTGCCGCATCCCTGGCAGCCGCTCGATTGGCTATGGAATTGCCACCCTCTGCCCAAGATTTGACGCCCGAAAGGGCGGCCGCATCCAAGGCGGCCTTAAGTTCGCTCCGTGCGTGCCACAGGCGGGCAACATCCACGGCAACGGCAAAGAAAATGAAGATGGCCGGAGCTGTCAGTAGCACCCACAGCGTACTGATACCACGCCGTACGCGTGCAGTTTGTTGATCAGTATTTAGTGTACTCCGGCAAGATCGCATCAGTCGAACCCGTTTTGTCGCTTTAACGCTTGTGCAGGGCAATTCGCTACTCGTTGGCCTGAGGGGCGGCGGAAACGTCATGCAAGGTTCCTTCAGTCACCGTCGGCGTTTGAAGTGTCCAAGTGACCCCACCATCAACCGTCTTCAAAATGTACGGTGCGACCGTCATTCCGCTCTGATTAGTTCCCACAGCATAACCAACTGACGCATCGACAAAGTCAACTGCTGTCAGGCCACCAATCGAAATCGGATGTGTTTGTCGCATCCAGTTATCGCCGCCGTCTGAAGTGCCGAGAATTACGGTGATTGTCTGCAACGGATTCATCGGATTAACTTCCTGGCCGACTGCCCACCCGTCGTTTGCATTGACGAAGTCGATAGCCGTGAGCGCACCATTTGTCACAGGCTCCGTGATTGGTGCAACGTACGAGACCCCACCGTTGGTCGTCTTAAAGACAAACGGATCAGAACCGACTGTGCCAGTGATCCATCCTGTTACGTCATCAATGAAATCGACAGCACTCAAAGTTGCAGTTAGTAACGCAGGGTTAACTGATGACCAACTACTGCCGCCATCGGTCGTTTTCAGGACAAGTGGCATTGATCCGACAACGCCTACTACATATCCGTTCAGTATATCAACGAAATCAACTTTGACAACTTCACCCAGCGGCTCAAGAGTTGGTTGGACGCTCCAATTCGCACCTCCGTTAGACGTATGGATGATCAACGGTGCGGTCGATGTCGCATCAGTTCCAACCGCCCAGCCATTATTCGCGTCGATAAAGTCAACATCCGTCAGCGCGCCTAGTGCAAACGGGCTGGATTGAATTGACCACGAAAGCCCGCCGTCCAGTGTGTTGATGATCGCAGGAAAATTTTCTGCAGGATTCATTGGATTGACGACTGAGCCAACTGCCCATCCGACATTGGCGTCCACAAAATCCACTCCGTTCAATGTTCCCAGACCACCGTACGCGGATGTCTCAGGTAACCATGTCGGACCGGTACCCATCTCGTTGAGGATTAGGTGCCCAAGAGTTGATGCATTAAGGCCAACAGCCCAAGTGTTTCCCGTCGCACACGGTTCATACCGGAACACAGTGGAATGTGTGACCGTCGAATCAGAGAGATCCAAGCCGAACGTACTCAACAGGTTCGGCACATTTCCGTCGCACGGCAAGCAGACAGTGACCCGGACGAACTCGTTGCTTGCCGGCAATGACGTCGCTGGTGGTCCGCAGTTGCAGTCCGCCGGTGCAGGGTTCGGATTCGGCTGCACACTGCTCGCGATTCCTGTCGCATTGTGTTCGAGAATCACCTGGCAGGAGGCCGTCAGTCCCATCGAAATCAGCAACCGGTCCACCTGCTCCTTTAAGGATTCACCCGCAAGCGGAGGCGGCACGGCACTGGGCGAATTCAGGTTGCTCAGATTCGGATTGTTGGCAGTGGACCGCGACGCTTCTGATGCGATCAGGGCTCCCAGACGGCTTGCATACGAGACGGAATGATCAACTTGCAGCAGAATTACAAACTCAACAACAGCCAGCAGAAAGATCAGTAGGATCGGCAGCCAGATGATCAGTTCCAGAATGACGACACCGCTACGTCGCGGTTCTTCGCCGCGGTGACTTGGCATCGGTTGATCTGGAATTGCAAAGCGGAGCATTGACGGACTTTCAGATGCGGGAGTAACAGTCGGCCACAATTGCGAGGCAGATTGTGTGCCGCAAGACGGAGATGTTCTTTCCGGCCCGTTCCGGTGGCTGCTCATTCCGGATATTCACACAAGGCACGCAACTCCGTGTTTCCACACGTTGACGCTGTCAGTTGGCGCCCGGCTGCTGAGGTTAACGCCGTTGCGCGTGGTTGTTGCCTCGCGGAGTCAGCTCAGTCGGATTCGACACGCTGGCCTGTGATTCTGACTGCTCCCTGACTGCGGGCACGAAGTTTGCCTCTGTGCGAAGCCCCAAACGTACCACTCAGGATCCGTAACCGATGACCCAGTTGAAATCCCGTCGCGCATTGCTGCCGCTCTTCAGCCTGCTGGTGATGACGACCTGCTGCTCGTGTATGCAGACTCCGCAGGAAAGGCTCGTCGGCCGCTGGTTCAACAGCCAGAACTCGATTCGCTTCAAGGAAGACGGCACGCTGATCTGGAATGGACGAAGACGGCAGGGATATGGTCGCTACTGGTACACGGGCGAGTCTCGTAAGTCGACGACCAATCAGCTTCAGCCCAATCTAACCATCCAGCTTCGCACCGGGGACACCGACGCGGTCACTCAGTACGAACTGCAGTACATGGGTGACGACCGACTCCGGCTGCAGCAGATCATTGAAGGCCGTCGGATTCCGCGAGGTCTCGTTGTTCTGGCGAAAGCAGACGCTGACGACACGCTGACAACCGAACTTGCGTCGCGTTGACTCTGGCCACCGGTTGATTGCCGGCGGTTGCAGCGTCTGATCCGGTTTCGTGCGGACGCGGCGTGTCTCGCGTGAAATGCGGCGTGTCTTCCGACAGAATCCTGTATCGCTTCGAGATCCGTTTTTCGATCCTGCAGGCACGTTTATGTCGGAAGATCTGGGCACTCCCGCAATTCTGGGCGGAGATCCCGTTCAACCCAACGGTCCGCCTGTCTGGCCGTTTGACTGGCCGGAAGTTTGCGCGGCAGCCGAACAGGCAATCGCCGACGGTTCCTGGGGCCGCTATCACGGACCTCACTGCGAGGCGTTGAGAAACCGGCTGTCCGAACTGCACGCTTCGCCTTCTCATTTTGTTGCAGACGACGGGCATCCTGTCGCATCCGGCACGCTGCTGTCCCAACGCGAGGACGAATCGACCGACCTGCCCGACATCGTGCTCTGCTGCAGCGGCACTGCCGCCGTCGAACTCGCGCTGCGTGGCGCTCAGGTCGAGCCCGGTGACGAGGTCATCCTCGCGGCTTACGACTTCCGAGCGAACTTTCAGAATGTGCTGACCGTCGGTGCGACGCCGGTACTCGTCGATCTGGATCCGCAGTCCTGGCAACTCGATCTGGCGCAGGTCGAAGCGGCCCTCTCAGACAGAACGAAAGCAATCATCGCTTCGCATCTGCATGGAGCGAGCGTTGACCTTCCGCGGCTGATGGCGCTGGCCGAGTCGCGGCAACTGACCGTCATCGAAGACGTCTGTCAGGCCACCGGCGCGATTGTCAACGGGCGCCGCGCCGGCACACAGGGGCACGCTGGCGTGTTGAGTTTTGGCGGGAGCAAGCTGCTGACGGCTGGCCGCGGCGGTGCGGTCATTGCCAGCAGTCCGGAACTCGCCCAGCGGATCCGCCTGTACGTCGAACGCGGCAACTCGGCGTACCCTCTATCGGAACTGCAGGCTGCGCTGCTGCTGCCTCAGGTTAAACAGCTCGACGTTCGCAACCGGCAGCGTCTTGACAACGTCCGCCTGCTGCTGAACCTGTTGAGTGATCTTCCCGGCCTGACGCCGATCTTCGCGCTCCCTGATCCTGACAGCCTCGACGTTCCCGCGTTCTACAAAGTCGGCTTCCGGTACACCCCTGCCGAGTTCCACAACCTGTCGCGCGACTGCTTTGCCGCCGCCGTCCGCGCCGAAGGCGTCGCTCTCGACCCTGGCTTCCGTTCGTTTCCGCAAACTCACAGTCGCCGCCGCTACCGGGCTGTCAGCGACCTGCCCATCGCCGCTCAAGCCGATGCGAACATTGTTATCCTGCACCACCCTGTTCTGCTCGGCTCTCAGCTTGATATCCAGACTGTTTCGCAGGCGATCCACCGAGTTGCTGCTGCAAGTGACGCCATCGCGAATTGCGATCCGTCCCGCCTGGCGATGCGGTTTTCGGGCGATTGACATACCCCACACTGTTCTCACTCCGTCTGAAGTCATTGCCCCATGAGCGTTCAACTGGTTGACACCTGGACGAATGACGGAGTCCGGTTGCACGGTGCCCTGCAGCCTTCTCAAGCTGTCTCGCGGCCGGCTGACGCTGCGGCTGGCCAGCGATCGATTGATGCGCTGGTGTTGCTCTCGGGAGTCGGCAGCAACTTTTACGGTTCGACACTGATGGCCGCGCTGTCAAAGGCCGTTTGCCAGGTCGGCGTTGCCGCGTTGCGAGTCAACACGCGCGGACACGACATGATCAGTACGGCGCAGACTCGCGATGGCGGTCGACACGCTGGAGCGGCTTACGAAATCGTCGACGACTGCCGATTCGACATTGCTGCGTGGATCGAGTTTCTTGTCGGGCAGGGTTACCATCGCGTCGGATTGCTCGGACACAGTCAGGGGGCGATCAAAGTGCTTTACTGCCAGGCAAAGCAGCCGCATCCGGCCGTCACAAGCATCGTCGCTGTTTCACCGCCGCGATTATCGCACGACGCGTTCCTGCTCGGACCGCAGTCGCATGAGTTTCGGTCATCGTTTGGTCGGGCAACAGAGCTGGCCGAAGCTGGTCGGCCGGACGAACTGTTCAAAGCGACGTTTCCGTTTCCGCTCGTCATGTCGGCCGCGACGTATCTCGACAAGTACGAGCCCGCGTCAAAATACGATCTGACGAAGTTTGCAGCCGACGTCGCCGTGCCGCTCCTGTTCACGTTCGGGGGACTCGAACTTCAGTCCGGTGGGATCGCGTTCGCCGGACTGGACGAACGAGTGCAGGAACTCAATTGGACACAGCCGCCGGTTGTGCGCACGATCCCGGGAGCCAATCATTTTTACTCGGGGGTGAATGACGAATTGAGTGAGGTGGTCGTCGAGTTTCTCCACTCGTAACCAGACGCACTCTCATTCTGCAACCGGTAACGAGCCACAGGCTCCCTCAAACGAGCGGCTGGATGATTCGTCGTGACTGCTTAAGACTGGCTGGCGGAGCGGGACTCACCTTTCTGGGCGAGGTTTTGCGACAGCGTCCGGTCTGCGCGGAGTCGGACGCGGCGGGTCGGCCCGGCTTCGGGAAGGCGAAGTCTGTTCTGCTGGTCATTGCCAATGGCGGGCAAAGTCAGCTTGAGTCATGGGATCCAAAGCCGGACGCTCCTGCGGAAGTTCGCGGCGAATTTGGAGCGATCCAGACGGCGGTGCCGGGCACGCTGCTGAGCGACCGTCTGCCACGGCTGGCAAAACTCGCAGATCGGTTCTCGATTGTGCGGACGATATCGCACGAGGATCTTGATCACGGCTCGGCACTCTATCTGTCGCTGACAGGCGAGTATCACCAGCGGCTTTCGTCAAATCCGCCACCGCGACCGGTCGATCAACCGTTTGTTGGCTCCGTTCTGAAACGCGTGCGTCCGACGGACCGGTTTCCTCACACGTCGGTGCTGATCAACGGGCCGGGGCTTGTTCCGTGGGAGCCGGGACCAGGTCAGTTCGGCGGATTTCTCGGGAAAGACTTTGATCCAATGATTGTCGGCGATGTCTCGACGGATCGTCCGCCAGTCCCGGGACTCACGCCGATCGACGCACTGGATTCGGCCCGTCGATCCGAACGGGCGGCGCTGCTGACGTCACTCGAAGACTCCGGGGCGTCCGTCGCAACGAGCTACTCGTCGCGGATGTTCGATATGCAGGCGCTGTACCGGCAGGCGTTCGAGATGCTCGACCGGCCGGAAGCCCGCGACGCGTTCAGTCTCGACCAGGAGCCCGCAGCACTGCGCGAACGGTACGGTCGCCACCGACCCGGTCAGGCATGTCTTCTGGCGCGGCGGCTTGTCGAGGCCGGCGTGCCGCTCGTGACTGTCATGTGGAATCATTCGAACCGCGGACAGGACCGCTATGACGACCCGGAAGAATTCGGGTGGGATACGCACAACGACATTTTTCAGGTGATGGGCAGGCATCTGCTGCCGAAGTTCGATCAGAGCTTCTCGGCGCTGCTGGAAGATCTGGATAGCCGCGGCCTGCTGGAAGAAACGCTTGTCGTCTGTCTCGGCGAGTTCGGTCGCGCCCCGCTGGTTGCGCTGGAGCCTCGTTTTGCCGGAGCGACTCCGGGGCGCAAGCACTGGGCGGCCACGTATTCGGTCGTGTTTGCCGGCGCCGGCGTCACCCATGGTTCGGTTGTCGGGCAATCGGACCGACACGCGGCGTTTCCAGCCACGACGAAATTCGCTCCGTGGGACGTCACTGCGACGATTTTTCACGCACTGGGGATCGATCCTGCGGGACACTATCGCGACCTGACGAGCCGACCGTACCTGATCAGCAAAGGCCGACCAATCACGCAGCTCTATTCTTAGCCGAAACACTGTCCAACTGGCATTTATTCAGCCGCTGCAACGTCCGGCTGAAGCGCGACCCAGGTGTCGCGATACTGCTCGATCAATTGAAGCGCCGTTGCTGCGGCAGTCCGGCTTTGAGTCAGGTCAGCCAGATGCAGGTTCTTCTGAATATGGAGAAACCAGTCCTGGACCTGAGCAACCAGTTCCGGAGACTGGTCGGAGCGCAGTCCGGAAACGAGTTCGCCGACGCAATCGCGGGCTCGCGTGGCCGCGATATGAGACGTTTCAAGGTCACTGGCATCCAGAGCCGCAACAAGCGACCGGGCGGCCTTCCGGGCTTCATCGATCACCATCAGGTGCAGCCGGTACGGACTGGCTGTCATCACGCGGGCCTGCAGGTACTCATCCACGACTGCGAGCATCAGTCCTCACTCCCCAAAACGCGAGTACGGCTTTCGACCGGCAGCAGCTTGAATCACAGCGATCCGCCACAGTCGAAGGGCGGATTGCCAATTCGTACCGGCGTCAATCGTTTCGGCATTTGGCCAGCGCTGCTCCAGCAGGAGCGCGTTTTCCGGCCCTGAGGGTCACCACTACTCTGCTCAACCTGTCGCTCAGCAAAAGCACGTTGACTCTGAGGTCCCGAAACCGGAGGTAATTCACCTGGCGTAATGGCCGATCGCAATGCAATCACCGGATGGACGCTTCGCTGCTCACGATCAGGATCAACCACGACAGAGATTGACGGAGCGCTGGCGAAAAGATCACGGTTCAGTTCTGCATGATGAGCCTGAGCCCTTGAGCCGCAACAGGATCAACCGCCTTCCACGACGGCTTTCCGCGACCTGACCCAGTTCGCACAGAAACGCAGCCTGGAAATCACATTGGCGACTTTATGGATCCCGCCCAAACCGAAAACGTCCGCCTCGGAAACTGATCTTCCGTGTGGTGCTTGCCGCGGGGAATCGCTGGACAGTCACTGCATCCGGGGCGGGCTCGGGGATTGGCTTCCGGTAACGCAGGTTACTTCAACGGTGAGTCGCTGTTGTTTCAGACGCTTCGGACGTGGACGAACTGCTTCCATTGTCTGTGCAGGCGAGACAGTTGAAGACGGGTTCTGCAGAGATATACTCCCGCTTCCTTGCCTCGATCAGGCAAACTTGACCGGCCGATAGCGGACTCCTAACATCCGCCGCCCGTGGTCAGCAGACGACTGGTCAGAGGTGAAATCGCGGGAGTAGCTCAGTGGTAGAGCACCACGTTGCCAACGTGGATGTCGCGGGTTCGAACCCCGTCTCCCGCTTTTTTTCGACTTCAATCGCGAATGGAAAGCCCGGCCCGATAAGTCGGCTGACTGGTTTTCTTGAGGCTGCCTAAGCCTTTCCGGCCGAACAGGTTGAACACGACGCAGGTGATCTGCAGTCCGCCGCTGCCATGCGACGCCTCTGGCTTCTGCGTCGCTTCTTCACAACGAATCACGACTTCGTTCAGTTTTCACGCTTCTTCTGCAGGACCGCCGACGTGACTGACTCTGAAAACACTGTCTCTGAAGATTCCGCAGTGGTTGAATCGGCCTCGTCTGAATCAACTGCCGTGGCCGAGCTTCCGTCGAAGCTGAATCTGCGCGTTGATGTGACTGACGCCGGTCCGTGCCGCAAACATATCGCGGTGGTTGTCGCGGAAGCTGACGTCAACACGATTCGCGACACGACGCTCGATGAATTCGCCGCAAAGGCGACAGTGCCGGGATTCCGTGTCGGACGCGTTCCGCGACGGCTTGTCGAATCAAAATTCAAACGGGAACTGGCAGACGAACTGAAGCAACGTGTGCTGGTTTCGAGTCTTGAACAACTGACCGAAGAGTACGAACTCGATCCGATCAACGAGCCGGATATGGACGTTGAAGCGATCGAAATCCCGGATGAAGGCGACTTTGAATACTCGTTCGAGGTCGAAGTCCGTCCGAACGTCGAGATTCCAGACTTCGCCTCGTTGAAACTCAAACGGGCGTCGCGACCCGTGACGGACGAAGACGTCCAGAAGTATCTGGACCAGATGCTGCTGGATTACGGTGAAAAAACGCCGAGTGATTCCGGTGCGACGGCTGGTGATTATGTTTCGGTGGCGATTTCATTCGAGCACAAAGGCTCGGTTGCCCGCGAGATGCACGGCCTGTATATGCGAGTCCTCCCGACGCTGCGGTTCTACGATGGCGAAATCGAAGGCTTTGACAAATTGATCGAAGGCGCTACTGCCGGAGACACACGCGAGTGTGAACTCCAGATTTCTAAAGAAGCTGAATACGTCCCGATGCGGGGCGAAACTTTGAAGGTGGTTGTCACCGTTGAAGGCGTTCAGAAATTCGCCCCGGCTGTTCTCGACAAGGAACTTCTGGACCGCATGGGCGTCGACTCTGAAGAAGAACTTCGCGACCGTATTCGTCAGGTTCTGGACTACCAGATCGAGTATCGGCAGCGACAGTCGGCGCGGCAGCAGTTGCTCGATCAGATCACTGCCTCTGCTGAATGGGAACTGCCTGAAGAACTGGTGCTCAAGCAGGTCGAAAACGCTCTGCATCGCGAAATTCTCGAAATGCAGCAGGCCGGTTATTCCACTCGCGAGATTCAGGCCAGGGAAAATGAACTCCGGCAGCGATCGGTCTCAGTAACGACGCAGGCGATGAAAGAACACTTCGTCCTCGATCGAATTGCGACGGATCACGACATCGAAGTGACGTCGGAAGACCTTGAGATGGAAATCCTCAAGATGTCCTTCCAAAGTGGCGAGACCCCGCGGCGACTGCGTGCCCGTCTGGTTAAGACCGGCGTGATTGAGAACCTGGAGGCTCAGATTCGCGAACGGAAGGCCATCGACCTTGCTCTGACGAGTGCGAGCTACGAAGAAACGCCGCTGGATGAGGAACTGGTCGCAGACCTGAATGTCGAAGCTGTTGACGATGCCATCTGCAATGTCATGTTCGGCCGCTGATCCGAAGGTAAGATGCGACGTCAGTCTTGCGTCTGAATGCCGTGGCAAAGGGAATCGAGCCGACGTTGACTTTGACTGACAGGAAAGCGAGGCTCGGGTTGACTCGCGGTGTCCGTCTGCGATATCTCCCGCAGCTTGTCTGCGACGCCGCTCAATGTGAGTAGATTTCAATATTCACAGCGGATTCTGCCTCTCGGAAGAGCCGTTGCTGAACGGGCTCAAATCGAACCGTTCTGAAGCGTGTCCGTCGCGGCCACGTTTCAGCATCTTTCGCTGTAGCAAGAAGGGATTCCTGATGCTCGACCGCCTCCCGATTCAGAATGCGCGGGGCGATTACACCCGCCAGCGACAGATGGGGATCGGCGACCTGCTGCTCGAAAACCGCATCATCTTTCTGGATGGTGTGATCAACGACGCCAGCGCCAACCTGATCGTCATGAAGCTGCTGTATCTGCAGTCCGAGAGCCGCAGCCAGGACATCAATCTCTACGTCAACTCGCCCGGCGGCTCAGTCACAGCGACGATGGCGATTTACGACACCATGCAGTTCATTGACTGCGATGTCGCGACGTACTGTGTCGGGCTGGCAGCAAGCGGCGGTGCCATTCTGGTCGCTGGTGGCACGAAGGGGAAACGCTACGCCCTGCCCCATTCGAAGATGATGATTCATCAACCGTACGGGGAAGTCGGCGGGCAGGTTTCTGATATCGAGATCCAGGCGGAAGATATTCTGCAGACCCGCCAGGTGCTGAATGAGATTCTCGCGTCGCACACCGGGCAGCCGATCGAAGTGATCGCTCGCGACACTGACCGCGACCGCTTTCTGACAGCGCCGCAGTCGATGGAATACGGCCTGGTCGATGAGATTCTGGCCCGGCCAGATGACAAGAAGAAATCCGACAGCGAATCGAAATAGTCACCAGCGATCGTCACGGACGGAAAGCGAGCGAGCTATGAGCAATCTGGTCCCGATTGTCATTGAGAATACCGGGCGCGATGAACGCGCCATGGACATCTACAGCCGACTGCTGAAAGACAGGATTATCTTTCTGGGGACGGGCGTGACAGAAACGTCGGCGAATCTGATCGTCGCACAGTTGCTGTTTCTGCAGTTTGAGGATCCGAAGGCGGATATCCACTTCTACATCAACTCACCCGGCGGTTCCGTAACAGCGGGTCTCGCCATTTACGACACCATGCAGTACATCAGTTGTGATGTCGCGACATACTGCATCGGACAGGCTGCCAGCATGGGGGCCGTGCTGCTCGCCGCCGGCGCTGCCGGAAAACGGAATGCACTTCCGAACGCCCGCATCATGATCCATCAGCCGCTGGCGGGAATGCAGGGCACAGCGACCGAGCTGGAGATTCATGCCAAAGAAGTCATCCGCATCAAACGCAAACTCAACGAGATTCTGCTGCACCATACCGGCCAGACACTGGAGCAGATTGAAGCCGACACCGACCGCGATAACTTCATGTCGGCAGATGAAGCTCGCGATTACGGACTGATCGACAACGTCCTCGAACGTCTGCCAGCTCAGGAGTAATTCCCGAGGCTCGCGGCAGGTCGCTGAAGGGACTCAAGCGACGTGACGGAATCCGATGGCTGATCTGAACGGAATCGTAACGCCGAAATCCGGCGTCGCAGCCCGACGCGGCGCGATTGCTGCGCTATTCGTGTTCGTTCTGTTCGTGGTGGGATGCTCGGGACTGACGACGCGCCGAACACGTTCCGTTGAAGTTCAGTTAAGGCAGCAGCGATCGGAAAATGAAGAACTGCGGCGGGAACTCGCGTCGACTCAGAGTGCCCTGACTGAAACTCAACAGACAGTGGAAGCGCTGCGGGAAACTCGGAACGATGCTTCCGGAAACGTAACGCTGGCTTCAGGGGCTGCCGTTTCAGCCGGCCGCATTGATCGGCTGAGGCTGAACACTCTGCTCAGCGGCGGGCTCGACCGCGATAACATTCCTGGCGACGAATTACTTTCCGCCCTCGTCACTCCAGTGGACACGTCCGGAACGCCGACTCGCGTCGACGGGACCCTCAGCCTGACGGCTTTCGATTACTCGCTGCCTGAACGCGATCAGCAGGTCGGCCATTGGGAATGGGATACAGCCGCCACCGCAGCCCTGTGGCTCAACGGATTTGTCGGAGCCGGCTATCGAATAACAGAAGCGTGGCAGACGCTGCCTCGCTCTGCAGACATTGTCCTGCACGCGAGATTTGTCAGCGGTGGCGGGCAGCAGTTCGACGCGACGGAAACGGTCACGATCGAAGCAATTCCAGCAGCCCCCGTCAATTCAGCACCAGAGTCCCGCTGACACCGGGGAAGGCACGCCGACGAAACACCGTCCGTCGCTACTGAGTTCAGGCCGCCAATCAGATATCAAGGGTGACCGAGAGGGTGAGCAAGTTGCTCCCCCCTCGACCGTCCCTTGTCGTGTCTATACCGCGTTCGGCACAGCATGGGCCGTCGGGAAGTTCATGCGGGTGGGCAGCGAACCCCGCGATTAGAACTTGCGGACAACACCGACGATAATTCCGAGTACCGTAACATGGCTCGTCGTAATGGCCTTACGACCCGAGCTGAGCGTTTCCAGACGAACGCCTTTGGCGTCTGTGTAGTAACGACGCAGCACCGCGTCCTGGCCGTTTACGAGAGCGAGAACGTTGTCACCATCACGGCAGGAATCCTGCTTGCGAATAATGACAAAGTCGCCAGCCGAGATACCTTCGCTCGAAAACGAATCATTCTCGACTTTCACGCAGGCATGATCACCGCTGCCAAAAACGTCCATGAAGTCAACCTGCTCACCTTCGCGAGCAGCCTTCAAGGGAGATCCAGCCGCGATTGCGCCAAGCATTGCGACACTGGTCGCACGCTGCGGCTTGTCTGAAAGTTGAATCGCACGCGACATGTGCGATTCGCGGCTGATCAGGCCTTTCTTTTCGAGTGCCTTCAGATGGCACATCACGCCGTTCGGAGACCGAATTCCAAACTCGTTTCCGATCTCGCGGACCGTCGGGCCGTAACCGCGATTCAGAATCTTGTCTTTCAGAAACTCGTAGATGTCCCGCTGTCGCGGCGTCAGGGTAGACAGCTTTGTTGCTTCACTCATCAGATTCGCCCTCACAGGAAAAAGAAAAAGACAGCCGGCCCGTTCGGCGACCAACAGAATATGAACATCTGAAATCTCACCTGCCCGTGAGATGCCCATCACAGAGGATCACGATTGTTGCTCGACACAGGCTCAGCCTGGACAACGGCCCGAAGCGAGGACGATACAAATCCTCATACTGTCACGCAAGCCAAGTTGAGGTGACGTTCGATCATATTTTCAAGACACATGGATGGGTTGGCGGAACTGCGACAGCCTCAAATCGAGCGGCTTTCTCCGGCTGAGCACCGACGGAACCAGCGTCATCAGTCAGCGAAAATCCAGTAGTCATTCCGCCAGACGTCGTTGAGCATCCAGCCAGTCGCAGGCGGCAGCGGCAATTCCTTCATGTCCACCATCGAAGATCGTGACGCGCGAATCACCTGCTACCCGTCGAAGCAGAATCTTTCGTCCGAGAGACATGTCGACCGGCAATTTCGCCAGTTCGGATTCAAGCAGCTTGCTCTGGCCTCCCAGTTTGCCGATCCATTCGATGTCCGCTGCAGAAACCGGCTCCCCACTTCTCGCTTTGGTAATTTCGCTCCAGGCCAGCAACGTATGTGAAACGGGAACGGAGCCCGAGTGCCCATCGCGGATTCCGGCAGCCAGTTCAATCGGCAGTGAGGCGGTTCGGTGGAGGTGAAACAGTGGCGAGCGATCCCGGTATTCGGCGTCGCGACCAGCGTCTTCTGACGGCGGACCACCCAGCGACTTGAGGATCATCCTGGCGTAATTCTGTGGTTCGCCATCCTTAACGTGAAACCGGTACCACGCGGCGAGATCACTGATCCCGACCCAGGCCGAAACGGCGGAAAACCGATCGGGGTGATGGCCCGCCATGAGCATTGACATGTGACCGCCTCCAGACGTTCCGGCGAGATAGATGCGCTGACGATCGACCCGAAACTTCTCCGTTGCGAAATCCACCGCATCCAGAATGTCCTGCCGGGCGAACTTCGATCCGCAGGCCTGCGGAGTATCGTTGCGGCCGCGGAAATCGGGATGCAGATAAATCCAGCCGCGTTCGACGGCCTGCCGCTGCCAGGCATCGTTCTTCTGCCGGTAATTGCCACTCCAGGAGTGCAGAAACACAAGCACCGGCGCTGGCTGGCTGTCCGCAGTCTCCGGAGCCCAGTACAGCAGTGGCTGCTGCGTTCCGTCGAGTGAACTGGTGACGCGAATTTCGGTCAGACCAGGCAACGGCACTTCGTCTGCCGCGAAGGCGAGTTGCGTTGCGACCACAAATAAGAGGAGCAGTGCAACGACAGTTTGCTGGCAGAATCGACAGAACCTCTCGCGAACACTCACGGCGATCGACGGTGCGGAATACGTCATTCGAGTTCTCTTCTCTTGACAAAGTTGAGGGGATCGATTCCTGAGTTCGATGACTGAATCTGTTGCGCGGCCCAGTCGGCAAGAGCATCGGGCAGCGGAACATCCAGCCGTCAGACTGCTCAATCGTCGTACTCACTGGATGCGTAGCGTGGCTGACCGCTCCAGCCGAGTTTGTGCTGCAGCACCGAGTAGTAGTTGTGCCCGGCAAGTCGGGCCAAACGGAACTTCGGTTTCGCGCGACGAATGATGACTTCATCACCGACTCGAAACGGTCGTCGAATCTGACCGTCAATGACGAGCACAACGTCTGTCCGTGCGTCGGGCAGAGTCAGTCGGTACGTACGGTTCGCGTCGTCGACAAGGCAGCGGTTTGACAGCGTGTGCGGGCAGATGGGCGTGACGAGAAAGACATCCAGATCCTGTCGAATCGCGGGGCCTCCTGCCGACAGACTGTGAGCCGTCGACCCGACCGGCGTGCAGATAATCAGTCCGTCGCAACTGTAGCGCGTGACCGGAAGGTCGTCGATTCTCAATTCGACCTCGACCATCTGCAGCGCTGCGCCGGCACTGACCGCAGCTTCATTCAGACCGAGAAACGTTTCGGTCGAACCGTCCGCCGAACGTAACTCGGCTTCAAACATCAGGTGATCGGTGATGTCCAGTGCCCCCGTCCTGATCTCCTCGAAGCGGTCGCAGAACTCTTCGAAAGACAGGTCGGCAAGAAATCCCAGACGGCCGCGGTTGATCCCGATGATCGGCCGCTGATGGTCACCGAGTTTCCGACAGGCGCGAAGGATCGCGCCGTCGCCCCCGAGCACGATGACCAGATCCGCGGTTGCGCAAAGGTCACCATCAACCTCCTCAACAACCGCCGCCGCGACCAGTTCGGTTCCCGGACGGGATGCCAGAAACCGGACGAGTGATTCGGCGCTGCGCTGGATTCGTTCGCTGTTGTCCCGAGTCAGAAGGACAAAACGAAGCGGGTTGCTGCCCATACGGGACGGCCTTTCTGCGATCAGTCCTGGATCGGGATTTCGAGGTCACGTTCTGTGCGAAGTGCGACAGCCATTCTGCAGCGTCGGAACTACGTCTGCCACTGACTGCGGCATTCCACGGGACCGTTTTGCGCCGACTGATTGCGACTTCTTGAGCCAATTCCGTGATTCCGCTCAGGTCGGCTGTGAAACTTTGACGATAGTGAGGATTGTGCGGCGTTCCGTGCGCTGCGCGAGCGAGTTTTCCGACCTGGGCTCGTCGCGACCTGTGGCTCGCGGTGGTCCGGCCACCGAGTACTGCGGCGTCGACACGTCAGACCGTCGAACCGGCAGCCCGTTCCGCAACTGCGAAATCGCCCATGCGCCTGCACCAGAAGATTCTGACCAGCCTGGCAGCCTTCCTGAGCTGCTGCGTGATGGCGGAACCAGTGCCGGCTCAAGACCACGGCAGCACGCAGACGTTCGCCACGGCCGGATCGGCGAATGCAGGGCCGCACGTCTTTACGGTCATGGGACACGTGCGTAATCAGCGAGCCTTTGAACTGGCGACCGCTTCACCATCGCTGGTGCAGGTCGTCGAGACCTTTGCTCAAGGGCTGACCGCTTCGGCATCGAACAACGTGCGAATCATTCGCAACGGCCGAGTGATTAACTCGTTCTATCGGAAAGAATCGACCGAGCGGCTGATGCCCGGAGATCTGGTCATCGTCGACGGCAGAAGCGTTCAGGGAACGATCTACCGGGGCAGTCAGTCAAACGCCGACAGCTCCGATCGAACGACGCGAGTCGGCCTGATCGGCCTTCTTCCTTACCCGGTCATTCTGCAGTCCGATCAAAGTGAACGTCGCGATCCACGGCAGCCGATCACTGTCAGCCAGATTGCGCGACAGCTCGGTCAGTCAGAATCTGCAGCGACACAGGCGCGCCTGATCATCCCGCGACGGTTTGCGCAGACTGATGCGACGACTCCACTCCCCGACTGCTCGGTCATTCTGTTTGACCCTTCAACGATCGACGTCTCGAGGCTTCCGAATCTTCCTTCCCCCTATCAGCCAGGCCTGCCGACTGCCACCGGTCCTCGACACGACGCAGTCGCCACGATGCCGCGGCCTCACCCCGGAATTCCCGGCATGACGCACTCGCCGGCTCAGGGGCCGGCCGGTCATGGCGTTACGCAACCGGGTGTCGCTGTGGTCCCGCAAGTTCCGCCATCAGCGATTGGCAGCGTAATGCAACCGCCGCGGCGACTACCCGAACTCTCTCAGAATCAGACGCCTCGAAACGATCAACCACTGCAGCGTAATGATGAGGAACGTGTCCGAGATCTGCTGACAGCACCGTCGTCCGTCCCCGTCGAAACTCCAGGTGCCGCTGCTGCGACGGTTCGACAGCCACCCGGTCGAGTCCGTCTTGATGATTCGACAAGTGCGGACTCAGCAGCCGACGCTCAGCGAACGGCCGACAGACCGCAGCCAGTCGACACCTCGCGAGTTCCGAAGACGTACTCACGTGGGCAGAAGGACCAGTCACCTGCGACCAAGCCATTTCAGTCGTTCAACGACGGTCACATCGCCGCCGACTCCGGCACGACTGCGGGAGATTCCAGCGGCCTGTCCGACAATGCCTCGCAATCCAGTGATGCTCCGGTCGAACTGCCGCTGACTCCGACAGATCCGCGCGACGCCGCCAGCGCGACTCCCACATCAGAACCCCCTGTCGTTGCCGGAGAACTCTCGGCGCGAATTGCGTCGCCGGACACGGCAATGCCATTCCCGACTCCCGTCGCGACGAACGCGTCAGCGAGACCGCAGCCCATCGGTCACCAGCCTTTAACCGGCCAGCGCGTCGCCGCCGGACAATCCGCTTTGATGAACCGGGACGGTCGATCAACTCGTGTGCTCGACGCTGCCCTGAAAGGATCGGTCGATCCGAAGCCCGTTCGCCCGACGAACTGGCCACTGATTTCGGCCGCAGTGATTGGGGGGCTGGCCGCCGTCTCAGTCGTTCTGATGATGATCTCTGTGAGCCGTCAGAAAACTGAGCAGCCGACTCCGGTCGTACTCGGTCAACGCTACTGGCTCGACCGCATCATTCAGAACGAGCTGCCGATCGACGACGAACCGGTCTTGCTGCCGCAGGGCGAGCAACTGTTCGGGAAGGCGATGCAAGTTCGCCGAGTCGACGCGGCGCATCATTCCGTTCCGAAGCCTCACTTCCTGGCAGCGGGTGGCGCCTCCGGAGTCCGTCGACCAGGATCGCCGTCACCGGCGGAACCGGAATCCGGTGAGTCAGACGCGCCGCGCACGACAACCAATCCGTCTTCGAAGACGCGAACACCGCAACGTGATGATCGCCCCGGCCGATCGCTTCCCGCGGTCCCGCTTCGCCCGGCTGCCGAACATCGCTCCGTGGAGACACCCACGGCAGATGCTCCCGCTGCAGAGCCTCACTCGGCAGACCGTCCCGTCGTCGAACGACGTGCGACTGCGACTGAGCAGCCGCTCGCTGTCGACAGTACCGGCGCCCCGTCGATCGACCGGGTACAGACACTGCGTCGAGAACCGTTACGTGGCGTCCGTGCCGGGACGGTCGGTTCACAAGACAGCCGGACGGTAACGTCCGAAACGCAGCCAGTCGGTGGCGTAAGTTCGTCCGGCATTTCGCTCGATATCGCGCGACTGCCTCCGTCGAACAACGCCCTGACACAGAAATCGCCGACGACGAAATTGCCGACAGCAGCTCGCCATCAACAGCAATCGGCTGCTCGAACGGAGAGAACACCCGTCACTACAGCGAAGCCGGCCCGTCGCAACTTCCGCCTCGACAACGGCCACCAGGGGATTCCGCAACGAACTCCCATCTCTGACGAAGCAACCCTTTCGCCGCCAGCGGCTCGGACTCCGCTGTCAAAAACAGAGGCGACTGAGGTTTCAGGCTCGGCCGAGCCACCAACGACACTCACTTCGGAGACGGTCAATCTGGCGCCGACACGGGGCGAATCGTCGACTCTGTCGCCCGCCGTTGAGTCTCGGTCCCTTGATCATCCCGCCATACCTCGCCCGCGATTTCTGCAGCGGCGTCGTGTCGTGACGCCAGGTTCTCAAGCGAGTGTGGCTCAGCCAGACGGTCAGGCCGCCTCGTCAGAGCCAGCCGGGCCGGACAGCGACATTTCGATCACGCCTGCTCGTTCTGTGTCCGCAGGTGCCGACCTGCTCGACCGTGTGCTCTCGTCCGTTCAACGGGAAAAGCGAGGTGACCGGTGACGATCGCCCTCGACCTCGGAGCCTCGCAGTTCCGCACGTTACGCCGCGTCGACGAGCGGCTGATTGCCCGCACCGCGAGCGCGATCTACTCGGTTCTCGAAGACACGCCGGTTCATCGCCGGCTGCTTGATCAGGCCGGTTTAAGTTACTCGCTCAGCGAAGGGAACATTGTACTGCTGGGCGACGCTGCGACTGACAGCGCGAGTCTCTTCCGTGTTCCGTGTCGTCATCTGCTGCCAGGCGGCCGAGTCCCGACACGAGATCCGCTCGCCCGCCAACTGATCGGCACAATGATCGAAGCCGTGCTGCCGACTGCTGCCGCGGGAAGAGAGATCTGCTGCCTGACACTGGCCTCGGGCCTTGAACTCGAAGCCGGATCGTCACACGCGGATGCCGGTTTTTTCTCTCGAATCGTCCGCCTGCAGGGTTATGAACCGAAATTCGTCCCCTCCAGCCAGGCACTCGTTCTGGCCGAGCTGCTCGATGCCTCATTCACCGGAGTCGGACTCGTCTTCGGAGCCAGTGGCTGCGAAGCGCTGCTGGCTCACCGCGGCCAGCCACTCTGTCATGTTCAAACAGATTTCGGCGGACACGCGATCGACGAACGTCTGCGGCAGCGCGGCTTAATCAAGCCAGCACCGACTCCCAACGATCCTGCCAGTGCCACAGACATCGTTGACGCAATCACCGTCGAGCGATTCCGGAAAACGATCGTCCCATCAGACGGCTCGTCGACCGCGAGCATCTCACACGTCGTCACACAACTGCTTCGTCGAGCCTGCGAAAAACTGATCGCCGCATTCGACTCCGAGCTGCGTCGCACTCCGCGAGCGGCCAGCGTGCCACAACCGGTTGCCGTTGTCTGCTCGGGTGGCCTGTCACCAACGTTCGGCTTTGACGCGATCCTTGCCGACGTACTCAGCCAGTGTGAGCTGCCCGTCGATTGCCTCGCTCCGCGCATCGCTGAGCCTTCTGCACGATCCATTCTTCGCGGCCTGCTGATCAGTGCCGAACTCGAAGCCCCGTCCGGCGCGGCGTACAAAGCCGCCTGACTGCAGCGACAGGACGGACTTGACCAGACGTGTGCCACTGGATCTGCCAGTGCCTGCCGAATCTGACTCACTGGCAGAGCCAGTGGCACACGGCAATTGCTTTGCGTCGAAACCCGAAGACGTCGTCGCCTCGCCTTAAACCGCCACGACCTGATGCCCGCTTCCGGTCAAAACCATCAGGCCGACAATCGTCAGCAGTAGAAAACTGCAGGCCCAGACAGTCAGCATGGCGACCTGTCGGGCGGCCGGCCGCTTCGTACCGAGCAACCACGCAAAAAAACAGAACATGACCAGCCAGCCAAGCACGCTGCCGGCAATGACCGGGTCGTCCAGCCTGACGTGTGCCGCGCCCGCCTGAGCTGACAGCAGCACCCCGGCCGCCATCCCCAGCGTCAGCATGGGCACGCTTAGAATCACTGCCCAGCGATTCCAGCGTTCCAGTCGAGCCAGATTCGGTAGCTGCACGCCCTCATTCATCCGCTGCTTGTGCTTCAGTCGCCGGTGCTGCAACAGGTACATCGCGGCGAGCACCAGACTGCCGATCACACCGGCAATCCCCAGCGTCAGAAACGACGTGTGCAGCATCACCCAGCCGCGGGTCGAGGCGCGAGCCAGATCGACTTTTGCCAGAGCCTCGTCCGGTTCGACATCCAGAAACCGGGACGCGACAACCAGCACCAGAACAACCGGCAGCACAAACACACCGAGCGGCAGTTCGCGATCGAGCAGCGAGACAAACAGAAAGATCAGAACCGCCACCCAGGCCAGCACCAGCAGCCAGTCATGCACAGAAACCAGCAGCGGCGGCAGTTCCGCATTCCGGGAACGCACCCACAGATAGATGGTCTGCGCCACGAACCCCGCCGCCGTAGCAACCAGAGTCAGCACGCGAGGCAGCCTGCTCTGCCCTCGCAATCGCAGCAGTGCAAAGCCAACGGCAAGCAGATAGCTCGAGAGAAAGCAGACAACGCTGACCTTCTCCATACAACGAATCTCCGCAAAGTGAAGCGTCCTGGTTCCTGCTCGACCGGACAACCGTAGTTGCCCGCGCCACGAATCACACCGGCTGATCGGCAACGCATCGTAGAACGGAATCCATTCCGTTCGATAGCGAGTCCGGCTGGCGATCTGAGCCGCGAGCTCGGCGACGTCGACTCCAGCGAAGGTTGTATCCGGGACAGTCTGTGCTGGAGTTCGTGCTCTTTGGTCTGGATATGCTGCTTTGCTTGCGTGAGGGTTTGACCTGCGGTTCTGAACGGAATGAGTTCCGCTCCACGCGTCACCGCGCACGAAAAACGCGGGCCGAAACCCGAATCCCAGTGGAGCTGGTTTCCGTGTTCCGGTCCGCGATCAAAGTGGCTCGACGTTCCTGGCGGGCGTTCTTAGAACGTCCAGGTTGTCATCACGTAGAACTGGCTGGCGTCTCCGCGAGGCAGCGGCGCCGCCGCGTTGTTGACAGCGCTGCCGTACCAGAACCACGAGTAACCTGACTGAACCTGCAGCGTCTTGCTGATCTGGTACGTCGCGATCAGGTCAAGTTCCGACCCGATATAAGTGCTGCTGGTTGTTGATGCTCCAGCCGGGAACGGGGCACCAGCGACGTTGAAGATCGGCGAGGCCGCCTTGTCTTTCGCAAACCAGTGAAGCTGCGTGTTGAATGTCAGCTTATCGGTCGGCTTGACGGTTGCCTGCAGCGAGTAGTTGAGCAGGTTCGATCCATTCAGGTTGTCGAGAATACCCCAGTAAGCGTGACCGAACGGAAACAGCGTGTTGAAGTTCCGGTTGGTTCCATCTGCTGGATTGCTGTCGCCAGAAGCCCAGTAGAAGACGCCTTTGACGTTCGGGGTCCACGGTGCCTGATTCCAGGTATAGCCCAGATTCGTATGCACCATCCCCGCAGCGATCCCCTGATTCGGGTTGCCGAGGAATGTCTCGTTACTGCCAACCTGAAACGCACCTTCCAGTTCAAACGCCCAGGTTCCAACCGTCTCACCGCAGCAGTCCTTCACCGCAGTCTTGCTCGTGTAACGGGACCCAAACGTGTGGACCCGGCCGTCGAGAATTCCATTCTTCGATTCCGACTCTTCCAGGTACAGCCAGTAAAGGTCCAGCGTGGCATTCGCCAGCCCTTTATAGGTCGAGTAGATACCGCTGAAGTTCCGGCTCGAGTCGGGCTGATCAAAGCTGGTCGGGCGGAACAGCGCACCGGCGCCCGAGTTGGATGGCCGTGTCCAGAAGCCGTCGATGTCCCAGGTATCGCTGGTGTAGTACAGCCGGATGCCGTCCCAGGTGCGGAACGTGTTCGCCCACGGCAGCGGCGAGACGAGGTACTGCGAACCGTACTGCAGTTGCTGCCGTCCGACGCGGACATGGAGTTTGCCCGTATCTGTCTCGCCGATCACAGCATCAATGTAGTAAGCCATCAGGTCCGAGCGGTTCTGATCGATCGGCGTGATCGGCAGTTCCTGGTTGAAGATCGACGCGTCAATCGCCTGCACGTAGCCAGTGATTGAGTCACCGTATTTCAACTGCATGTACGGAGTAATCCGCCACAGGTCGTAAGTGCTCCGACCGGGACCACCGGGACGCAAACGGTTGTTTTCGTCCATAAACCGATATCGGAGCTGACCACCAACCGACGCCGTCCAGCAGTCGCCGATCGGCATGTTCTGATAGTCAGCCAGCAATGGCCTGTCGAGTGCCGTCTGCAGCCAGTTCAATCCGTCGCAGTCACCGTCACTCTGGCAACCAGCCGCTCCGCATCCGGCACCACAGGTTCCTGTTCCGCAAATGCCGGCTTCGGTCATCTGCTGAGTAAACGAGGCCGGCTGGCTGAAAACCTGCTCGACGGAATCGAGCGTTGTCTGAATGGTCTGCTCCGGTGTCTCGATGGGCTCAGCAGCCTGCACGGCACTGGTGCTTCCAGTCGTCGCCGCGAGGACAGCGCTGAGAAACAGTCTGGTTGAGAAGCGTGGCATTGGGGATTCACTCCTGAATTGCAATCTGTGCCGACCATGCGGCCAGCGTGGGCTGGCAGGAAAATGCAGTGAGCGCGGCGTCAGACCTCGCATCGGAAATCATCCGAACGAGCCACGAGATTCTTCCGACCGTTGTGAGCGGAATGGCTCGCCGCCAACGCGTCGCGCTGACCGCGCTACCCAATCAGCAGAACCGGTACGTGGACCGCCGCACTCGGAGGACTCGGGCATTGCCGCCATCGTGCAGCTCCGGTCGAAATGCGATCACCGCAGCGAGTTTCTGGTGCGAATTCCTGCGCTCGAAGAATCAGCCGGCGGATCCTGCCAGGGTCAGACGCCGCGCTGAATCTCGCGTCGCTGTTCCGGAGTCAGCGGGTATTCCGAGACCGGCAGTCCTGACTCCGCGACTTCGCGCAGCCGCAGCCAGCCGCGCGTGGTGAGTGCTTCCTGCTGCCGGACATGCACCGGATCAAGTTCCGTCTTGCTGAAGACGCCGTCGACAACCACCGGCTCGAAGTCATCATGCACGATGAACTGCGCCTGCACCGGGTTACAACGAATGTGCCGCTCAGGAACCTGCGCCAGTTCGGATTCCGGTACGAGTCCGATCACGAAACGGAGATAAAGGTCGCTGTCGGTGATCTCGTCAACCGGCTGGCCGCAGACTTCGCACAGGTAGCCTTCGTCGCAGCGGGCCATCGTTGTTCCTTGTTGAACGTTCGCAGAATGTCGTTACTGATTGTCAGATTGAACGTTGCGCAAACCTCAATCCGTTTAACAGTGGCGGCAGATTTTACCGGTTGACACGGAATTCGCCGCCTGAGCGGCCGAGTGTTCAAACATGTGCGGCCGGAAGTGGTCGGTGACGGTTGCCTCGCGCGGCAGTCCGGGGGAAACTGGCGAACCCGGCATTTCCCGTTGAGTTTACCGGCTTTGACTGAAACCGCATTTGATCGCTGGAGCCCACCATGCTGCGTCTGACTCTGCTGCCTGTCCTGCTCGGCCTGTTGATCCCTCTGTCGGTTCAGGCTGCCGATGGCGACCAGAATGCCTGGACGGAACCGCCGGCCGGCGACGCCGACTACGCACTGCAGGGCGAGTATCTGGGCTCGATCGTCGACGACCACTGCTGCTGCCGACCGGTCGGCATCCAGGTCGTGGCTCTGGGTGATGCTCAGTTTCAGGCGGTCGAGTATCTCGGCGGGCTGCCCGGTTATGGCTGGCCGACCGACGGAGAACGGCTGAAGTTTCAGGGGACGCGCGAAGGCGACACACTGACACTGACCGGCGAATCGCAGCAGATCACAATTCAGAACGGTCATTCGATCATCAGGCGGATTGGCGACTACGAACGCGTGATCGGCAATGCGAGTTTCGTCGAACGGGAAAGCGGAACGATGCGTGCCTGCCCGCCGTGTAACGCAATCGTTCTGTTTGATGGATCGAACACGGACAAACTCAAAGACGGACAGATTGTCGATGGCCTGCTGAAAGAAGGCTTCGAGACGAAGGACGCGTACGGCGACTTCCGGCTGCATCTGGAGTTCCGGCTGCCTTACATGCCAAAGGCGCGCGGTCAAGGCCGGGCGAACAGCGGTGTGTATCTGCAGAGCCGCTACGAAGTGCAGATTCTCGATTCGTTCGGACTCGATGGCGAATTCAACGAGTGCGGGTCTCTGTACCGCGAGAAGAAACCGGACCTCAACATGTGCCTGCCGCCGCTGGTCTGGCAGACCTACGACATCTGGTTCCGGCAGGCGCGGTTCGACGCCGAAGGCAACAAGATTCAGGACGCTCATCTGACAGCCTGGCTGAACGGCGTTCCCGTACAGGACGACATCGACCTGCCGACTCCGACCGGCGGCGGCAAACGCGTCGGCGAAAAGCCATTCCCGCTGCCGACGAAGTTCCAGAACCACAACAATCCGGTCCGCTTCCGGAATATGTGGATCGTCAGCTATGACGAGCCCGTCACGACCGACGCCGGTCAGAAGGTGGCTCAGCGGTAGTCAGAGTCGCCAGCCGTAGGCCGGTTTCTCCGAAACCGGCTATCCGATAGCTGGCCGATCGTATGTCGTGCCTGGCCGATGAACCGACGAGAGTCGATCGGGCGGTTCGCGGTCATGCTGCGTGGCAAGCGACTCTCACGTCGAACCAGCTCCTGCGTCGCTGCAGGTTTTGGAAAAACCTGCCTACGGCTGAGCGGCACACGGTATGACGTGACGTCTCAGCCAACGCTCGTTTGACATTCCCCTGCCGACGGTCACGATCCCGTGTTCTCTGTAGACGTTCGGCCTCAGTTTCCGTCTACTTTCTCATCGGGATTCGTATCTCTGGTGCGGATAATTCCCGAGCGGGCTTGCGACATCGTAGCCTGATGCTTCTCACTCCGATCATCTCAGACGATTCACACCGCGAGGTTCGCGATGAGCGATGACATGCGCAGGTTCTCAGCCGACTGCTGGCGTCGAGGCAACGAAGCCATGCAGAAAGAGAACTGGGATTATGCCATCCAGATGTTCCATCAGTGCGTCCGGTTTGAGCCAGGAAATCTGCTGTTCCGCCAGACGCTGCGGGGATGTGAAGAAAAGAAGTACGGAGGAAATAAAACAGGTGCCAAGATGGCCGGCATGAAGCTGATGAGCGTTCGCGGGAAGCTCAAAAAGGCACAGCTCAAAAAGGACTGGGAAGGCGTCGACAAGGCGTGCGAAGAGGGACTGCAGATCAATCCCTGGGACGCCCAGCTCAACGCCGACCTGGGAACAGCGCTCAAGGAACTCGGTCATGATGTGTGTGCGACGTTTGCGTACGAGAAAGCGGTCGCTGTCGACGTGAAGAACAAGGAGTATCTCCGGGCACTTGCCGAGTTGTACGAAGAGCGAGGTGAATACAAACGCGCTGTCGGAATCTGGGAGCAGATCACAAAAGTTGATCCGATGGATGGCGATGCGCGGATGCGCGGCCAGCAGGCTGCAACCAAACAGGTCATTGATCGCGGCGGATACGAAGGTGCGGAGAGTACAAAGGGAGTCATGGCCGACCACGAAGTCGCCAAACGCCTCAACATCCAGAAGGAAGGTCAGGCCGATGGTCCCGGACAGTCGGAAGAGGCTGATCTGCAGCGGGCGATCCGCAAGGAGCCTGACAACAAGGACCACTACATCAAACTCGCGGACTTTTACCGGCGGGCCGGCAAGCTCGAAGAAGCCCGCGGCATGTATCAGAAGGCCGTCGAGCTGTCCGGCGGCGACGTCAACATTCGCGAGCAGGTCGAAGACGTCGAACTCGACATGCTGCGCAAGAATCTGGAGATCGCGCGGCAGAAGGCCGGCGAGGGTGACGAAACCGCGAAAGCCAACGCCGACGCTCTGGATAAGGAACTGCTGCTGCGAGAGATCGAAGTTCTGCGCACACGCGTGGAACGCTATCCGAACGATATGCGAGTCAAGTATCAGCTCGGTGAGTGTTTCATGCGGACAAAACAGTTCGATCAGGCCATCCCACTGTTTCAGCAGGCCAGCCAGGACAACCGCATCGAGACGAAAGCACTGGCGAATCTCGGCAAGTGCTTCATGCAGGAAAAGAAGTACCCGCTGGCCAAGCGACAGTTCGAGAAGGCGGCCCCGAAGCTCAACGCCAACGACCACCCGGACCTTTTCCGCGAAGTCTATTACTGGCTGGGGCGTCTCTGCGAAGCGGCTGGCGACAAGGAATCCGCTGAGAACTACTACAGCGAAGTGCTGGCCGTCGACTACAACTACAAAGACACGCTGAAACGGCTCGAAGACCTGCAGAGCGGTTAGCACGCGCAGGCCGGATCAAACGCAGCGCCGCTCCGGCAGGTACTTGTTTTCGCAATCGTCATCCAACTGCCGGAACTCGCTGCGCTTGGTCCGGCCTACCGTGTCTGTCGCTGACGTGTTGAAGAACTGTGCGTATCTCCGAGTTGTACCAGTCTGTTCAGGGAGAAGGTGAGTACCTGGGAACACCGTCTGTGTTTCTGCGGACGACCGGGTGCAACCTGCGCTGCTGGTTTTGCGACACGCCCTTCACGTCCTGGCAGCCGGAAGGCTCGGACGTGCCACTGCCCGTGCTGCTCGAAAAGCTGCTGAGCTTCGACTGCGAGCACGTCGTCATCACCGGCGGCGAACCGCTGCTGCCGGTTGAGATTGAACCGCTGACCGCCGCACTCAACCGCGTCGGCCGGTTCCTCACCATTGAAACCGCTGGGACGATCTTCCGACCGGTGAGCTGCGATCTGATGTCGATCAGCCCCAAGCTGCAGAACTCGACGCCGCCTGCCACGCGATCGTCACGCTGGGCCGCTCGACACGAGGCACTGCGATATCAGCCGAACGTGATTCGTGAACTGATTCGCCGTTACCGCTACCAGTTCAAGTTCGTGATCGACCAGCCCGGCGATGTCACGCAGGTCGAGGACTACCTGACCACCCTGCCGGAGGTCGACCGCAGCCGCGTCTGGCTGATGCCCCAGGCCGTCTCGGCCATCGAACTGACCGAAAAGTCCGCCTGGCTGGAAGCTCTGGCCGCGGAGTCCGGCTTCCGCTTCACCTCCCGCTGGCAAATCGCCGAATTCGGCAACGTCCGCGGCAGGTAGCCTGTAGGGTGCGTAAAGCGGACGTTGAACGAAAGTGGTGCGTTACGTGGGCGGCTCTCGAAAACTGGTAGACGAACCCTCGTGTGAAACCTGCCCGCGTAACGCACCGCACCTTTCAATCGAACCCTCTTCACGCACCCATCTACGTCACTGGTTGAATTGATGGGAATGACCGTCAGGGAGCGGCTTCAGACCTCAATCAGACGGGGCTGATGCCTTCCTTGTGGAACCCGTGTGTCATTCCCGTTCACGACCAAATCGTAGACTTCCTGCAGACGTTTTTCGGAAGTCCCTTTCGGGAGAAAGCGAAGAGCTGACGCTGCGAGGTACTCCCGGCTAACGTCGAACGACAGCCATTGCCGCTCTTCAGTTTCCGCAACGAATCCAGTTGTGTTTGACCCTGCGAAGGTATCGACCACGAGATCACCGGGGTCAGTCAGCATCCTGATGAAGAACTCCGGCAGCCTGGGCGGAAAGCGTGCGGGATGGGCTTTGATCCCAAGGGACTTGCATCCCGAGAGGTACGTCCCATTTGATTCAGAATTCGGAATCTGCAACAGATTGGAAGGAATTGCTCCGCCATTGTCTTTCCCGAAGCTCTTCCCGATGTCGTGCCCCGATGGCCGCTTCTTCGGATCGTAGAAACCCTCGGGATCTTCAATCAGCTTCTTCATCCGGTCGCTGTACTCAACCAGGACATTGCTGACATCGGCTTTGGGAAACTCACTCTTGCTGAACCACCATACGGTATTCACTGAATCCTTCGCCCGAATCTTCCGTTTGTTGACCCACTCGATCGGGCTGGGGAGTTTCGATGGGTTGAACCAGTAAAAGTCCTCCGCAAGAAAGAAGCCAAGCTCGTCGCAGAAGTGAAGAAGAACCCGGAAGTTGTACACACTGCGGGCAGGGGTTCCCTTGCGATATGCCCCACCCAGATCGAGAACGAATGATCCATCGTCCGTTAGTTTCTGGTGGATCAGGCGACCAAACTCGGCGAGCCATTCAATGTATTCTGATTGTTCCTTGTTTCCGTACTCCTTCTTGCGCTGGAGAGCGAACGGCGGGCTCGTCATCACCAGGTTCACGCAACCGTCAGGGAGTTCCGCCAGTAGTTCGCGAGAGTCGCCAACGAATGTACGTCCGTTTCGAGTGCGGTAAAGCGGCGAAGATTTCATTGTGGAACCATTCCTCGTCATTGAGTCCTTGCGTCTCTCTGACAACGCCCTGACTGCTAGAAATGCTATTCGTAGAGTGTCGCCCCATAATAGGCATCCGGCGATTATTTCGCCATGAAGGCAGATCGCAAAACAAGGCTGGCTCGGCACGTCTTTGCCGAAAACCTGCGAAGGCGGCGGAAGGAACTTGGGCTATCCCAGGAAACTTTCGCTGCTCTCGTCGGTGTTCATCGCACCTACGTCGGAGCGGTCGAGCGTTGCGAGAAAAACATCACGCTTGACAACATCGAACGCTTTGCGATTGCTCTCGAATGCTCCATCGGCGAATTGCTGGAGGAGCACGATGAAGGGTAAACGGTTCGAGCAGCACGAAGACATTGAACTTCTTCAGGAACTGATGCCTCACATTCGGAAGTTCCAGGAACTGGCTTCCAGGCATGGCATCTTCGACGTTTTTCAGGACAACGGAGGGAAGTTGCTCCAAGTGCTTTTGCTGCTCGGTATGAAGGGACTCCCCGGTCGAGAAGGCAACGACGCGGTTGATGCCGACGGGAAAGAATACGAACTGAAGTCAGTCAACCGCTTCGATATGCGGGGAAACAAACGAAACAGCCCATCGTTCACGACTCACCACCATCTGAACCGGGTCATTCTGGCAAAGTATCGGCAGGTTGACTGGATTTTTGCGGTCTATAGCGGGATCGAATTGGAAGCGATCTATCTCATGACTCCCGAACAGCTCGAACCTTGTTACGCCAAGTGGGAGTCACAATTCGCGACTAAAGGCGACTTGAATAACCCGAAGATTCCGATTCGGTTTGTCGAGACGAAGGGAATTCGCCTTTATCCCCCGCCAGCCGAGGGTGCGTAAAGCAGACGTTGAACGAAAGTGGTGCGTTACGCGGGCGGCTCTCGAAAACTGGTAGACGAACCCTCGAGTGAAACCTGTCTGCGTAACGCACCACACCTTTCAATCGAGCCCGCTGCACGCACCCTTCTACTGGACAGAGTTTGATCAGCCAATGTCCGGCAGGTTGGCGACCAATCGCTGGATTCGGTCCAGCGGGTAGAGGCACCAGGGGAATTCCCGACTGGTGAGAATCTGGTTAGCGGTGAGTTGTTCTCGTGTGGCGGTGAGTTCGTCGCGGGTCAGAGTGCGGCGCTGGGTGGTCCATTCGGCGAGCTGGCGGTTGATCTCGGGGAGGCGGCGATAGCGGTGCAGGCCAGACCGCGTGGCTGCGGGTGACAGTGGCGTATCACCGCAAGCATCGGCGGCGAGTTGTTCTCCGATGAGTTGCTGTTTCTCTGCGATCAGTGGCGCGGCGCCCGGGTTGTCGGCGGCGATGTAACGCTGCGGGTTCTGTTCGAGTTCGCGGAGCAGTTGGCGCAGGCGGCCGTCTTCGTCGCGCGTGACTGGGAACGGTTCGGCGAACGGCAGGAATGCGGTCGCCGAGAGCGTCAGGAAGTCAGGCGGTTCGACGCCGAAGAAACGCGACAGGATGCGGTCGGTCATCTCGTCGTACTTCGCGCCGCCGATCCCGTGAATGAACAGATCGCCGAGAATCAGTCGCGAGTAGATCGTCGTTGCGAGGGCGCGCGGACGCAGGCGGACGCCTTGCTCGGCCAGCAGCGCCAGTACGTGCTGCGTGCTGGCGGGGTCGTCGCACATTGATGGCGAGAGGCCGGCGACGGCAGCGGATTCGTCGGGCGCGGTCGCGAGCAGGACTTCCGGAAAGCCGGGCCGCACGAACGCGTGTCGCCGAACCGTGTCGCCGCTCTTCCAGATCCAGAAGGGAACCTCGATCCAGCCATTCTGCTCGGACAACTCGGGCACCGGATGCGTATGGCTGCGAACGCGGTTGACGCGTCGGAACTCGTCCAGCACAACGTTGTGGATTTCTCGAAACTCGGCGGCGCGGCCGAGCATTTCCGCGATCAGCGTATAAAACGACGGCTGCGTTGCGAGATGGCGGATCGGCAGTTCGAGGTTGCCGAAGCCGAGCACGTGTTCGAGTCGCGCGCGGGCCGCGGTCAGACAGTCGCCGAGATTCTGTGTCTTGCGCGAGTGCTCGACGGCAAACGGCCAGACGCGCTGCGCCAGCGGAGCGGGCATCGGCCAGTGAGCCATCGCCTGCTGGACACGAATGCCGAACGATTCGAACTTCGCCCGATCGACGATCTTCGCTTCTTCCCACGGCATCGCGGGTTCGAGACCGTCGAACTCGACCGCGTGCAGCGTCGGATGCTCGCGCGTGCCAGCCGGGACGCGAATCCGTCGCGCCGTCGCGATGTCATTATCAATGATTAGATTGAGGCTGACAGCCCCGCACTGCCGCGCGATCTTCGCTGCCGCAAAGTTCTTGATCCAGACACCGGGATGAAACAGCTCGGGCTGATGGCCGGAGACGACCAGTGGGCCGCAATCGAGAAACTCAGGCTGCCGGCCGAGTAACTCGCGCGTCCAGTAGGCCGCGGCACGCAGCACTTCTTCGCGCGCCTGCTGTCGGAGTTCGCTCAGTGGAACGCCCGCGATCGAACATTCCGCGCCCGCAAGCTGGGCGACGTTGCGTTCGAGTAGCGAGCCGACGTTCTGCAGCGACGGTCGAGCGAGGTACGTGCCGTCGGCGCGCGGGACGCGCAGACGGACTCGCTGCCAGGGAGTTTCAGTGACGTTCGGCCGGCTGGTCACAAGCGAAGAATCCATTGATGCGTGTCTCAGTCGCAAAGCGTCGTGCGCGGCTCTGCTGCTTCGGCAGCGTGTGCGGCGGCAACATCGGCCAGTTCCCGATCCATGACTTCGCGGTAATAACGCAGCCGCCGACTGGAATCATCGAGCGAACCGCCGAACGATCGGTCTTCGTCCAGGTAGACCAGCGGGACCGGGAACTCCATGATCCGAAAGCCGAGGTCGACCGCCTGCACCCAGAGTTGCAGCGGCATCGCGTAGCCGAGTTCCGTGATTCGCAGGTTTTCGAGCGGCAACGTCCGGTACGCCTTGAATCCGCAGAACGCGTCGGTCAGGTTCAGTCCCAGCCGTTCGTTGAGGAACCGGGTCACCTCCATATTGATGCGTCGCCGTTCTTCCGGTGGCCGACTGTCGCCGTCGAACTCCTTGAGATAACGGCTGCCGGAAACGATGTCGTACGGCTCACCGTTTTCCGGAAACACGGCCCCGGCAAGTTCCGGGATCAGGCTCGGTTCGTGCTGCCCGTCACAGTCGATCGTAACGACAACGTCGTAACCATGCCGGATCGCATAACAGAACGCTGTTTTGAGGGCAGCTCCATACCCCTGATTCTGTTCATGTGTCTCGACGAGGATCCCCGGAATCGAACGCAGCACGCTGGCCGTTCCGTCGCTCGATCCATCGTTGACAACGAGTACGTTGTCCGCGTACTTGCGAACTTCGGCGAGAACCTCGGCCACGTGAGATTCTTCGTTGTAGACCGGCAGAGCGGTGAGGATTTGAGGAGACATCGGATCATCTCGTGGATGGAAACAGCGTCGCTCCAGGACGCCGTCGCACATCAGACAGCGGGGCGGAAGCAACCCATCATGCGGCGCGGCAGGCCAGACTTCAACGCAGGTCGCCGAGGTGGCGGGGTCGTAGACGCAGCCGGAGCGGAAAACCTTACCGGCGCGCGGCAAGCTGTTCCGATCAGGGAGTTCATGCAGCCGCCTGAGACCAGTCAGGATGCCGCCGTCTTTTCTCAAAGCCATTCAGCGATCGGTGAGGTTACTCGACCGGCGGAATGCTCCCTGACTGCTGTAGCGAATCGAGCCGCGCGATGATTTCGTCATCACTCGGCAGCTTGCCTTCGTTCTGGCGCCGCCGGTAATCCTTCTCGAAGTCCTCAAGCTGCGGCTGCACGTGAGCAAGTTCTTCTTCGTTCATGCGATCGATGAACAGGACTCCATCCAGATGATCGTTTTCGTGCTGGACGACGCGTGCCATCAGTTCCGAGCATTCCATCTCGAACCCCTGCCCGTCGAGATCGAACGCTTCGACGATAATTTCTTCCGCCCGCGGCACGGGGCCGTACAGCTCCGGCAGGCTCAGGCAGCCTTCTTCGCCGTCCACGCTGCCCTTTCTGCGAATGATTTCCGGGTTGATGAAGACCATCTCTTCGTCCGACTGCTCGGGATCAGCCGTCGGATTGACGACGAAAAAGCGAAACGGCAACCCGACCTGATTCGCGGCCAGACCGATGCCCCGCGCCTCGTACATCAGGGCGAACATCCGCCGCACCGTGGCTTTCAGCTCCGGACTGATTTCCTCCAGCGGCGTCGACTTTCTACGCAGACAGGGATGTCCGAACTTAACAATCTCCATGAGGTGGCTTTCCAGCAGAGTCAGCAGCAACTGAGAATCGGGCCAGAATTGTAGCGTCCCGCCGAAACCCGTCGACGAACTCCGCGTCCGACCAGTCTCCACTCGTCTCAGCGGGATACAGGAAACGCGACAATCCTTGGCGGCTGGTAGCCGGGTTTCCATTCGCCCCGGATTTCAACCTGCGCGACGAATTCCTTCTCGCTCAGCGCATATGTCGGATCCTTTTCCGTGCGGCGATCGTAGTCCACCAGAAACTTTGCGAGATAAGTTCCCGCTGGCAGCAGACGGTGTTCCCGCAGCTTCTCCGCCTGCTTCGAATCCGCTTGAGCTGTCAGCAGGATCGGATTCTGCCAGACTTGCTGCTTGCCGTTCACTCGGCTGAAGCCCGTGGCGACCCGGTCTGCCGACCACTGTTTTGACGTTGCATCCCACACATACAGGTCAACCTGCAGCGCGAGGCCACTGAATCGGTCAGGGAGATTTGTAATCCGAAGCTGCTGCTCGCTGAGCAGCAGCAGTTCGCGCTGCGGCTGCGGCAGGTCGTTGGCCGAGGCGTACTTCCCGTTTTTGATGGCTGCAAAGTCTGTCAGAAACGTCAGCCAGTTGCGGTACGTCGGGCTGCCGGGGAAGAACTTCGGTCCGCCCTTGTGTTCGGACAGACCGGCCGGCTTCGTGAGGAACGGACTTCCCGCCGGGTCTTCTAGATCGATGTTTCCGCCATCGAGCAGTTTCTGCAGCGTGCCGGCCGGATCCCGCGGGACGATCCACGAAATCCCGTCGACGTCTTCTTTCGTCAGGCCGTTCCGCCCGATTTTGTCGCGGTTGCGTTCCGGCGAGTGGCAGTTGAGGCAGCGGCCTATCTCGGACCAGACATTGTCGACAAAGGACGACAGCACGCGGTCACGGCGGGCGTGCCGAATAACTTCCGGCGGCAGCTTCGTTCCGACATCGACGCTGCTGCTCGCCTTCAACAGTTTCGGCTCACGCACGGCCACCCGAATCCAGTCGCGAAAGGCCGCGTACTCCTGATGCCGAACCCGGTCGATCAGCGCGTCTGACTTCTCAGGTTTGCGTCCGATGAAACGCAGGATTTTCGATTCGTCCGGGTGCTCGACGTCGATCATGCCGTTCGCCTTGAGTGACGCGAACGTCTGAGCTTCGTTGTCGAGGATGTAGTCTCGCAGTTCGACAGCCGCGAAATGGCACTGCGTGCAACTCGACGGATCCTTCGACTGCAGGATCGGGCGAATGCGGCGATCGAAAATCGAACTCGCGTTCGCAGCAACGTCTTCCGCACCTGCCGCCGAGACAGACTCGACCGTCAGCAGACAAACAGCAATCACGCAGCAACGGAAAAAACGCATGGCAGTCTCCTGAGAGATCATCAAAACGCGGCTGACTTCAGCAGTCAGCGACGCTCGGAAATTCGCAACTTTCAGCGGTCGGCATTGTCTGCTCGATACCAGGAGATTTCATCAGAAAGAAGTCACGATTCCGGCTGCAGAAAAACGTGACCTGACAGATGTCTTCGAGAAACAGGCGACACCGCTGTCTTACCAGGTGACCAGTGGCAGCGCCTTCCACAGAACAAACGCGACCGGTCCCGCATACAGAATACTGTCAAGCAGATCGAGCAGGCCGCCGAAGCCGGGCATCAGGTTCGCCGCGTCTTTCTTTTCGACGTCGCGTTTGATCAGCGACTCGGCAAGGTCACCGATCAGTCCGACAACGCCAATGACTGCGCCGTACAGCAACGACCAGCCAGCCGGACACGGTGTTGCTTTGTCAAAGAAGTAACCCGGAGCCCAGTACAGCCAGGCCTGGCAGGCCAGACTGGAACCCAGCAGTGCGCCGAACGCGCCCATCCACGTTTTGCCGGGGCTCAGCCGCGGCACCAGCTTCTTCTTTCCGAACATCCGCCCGAGCGTATAGCCGCCGATGTCGCCGCACTTGGCGCCAATGACCAGCGAGGCCAGGACGAGGTATCCCGCCTGTGCGCCGGCGACCCAGCGAAGCTGGACCGTCATCGCGAACAGACCGCCGAGATAGGTCACTCCCAGCAGATCGGCTCCGATCGTCTCCATCGTGCGTCCCGGTGTGGAGTAGCGAATCGCTCCCCGCAGAAAGATCAGCAGCAGGCTGAGCGAGATTGCGGTCATCGCGGCGCCCAGACTGCCGAGTTCCGCGTCGTAAAGCTGCCCGTACCACGCCGCCAGAACCACCGCAGTTGAGCATCCGGAGATCAGTGGAAACGACGGATTGAACGAGCGCGTGCGGAGCAGGCTGGTGAACTCGTAACCCGCCCGCCAGACCAGCGCGATGCACAGACCAAGCAGCCAGACGGCCGATTCGCCCGCGCGATGATCGAGTACAAAGATGGCGATGAGCAGTGGAATCAGCACGGCCGATATCGCGAGTCGCCATCCGAGCATGAATCACGATTCCCTGTTCTTGATCTGTCATCTTGACGATTAACACTGCTCACGAGTTCGCCGACTCGCTGTCACTAAGGGCCTGCCGTCACTGAGGACTCAAACCACCAAAGCGCCGGTCCCGCGCCGCGTAGGCGTGAAGGGCATCCTTGAGGTCCGGCTCGCGAAATTCGGGCCAGCACTTTTCGGTGACCCAGATCTCTGAATAGCTGATCTGCCACAGCAGGTAATTACTGATCCGCATTTCGCCAGCCGTCCGAATCAGCAGGTCCGGATCGGGCATCCCTGAGGTGTAGAGATGGTCCGCAAAGAGTTCCTCATCGACGTCGTCCGGCGACAGTTCACCGGCTGCCACGCGCCTCGCAATCGCTCGCGCCGCATCAGCGATCTCGCTGCGGGCTCCGTAGTTGAGCGCCAGGCAGAGACGCATTTTCGAGTTGTCCCGCGTCAGCTCGACTGTTCGATCGATCTCACGCAGCACGCCGTCGGTCAGGCCCTCGCGCCGACCAATCGTCGCAAACCGCAGCCCCTGCCGCATGATTGTTGCGCGTTCCTCGACCAGAAACTGTTCCAGCAGATTGAGCAACCGCCGCAGTTCGGACTCAGGTCGCTTCCAGTTCTCGCTGCTCAGGCAGTACAGAGTGAGCTGCTCCAGCCCGAGGTCCGCACAGGTTTCAACGGCTTCGCGAACACTCCTGACGCCGCGGCGGTGGCCTTCGATGCGCGGCAATCCGCGGCGCTGCGCCCAGCGGCCATTGCCGTCCATAATAATGGCGACGTGCCGGGGAAGATTTTCAGCCTCCGCTGACGGATCACTCATGCCGATTTCGCTCGTCGCAACCGAGCTGCGCGAAGAGAACTCAGGCACAGAGCTTCCAACCGAAGACACCGCCTTCAGCAAGCTCTGGCCTGACACAACCGGCGGCTACGCAGCAAACAACCCGCCGTAACGACGGAGGAAATGCTCGCGAGCGGCTATCAGCGTGTCAACGGTCACTGAATGCCGCAGAAACCGATGAGCAGCCAGACAACTCAGACGCCGATACGGCTGGACGCCGAGCGTCTCTCAGGCGTATTCGGGTTCGAGGTGGATGATCTCTTCGCGATAAGTCGGCTCTTCAAACGGCGATTCAATCGCCAGCCGAACGCTGTCCTCAAGAATCTCCAGCACGCGAACCGTATAGCGGTTATCGATGACGATTGCTTCATTTTCGCCGCGGGAAATGACGTGCATCGTTTCGCCTCGTGAATCGATTGGCATCCGCGAACGCGGAGATCAGAACAACTGACGGTCCGGGCATCCTATCAACGGGCATCAAGTCGGCAAGCCGGAAATCGAACTTCTTTTTTCACGACAAAAGCCTTGTCTGCATCGTTGACGAATCAAGCTCGAAAGGTTCCAGCAAGGTACAGCGCAGCGCAATCACAACGTCGTTCGCGCCGACGTACCTGGCCTTCAAAACGCAAGGCAACACATGGAATCAACAGCGTCTGGCGTTTGTCTTCAGGCAAAGTGATGCAGAAAGATGCCGGCCGCAACGGCGACATTCAGTGAATCCGTGCCGCTCTGCATGGGGATCGTGACGCGTCGATCGGCAAGTTCGATGAAGTCATCAGGCAGGCCGGCGTCTTCATTGCCGAGCAGCACAACAACGCTGCCGTCGACCGAAACGTCTCGCAGCGCTTCGGCATCTTCGGCAAGCAGCGTCGCGACAACGTCGGCTCCATAGCGCTGCTTGAGTTGCTGCAGTTGCGCCGGAAGCTGATCGCCGGATTCGAGAATCGGAATACGCAGCGAATTCCCCATCGAGACGCGCAGAGCCCGCCGGCTGAATGGATCGCTGCAGCCACTGCCAAGCAGAACGGCGGTGACTCCGAAGGCCGCCGCGATACGCACGATCGCTCCGATATTGTCCGGGTTCTCTGTCCCGGCACAGGCAACAAACAGGTGCTTTCGATCGGGCTTCGCGAGTTCCGACAGCGGCGGTGGCTCGTGACGCACGCCGCAGCCCAGCATCCCGGCATGAAACGTCAAACCGACGAGCATCTGCGCCAGCCGGTGCGGCAGCACATAAACCGGCACGTCCGCGCGTCGTCCGTTGACCAGAGGTTCCAGCAGGTTGACGAACTTCTCGCTCGTCAGGACCGACTCGACCTCGAATTCACTCTCCAGAAGCTGCACAACCAGCTTCTTTCCCTCAGCAATGAACTGCCCTGACCAGCGCGTCAGATTGGTCTTCTTGAGATTTCGATACACGTGCAGTCGCGGATCGTCGATCTCATGAATTTCGATCAGCGGCATGAAGAGCCCTTTGCGTCTGGAGATCTCAAATGGCAGATCTCTGATCCCTGAAGTCAGCGGGGACGCGTCCGTATCCACCTCGTTGTTGCCGGTCGGCAGGACAGCCGGTGCGTGCGACCGAGCGTTCAACCTGGAACGCTCTGATCAGCGAGCCCCGCGGCATCTGCTTGCCGATGTCGAGTCGGCTCCGCACAATGCCCCGCCGACTTTAACTCCAGACAAACTCGCCAGGAAACGCTCCGCCAATGCCTCAGTTACTGATCGAAGGCGGCACCGTTTATGACCCGAAAAACGGCCTGGATGGCGTGGTTCATGATCTGTGGATCGAAGACGGCCGCATCATTGCAGCACCAACCGATCTGAACGTCAAAGCTGACAGGACACTCGACGCAAGTGGCTATGTCATCATGCCCGGCGGCGTCGACATGCACTGCCACATCGCCGGGCCGAAGGTCAACACGGCTCGCAAGATGATGCCGGACGACAAGCGAACGGCGCCCGTCATTCGCCGTGGTGAGTTCACTCGATCAGGAACCGTCGGTGCTGTGCCGAGCACGTTCGCGACCGGTTATCTGTATGCCGGGCTCGGTTACACGACCGCGTTTGACGCCGCCGTTCCGCCGCTCGCTGCCCGCCACACACACGAGGAACTGCAGGATACGCCGATCATCGACAAGGGCTTCTACGTGATGATGGGCAACAACCATTACATCATGAAGCAGCTCCACGAGCAGGAGCCGGCGCGGCTCAAGGCGTACGTCGCGTGGCTGCTGAGTGCCGCGAAAGGCTACGCCGTCAAGCTCGTCAATCCCGGCGGCGTCGAAGCCTGGAAGAGCGGCCAGAGAAACACCGACACGCTCGACGAGCAGGTGCAGTCCTTCGGAATCACACCCCGCGACATCATTCGCGGAGTGGCCGGCATCGTCGACGAACTCGGCATTCCGCACCCGGTTCACGTTCACTGCAACAACCTCGGCCTGCCAGGCAACTTCGGCACAACAGCAGAGACGATGAAAGCTCTGGAAGGTCACCGCGGCCATCTGACACACATTCAGTTTCACAGTTATGGCGGCGATCCCAACGACCAGTCGACGTTCAGATCCGAAGTACCGCAGCTTGTCGAGTACGTGAACTCGCACAGCAACCTGACCGTCGATGTCGGGCAGGTCATGTTCAGCCGAACGACCTCGATGACGGGCGACGGTCCGCTGGGTTACTTTCTGCACAAGGTCACCGGGAAGAAATGGTTCAGCGGCGACACTGAAATGGAAGCCGGCTGCGGGATCGTTCCCATCGAGTACCGCAACAGGTCGATGGTTCACACACTGCAGTGGGCGATCGGGCTGGAGTGGTACCTCCTGATCGACGATCCCTGGCGCATCGCGATGAGCACCGACCATCCAAACGGCGGATCATTCCTCGCCTATCCTGAGATCATCGCCCTGCTGATGGACCGCTCGCGCCGTCAGGACGTTCTCGCCAAAGCGCCGCCCGGAGTCCGCGAGCGCTGCGCGCTGTCCGAGCTGACTCGCGAATACACGCTTTATGAGATCGCGATTATCACGCGCGCCGCTCCGGCGAGAATTCTCGGCCTGGACCGCAAAGGCCATCTCGGCCCCGGAGCCGACGCTGATGTCACGATCTACAGCCGCAACGATGACATTCAACGGATGTTCGAGTTGCCCCGTTACGTCATCCATCACGGCGAGATCGTTGTCGACGACGGAGAGATTCTTTCCAGCAGTCAGGGCACGCTGTTCCACGTCGATCCGAGCTTTGACGAAGGCGTCGTGCCCGACATTCAGAACTGGTTCGAGAATCACTACTCAATCCAGTTCCGCAACTACCCCGTCGACGAGTCCTACCTGCATGCTCACGAGTCCATCGCGACGACGTTTTCTTAGTTGGACAGCGCCACTTTGGCGAAATCTGCGAGGAGACAAGCACGAAGCGCAAGCGAGTGTGTTTGACGTAACTGATTCACTCGCTTGCGCTTCGTGCTTGTACGGCAACCGAAAGTGGCGCTGTCCAATTAGATTGCCCGCTACTCGGGCAGGATCGCGTTGTGGTAGACGTCCTGGACGTCGTCGCAGTCGTTGAGCATGTTCATGAACTTCTCGAACATGGGCACGTCGTCGGGGCTGATCTCGACGCTGGCCTGCGGGACGAACGTGATTTCCTGAACTTCCAGTTCAACGTCGGGAAACGCGGCGAGCAGCGAGCTGCGGGCCTTGTCGAATTCGGCCACCGGGGCGAAGACGGTGAGCTGGCCGTTCTCGCATTCGATCTCGTCAACGTCGACGTCGGCTTCCAGCAGCGCTTCCAGCACTTCGTCTTCGTTGTCGCCTTTGAACGACAGGACGGACAGGTGATCGAACAGGTGAGCGACCGAGCCGGTGGCTCCGAGTTTCGAGCCGGTCTTCGTGAAGCAGTTGCGCACGTCAGTGATCGTGCGGTTCGGATTGTCGGTCAGGCAGTCGACGATGACCGAGCAGGCCCCAGGGCCGTAGCCTTCGTAGCGGGCCGATGAATAATCCTCGCCGCCGGAACCACTGGCTTTTTCAATCGCCTTTTCGATGACGTGGCTGGGCACCTGGTCGCGTTTCGCTTTGTCGATCAGGTTCCGCAGAGCTGGATTCGCTTCAGGATCCGGCACGCCGTTTTTGGCCACGACGTACAGCAGCTTGCCGTACCGCGAATATAGCTTCGACTTCTGCGCGGCGGTCTTCATGATCGAATGTTTGCGGTTTTCGAAGCTTCTACCCATCGCTGTGATCTCTTGTTCTGACGCTGAATGGACTGGCCGTTCCCGATGGTTTCACATCCCGGCACAGCGAAACTCGCGCAGAGTTTCGGCCTTTGTCAAGGACAGCCGAAAGTCTCCCTGACTGTCGCTACGGGGAGAATTCTGCGGCGAGTCGCGCAAAAGGAAAACCCCGCAGGAGCGGTTGCCGGTTCCTGCGGGGCTGGGCGATGCGAGTCAGGCTCGCAATGCGGAGAGGGAGGGACTCTAACACCTCCCTGTTCCCCATTGTGCTGAAACGCTGCTGATGAATCTCCCGACGAATTACAAGTTCCGTGTTTTCAGTGACTTATCCGGTGTCGCGTCTGAGTCTGGATCAAACATGGCCACGGCCACTCTGCGAACTGCTTTGCACCAGGTTTGCACCGTCGCTGCACCAGGCAGCCAAGCGTGAAGCGGACAGAATCGGCACTCAACTCGCGCCGGAGGCTCGAGTACCTGCCTGGCACCACATTGCCCGCTCAACTCCAGCAGCTTAAACCTTGCCCGAAGGGCGTCAAGGAGGACCGCAACGTGATCCCAGTACTTGCGGAGTTCGCTGGCCGGATCGAGTGAAACATACTCGTTCAGGATGTCCGAGGTCGTGTGCCCGGTGACGTAACGCTGGACGAGGTGTGAGACGCCGGCTCGATCTGCGACCTTTCTAAAGGTTTTGGTCAGCATGTTCGGGCAGGGCGTAATTCGCCTGCCTCCTCTGGCGGGGGTGGTTTTTTCGGGGATTTCTGAAGTGGCCTGGCGTGGGAAACGGCTGTACGGAGACATGACGCGCCCGCTTCCCGACGTTCCGAACCGGGACGTCGATGGTCGCATCGGCGTCTTCAACTGGCTGGCTCACGAAGTGGAAACCCGCAGCAGCGAGCGCTCACGGCCTGTGATCTGCCTGATGGACGGCGAGCACAAACTCTGGGACCGCAAGCGGGAACTGCTGCCAGAAACGGTGGTGGAGGTGCTCGACCTGTGGCACGTGATGGGCCGTCTGTGGGATGTCGCGACAGCGCTGCATGGCGAGGACAAAGCGGCTTCACGCGAGTTCGTCTCAGCCCGCCTGCAACAGTTGCTGGAAGGCAGTGTCGGTCGCGTGCTCGGCGCCTGCGGCAGACACTCACCAAACGGAAGCTGCCGAAAACGGCACGTGACACCATCGCCGCGACGATCACGTACTTCTCGAACAACCGCGACCGCATGCGTGACGACGAGTGCCTGCGTGAAGGCTACCCGATTGCCAGCGGTGTCATTGAAGGCGCCTGCCGCCACGTCGTCGGCGACCGCCTCGACCGCACCGGCACCCGCTGGAGTGTCGCCGGAGCCGTCGCCATGCTCGCCACCCGAACCACGTACCTGAGCGACGACTGGCAGGACTATCACCAGTTCCGCATCAGCCGAGAACAGACCAGACTCCACCCCAACACAAAAACCTGACCGAGGCGAGCGAGTTACGCCCCTCGCATGATGGCAAGGCGGGTTGCTCGGGGAGAGGCGGACAGTGAGCAGACGCTGCGACCGCTGCGGTGTCGTTGTGTGGCTTGCGGGTCTCGATTGTGGACCGACTACGACAATCGCCGGACGGTGGTGACGCTTGGGCAGAGCATTCGCCTGACGCTGAAGATTCGTCGTTGTCACAACACGGCGTGTTCGCGGCATCTGAGGCCGTATCGTCCTGAGGCTGAGGGTCGCTATGCCCTGCCGCAGCATGAGTTCGGTCTGGACGTCATCGCGCTGGTGGGGGCATTGCGTTATCGCGAACGTCTCAGTGTGCCGGAGATGGCCGTCCGACTGGTTCAGCAGCGCGGTCTGAGCATTTGCGAGCGGACGGTCACGAACCTGCTGGATCGTGACGACGAGTTGCTGGCGGTGTCGCTGTCCGACGACCAGCGATTGCGTTCTTTGCTGTCACAGCAGGGCCGTATCATTCTGGCTCTGGACGGGCTGCAGCCGGACGTGGGACATGAGGTCAGGGCAATCGCATGAAGTTTGAACACATTCCGAGTGCTGGTGAAAGACTGGCCTGGATGTGGATGGGGTGATGCCTGAGACTGGTCGGGGAGTCTGCATCAGGGACGGTGCGGGCGGTGATCAGGTCTGGGGAACAGGCAGGG
>WGMU01000153.1 GCA_016124895.1 bacterium
ACGCCGTTGCGCGGCAACTACGAAGTCGAGTGCGATGTGACCGGCTTCGAGTGGCGGGACAATTCCCTGCTGGTCGCCGGAAACTGGCTCGCTCCGGTCTACACGCACCGACACTTCGACATCGGCAGCTTTCGCGGCCCCCGGCCTCGCATCGCTTTCAACCCGCCACTGACCCGAACACGAACCTGGCTCCATTACCGCACGGTCGTCCGCGACGGGACGGCCACGACTTACTTCCAGGGCCGGCCGATCCACTCGGAACCTTTGCCGGAAGATCCCGGTCCCTGGGTCGCCATTCGCAGCACGTCGCGGCACGACGGTGCCGTCCACAATCTGCGAATCACCGGCTCGCCGGAAATCCCCGACGAACTGCAACTCTCAGCCGTCGACGCGCTCAACGACTGGATCCCCTGCTTTGAGGGCATCGAGGCCGGGCTCAACGCGCCGCTCTGGTATGTGGCGCCACGCGGCGGGGCCGACAACGAAATCACCGGACTCGGTACGCAAGCAGGCGAAATCATCACCCCCGTCGAGGGCCAGTTCATCGCCGGCACACAGGAGAGCCTGCTGCGCTACTTCCGGCCGATGGACGAAGACGGCACCATCGAATACGAATTCTACTACGTGCCAGGGCAGCTACAGGCGCATCCGGCCCTCGACCGGCTCGCCTTCCTGTTGCTCCCGGACGGTGTCCGAATTCACTGGATCACTGACGGCCCTCTCGACCGCACGGGCCTCGCTGCCGACAACGTCAGCGAAGAACCCACTCACCGCCGCGGTCCGGCCACGCTGCCGCTCAAAACCAACGACTGGAACCGCCTGCAACTCTCACTGAAAGGCGACACGGTCGCTCTCGCACTGAACGGCGAGGCGATCTACGAACGCCCGCTCGAAGTGAGCAACCAACGCACGTTCGGCCTGTTCCACTTCGCCGACTGGTCAACACTGCTCGCTCGCCGGGTCGTCTGGCGAGGCGACTGGCCCCGCGAACTGCCGCCGCTGGCTGAGCAGGAACTCGCGATACCGGAAGCTGAATTTCTCGCTGACGACTTCGACCGACTGGCCGCAACGTTCGAGCACGACTTCACACGCGACGGCCTGCCGATCAACCGCTTTACGATCATGCGCGGCACCACCACCGCTCATCTCCAGGCGACGCCCGGCGGACTGCTCGCGACGCGTGACGCAACGGTCGGGAATCAGGCCACGACGATCGCTCCATCGCTGGCGCTCATCGGCGACTTTGACGCCACGGTCGAATATCACAGGTTTGCAACCAGAACTGCACCGACAGGCAACTCACTGATCGCGTTACAGGCGATTCTCGACAACGACGTTCGCGACGAATCTCTTCTCGCTCGCCGATACTACTCGCGTTCGGCCGACAGGATCGAACAGTTGGTCCATTGCATCGCCATCCAGCATCTCCCTGAAGACAGCCGCCGGAACTACCTCGTGGCCGAGCCAATGGAGGAAACTTCCGGACGGCTGCGAATCGCGCGGCGTGGCAACCAGCTTTACTATCTGACTTCCGAAGGCGATTCGCCGCACTTTCGACTACGCGGTCAGCGAGACGTTCCGGAAGACGCAGTCGAGACGCTTGGCCTGCGGCTGCTCACACAGATTTCCGGTGACGAAGGTCAGGTCGCCGTACTCTGGAAACACCTTTCGATCCGTGCCGAAGAACTACAGGGCCACGCCGTCAGCGGCTTCGACCAGGTCGTCGCCGATCTGAACGCACAGCGGGAAAAGCTTCCGGCCCGGCTGACACACGACTTCCGCACCCAGGAACCGACGGTCGAGAAATTCGATCCCTGGGGAACCGTCGCTCCCTGGCAGGCGAGTCCCGATGGCTGGCTCATCAGCGCCACCGGAAGCGACAACTGGACATCGTCCGGCGTCTCGGTCCAGTCTCAACTCGAAGGCGACTTCGACGTCACGGTCCGTTTCAATCCGGAAGCGCTCGCCGTCCCCACGACCGGACAGCACTCGCAGGTCTACCTGCAGATGGAAGCTTCCGACGAAGACCGTACAACGATTGGTGCCATCTTCACTCTCGAACCGGATGGCAGTACCGCCGCACTGGCTCAGGTTCGAGAACGCAATGCCCAGGGCGAGTTCAGCTATCGAGTCCTCGGTCAGGTTGCCGTCGGCCAGGCGAACGCGTTGAGAATCGCCCGGCGCGGTTCCAGCATCACGTTCCTCGCCGCCAGCTCACTGGCCACGGACGATCAGGTCATCGCTGACTACGAACTGTCAGACGTCCCCATCGAAGCCGGCAACCTGAGACTCCTGCTGCACACCGGCGGCACCGGCCGAGTTTCTCAGATGCACTGGCAGTCGCTCGATATCCGCGCTGCGGAAATCGACGATGCAATCGCTGGTGACGCTCAACTCAATCCCTCAGCCAATGGCGTTGCCGATTCCATTTCCGATCCTTCTGGCGAATAAGACTTCTGCAGAAACGCCCTGCTCCAAAGAATCATCAACCGAATCCGCAATCACAAAGACAGACGTCCATAGTCGAACAACGACTCCCGGATGGCTGCTGCAGCGGGCCTTCGAACGAAGTCGACCGCAGGATGCAGAACATGAGCGACGATCCTCAAAGGCAATCCACGTGACCCGACAATGGACGAGCACTGTTCCCGCCCGGACGGCCATAGTCGTCGCGCTCGTTCTCGCTGCGCCGCTGATGTGTGCCGCCAGTGACTCCTTCGCCAGGAGCGGAATTTTCAGAGAACAGCATGTTGAGGGTTCCGCTCTGGATATACATCGCGCGGTGGCAAAGCTCCCTTCCCACAGACGATATGATCGGCTCGCTGGCTGGCTGCTGCCGGGACCTGACCATGCGGCATTGCGCGTTCAGGCCGCGTTTGCTCCAACTGATCCGGGACCGTTTGATCGGGATCGGGAAGGGAACCGGCAACCGTCGATTGATCCTGTCGGCGGAGTGATCGTCTCACCGCTGTTTGATCTACTGGACGCTGCGCACGCGATCGGACGGCTGGATGATATTCGTGAGCGAATCAGCCGCTGGAATGTTGACGGCCTTGCTGACCCCGGACGACGTGATGACGCGGCGGTTTCCCGGCAAGCCGTGCTCGCGCTGATCGAACTGGCCGATGGCCGCACGGCCGAGGCGATCCCGCACGCGGAACAGGTCCTCGATCTGACGTTCGTCGATGCGAACTCAACTGCGGATCTCGAACCCTCTGACGCCGCGTTGCTGCTGATGTCCCGCGGCGTGGCCGTTCCGGAATTGCGTGAGCTGGCCGGGAGCTTTCTGGCCCGCTGTGATCGCTGGGTCAAATCGACATCCCAACGGTCGCCGAAGCAGCGACACGTCGCGGCGCTGATCGAACAGTTAAGAGTCGTTGACGCGGGTGGCGCTGGTGGCGGTGAACTCGGTGACGCCGCAACGGCGATGCAGCAATGGCGTGTCGTGACACGAACGACGGCCAGGTCACGAGGTGCCGGCTGGCCGAGTTCCCACTGGGTTTTCCAGCCAGGGCAGGTCGAGAACGTCGCCTGTCACGACATCGATTACCTGTACCTCAACGTGCCGCTGCTCGGTGACTTCGACATCGAGTGCGACGTTTCGGTCGACGGCTGGCGTGCATCGAGCATCTCAGTCGGTGGACTGTGGCTCGGACCGGTGTATCACCTTGCGGGCTTCGACTCCGGAAACTTCCGCTGGCAGCGTCCGCGGACTGAGTTCTCGCCGCCTCTGACACGCGTTCGCCACTGGGTCCATTATCGAACGACCGTGCGCGACGGAGTCATCACGGCATACTTCAATGGCCGGCCCATTCATACGGAAGAACTTCCGGCAGGCAGTGATCCGTGGCTCGCCATCCGGAACATGCCGCGCAACGCCGGACGGATCCGGAATCTGCGTATCACCGGCTCGCCCGGCATCCCGGAGTCGATCGACCTGCTCGGCGATGTCGCGCTGAGACAATGGTGCCCGTATTTCGATGACTCGGTCGGCGACGCTGGCGATCACTGGGTTCTGGTGAACGGCGAACTGCTTGCCAGTCGCGACGCAGAGCCACTTGAATTTGACGCCCCGAATGACGGTTCCGAACCGACAATGAACGAGACGCTCGGCTGGCGCGAAAGCCTGTTGCGGTATCACCGTCCGCTGCTGGAAGACGGCGTTCTCGCGTACGAATTCTTCTACTCGCCCGGCGAGTTCCATGCGCATCCAGCGCTGGATCGGCTGGCTTTTCTGCTGGCACCGGGCGGCGTGCGCATTCATCAGATCACCGACGGACCGTTCGACCAGACGGGGCTCAGCCCGGCAAACGCATTCGACGAACCCGAACATCACCGTGGACCGGCAAAGCTGCCCTTCAAACCGAACGGCTGGAACCGGCTCGAACTGCGGCTCGATGGCGACATCGTGACGCTCGTTCTGAATGGCGTCGAGATTTTCGAGCGTCCGCTCGAAGCCGGCAATCAGCGGTCTTTCGGTCTGTTTCATTTCGCGGATCGAACGGGCGTTCGCGTCCGGAACATCGTCTGGCGCGGCAACTGGCCACGCGAACTTCCGCCGGTTTCGCAGCAGGAACTCGCGATCCCTGCTGCCGAGTTTCTCGACGTGGACAGCGATCGTCTGGCAGCGACGTTTCAGCATGACTTCACCAGTGACGGGCTGCCGGTTGAGCGTTTCTCAATTGTGCGCGGCACGCCTGAAATTCACCTCAAACCAACAACCGACGGCCTGCTGGCAACGCGTGACGGAACCGGCGGATATCTCAATGCGACGATCGCGCCAGCCCTGCAGATCAGCGGCGACTTTGACGTGGTCGTCGAGTACGACCGGTTTGAAGCGGAGACGGCCGACGATGGCAGCGCGACAGTCGCGCTGCTGGCGAATCTCGACAATGCCTCAAACGACGAATACTGGGTTGGCCGGCGGCATTATCCGAGAGCGAATGGAACGATCGAGCAGATTGTGAATTGCGTTGTTGTCCGACGGCTGCCGGAAGGCGAACAGCGACAGTATTTCGTGACGGAACCAATGGAAGAACGTTCGGGACGATTGCGGCTTGCGCGGCGCGGGAACCGGATCTACTACCTCACCGCAGAAGCCGATTCACCAAACTGGCTGCTGCGGGGTGAAAAGCCAGTCGCTTCCGATCCAGTTGCCACCGACGGATTGCGGCTGTTTACTCAGATTCATCAGAAAGGTGGCGCCGTCAGCGTCGACTGGAAGCGGCTGCAGATCCGTGCCGAGGGGCTCAGCGGTCGAGCCATCAGCGGTAACAATGCTGAACTCACGGAACTGAACGCGCAACGTGACAGGCTGCCAAAGTCGTTTCTGCACGACTTCCGTCAACAGGCTCCGACTCCCGAACGCTTTTACCAGTGGAATATTCCTGGCGACTGGAAGCCGACCGACGCTGGCTGGCTGATCGTCGCCCCCGGCGCCGACAGTTGGACATCTTCAGGGGCCGAGCCTCCGTTGCAGGTCGCTGGTGACTTCGACGTCAGCGTCCAGTTTGACCCGCAACAGATGGCAACGCCGAAGCCTGGCAAACATACACAGGTGTATCTGCAGATCGAAGCCCCCGACCAGGCTCGGACTCAGGTCAATTCGATCTTCACCGTGATGCCCGATGGCGAACGAGTCGCAACGGCACAGGTTCGCGAACTGAAAGACGGCGGCGGATTCAATTACCGACCGCTCGGGCATATTGGGATGCCGACTGTGCGGCGACTGCGGTTGTGCCGCCGTGGTTCCACCGTAACGTTTCTGGCCGCATCCGCTGAAGACTCAGCCGATCAGATCATCGCGCGGTACGAGTTCAACGAACTGTCGATCGAACCGCGCAATATCCGGTTCATGGTTCACACCGGAGGCGACGGACTCGAATCACAGGTCGCCTGGCAGTCGCTCGACATCCGCGCGAGCGAGATGCAGATTCAGAAACCGCCACCGGTCATTCCACCGATTCCCGACAGTCCCAGGCCCCAAACCACTCCAGGCACACCGCCAAATTCACCGACTCCGCCAAAAGGGTTCATCGATCGAGTCATCGACTTTTTCAAATAACCTGCCATCCAGACAAGGAGACATCACCTTGCAGTGAACTGTTTCTGAAATAACCTGCTGAAATCAGTCAGTACGCACCGTTGTCCAGTTCCCCAATCAAGGTCATCCGGCAACTGTTATCCGCCGCTGCGTTCCACCCGTTTGAATCCCTGACTTCCTGAAAGGCTCATCATGACCGTTCAACCGATTCCCGATGGTTACCATAGTGTGACTCCCTACCTGATCGTCAAAGGCGCTGCCGCCGCGATTGAGTTTTATCAGCAGGCATTCGGCGCGGCCGAGTGTCTGCGTGTACCAGGACCGGACGGGAAGATCGGCCACGCGGAACTGCAGATCGGATCCTCGCGAGTCATGCTCGCAGACGAGCATCCAGAGATGAACGCGCTCGCGCCGCCAGCGCCTGGCGGATCGGGTGTCGGCTTCTGTCTGTATGTCGAAAACGTCGACGAGGTTTTCGAACGGGCCGTCGCGGCTGGAGCCACGGTCCAGCGACCGCTGCAGGATCAGTTTTACGGCGACCGGACCGGCACCATCATCGATCCGTTCGGTCATCAGTGGACGATCTCGACTCACATCGAAGACCTGACCCCAGAGGAAATCGATCAGCGAATGAAGGCAATGGGAATGTCCTGTGATTGAAAAGGCAGCGCCGAACAGTAACTCCCGATTCCGCCAGGACTGATCCCGAGATCGATTGAGTCGTCCTGTTTTGTAATCGCTACAGTCCGCGAATCAGTCCTCGAAACCGACGCCATGATTCACGTCCGCTCGATCGCTGTCGCTGTCGCGTTTCTGACGATCGCCGTGCGCGGAACTGCGGGAAGAGAACGATCGGACGGTGTGGCTCTCGACACGATCTTTGGAAGCAGCACGCTGGCGACGAACATCGCGCAGATTCGCCAGCAAGTGACTCGCCTTGATGCAAAAGAACGATTCGAGACGCTTTCGCTGATCGTTCTGCCGTCCCCAACTCACAGCTCAATCCGCTTCGCCGCCGAATTCGCGCCAGCTCCGCACCAGAGTGAATCAGGCAGCTCGGTTGAGCGGTTTGAGTCTCCCGTAGTCGATCTTATCGAGGCAGCACAGCAGGCCGGTCAGCTCGACGAATTGCGCGCGACCGTCGCAGCGCTGACGTTCGATGGTGAAGTCGAGCAGAGGCAGCGTCTGGCTCTGCTGGCGCTGGTTGAAATCGCGAGCGGCGACTTCGATGCCGCTTTGCCGTTGCTCGACGAGATCGAAGTCCGGCATCGCAAGGCGACGTTTCCACAACTGGCCGATCGCTGGCCCGAGACGCTGCTGCTCAGCATTGCGGTCGAGCATCCGCAGTTGCACGACACTGTTGAGACGATGCTGCAGCGAATTATCTCCACGCAAGTTCGAGCGGGGCATCATGCCGGGCCGCTTGTCTGGGATGTGCATCTGCTGGCTCTGCTGGGGCGGCTGAAGTATCTGCAGGCCGTCGAGGCGAGCATTCGCACCGGCGGCGAGGCCCGTCCGTTGTTTGGATCGCCGCCTCAACTGATTCAGTGGGCTCCTGTCAGCGCGGGGGACGAAGCGACATTCGCACAAGGCTTTCCGCATTCACACTGGCACCTTTTCGATGATCGCGTTGAAAAGCTCGCGAGTCACTTCGACGAGTACCTCTACTTCTGCAGTCCGCTGTGCGGCAATTTTGAAGTTGAATGCGACATCAGTGGCTTCGGGCACCGTGAGGGTCAGTTGGTCATCGGCGGACACTGGAACTGGCTGCATTACTCACATCGGCAGTTTGACACCGGCAATCTCCGTGGAGTCACGGGAACGGTTCAGATCGAACCGCGTCTCTCGGATGTCAATGACTGGGTGCATTATCGATCGGTCGTCCGAGATGGCGTCTGCAGGTCGTACATCAATGGCCGGCTGCTGCTGACGGAGAATCTGCGCGCGACTCAGTTTCCGTGGCTCGCGATCCGGAGCCCGTACTGGGGTTCGACAAGTATTCGCGGTGTGTGTGTCACTGGCTCGCCAACGATTCCCGAACGAATCGATCTGTCGAGTGATCCGGAACTCTCCGGCTGGGTGCGTTACCACCTCGATTCAGTTGGCGGCGAAACTGCCGACTGGCGGTTCGATCAATCGCTCGGTCCGGGCGGCGGCATCTTCGCACGGAAAAAAGACCAGTACGCCGGCATGTTTCAGGAGAGCCTGCTGCGTTATCACCGGCCGATGCTCGAAGACGGAGCCATCGAGTACGAATTTGAGTACCAGCCCGGTCAGTCAGAAGTCGCGCCGGCCATCGGACGACGGGCGTTTCTGCTCGAACCAGGCGGAGTGCGGCTGCACTGGATCACTGACGGTGTCTGGGATAACTCAGGACTCGACCCGCTGAATCAAAGTGAGCCGCTGTCAGCAGAAGAGTGCCCACTTCGTACCGGCTGGAACAGACTGCGACTCGAACTGGCCGGCGACTCGGTAACCATAGCCGTCAACAATCAAACAGTTCTGCAGACGGAGATCGAACCGACCGCCGAACGGACCTTCGGCCTGTTCCATTTCTCGGATCAGTCAGAAGTTCGTGTCCGTAACATGAACTGGTCCGGCAACTGGCCAGAGACACTGCCTCCGTTGTCCGATCAGAGACTACGCGATCGAACACTCGAATCGATCGATGACCGACTCGCTCAGCTCGGTGATAAGGTCGAAATCGATTTCACGACGCAGCGTGTTCAATCAAAACCGGCGAACAACGCGTTGAGCGGAATTCCAATTCCTTTCAGCGGTTCCTACGCGGCCTGGCGCATGTCAGACAGTGGCGAGTCCGTCACGCTGCGTCCCGAAGGGCTGATGATGACCCGCGATGCCAGCCAGAAATTCAACGACGTCCAGGCATCGGCTCATTTTCGGGTCATCGGCGATTTCGACATCGTGGCTGAATTCTCTGACCTCAAAGTTGAAACGCCCTACAACGGAAACTCGGCAATCTATCTGGTCGTTGTCGCGGATGACCCGCTGAGAACACACAGCCGCGTCTGGCACGGCGTGTATGCGCATCCCGGAATCGATCGGCGACGAGTGACGCAGATCGAATTCAATCGATATCGGGCGACTGGTGTCGAAATCGGCTATGCCGGTCTGGCCGCCGAAGCAAGTGATTCGGGGCGACTGCGGATCGCGCGAATCGGCACGCGGATGCACTTCATGATTGCGGAAGAGGATTCGCCAGCCTACCGCCTGCTCTACAGTGCCGACATTGGCGACGTTCCGTTACAGCGTGATGGAATCCGGCTGGCTTGTGGCACGTACGACAACCAGAACCCACCGTCCGGCGGCGTGCGAGTGACCTGGAAGAGACTGACGATGCGAGCCGACCGGCTGATACCAACCGGCTTCGCCAGAGCGGCCAGTCTGATTCTCAACGACTGAAATCCAACTCAGGAACTGAATGATGAAATCGACCACCTGGCACTACTCATTCACCATCGGCGTTGCGCTGTTTGCTGGAGTTACTGGAAGCAGCCGGTTCGTCGCTGCACAGGAAGTGGGCGGAGCAGCAGCGCTCGCCCAGCTTCAAGCGCGCGATGTCGAGAAGGCGCTGGAAGCGCTCGGTTTGGTGACCGATCAGCGGGGGGATTTGCCGGAGACTGAAGCTGATGCGGCACTGCCGGCGGCGGCGGGTGGAGTGTTTCGGGCGCTCGCTCAGGAAGATGCCGATCTGCGATTTGATCTGCTCTCCAAGTGGACTCTGCCCGACGAGGATCGGAAGGCTGTCCGGCTGCTGACCGCGATCGTGCCGCAGGAGGCTCCGCCACAGGCGTTTGCTCGCGTGATTGGTGAGCGGCCGCGTGAGTCGACGTTTGCTGTCGCCGACGTCAACGGAATTCGCGGGCTGTTCTGCTCCGGCTGGATCCTGGTTACGGCGGCGGACGAAGCCGGGCGGCTGCGGCGGCTGGTCTCTGATCTCGAACCGCTCGCTGC
>WGMU01000155.1 GCA_016124895.1 bacterium
CCGCCGGCTGGTGTTCCGCGTCCTGCCACAGGAGAGTCAGGCTACTCTGGACCGATCGACCGCGCAAGAATGAACGAAAGAATCTGCGCCACGAATCCGCTCAGGTCGATCGGACCGGAGCGTCGAATGGAAGCCGTCGAAATGACTCGCGTGTATCGGCCCGGATGCAGTTCGTGCGGTTGCGCTGGACGCTCCGGCCGCCGTCACTGCTGGCGGTTTGGCGGGTGGCGTGTGAGGTTCGGCGCGATGAGATGCACATTCCCTTCTTCGCCAGCGACCACGATGACGCGCTGGTCCGGAGCCCAGGCAACCGCATACAGCGCATGGCGTGAGACTGAAAGTTCCTGTTGCAGACGCCAGTCTGTCGTCCGCCAGATTCGCAGGCTGTGATCGTCTCCAGCAGCCGCGAGCCAGTGACCGTCGGGCGAAAAGGCGGCGGCGTACACCGGTTCTTTACCTCTTGCCCTGAAGACGACCCTCGCTTCGCCGGTTTCCAGATTCCAGACTCGAACCGTCCCGTCCTGACTCGCGGATGCCAGTCGTTTGCCATCCGGAGAAAAGCTGCATCGATAGACGTCGCTGGAGTGGCCTCGCAGGACTGTCGATTCTCCGCTGGTTCGGTCCCACACGCGGACGGTTTTGTCGCTGCTCGCCGTGGCGATCAACCGGCCGTTCGGCGCAAAGGCGACCCAGTAGATCTGTCGCTCATGCCCAGCGAAGTCGGACAGCAGAGTGAAATCACCTGTGTTCCACACGCGAAAAAACGTGCCCGTTCCGTCTGGACTGCCACCAACACTCGCCAGCGACTTGCCATCCGCCGAAAACGCCAGGCAGTACACCGCGGTGGTCTGCTCCCGAACCTGCGTGATTCTGACGCCGCTGCGGGTATTCCAGAGAGAGATGTTGCCGTCGCCCTCCGCTGTCGCAGCCATCGTGCCGTCCGGACTGATGATGGCCGCATAGACTGCCGACTGGTGCGGCAATACATGCAGCGGTGATCGGCGAGCCGTATCCCAGATAATCGCGGTGTCGTCGCCCGAGGCTGTCGCCATGAGTCTGCCGTCCCCGCTGAACGTGATCAGGTACACGTATTCGGCGTGCCCTTTGAACGCGTCCGGGGAATCGGCTCCGTCCGTTGCTGCCGGGTAAAGAATGGCGATCACCGCCAGAAGTGCGATTCGGATCCGATCAGCAACCGAATTCCGACACGTCGTGAAGTTCACAAGGCAGACCTGCATCACAGGACGAAACTATTCGGGTCTGGAGGAGATGGGGCGGATGCGGACATAGACCTGCGTTCCTGGTGGAGGGGCTTTGGACATGTCGAAACGGACGGTCGGCTTGGGGTCGTAAATGGGAAAGCGGTTGTCAGCGATGATCCCCCCAGGACAGTCACAGGGGCAGGCAATACATCCCGTTCCGGATTTGTGAATCGCTCCACTGCCGTGAAAGACAAAGTGCGGTGTCCAGGGTTTCTCAATCTGACGATCGCCCACAGCAACCGTCTCAGTGGCGAAGTCCTGATACGCCTTTTCGATCCATTTGCCCGCGTCATTCTTCCAGAAGACTGACAGGACAACGGGATCACCCTGCAGGTAGTCATCGGGAGTTGTGGTCGCAGTCAGACCACTGCGTTTGCGGCCGTCCTCGATGCTGTAATGGACGCGAGGTCGGCAACCGAGCTGCATCAGACCGTCGAACACCCGTTCGGTTTCGACATCCACCAGGAACACGAAATACCCCGCCATCTTTGCGTCGCCACCGGCGGCTGTCGCACAACCGGCGAATGCCTGCACCCTCTGACCGAACTCGTTGATACAGGGCTTGCCGTCCGGAAACTGCACCTTTGCCGACAGAATGACTTCGCCTTTCGTACGATCCACCACCACCGCTCCGGGACGCGGCAGTTTCGCAGCCGGAGCAGCATCTGGTTCAGCGCAATGCACCTGAGCGGTCAGTCCTGCAGACAGGCAAAACGCAACGCCGACGCTAAGAACTCTGATCCTGTTCATGCTGATCTTCCAGAGGATAAGATGAATTTGTGACCGAAGGAATGCTTCAGAACGCAGCATCAGAGAGTCAGTACGTAAACACCGCTGTGTCCGGTCCGATATTGGCGAACAGCGAGGGACGTGTCGTTACTTTGGCACCCTCCATGATGTCTGCCTTATCGACGCCGAGCGCTTTCATGCAGATCGGGCAGACATGTACGTCAACGCCGCGGCCGATCAGATCTGCAAGCTGCTTTTTGATCGGAGCATTGTCCTGAAAGCCGATGTCGTCGGGGAACGCCTTAACCGGAATCGTGACGCCTTTGACGTTGAAGAACATGGCGACCCGCCGACCTTCGTCGACCGAGAATCCAGCGAGCTTCAGGGCCATATCAACCGACTGCGGATTCTCGTGCGCGTCGCTCTGGACGCTGACCAGCACGATCGATTCCTGACTGGTGTTTGCTGTCAGTTGCACCGGCGGCTGCTCACGCTGGCACCCCGTCAGAGCGATCAGCGCCGTCAACGAAAACCCGATTTGACGAATCATGACTTCATCCTCATGTGGACCGGCAGGCAGGAGTTGGACAACACGCACGCATCACTTCGGACATGCAACGTAGCTCTCCACAGTCAGTCGACGCGCTGATTGACCGCCTTGCGAGGATGGCAGATTCATGTATGCCGTCAAGCGAGTCGCGCGGATTCCGTTTGCGCATCCGGTCCCATCGTCTGACGCGTCGAAATGTTGTCGCAGGCTCTCGTCAAGTGACGGTTTCTGATGCGCGGGAGTCGTCTCAAGAACTGTCCGTTACGCCTGAGCGCCGCAGTAATCGTGCGAGTTGTCGAGATCGCTGGCTCGATGATGACGCAATCGAGAGACGGCGGCAGAGAGAAGGCTCGTGTCCAGACGGGCAAAGCAGTGCATCGTCAGTCTCACGAAACGCTGCCTTCGACGACGCGACCATGCACGTCGCACTGTCCATGGTGGCTGACCATCAGGTGAGATTCAGGCAACAGATTCCAACTCGACCAACCCCTGCAGGTTCGTGGCTCATCACAAGTCGAAGGCAGGAAGGCGGTATTCCACACGAAACCCGGGAGCCGGACAGGGCTGCTTCGTACGACAACCAGGACCTGAAAAACCGGCTCACAGACACTCCGGTGCACTGGAAACATCTGACTTTTTCAGCGGACTGCTGGTGATCTGTGAGGTTCACTGAAACACTATTGCGGCTGGTCGCGTCAGTGCAGTCAGAGACCTGGAGAATTTGCGATGGTGTTTCACAGGTTCCGTTTTCTCTTCAATTCACTGCTGCCGGGTGCTCAGCCGCGAAATTCTGCCTCAGTCAGTCGCTGCAGGTTTCCTGCTTTCCGCAGGAACAGCCTGGCTCCAGCACTGCAGCAGCTTGAACTCCGGATTCTGCCCGCGACATTTGTTGTCAACACCACGTCACGTTTCGACTCCAGACCGGAGTTCGTCGGTTTTACCGAAGCCGTCGGAATGGCCAATGCGAATCCCGGGCACGACACGATCACATTCGCCGACCTGGGAGGTGAAGTACCCGATCTGGAGTTCTCGAATGACAGTCCGACGACCTTCACCGAAGCCGTCACAATCGACGGGTCGCAGCCGTTCGGCCCTAATGTCTACATCGGCGAAGAAAAGGTCATCTTTCAGGGCAGCGGTTCGATCATTCAAAACATCACGTTTGAACGAGTCGTCATTCAGGGCAGTTCGACGACGCTTGACAACGTCAGCATTGCTCATGTGACGAGCGGCGAGCAGTTCACTGAAACGTTGCCCGGCGAAACGCTGCCTCAGGAGGGACTGCTGCAGATTTCCGGTTCGAACAACACCGTCACCAACAGCCAGATCGCCAGCATCGAAATCACCGGGAACAACAACACGATTTCGGGAAACATGATCACCGGCGGGCTGGGGCCGGGTGTCCTGATTTCAGGCTCGACGACCGGTAACCGGATTTCTCAGAACTCAATTTTCGACAGCAACGGACTCGGCATCGATCTCGTCGCGAGCGGAGTGGCCGCTGACGGTGTGACGGCCAATGACGCGACGGATAACGACTCCGGGCCAAACGGGTTGCAGAACTGGCCGGAACTGACGCTGACCGGGAATCTCAAAATCGGCGGCACACTGACGTCGGCACCGGGCACGTTTTACACGGTCGAGTTCTTTTCCAGTCCGACAAAAGATGACAGCGACAACGGCGAGGGACAGACATTTCTCTCGTCGATGCAGGTCGCAACCGACGCGACCGGGATTGCGATGTTCGAGATGCCGGACGATCCGCCGGGCGGCGTGTTCATTACGGCGACGGTGACCGACCCGAATGGCAACACGTCCGAGTTTTCGAACGCTGTCGCGACACCGATTGACCTCTCGCCGCTGCGTGTGGCGGGCGATTTTCAATTCAACGAGACGACCGAAAAGTACGAAGCCGCCGGATTGATTCTGATCGGTCTGAGGCCTGCCGATGGCGACGATTTTCAATCGATCATTGAAGTCAACGGGTCGGTCTCGTACGACAGCGCGGTGATCATCGCCAGCGGGACTGTGACGTCGCGAATCTTCAACGTCGACGTCCCGCTGTTTTCCGGCGAGTGGCATGTTGATGTCGGCTCGGCAGTGACCAGCTTTCTCAGCGAAGCCAGTCAGTTCGCGGCGGGCGAGTTTCAGCTAGGCGGCGCGCTGCTCGACTTCGAGGGCTTTGAATTTGTCGACCCGACCGGCGGTTCGGTCGCGGATGCGCGGATCGAGTTACGGGGAACTGCCCGCCTGCCGGACGTGCTCAACGGAATCGACATTGCGATTACCGGTGACGATTACATCGGCATCGACGCGCAGGGCGTCAGCTTCACCGGAGTCGATTTCGTTCCGCAGGGCGCGTACTCGCTCGAACTGAACGGGTTCCAGCTTGAGGCCAGTAATCTCTCGCTGCGCTACGACAACGCCGCATCCGTGGCCCTGCTGGGCGGGAACTTTGAACTGCCCCAGTTCAACGTGACGGTCGATCTGACTCCCGGCCCTGAACTGCCGCTTAACGATCGCAACGGCTTCCGTATCAGCAAAGGCAGCAGCGGGCCGGAAGTCGATTTCATCGGGCAGATTCGACGCGACACTTCGATCCCGCTGTTTTCCGACTGGTCGCTCGAAAACCTGACGATCAACATCAACACGACGGTCGAGGGCTTCGAAATCAATGGCTCGACGGTCGTCAACGCGCCGGACTTTGACGTCAACGATGCGAAGTTTCCGACAAGCCTCAGCATCACCGCGGCCGAGGGCGTTCGGCTCACGGCGACGGCTGGAGAAGGCACCGACTTCCGACTGTCGCTGCTCAACGTGGACGTGTCGAAGATCGAGTTCGTCTCGGACCGCAATCCGGGTAACGGAGCCGACTTTGATCCCGAACTTCGCATTGCCGGGAAGCTGAGCCTCCCCAGTGATCTTGTCGGACCGACCGGCGAGATCGACGGAGCAGGCGACCTCGTGTTTCAGGTCGCTGAAGCAACGCCTCTGAAGTTCAACTCTGACGGCTTTGCGATCGATCAGGGACAGTTCGGGCTGACGGGTTTCTGGAAGCTGCGGTTGTTCGAAGTCGCGATTGTGCAGATCGACAACCCGATGATCGAATTCAACGCGGCCGACCCTGAGAACCCGTTTGTTAAGTTCACGACGACGATCACGTTCCCGAATCTCAACAACGCGACGTTCGACTTCGACGGCATGGGGAACAATTTCGTCAAGCTCTCGAAGCAGGGCGGTGTGCAGGCACTCGTCGATATCACCATTCCGGACCCGATCAACATCACGGACGACGGTGAGTGGGCGCTTGCCGATCTCGCGTTCGGAATCGACACGGTCAGCAACAGGTACTCGGGCACAGGCAAACTCAAGACTCCCGACGGCGATCTGCTGGCTAATGCGGAAATCACAACCGAGGCATTCACGTTCAACGTAACGGCCGACCCGCCGCAGTCGTTCGGGTTGCTTGGGCAGCAGGTCGTTGTCCGACAGGTCACGTTCACTTCCGATCGCAACCCCGGACCTGGGAACGGTGACGATTTTGATCCGGAAATCGAAATTCGTGGCCTGTTCCAGTTTTCCGAAGAGCTGGGCAACCTGAGTGTCGAGATCGACAACGACAACGCTGTCATCGTCAACGGGGACGGAGTCAGCCTGACGGGCGGGCGTCTCGAGATCCCCGGCGACCGGAAATTCGTTGCGCTGGGACTGCTGGAAATCGAGACGCGCGACGCAGCGCTCGACCTGAACCTCGAACAGAAGACCGCGATTCTGCAGGGCACGTACCGCATCCCGACACTCAACGATTTTCAGATCGACCTGAGTGGCGAGCGATTCCTCGGGATGCGGCAACTCGAAAACGGCTCTGTCGAGTTTGCAATGAACGTCGCGGTTTCGATCGCGTCGATTCCGGTTTATCAGGAGTACGGTCTGCAGAATGTTGAAGTCACTGCAATGAAAGACTTCACCGGCAGCGGCAGCGTGACCGGCTCAGCAAAGATCATCGCGCCGGGGAATGGCGAGTTCGATCTGACGCTGATATTCGAGCAGGGCCGGCTCAGCGAAGCGTCGGTGTCATCGCCGGCCGGGACCGACTTCGAACTGTTCGGGACGGACCTCGACGTTCGCACGCTGGCGTTTGTGGCGGATCGGACTGCAGGAAACGACGAGGACTTCGAGCCCGAGTTCCGGTTTCAGGGAGTCATTCAACTGCCGCCGCAACTTGAGAGCGCAGAACTTAATCTGACGGGTGACAGCGTCCTGATTGTGAACGAGTCGGGCGTTGACCTGACCGGGGGTCAGATTGCGTTTCCGGATATCGAGTTCAGCCTGTTTAACACACTGTCGGTCGAGGCCCGCGGACTGATCGTCGAATATGCCGGCGCGACTGAGTCGTTTCGCATTCAGGGGCTCGTCACCCTGCCGGACGTGTATGACGTCACTGCCGACTTTACCGGCGACAGCTATATCGAAATCAGTTCGAACGGCGTCGAGATCGTCGGGACGCTCTCGGCCGATGACATCCGGATCGTTCCGGGCGTCTGGGAGATCTCCGAGGCCGAGTTGAACATCAACACGACGATCAACTCGGTGACTGCCGAAACGCTGATTCAGATCCCGACAGGAATCGAAGTACTCGGCGGCCTCGGATTTGTGGGCAGCGAGTTGAATTTCGTTTCGCTGGGAGCAGACAGTCTCAACAAGCCGATTGGGGCGACAGGAGCGTTTCTGCAGTCGCTGAATGGGCAGATCAATCACATTGGCGAATCGGATCCGATGCCTGTCGAGTTTGGCGGCGGGATCGGGATCACCGGCGGACCTCAGTTTTCGATCAATCTGCCGTCGTGGGCCGGTGGGACTTACTCAGGACAACTCGCCGCTCTCAATCTCAGCGGTTCGCTCAACCGCGACCGGATTTCGGCCAGCGGAGTCATCGACGTCGTCAACGGACTGATCAGCGGGACGGGGAACGCAACGCTCGATTTCGAGCAACGTGACCTGCAAGCCAATGCGACATTCGATGCACTCGGTGGCCTGATCACGACAACCGCCTCACTGCAGGCCAATGCGAACTTTGACCTGAACATGGCGGGCACCGCGACGGTGACGATCCCCGACGAGATTCCCGTTGTGGGCGGCACGTCGATTGGGTCGGGCAATATGGCCTTCGAGTTTTCCAACAACGGCGTCGCGTCCGACGATTACGTGCTGGGTTATGGCACCGTCAGCCTGCCGTTTGTGGGTGACACGAGCGTCGGGTTTCAGGTCAATTTTGACGGCAGTTTCAAAACGCTGGGCGGGACGGAACTCGCGCAGGTGGCCGGCGCCGCTACTTCAGATTCCGTGTTGACTGCTCCGGCCGCCGCTCCGAGCGGACCACAACTGCTCACCGCGTCGTCACCTGCGACGTATTCCGTAGGTGCGGGAACGTCGCTCCTGCTGATGACAGCGCGCTGGGAAAACGAAAGCCCGTCCGTCGAAATCCAAGTGACAAGGCCAGACGGGACAGTGCTCACCGAAGCGGACTTCGCGAGCGACTCGGATATCGAAATCGCGGCGGCACTTACCGGAGTGACGCGGCGGACGGTGGCGATCAACGCGCCGGAAGCCGGCAACTGGCAGATCCGAGTGGTCGATACGGAGGGACTCGGAGCCGTCAGCTTCGAAGCCCTGGGCGGCAATGCGACAGGCTCGATCGCCGTCACGGGACCAGCGAGTGACGTCCTCGACGACGGCGTCAATCATCGCTTCACGATCGATTACGAGGCGTTTGACGCGGACTCGTCGGCGACGGTCAGCCTGTTTTACGACACGGATGACTCGGGTTACGACGGGCTGCCGCTCGTGACCGGACTGTCCGAAGCTGACGGCGCGTCCGCTTACAATCTACGCGCCTTCGACATCCCCAGCGGTGACTATTATGTGTATGCACGCCTCGCGGATGGTGTGAACCCGCCGGTGTTCAGTAACTACTCGACGGGCCGGATTCTTGTCCGGCAGACACCGCGGCTGACGGTCACCAATACGGTTCTCTCAGAAGGCGACAGCGGCCAGACACTCGCCACCTTCGCGGTCAACCTGACGCCCGCCTCACCGCAGACAGTTACGGTCAACGTGAGTTCCGTGGCTTCGGCCACGTTTGGTGAAGTCCCCGCGACTAAGGGCACGGATTTCGGTGACGCCTCGGTCAGCTCGCTCTCATTTGCTCCCGGAGAAGTCACAAAGTTTGTCACGGTGCCGGTGTTTGGTGACGAGTCTGCAGAAAGCGACGAGACATTCAACCTGCAGATCAGCAACTCGGTCAACGCGCAGATTTACGATGCCGCCGGGATCCCGGTCAGCAGCGCCCGCGGCACAGGGACGATCCGTGATGATGACATCCAGTTTGCAACGCCGACCATTTCCGTCGATCCGATCTCGGTGATTGAAGGCAGTGGCGGCGGGCAACGGCAGATGCTGTTCAACGTCCGGCTGTCGAAGGCGTACGAACCATTCACGCGCAACGTACAGATGACGGCGCGCGTCGTCGACGGTACGGCCAGCTCAATGGATTACACCTCGCCGAACGGTTCGGGTGACTTTTTCGTGTTCATTTTCGCGGGGCAGACCGAAGCTCAGGTCGCCATTAACATCAGTGAAGACGCCGTTGAAGAGGGCAATGAGACGGTGATGCTCCAGCTCTCGAACCCGATGAACGCGAAGTTGCCGGTGACGAGTTTTGTGGGCACGATTCTTGACGATGACGCTTCCGTCACCGCGCGGATCGATTCCGGAGGCCAACTGGTCGTGACCGATGTCGCCGGGCAAGCGAACGACTTTGATATTTCGTTCGACCCGGATCAGCGCGAGATCATCCTCAACGCCGCAACACAGCTCGTTGCGTACACGCGACCGGATCAGCAGATCGTCTTCGGCTCAGAGGTTCGCGTTCCGCTATCGGCCATTTCGGCTCACGCACTCGCCCTCGACAGCGGAGCATTCGATGACGAAGTCCGAGTTACGCTGCCAACTGACCTGCCGTTGTTTGACGTGTTAATTGACGCAGGCAGTGGTACTGATCACGTCACTGTCGCAGGGACCCCGGATGCAGAGACGCACGAGATCAACAGCAACATGATCAGTAATGGTTCAGCTTCAGTGACCTTTGTTTCGGGTGTCGAATCGCTGACGGTCGATCTGTCCCAGGGGGGCGCTGACTCGTTGATCCTGGATGAAGACAGCGTATTCGCGCCAGATGCGCTGAATGTGCTGGCGGACGGAGCGAATGACGCACTGACCGTCTCCACGAGTGGCACGGCTTCCCAGACAATCGTCATTGGCGCAACGTCAATTCGGGCATCGGAATCAGGTGGGGGCGCTGGTCCGGATATTGTCCGGCTGGAACTCCCCTTCGTGGGCTTTGAGCGGCTGATTATCAACGGCACCGATCTGCCTGACACGATGGACGCATCTGCTTCGAGTGTGAGCGTCGTGTTGAACGGGCTTGGTGGTGATGACGTGCTGATTGGCAGTGATCTGCCAGACGTGATCGTAGGCGGTGACGGCAACGATTCTCTGTATGGTCGCGACGGAAACGATGTGATCACCGGTTCCGGTAGCGATGACGTGTTGCTGGGACAAGGTGGTAATGACACGCTCAATGGTGGCGCAGGAAAAGATGAACTCGTTGGGGACATCGGAGACGATTCGCTCAACGGAGGCGGAAGTACGGGGGACACGCTGGATGGCGGAGACGGTGATGACACGCTCAACGGCGGCAGTGGCAATGATCTGATTCGTGAGATGTTCACCGGTGATGCCACGCTGACAAACTCAACGATGACCGGACGCGGCAACGATACCGTTATTGATGCCGAACGCGCGATGCTCTCTGGCGGTGGCACAGCTCAGACGATTGATGCGAGCACGTTCTTTACGCCTGGGCTGACGTCGGTGACACTCGACGGCGGTGGTGGCAATGACACTTTGCTGGGTTCGGACGGCAGCGACGTGCTCAATGGTGCCGGCGGCAGTGACTTCATCGACGCTGGCGGTGGGCAGGATCGTATCTTCGGCGGGTCGGGCGCGGACACGCTGATCGGCGGCGATGGCGACGACCTGCTGAAGGGCCTGGGGGGTTCGGGCGATCGACTGATTGGCGGAGCTGGCAACGATACGCTCAATGGTGGCCGCGGGATCGATCGACTGATTGAATCTGCCGATGCCGACTTTACGCTGACAAACAGCTCGCTGCTCGGTGTCGGCAGCGATCTGGTGCAGGCGATTGAGATTGCTGAGATCAATGCGGGCGACTCCGACAACCTGATCGACGTGAGCGCGTTCTTTGGTTTCAAAGGCTTCGTCCAGATTCGCGCGTTCGGCGGCAGCGACACCGTGATCGGCTCGGCTGGCCCTGACGTCATCAACGGCGGCGACGGCAATGATTCGCTGGTGGGGAATGCTGGCAACGACGTGCTCAATGGCGACGCCGGCGACGACATCCTGCAGGGCAAAGAAGGTGACGACACGCTCAACGGCGGTGATGGCAACGACGGCCTGTCCGGCTTCACCGGCAACGACGTGCTCAATGGCGAACGCGGCTTCGACCGGGTCTTTGGCGGTCTGGGCAACGACACATTGACCGGCGGAAACGCACGAGACACTCTGGTCGGCGGCGACGGCGACGATTCGCTGGCCGGCAACGACGGCCCGGACACTCTGGTCGGCGGCACCGGCAACAACGACGCCTCAATGGGCGATGTCTTCAATGACGCGACTGCCACCATCGACGAGGCCTTCACGCTTGACCCGCTGCCGGCATGGGTCGACCAGGTGTAACGCACCGGGACAGTACACATCGAACTCGTGCGTCACTCAACCTCGTCGCTGTGGACATTCTCAGTGAGAGCAACGTCCACTCTGCCAACATGCTCCAGCGATCACGACCGACGCATCGAATTCAGCTGCACGAATTGCACCAGGTCCGACACTCGGGAGCAGCTCAGCAAACTCCGGTTCGTGCATCCGGTCACAGCGACCGGAGGGTCGGACGCAGCCGCACGAACTCCATCAGGTCGGATACCCCGCCGCCATTTCGACGGCTTCCATTCGACACTCAGGTCCGATCGCCCGCAGCAGTTGGCGAGGGGCAATCGGATCGCGATCACGTCGACGAACAAACGAGATCGTATTGCGTCGTCATAACTACCCGCAGCCAGTTGATTCCGGCGGTCTGCGGGCGCTTCCACACGTTACCTGCAGACGAACTGCCCTCTGACAGCTAAACGAAAATCCGCTGGCCCCGCCCGGCGCGAGCTGGTGGCTCGCGACGGACGGGGCGGTTTTTATGCCTGGAGTTGTCTGGTTCACTTGCGTCTGGGTCTCGACTTCAGACGGATTTCGCCGCTGAGAATGGACGTGGCGGTGAGGACGCTGGCGCTGAGGATGAACACGGTCCAGGACTCGGTCACCGCGGTGAGGAGCGCGGCGATGAGCAGTGCGCCGTGGATGTAGGCGGCGTTGAGTTTGTGGCGGGCTGTGGTCAAGAAGCTGGCTCCTGTTGGGGTTGAAGGCTGGTGTTGCTGGTCGGTGCTCAGTCTCCGGTCCATGCCCGGCAGGCGGAGCGGAACGGGCAGGCCGGGCAGTGCATGGGGCTGGGAGCCGGATAGAAGTGGCCGGCCCTGATGGCCCGCCAGGTGTGTTTCACCGTGTTGACCGTGCGACGCGCGAGCGGGCGGCTGACGTCGACGTTGAAGGACTCGACGGCTGGCGTCTTTGTTTTGGTCAGTACGAGAAACCGCAGTGTCACGTTACGGTCGGGCAGCAGGCGGCGGGCCAGTTCACTGTAGAGCAGCAGTTGTGTGGCTGAGGTTTCTGCCTGTCCCTGAGACCAGCGGCTGCGCGCAGTTTTGAAGTCAGTGATGACAAGCGCGTCGCTGTTCGTGGTCAGCAGGTCGATACGGGCCAGCAGGTCGGGCAGTCCCGGCAGCAGTTCGCCGCGGAGTTCCTCTTCGATGCCGATCAGGGTTTCGTCCGGCGCGGCGGCCGGACTGGCACGGAACGCAGACAGCATCCGGTCGGCGAGTGTACTCAGTGAGTTGTGATTCTCGTCCCTGCCGAACCGGATGTCGGCCGCCTCGACAGACCGGGCGCGCCATTCGGCCTGAAAGGCGTCGAGCAGCAGGTCCAGTGTCGGCGGTTCGTTGCCCTGCAGCAGTTCCGTGAAGTGGAATTCGAGAGCGGCGTGAATGGCACCGCCGAAGATCAGGTTCGCGGCCACAAACTCCTCGGATCGGCCATCGACGTACCGGAACCGGTAACGCAGCGGGCACTGCTGGTACGTCGTAATGGCCGAGTGAGAAATGTAATCGCGTTCCGGCCCGACCGTGCTGACGCGTGAACGGGGCACGGCCGTCGCGATCATCGCGCGGCTCCCGACTGCGCGGACTTGAGTTCGTCGATGAGCGTGCTGGCGTCGGTGATCGACAGGTCGTCGGGCGACGACACACCGAACCGGTCCTGCACGAGACGGGTGACATCAATGCGGCTGCGTCCGGCGATGGCGTGAATGGCCTTCACCTGCGAGCCCGTCGCCCGCCGCGGCCCGTGTCCGTTTGATGCAGAGCCGTTCGAGCCGTTGCCGTGACCGTTCCCGTTCATGCGGTACCGGTCGAGGCTGTGGCTGCCGTGGCCGTTGCTGCCGTTGGCTGGCGGTGGTCCAGCCTGCTGCAGCTCTTCGTCCACGGACGATTTCGCGAGGTGATAGAGCTGGCGGATGCGTTCGCGCAGCCGGTCGGGATCGTCGACCAGTGAGCTGTCGAGTTCGAGTTCGAGATTCACGCTGGCACCGCGTGACCCGAAACCGGGCTCGCCGACCTTGCGGCTGAGCCCCACGTTGAGTTTCATCGGCATCGTGTGCCTCCGGTGTTGATGGTTGATAGCAGCCAGTCATTGGTCATTGGTTACTGGCGATTGAGGCCGCTGCCTTCAGACGTCGAGGGCTTCGAGCTGCTGCAGCGACTTCAGCGCCGACTGCACTGACTGATGCCGCTCTGTGCTGCTCCTCTGACTGCCGAAAGGCGTTGAGCACACGTTTCCCTTTGATATCTATGAAAGAGTCGGCTTGCCGGCGTTGACTTGAAGTCGTAACTGGCTGGGGATTCAGCCCCTTTGTTTCCTCAGCAGGAGCACGACGATGTTTTATCCTGGGATCGATCAGCACGCGCGTCAGATCACGATTTCACTGCCGGATGAGAGTGGCGATGTGCTACAGGCCCGGCAGGTCTCGACTCGGCCGGAGCGGATTCAGGCATTCTTTGCGGGAGCATCGCTGCTGTTCGTGCTGATTCTCTCACCGCCGAAGCGCATAGCGCATGAGTAGAGGCTATCTAAGAATTCAAACTCTGTGTTTTCGGTATTGGAATGGTATTGCGTTCGGTTTGGGAGCAAGTCGGTTGAGCATGAGGCTGATCTGCGAAATCTTGATCATGGTTTCGCTTGAGTCGACCGTTCGTTCCAC
>WGMU01000171.1 GCA_016124895.1 bacterium
AGCCGAATCTGAAACTGTCGAAATCGACCGAGCATCGTTTTCTTCCTTGAATCGGACCTGAGTGATTGCGTGACGAGCTTGTCTCCGCAGAGACGATTTACCCAACGGTCAGTGGCACTTGCCGTGGCCTGTTCAACGCCTGGCCCCTTGACCGGTCAGACTCCAGAACCACTCTCAACGAATGGCATGTCGGGCTTCGAGTCAGACCGCCGCGGCCGCGGTTTCACTGCCAGCGGAAATGGCGGCTCATCTGCGAAACAGATGAAAAGCCGGCGGAACAAAACCCGACAGCGGGCAGATCGTCGACTTGTAGTTCACTTTGACCTCTGTCCCGACAAGCTCCCACTTGTCATGTGACTCCATGCCGAACGGCGTCCAGATCCAGGCTCCCTTCACCCGGTAGTAGAACGGCCCGTACATCGACCGGTATTTGTGAGCGTACAGCATTTCATGCGGAGCGAACGCGGGATTGGTCACCATCGTGCCCCCGACCTGCACCGGAATGTTCGGCTGCGGACACGGGTACAGCGGAGCCCCCAGATATGGATAACCCTTCTGCGGTGTTGCGTGCTGCTGCGCAACTGGCGGATACGCCGAACTGCGGACAGCGACCAGCGGATACCCCTGTCCCTGCGGCGCCGGCGCGGGCAGGTAAGGCACCCGGTTCTGAGCGAACGCCTGGGTCATTCCAAGTGTGCCCAGTGACAGCGCGATCAGCGCTGTGAGTGATTTGCGAAACATGATCTCCTCCGTGCGATTCGGGGTGCCGTCGACCGAAGCCGAGGCGGCCTGTGCGTGCCTCCTGTTGGCCGGAGCTGCGAGGGTCCGAGTTCCTCACCCACGGCCAGGCACTAAGCAATTCGGCCGCGTCTGATTGCTCCAGTGAATCATTTCCTGCGCTTGAAGACGATTCTGCCGGCTTTCCCGAATTCCTTACCATTCAGGCACTTAGAGCCAGCCGCACAATCCGGACAGCCGATTCGACAGGTAGATTCGGAGCAATCAGTCCAGTGGAGAAAGTCGCCGGAACCGCTAAACTTTCACGCTTCGCAGCGTGCCCGGACAGGCAAGCTGCACAAGCTGAATCGCTTGTCCGGAACGTCCGGCCGACTCCGTTCTGCAAGGTGTCGGAAACGGAATTCGTGAATCAGCCAGCACGCGCCAGCGTCCGGTTCGTTCAGTTTCGAGTGGAACCGGACGCTGGCGCGTGCCGGCTGACTTCGAGAACTTGTGTCGGACTCATTCCTAAGCAATCTCAGGATTAACACCGCCAGCCTGCCTGTGGAGGGAACCCTTGGCGAAAAAGAAGGCCACGTCACGCAGTCGCAAGTCGTCGAAGAGCCAGCCGGCGTCGTCCTCACACGGCACCGGCAAGTCGAGTAGTCGCAGCAAAGCGACCTCAAAGTCGACCCGCAAATCCGAGCCGGCAAAGAAGCGAACGGCGAACAAGCAAAGCGTCCAGCGCGCGAAGCTCGACCAGCAACCGACCGATTCTACTGAAGACGACTTTGAGCAACTGAGCGTCGCCAGTCATCAGGACGGCGATCATCGCGAGTACGTTTCGATCAGCCAGGAGACGCGTCGGCGGTATCTCAACTACGCGATGTCCGTCATTCAGTCGCGTGCGCTCCCCGATGTGCGCGACGGCCTCAAACCCGTGCAGCGCCGCATCCTGTACGTGATGTACGACGGCCTGCGACTGACGCACGATGCCAAGACACGAAAGTGTCAAAAAATCACCGGCGACACGATCGGTAATTTTCATCCGCACGGCGATGTCGCAGCTTACGAGGCTCTGGTTCGACTAGCTCAGGACTTCACTTACCGCGAACCTCTCATCGATGGCCAGGGCAACTTCGGCTCGGTGATGGGTCTGCCGGCCGCCGCTTCGCGATACACCGAGGCGCGGCTGACGCACCTCGCCGAGCACCTGATGAACGAACTGCGTTTCGACACGGTCGAAATGCGGCCGACGTACGATGGCATGACCGAGGAACCGGTCGTCCTGCCTGCTCGCTTCCCGAATCTGGTCGTCAACGGGACGCAGGGCATTGCGGTCGGCATGGCGACGAGCATCCCGCCACACAATCTCGGCGAGGTCATCAAAGCCTGCGTCCATCTGATCGAATCGCCGGACGCGACCGTCGCGCAGCTCATGAGGTATATCAAAGGCCCGGACTTTCCGCTCGGCGGACGTGTCGTCACAGACCGCACCGAATTGCGGACGATGTACGAAGAAGGCCGCGGCTCAGTTAAAGTCCGCGGCGAATGGCGGCTCGACAAAGAAAAGAAACGCGAGGTTCAGAACCGCGTTGTCATCTACTCGGTGCCTTACAACGTGAGCACCGGGCCGCTGGCGGCGGAAATCGGCAACGTAATCGCCAGTCGCAAGCTGCCGCAGCTCGTCGAAGTCAACGATGAGACCGACGACCGGCAGGGCCTGCGGATCGTGCTGGAGCTGAAGCCCGGCGCCGACGCGGAGGCCGTCATGGCGTACCTCTATAAGCACACCAGTCTCGAACAGAACTTCCCGTACAACGCAACGTGCCTTGTGCCTGGCGAGACGGGCCTGCTGGCTCCGCAGCGCGTCAATCTGGTCGAGATGCTGCAGCACTTTCTGGTCTTCCGCCAGGAAACCGTACGTCGGCGTTTTCAGTACCAACTGGCGCAGCTCGAAAAACGCATCCATGTTCTCGAAGGCTTCTGCATCATCTTCGACGGGCTGGATCGGGCGTTGAAAATCATCCGCGCCAGCAGCGGCAAGCAGGACGCCGCGCAGAAACTGATGAAGGAGTTTCCGCTCGACGAAGTCCAGACGATGGCCATCCTCGAACTGCAGCTCTACCGCATCTCGAAACTCGAAATCGACGACATCCGCGCGGAACTCGCCGATAAGGAAAAGCAGGCGCGGCACATCCGCAGCATCCTGAAGTCCGAAGCGAAGCTGTGGAACGTCGTCAAAGACGAACTCGGTGAACTCGGCGAGACCTTCGCGAGCAAACGCCGCACGGGACTGGGCTCGTCGGAAGAGATCACCGAGTTCTCCGCCGACACTTACATCGTCAAAGAGAACACGAACGTCGTTGTCACGCGCGACGGCTGGGTCAAACGCGTCGGCCGGTTGGCCAAAGTCGAAGGCACGCGCGTCCGCGAGGGCGACAGTGTGCTCAACGTTCTACCCGGCAGCACGGTTGATTCGATCGTCTTCTTCTCAAACGACGGCGTCGCGTACACGCTGACGATCGACCAGATTCCGGTCTCGTCCGGCTATGGCGAGCCGCTGGCCAAACACGTTCGGTTGTCCGACGGAGCGTCGATTATCGCCGCTCTTTCGACAGACTCACGGTTCACACCTGCCGACGAAACCGAAGATGACGCGTCGACAGCGCCGCACCTGCTCGTCGCGACGGCCACTGGCCAGGTGATGAAAGTTTCGCTCAGCACGTTCAGGACAGCGTCGACACGAACGGGCCGCAAATTCTGCCGATTGCGGTCCGGCGACCGCGTCGTTCACGTCGAGCTGATTCGCGATCACCAGACGATCTTCCTCGCGTCGGAGCAGGCCCGAATCATCCACTTCTCGCTGGACGAGGTACCGATTCTCTCTGGCCCTGGCATCGGCGTCCGCGGCATCAAGATGGAAAAAGGCGACTGCGTTCTCGGCGCAAAGCTGCTCGCCCGACCGAGCGACACGCTGCACGTCACGAACTCAAACGGGACACCGCTGAGCTTCGGTCAGATGAAGTACAACGTGACCTCCCGCGGCGGAAAAGGCGTCAAAACGAGCCAGCGCAACGACTTCGCCGAGATCGTGCCCGAGCCGATCGAACTGGTCGACTGGGCGACGATGGAGGAGTAACTCAGAGCTGCAGACAATTCTCGTTTAGCGCCAGATACCCTTAGTCTTTGTGATCCTGTCCGAAATCACTCCCCGAAAGCCTCAGGGCATTCAGCCGGTCATTGCAGCGCAAAGACGCAGAGGCGCAAAGATTCGCGAAGGCTTTGCGTTCCTTTGAGTCTCCGCGTCTTTGCGCTGATGCCAGTCTGAAAAAGGGGACGTTGTTTCGCATGGAATCCTTATCTGAACCCGATTGATCAAAGGATCTGATCGCCAATCATGACAGCCGTGGCAGAACAAAAAACCTATACCGCCAGTGATATCGACGTCCTCGAAGGCCTGGAGGCCGTCCGGATGCGGCCGTCGATGTACATCGGTGGCGTCGACAGCAAGGGCCTGCATCACCTGCTGTGGGAAGTCGTTGACAACTCGGTCGACGAGTACCTCGCCGGCCACTGCAATGAGATCCGCGTCACACTGCACAAGGACGGCTGCTCCAGCACAGTCGCCGACAACGGCCGTGGCATCCCCGTCGACACGCATAAGAAATTCAAGAAGTCGGCACTCGAAGTCATCCTCACGACGCTGCACGCGGGCGGCAAATTCTCCGACAAGAACTACACGCGCAGCGGCGGTCTGCACGGCGTCGGCTCTTCAGTCGTCAATGCGCTGTCGATCGAAATGACGGCGACGATCCATCGCGATGGACACGAGTTCTTTCAGGCATATCGTCGCGGAGTCCCCAAGGCGCCGGTTCAGAAAGTCAAGCCGTTCCGCGGCCACGGTACGATCATCTTCTTCCGGCCGGATGAGAAGATCTTCCGTACGACGCACTTCAAGAGCGACGTCATCCGCCAGCACCTGGAAGACATTTCGTTCATCCACGGCGGCCTGAAGATCATCTTTCACGACGAGGTCCGCAAAGAGACGCATGAGTACTCGAACCCGGACGGCATCAACGCGTACCTCGACAAGATTGTCGCCGAGGAAAAACGGAAGACCGTCCACGAAGAGCAGTTTCGGATCGACAAGGACTTCGACGGCGGCACGCGCGTTGAAGTCGCGCTGCGCTGGACGGAATCGACGGACAATTGGGTCCGCAGTTACGTGAACGGCATCCGGACGCACGCTGGCGGCACGCACGAATCCGGCTTCCGCTCGGGCATTACAAAGGCCGTCAAGAATTACATGGACGTCCACGAGATCCGTCCCAAGGGCATCTCGATCGGACCGGAGGATATTCGCGAAGGCACGTGCGCAATTCTGTCGGTCTTTCTCAGCGACCCGATGTTTCAGGGCCAGACCAAAGAGAAGCTCAACAATCCCGAGATCACCGCGCAGGTCGAAGGTCTCGTACGGGCAGGCGTCGAAACCTGGCTCAACAACAACGCAAGCACAGCAGATGCGATCGTCGGGCGGATTATCCTGGCCGCTCGCGCGCGAGCGGCCAGTCGCGAAGCCGTCAAGGATATCAAACGCAAATCAGTCTCGAACAAGAAGGTGACTCTGCCAGGCAAACTGCTGGACTGCCGCTCGACCAACCCGGACGAGTCCGAACTGTTCATCGTCGAAGGCGACTCGGCTGGCGGTTCAGCCGGCATGGGCCGCGACAGTCGGACGCAGGCGATCCTGCCATTGCGTGGCAAAGTGCTTAACACTGAGTCGCTGAATACGACAAAGGTGATGGGCAACCAGGAAATCAGTGACCTCGTCGAGACACTCGGCACGGGCATCGGGGGGAACTTCGACATCCGACGTCTGCGCTATGGCAAGGTCATCCTGCTGATGGATGCCGACAGCGACGGCTACCACATCAGCACGCTGCTGCTGACCTTCTTCTTCCGCCACATGATGGAACTCGTCCGCCAGGGCCGCGTGTTTCTCGCGCAGCCGCCGCTGTATCGCATCACGATCGGCAAAGACATCCACTACGCGCAGGATGACGCCGAGAAGGAAGAGATCCTCTCCGGCCTGGCCGCCAACCGGAAGTTCGAGGTCACTCGCTTCAAGGGCCTCGGCGAAATGACGCCACAGCAGCTTCGCGACACGACTCTTGACACAAAGACGCGCACATTGTTGCAGGTCAACATCGAAAGTCAGGTCGAAGCAGACCTGACTTTCCAGCAACTGCTGGGCAAAGACGCGAGCGAACGCTACCGCGTGATCATGGAAGAATCCGCACTCGTCGACGATCTCGACGTTTGACGCAGTGCAGACAAATACGCACTGAGCGGCACGCAAGCGTCGGCTGCAATTTCAGAAAAACTCTGTCATTCCAGCAGATTCCTCTGCCAGACAGGGCCAAAATTGCGATTCAAAGGTGGGGAAGCCCGCCCCGGTTAACCGTCTGTTCCGCGCTTTGCACGGGACGATCTCTGCAACCGGGGCGGGCAATTTCCATAACAGATCGCATGTCGGACGGAATCAGCTCCGCCTGCAGTTCGTGCGATTGGGGTTCGCAGACCTGGCCAGGTGACCCGCCCCGGAATCACTGCCCGGATCACCTGGAAAGGCGACCGGTTCCACCAGACCGGGACGGGTCGCAAACAGCAGACTCTGAAACCAGACCTGCTGCAAGACGAAGTCGCCACAAACTTACCCTTATCAGGCGAACACCTCAACGATCGGTATCGCGCCGCCTGTGTATCTACGCAAGCCACACGTCGCAGATCACCGGCTAAGTTACGTCACACCATACCGTGATACGGCAGGCCGAAGTATTCGTGGATGAACTGCTTGCGGTCGCCGTCGTGCTGAATGAAGCGGACCAGGGCGAGCAGTTTTTCCTGATCGCGCTGCAGCTTGGCCTGCAGTCGCTCAGCGTCCTGAAGTTCCGACGGCAGCGGGCCGGTGACTTCGAGTTCGACCGGGTCTCCCCAGGTCCCTTCGATCGCTCCGAAGCGTTCCAGCATCGAGAGGGCGGTTTCGAGCCGATGGTCGTGCCGCTGCCGGGCGTGCAGCTTTTCCCGCATCCATTCGAGGCCGAACGCGTCGACCTGCTCCTTATCGTGGACCAGCAGGTCATAGATGCGCTGGTAGAGGTCGGCGTCCGGGTTGCTCCAGCGGAGAAACTCCATCTGCGTTGTCAGGTCGGCCTCTTCGTACAGCAGAATGCAGTCAGACGGCAGCCCGTCGCGTCCGGCCCGGCCGATCTCCTGGTACCACGATTCCATGGAGCCCGGTACCTCGGCGTGCATGACGAAGCGGATATCCTCCTTGTCGATGCCCATGCCGAACGCGTTTGTCGCCAGGACGAGCGGGCATTTGCCGGACATGAACTCGTCCTGAATCCACCGCCGTTCGCGCCGTTCCAGCTTTCCGTGATAGCAGACATGTGGGATGCGTTTTTTGCCGAGCAGATTGCTGAAGCGGTCCAGAGTTCGGATCAGCGTGAAGTAGACGATGCCGCTGCCGGGATTCTGTGCGTGTTTGCGGACGGTCTTGATGATCTGTTCGAGTTTCTCGTCCTCTTCCCAGACGTCGACAACGTCGATCGTCAGATTGGGGCGATCGATGCCCTCGTGAAAGCGCTGCACTTCGTCCTCGGTCAGACCGAGTTGCCGGATGATGTCGCCCTGCACGTCGGGCGTGGCTGTTGCAGTCAGAGCAATCGTTGTTGGATTGCCGACGACTTCCCGGAACTCGCGCAGCCGCGTGTAGTCCGGCCGGAAATCGTGGCCCCATTCGCTGATGCAGTGCGCTTCGTCGACAGCCAGCAGCCGGATGTCGCGCCGCGCGAGCCCCTCGACGAACTCCGGCTTGCGAAAACGCTCTGGTGTCACGTAGAGCAGTCGGTAGCGGCCCTCGACGATGCCCGCGTACCGCTTTTCGCGTTCCTCGCGGGACAGAGACGAATTGATGAACGTCGCGTCGATACCGCGCCGCCGGAGAGCGTCGACCTGATCCTGCATCAGGGCGATCAGCGGCGAAAGAACAAGCGTCAGCGGGGCCGGGCGGTCAGTCGATTCCTCGACCATGAGAGCCGGAATCTGGTAACACAGCGATTTCCCGCCGCCGGTCGGCATGATGACGAGCGCGTGCCCGCCGTTGTTCACGCGGTCAATAATCTCGGCCTGCTGACCACGGAACGAGGCGAAGCCAAACCATTTCTGCAACGTTTCCAGAGCGTTCATGCGCGAGGTGTGACGGATCACCAGAGTGCTTTCAAGGAGGGATCGACGACATTAACGAGCAGAACAACAGGATGTCTGCTGATCGGCCATGATCGGCGTTCTGCCTGCCGGACCACCGCGCAGTTTATGACGAACTTTAGCTTGCGACTTCTGAACGATGGGATGGAGCGTCGGCTACCAGACATGGCGGGGATTTGCGCCCTCGACAGACACAACCTGCGACGGCAGAATGCCGCCCCGATGCCATCACGCTGGCGACTGCTGAAGAAACTTGGGCGTTCCCGGTGTCTGTCAGCGTTCCAGGTGACGCGGACGTATTTCTCGAAATGAGACACTCTGCCCACCGCGACTGGTTTGTTCGTGTGTCCGTGAGCCTGCTGCTGGCCGCGGTCGTGGTGAGTGTTCCCGCACTTCGAGTTGTCTGTGCGGCAACGGACACCTGGCCCGGTTGCTCGCCAAAATCGGACGGGAGCTGCCGTGTCGTACCGCAGACCGATTGTCCGTCCGGGTATTGTTTGCCGCGTGTTTCAGTTCAGGATTTTGATCCAGCTCGTCCTGACAGGCACACATCGGGGCTTGACCGGGCAATCACTGGTCCGTGCTGCGCCGGAAATCTACGACGCATGTGCCGCAGCATCGCAGAGCGGCCTCCTGGTATCACGGCATCTGGAAGCCCCACACTCGTCTGGCTCGAAGTCCGTCTCCAGCGTTGATCTGTCGGTGCATCGCCACATTGCACCTCCTGCCGGCACTGCTACCCGGTGCCGTCGCTGACTTCAAATCAACGCTTTCTTCTGTATCGCTGAGCGGCTGACGCATAGGCGTACTGCGCGATACTCCACAACAGACGGAGACATTTCATGAAGACTGGAAACCACGCTGACATCGTCCAGGACAGAAACTCTATCAGCCCATCTATAACCAGCCAGCCCGCAAACAGCCCTCTGGTCCTTGCCGACGCAGCCGCGCAGGCAGGCGACATTCAGCGGGCTTTGACGATCCTGAAAGCTGCGGCGGCGACCGATGCGATCACGAACGCCCGCGGTGTCTGCCTGATGAGGCAGGGGCGGTTCGACGCCGCCCTGAATCTGTATCGCAGTCTGGTCGTCAATCAGGGGTGTACCTGGATGCGGGAGGAAACGCCGGTCATCTATCGAACCAATTACTGCACGGCCCTGCTGCTGGCCGGGCACCCCGATGGTTGTGTCGAACTGCTCGACTCCATTTCCGCGCAGACACACCCGTCCGTTGTCCGCCTGCGTCACTCGCTTAATGCCTGGAGATCAGGACTGAGCCTGTGGCAGCGACTGCAGTGGAAGCTGGGTCTGCTGCCGGCTGTCCCGGTCCACCTGGGCTTCCCTCCCGGTGACATGCTCGATCCAATCAGCGCTCCTCGAACGGACAACCAGATCACGCCAGCCGTGCCACCGAAACAGGCCGTGTGACGATTGGTACAACCGGGTGATCTGCCTGAGAGACCCACCTTTTCAGGCAGGGCGATATTTATGGGAATCAGATTGTGGATGAGCACGTAAATGCCAGACGGCAGGAAACTAAATGGATTCGCAGACCGGTAAACAGAACCTGAATTTCAGGTTTGCGGAGAATCTCACAGAGACGGTGGTGTTGCCATCATGACGATTACTCTCTTATGTGCCGGGTTGGCGGCACTGGTGACTGGTGCGGAACTGCTGGTTCGCGGAGCGTCACGGCTGGCAGCCGCAGTCGGTATTTCTCCGCTGGTTGTCGGGCTGACTGTTGTTGCGTTCGGTACGAGTGCGCCGGAACTCGCTGTGTCAGTTTCTTCAGCTTGCGCTGGACAGGCGGATCTTGCTGTCGGCAACGTTGTCGGAAGTAACATTTTTAATGTGCTATTCATTCTCGGCCTGTCGGCGTTGATCACTCCGCTGGTTGTCGATCAGAAGCTGGTGCGTGTCGACGTGCCCCTGATGATCGGCGCATCGTTACTGATGCTGGTCGCCGGCAGTGATCAGATCATCGGCCGGCTGGAAGGCGGGCTGTTGTTCGGTGGTCTGCTGGCGTTCACAAGCCACTGCATCGTCGCGGGGCGGAAAGCCGTAGCTGCAGACCGATCTGTGCAAAACGCCGAAGTGCCGATGGCCGGGACGCTCCATGTTTCGTGCGAACCACAAAGCACAATGCCGTCGCCAGTCGGAGCCAGCCTGGCTGGTCACGCACGGCAGGTCGGACTGATCGTTCTCGGACTTGCACTGCTGGTAGTTGGGTCAAACTGGCTGGTGGAAGGGGCGACGGAGCTGGCCCGCTGGCTGGGGGTCAGTGAGTTGATGATCGGCCTGACGATCGTCGCTGGCGGGACGTCCCTTCCAGAAGTGGCAACGTCGATCATTGCGGCGCTGCGCGGCGAACGTGACATCGCGGTCGGCAACGTGGTGGGCAGCAACTTGTTCAACATTCTGGGAGTGCTCGGGTTGACCGCGCTGGTCGCTCCATCGGGCGTCGCTGTTCCATCTCAGACGCTGTCGTTCGACATCCCCGTAATGATTGCTGTCGCCGCCGCATGTCTGCCGATCTTTTTCACCGGCCATTTGATCGCCCGCTGGGAAGGAGCCGTCTTTCTGGTGTACTACACAGCCTACATGACCACCCTTGTACTGACTGCCAGAAGCCATGACGCCCTGCCTGCATTCCAGCAACTCATGCTGATCTTCGCAGTGCCGTTGACGGTTGCGACTCTACTGATCTTTGCTTTTCGTGAGTTCAGACTTCGCTCCGCGGAGACAACCGCGACATGATCCGGGAAGCCAGTTTCACGCTGACAGTCAGAGTGCTCCTGCCTGGGCTGACGAGGAATGTCATACCGCCGGAAACGCCGGTGATCGGGTGCCTTGTGCTGATCTTGTTCATCACTGAGCTGACCAGGACGACGCAGCCGCCGTCACCGGAAGATGCGATCATGGGGTTCGCTGTCCCTGCTGTTCTCACACTGATCCCGTCCTTTTTGAATTCAACCAGAGTGTGCGGACTTACGCTGCAGTCGAGGCGGCAGTCTGTTACACAGAGAATCGTTTCGGAGCAGCCAGAGTGAGTGCAGGTCTGAACTCAGCAAACACCGCTGACACTGACGATCCGTTTGAAGGATTCGAGCGGTCGTTTATGGAAAGATATCCGGGATGGTGGTCGTTGACGCTGTTCGGGCCGCTGGTGCTTTCGGTATTGCTGCTCGGCATACACTGGCTGCTGGCCGGTCCGGAAGAGACTCGTCGACTGCTGATCATGGCCGCCGCTTCTTTGTGGCTGTTCGGCCGGTTTGTCATCCTCGGTGGCAGTGATCCGGATGTCGGCCAGGTCACAGGCGCGATGACTTCGCTCGAACTCTTTGCCATGGTGCTGTACCTCGACGTGACCGTGGCGCTGCTTCTGGCGTTTCATATCGGATTCCTGTTCCGGCTGCCGGTCATAGGAAAGCGTTTGCGCGCGGTCATCATTGACGGACAGTTTCTGCTCAACCAGCACCCGTGGGTACGGCGCGCGACGTTTCTCGGGCTGGCGGTCTTTGTCGCGTTTCCGCTCACAGCCACCGGAAGCGTCGGTGGCTCAGTCCTGGGGCGATTGCTGGGTCTCAGTCGACGCGCAACCTTTCTGGGGATCGTGCTTGGCAGTCTGATCGGAAACGGATTGATGCTGCTGGCCTCGGAGTTCATTGGCGAGTACTTCAACAAGGATCAT
>WGMU01000098.1 GCA_016124895.1 bacterium
ATCAGAACATCGGTCGGCTGGTCAGCCACCTGCGCGAACGCGGCGAACTCGACAACACGCTGATCGTGTTCTTCTCGGACAACGGAGCGTGCCCGTACAACCGGATGCAGTCTCCGAACGTGCCGCCCGGTCCGGCGAACAGCGACATCGCGTACGACGCTCGCTGGGCGAACATGTGCAACACGCCGCTGCGGCTTTACAAGCAGTACGCCCACGAAGGTGGCTCGTCGACACCGATGATCGCTCACTGGCCGGCAGGCATCCCGAAATCCGCCAACGGCAGCCTGACGCCGTTCACCTCGCACCTGGTCGACCTGATGCCCACCGTCGTCGAACTCGCCGCCACCGAGTACCCGCAGGCCGTCGACGGCAAGCCGATCCTGCCAATGGAAGGCGTCTCACTGGTCCCGGCCCTGAAAGCCGGCCAGACGGACCGAGGCGACAAACCGATCTTCTGGGAATACGCCGCCAACCACGCCATCCGCGACGGCCACTGGAAACTCGTCGCCGAACGCTCGAAGGACTGGGAACTCTACGACCTGTCGACCGACCGCAGCGAAACCAACAACCTCGCCGCCGAGCATCCCGGCAAAGTCAAATCGCTCGCGAAAGCCTACGACACCTGGGCCACCCGAGCCGGAGCCAAAACCCACGCCCAGTGCCTGAAGACCAAACCATCCACCCAGTCCCAGCTTTTCAAACTGCCGTAGGTCCGGTTCCCACCGGACGGGGAGCGCCGCACCGCCGAATTGTAGCTCGTCCGCATCCTCACCATCCCCGGCGCTGTCACTTTGCCGCTCGGTCCGGACTACCTGATTCCTCGACCGATTTCTATTCTACTTTCCTCCCGTCAACTTTTGATTCTGAGCTTGGCACACTTCCATACCACCTTGTCAAAGTTAACGCAGAATGGAAACTCCAGAGTTCAACGCTGTTGAGCGAAAAGTCATTTCCTTCCTCGCTGAATCGCTAAACAAGGGGCAGACTCGCATCAGGGTGCGCGAAATTGATAGCGCGACAAACCTGACGACGGTGGACGTTGACTCCGCGCTCGATCGATTGGTGAGTTTGAGAGCCCTGGAATTCGCTGAGGGCACTTCAGAAGAATCGATCCTTGCTAAACAACTGATCCTGATCTACAACCGAGATCTCAGAGACTAAGCGTCGTTAACACAGGTTGCCCGCCAACTTGTGGGGCTCAGAGGAGTCGGCTGGCCTCTTGCGGCTTCGCGGTCTCGGTTAGCGAGCAACTGAGACCACCCGGTGAGTTGCAGCAAATTGGCCGGTGGGAACCGGCCCTACTCGGGCTTCTGCGTCTGCAGCCGATCGAGGACGGTGTCGAGGTAGGCTTTCAGGTTCGGGTCGAGCTTCTCGAAGCCTCGGTTGGAGCGGGGTTGGCCGAGGGCGTGGCGCATGGCGTTGTGCATCAGGTAGCGGCCGCTGTCGAGCTTCATGTGGATCGCGTCGCGGTGCAGGTCGACGACGTCCGTCAGCGGGGCTCGGCCTGCCTGGATATCCGCCGCGATGTGGTCGAGCAGGTCGATGGCTCGGGTCTGCCGGAACTCGCGATCAGGAAACTTCTGCTTCAGTTCGGCCAGCAACGCGCCGACATACGCCGGGCTGTGCTGCATCTTTCCGGACGTCTCCGTGCTCGCATACTCGGCGGCCCGCTTCTCGTGATGAGCCCAGCCGGTGTGAATCACGATGACCGCTTTCGGCTGCAGTGCAATCCACTTCGAGATCGTCTCAACGTCTTCGGCCAGCGTCGCTCCGTAGTGCGTCTGAAACGACACGATGTCGTAATGCTTCTCCCGCAACGCCTGCGGCCACAGAGTCGACGTCTTGACGCAGGGCATTTCGGGATTCGCAAAGATGAACGGCAGGCTCTTGCCACAGTCCACATGCCACTGCACTTCCCCATCGAGCAGCGACGGCACCGTGTCCCACGTCAGCGAATTACCAATCAGGAAGACGCTCTTTGCTTTGCTGGGCTCGCTCGCAGCGTCCTGACCAGACGTAGCCTGCGTCATTGAAATCGCCAGAACGGCAAACCGCAGCGGCAGAAGGAATCGGTGGTTCTTCATGAGGATCGCCATCTGTCGGATGCGTTTGAAAAGCGAGTGGGTGGGGTACCTGGAGCCTCAGGCGACCACATGCGTCTTGACTCACAAGAGCTCCGGCTCGCTGCCCGGCAGCGCGTCGAGACACATCCTGGAAGTCTGGAGCAGAGTTGACCACGTCCTTTGTACCTTAGGGCACGCTACGCACCCATTACGCAATCAGGCTTTCGACCACGTTGCCGTGGATGTCGGTCAGGCGGTAGTCGCGACCCTGGAAGCGGTAGGTCAGTTTGAGGTGGTTCAGGCCAAGCAGGTGCAGGATGGTGGCCTGCAGGTCGTAGACCTCGACTCCGTTTTCGACAACGCCGAAGCCCAGTTCGTCTGTCTGGCCGTACTCGAAGCCGCCTTTGACGCCGCCGCCGGCCATCCACATTGTGAAGCAGTCCGGGTAATGATCGCGGCCGAGCACCTTGCTCGCGGCAGTGCGGCCTTCGCGGAACGGCGTGCGGCCGAATTCGCCGCCCCAGACGATCAGCGTGTCTTCCAGCATGCCGCGCTGCTTCAGGTCCTTGATCAGCGCGGCGACCGGTTTGTCCATCGTCGCGCACTTGCTGGTCAGACCGCTGGTCAGGCCGGTGCCTTCGCCGGTGCCGTGGAAGTCCCAGCCCCAGTCGAAGAGCTGCACGAAACGGACGCCCTGTTCGACCAGACGCCGGGCCAGCAGACAGTTGTTAGCGAGGCTCGCGCCGCCGGGTTCCGCGCCATAAGCTTCCAGCACGTGTTTTGGTTCCTTCGAGATGTCCATGACTTCGGGGACGGACGCCTGCATTCGGTACGCGAGTTCGTACTGAGCGATCCGCGTCAGTGTTTCCGGATTGCCGAGTTCCTTTGCCTGGACCTCGTTGAGGTCGCGCAGGGCGTCTAGGCTCAGCCGTCGCATCTCGCGGTCCATCCCTTTCGGATCCGATGCGTACAGCACGGGGTCGCCTTTCGAGCGGCACTGGACTCCCTGGTAAACGCTGGGCAGAAAGCCACTGCCGAATGAGTTCTTGCCGCCGTTGGGCTGCACACCACTGGAGATCAGCACGACGAAACCCGGCAGGTCGGCGTTTTCCGAACCCAGACCGTAAGTCACCCACGAACCCATCGACGGCCGGCCTGGTCGCGCTGAGCCCGTATAGATCAGCAGTTCTGCCGGAGCATGATTGAACTGGTCGGTGTGCATTGAGTGAACCAGGCACATCTCGTCGGCGACTTCGTGCAGATGCGGCACGGCGTCCGAGAGCATCATTCCGGACTTGCCGGCGGGCTTGAATGTCCGCGGTGTCCCCAGCAGCTTCGGCACACCCGTCGTGAAGGCGAACCGGCGGCCTTCCAGAAACTGCTGCGGGCAGTCTTCGTTCGTATGTTTGACAAGTTCCGGCTTGTAATCCCACAGGTCAAGATTCGGCGGCGAGCCGGTCATGTGCAGATAGATGACGCGTTTCGCTTTCGGCTCGAAGTGCCCGTCCTTCGGTTCGAGCGGATTGACGACCTGCGGTCTGGCCTGACTCTCGCCTGCCAGCAGCGAGGCGAACGCGATGCTGCCGATCCCGGCTGCCGAATCACGCAGAAAGTGCCGTCGAGTGCGGTGCTGCAGACTGGAAAGATTCATGGCGGGCCTCGGTGCGAAAAGACGTTGCGGGGGAGAGGGCTCACGCGAAGACGCAAAGCCGCGAAGTGAAGTCATCATGCCAGCGTTGAAGCCCATCTTCGTCGACCGAACCTCAACACATACGCCATCAGGAGTTTATGTCTCGATGCGCCACCGTTCCACACCGAAGATTCCGGCCCTTTGACTGAAGATGCCGTAATCCCGATTGCTTCGCATCGGCATGCCAGCCGTTCACGCCGTCGCCACGCGAACAGGCTTCTGAGCCAGTTCTGGACTGCGGTGTAACCCTGACGCGGGAATCCCGCTCCACCTCTTCGTCTGGACTGCGTTTCGAACAGGCAGTCACCCTGTTGACATTGAATTCGGCGCTGGAGATAAACAGGCGACGAGTTCGGCTGCCCGCATTGCCAATGGATACAGACACGTTCCACCTTTGACGCAGAAAGCCTCTCCATGCGCTCCGTTCTTCTTCTCCTTGCTGCGCTCGTTCCCGTTTCTCCGGCTGTCTTCGCTCAGGATGAAGTCACTCGCCACGGGGGCGTGCCGGATGCAAAGCTTCAATCCTATGTGGTGCAACTGACAGAGTTCCGACTTAACGAGTCGGCAGATCCCACGATGAAGCCACAGGACATCGTCAAGACGTTTGAAAAGCTCACAAAGGATGGAAAAGTCGATGTGATCGAAACCGTTCGACTGTCCGCGCTGGAAAACTATCCGAGCATGGCACAGTTTGGCAGGACGGCGGCGGTGACGACCGGCGTTTCGATCTCACAGCGAGGACGCGTTCCGCTGAAACAACAGCGTCAAATCGGGACTCTGGTCCAATTCACCGCGACGCCACACAACGAAAAAGTTCTGCTGAAGCTGCAATACGAGGCTTCACGCTTCGATGGCGCGATTAATGACGAAAGCTCCCCGGACACACTGACCACTCACTTTGAAACGACACTTCTGATCGCTCCCGGAGTTCCATCACTCGTCGGAGCAACGACAGCGGGGACCACCTCGGTGCTACTGGTGTCGATTACAGAACTGTGACTCATCAAGTTACTCCGATGGATAATCCCTCCAGCCTGGCGCGCCGCACAGCAGCAGCACAAATTACCCGTCTGATACTCTGAAGGCCGATGCCAGCATCGGTATCGGCTGGAAGATGGTTCGTTCAGGGGCTCAACCGCGGGACGTGAATCGCCGGACGGGTGGCCCACTCAGCATCGCTATTCGATGGGCGTAGCCCACGCGCTGAATCCAGATCTGCGATATCACAGTTCAACAGCATCTCTGACATGCGTCTCTGGAATCTCCACAGATCTTTCGCCTGTTCCCACCTCGCTCACGCGGGCCTGATGGGATTATCTCACGTTCAAACCTGCATCGCGTTGACATGACATTGTGGTGCTGGAGATAAACGACCAGGCAGTTGCCAGCCATTACCGGGTCGCCTGCCATGTTTGCCGATCTCGACTGGACTACGCCAGCCAATAAAGCGTCGCTTGAGGGGCACTGGCGCGTGATGCTGGGAATGGTTGCCGGCGCAGTCCTGACAACCGTGCTGCTTCACGATTTGTATCCGAATACGTTCTGGTTCATGAAAATCTGGGCCGGTGTCGCAATCGGGTTTGCAGTCGGGACAGTGGTCATCACTGGATGGCAACTGCATAACAAAGAGCGGCGTCAACGTACGTCCGGACGCCTGCTCTGCACTTTGATATTCGGCTTTGGCCTGTTCACTACGGTTTCACTGCTCGACGTAGTTCCTGATCTGGCGTCGCAGGAAGCGAAGCTCAGATCGGTTCGCGCATGGGACGCTCGCGATATTGTGTCATTAGCGGTCGAACTCGAAGATCACTCAACGCTCTGGATCGATGCCCCGTCAGTTATTTCCGACTTCGTTACCTGCACACAACAGGCGACGCTGTTTTACCCGGGCCACGAAGGTTCGTTGTCTGAAATTCAGATTACGGTTCACCTGTCGAACGAACAATTCGAAACATTTCCTGCGCGAATTCCAGAACATCATCAGTTCGACGTTTCCCTGAAGTTTCGTGGCTACTCGCAGCTACTGCGAGATTCTGCTTCCCAATGCCCCGGACTGGCTCACGGCGCAGGGCTCGCCGTAACGCGGTTCATAAGCCGGTCAGGCAGAACGTCACATGACTGACGTCGCAGGGACTTAACGCCTTCGGCCACCCGCCAAGCTTGAGCGTCACTCATCGTCGTGGCCGACGGGGTTCAGTGACTCGTCGAGTTCCAGTCGAACCTTCAGAACGCGGCGTTCGTTGGCGTCGAGGACGCGGACGCGTACGCGGCCGAACTCAAAGGATTCGTCCGGCTGTGGGATGCGGCCCAGATGCGAGAAGACGAAGCCGCCGATCGTGTCGTAATCGCGTTCTTCCGGCAGGTCGTCAAACCCGTAGTCCTCGACCAGATCGTCGATATGCACGCGAGCGTCGACCTCGACAATGTTCTGTGAGATTTCGCGGATCGGATCTTCTTCCTCGTCGTCGTATTCGTCGACAATCTCACCGACGATTTCTTCAAGGATATCCTCCATCGTGACCAGGCCCGCGACGCCGCCGTATTCATCCAGCACAATGGCCATGTGGACGCGTTTGCGGTTCATCGTTTCGAGCAGCTTGTCGACGCTGGTTGTCTCCGGGACGTAGAACGCGTCGCGGCAGATTTCCCGCAGTTGCGGCATACTTTCGCGCGGGCCGCCGAAGAATCGCAGCAGGTCCTTCGCATACAGAATACCAACGATATCGTCCGTCGATTCGCCGATGACCGGCATCCGTGTGTGGCCGGCTTCGAGCATGACCTCGCGGGCCTGTTCGAGCGACATGTTGATCTGGATCGAATCCACTTCGGTCCGCGGTGTCATGATCGAGGCGACGTCAGCGTCTTTGAGGTCCATTACCTGATCAATCATTGAGCCTGCATGTGGTTGAATGGCGCCGAGCAGTTCGCCGGCGTCGACGACCGTGCGGATTTCTTCGGCCAGAGTCTCCGGGTCGGAGTGGTCCGGTTCTTCGAGTTCGTACAGGCGGTGCAGAATGGTATCGAGCCACGCGGACAGGCCGGTGATCGGCCGCATGACGAGCACCAGCGTCTGCAGCAGCGGCCAGACTGTCAGCAGATAACGTTCGCCCGTCACCCTGGCCAGAACATTGGGCAGCAGTGTCCCGCAGAGACCGGCGACTGCCGCGAAACCAATCCACCGGAATACGGCCTCAACAATAAACGCCGCTTGACCGGTTTCCGGGAGTGGCGTCAGCAGTCGCCAGGTCGGAACAGCGACGGCAATCAGCCCCAGCAGAACCAATAGTGTGACGACGTCGGCCACCAGCAGGGCGTGTCGCCAGTGACGCAGAATATCGAGAAAGACGTCATTGCAGCCGCGCTCTTCACACAGGCTGCCGAGTCGGCCGCGCGAAAATCCATGCACGCTGTAGCTGATCAGCGACGCGAGCAGCAGCAGCAGCAGCAGCACTGCGGTCAGAGTGTGCGCGACGACTGGATTCACGAGTGCCCTCCTGGCGATGGTTCAGTCGCGGCCAGTGAGTCGTCTTTGTCAGGCGGGATGGCATGTCTGGTCGCAGCGGCGCTGGCCGCCGGGTCGGCTGAGCGTTCAGTAAGAACAGCGCGATCTGTATTCGCCACGAAGTCCGGGTCGCCGACATGGCCGAGATCGTCGTCGTCGCGCTGCGGCAGAGGCAGGTTCAGCAGCGTGAAAACAGCCTGCTCGCGCTCGCGCATCAGTGGCAGTTCTTCTGCCGTCAGATCGTCATAGCCGCAAAGGTGCAGAACACCGTGGACGATGTACAGAACCAGTTCGTGCAGCGGTTCCCAGTCGTAGTCAGCGGCAAGATCCTGAGCGTACTCGGCACTGACGATCACTTCGCCGTCGATAGTTTTTCCGGTACCGCGTGGCTGTCCCGCTATGTGCAGTGAATCGTCAGTCTCTTCGAGCAGAAAGCTCAGCACGTCGGTTTCGTAATCGTGCTGCAGGTACTGACGATTGAGTTCGTGAATCGTCGGGTTGTCAACGATGGCGATGCTCAGTGACGCGGACGTGACCTGTTCGGCGTCGAGCGTTGTCCGTACGACCTCCGTGAGGTACCCGGTGTCGAGTGTCAGGCAGTCCTGATTGTCGGAGATTTCGATCTGGTACATGGTGTTGTGCGGCTCAGCCCGCAGACCGCTGGTCGGGGTATTTGATCCGACCGTGGTAAATGGCACTCAGCGAATGCGTCAACGATTCCTCTACGATGTTGATTTCGGTGAGTGTCAGGTTGCTCTCCTCGAACTGGCCGTCGAGGAGCTTGTCCATTGTGATCTTGTGGACCAGAGATTCAATGCGTTTGGGCGTCGGCTCGCTGAGGGTCCGGCTGGCGCTTTCGACGGCGTCGGCGAGCATCATCACACCGGCCTCGCGCGTCTGCGGTTTTGGTCCCGGATAGCGGAACGACGATTCCTGGGCATCTGTCCGATGATCCGGCTCGGCCTCGGCCTGCTTGAGAGCTTCGTGATAGAAGTACTGGACCAGCGTCGTGCCGTGGTGCTGCTCGATAAAGTCGATGATTGACTGCGGCAGGTGGTGTTCGAGTGCCAGGTCGACGCCGTCTTTGACATGCCCGATGATGATCAACGTACTCATCGCCGGAGCGAGATCCTTATGCCGGCTGGTCTTGCCGCCTTCAGTATTCTCGATGAAATACTGCGGTTTAAGCATCTTCCCGATGTCGTGGAAATAGGCACCGACACGGACCAGCAGACCGTTCGCGCCGATGGCGTCCGCGGCTGATTCGCCAATGCTCGCCACCGTGATCGAGTGGTTGTAAGTGCCAGGTGCGCGGCGGACGAGTTCCTGCAGCAGCGGGTGCGAGATGTCGCTCATTTCGAGCAGGCTGATATCGGTGACGACGCCGAATGCGCGTTCGACATACGGAAGGCTGCCCGCGACAAGGAAACCGGCTCCAAAGCACAGCGCCGCGCCCTTGACCGCGTCTGAGACAATCTGCCAGTCGTTCCAGACAACGTCGATTGAATGGCTGCGCAGGACGCCGAGCCCGGTGAATACGACGAAGTAGACCAGCGCCGTGACAAAGCCCACGCGAATCAGTGTCGATCGCGAGGGGACATAGCTCAGCAGGTTGATCGCCGTGACGGAAACACTCATCAGTGCGACGAACTGATTCAGGCTGCCGAACGTCGACAGCGTCAGTATCAGGCAGACGGTCAGCGCCGTCAGTGATGCCATGACCTGCGAGTACGCGACGGCAAAGATCATCGCTGCGGCGACGACTGGAACGACTTCAACATGCAGAGACTGGAAATGCGCCGCCCAGCGGGACAGAGCGACTGTCAGCACAATGGTGAGCAGATAAACGGTCAGACGCGGCCACGATCGAACAACGTGCCGTTCGTGCCGCATCAGGTGGTAGCCATTGATTGCTCCCAGCACGATCAGCATCAGGAAGACCGTCGCTGTGCGAATCAGGCGCTGATACAGCGGTACGTGTTCTTCCGCGGCAAGGTACTCGTCCTTCAGCAGTTCCAGATCATCGGCCTCAATCACTTCGCCCGGGCCGACGAGAACCTGTCCGGTGTACCAGGATTCAAACACGACATCGACCGAATCGCGTGCGGTGCGGCGGGCGCGTTCGGTTTCGCTGCGATCGTAAACGAGTGTCGGCTCGATGCTGGACCTGAGCCACGCTTCAATCGAACTACGAACCCTTCCAAGCAACGGGATGGATTCCCAGACGGAAGCAATCCGGCCGCCGGGTTTCATCATGGATTCCAGTTCGACGTCGCCCGGACCGACCATCGAACTGATCGCTGAACCCTCGGTTTCAAGCTGCAGACGCATTCCTGGAGTGATATTCAGTCGCCTGACATCTTCCCGGTCGATGATTCCCGCCTGCCCGATCACCAGCAGCAGTTGCTGAAACTCGGCAAGCAACCCTTCAACCCGTTCGATCCGTGTCTGTGCGGCAGACCCGTCCTGTCCCAGGTCGCGGGCGAGTATCAGATCTCTCAGCTTCTCGAAGGCGGCATCATTGCTGGAGCCGCTGGTTGCGTTGTCGGAACCTGTCGACTCGGGTTTCCGCAGCGCAAACCGCTGTGCGACTTCGTTCGGGAGTTCGCGCAGAAACTCGGTTTCGGCGAGCGTCTGAAAGTCGGCGCGGAGCTGGTTGGTCAGCGATTCGCCAAGCAGTTCCTGACGCCGGAAATGCAGCGGGACCCGGGTGACGGCCTGCTGGCGACGGCGGTCGGTTTCAATGCGGTTGACGCGGCGGAAATCCACAGACGCCTGCACGCCGTGGATCGGGCGGTTGCCGACACGATAGGGGAACGGTGTTCGCCAGGCTTCTGCAGCAATCGCCAGCAGCGTAATCGCGCACAAACAGAGGACGACGCGCCCCAGAACTGCCCGGTTGCGCAGCGCAGCAACCGCTCGGGCAATAGACCCGTGCGGAGCACCAACCGCGAGTCGCGTGCCTCGAAGGCGACGCGGATGCCTCTGGCCAAAAAGTGCCATTGTTCTGAAGCCAGTCAAGTCACGCATTCCTGACGGAAACTGACTTGTGACCCGGCCGTTTACTTCCTTCGCGAATGAGCCGCAGGCGGTGATTTCTGGCCGGCATCGTACGCTCGCACGATCTCGCGGACCAGTCGGTGCCGGACGATATCCTGACCGGACAGCCGCACCGCTTCAACTCCAGGAATTCCCGTCAGCCGGACGATCGCGTCGTCCAGGCCCGAGGTCATGTGTCCCGGCAGGTCAACCTGCGTCGGGTCGCCGGTCACCACAATTTTCGAATGTTCACCCATGCGGGTCAGAAACATCATCATTTGCGTCGCGGTCGTGTTTTGAGCCTCGTCGAGGATGATGAATGTGTCGTTAAGTGTCCGGCCGCGCATATAGGCGAGCGGAACGATCTCAATAATGTCGTGCTCCATGTACCGTTTCACCTGGTCGAAACTGAGGATGTCTGCCAGCGCGTCGAGCAGCGGTCGCAGGTACGGATTGACCTTTGCCAGCAGGTCACCGGGCAGGAAACCAAGCTTTTCGCCTGCCTCGACCGCCGGCCGGACGAGCACGATTTTCCGAACCTGCTCGGTCCGCAGCGCGTTCAGAGCCATTGCCACCGCGAGATACGTCTTTCCGCAACCAGCCGGGCCGGTGCAGAAAACGAGGTCGTTTTCGCGGATTGCTTCGACGTACCGCCCTTGTCCCTGAGTTCGCGGCTTCACGCGGCGGGCTTTCTCGAACAGATTGATGGCGACTTCCGGTTCCATCGGCGACGTTCCTTTTGACGATCTCACTCGGGCACTCGAGCCACCATTGCGCTGTCCGTTTTCGCGTCGAGCGTCCTCGGACTTTGTGGCGGCGCCGCGGGAAGGTGCCTCGAATCGAAACGACGCTGTGTCATGTCCGCCACGCGGGGTCAATTCTTTGCCTCCCGACAAATCCACTTCCGAAGTCAGGCCGCTGACGGATTCCAGTTCGGCTGCGACGTTAATCTCCGGGACCGATTCGCCGCTCAGCACGTCTCGATCCAGGAGGTCGTTGCCCAAATCTTCGGGAACGTCGCACGCGGTGAATCGCCGGACGGCCTGCTCGACGTCGCCGGGAAACAGTTCGCCGTGGCGTTCCAGCGTGAGCTGCAGGTCGCGGAAGATCTCTGACGCGGCGCTGACCTGCGACTCGGTGCCGCTCAGCCGCAGTTCCTCACCGCGAACGACCACCTGAACACCGAGTCGATTCTTAATCAGCTTGAGAAACTGGTCCTGGCAGCCAAACAGCGTCCGAATCTGATCCTGGTTTTTGATAGGAAGCGTCTGCTGCACCATGGGGGTTCTCAGTCGAGAATTCGTTCAAACTCAGGCAAGGCCGTACCGAACCGCCAGCACACAGCATAAACGAGAGTCCGGCGCCGAACACTCAGTACGAATTTTCGCCGGGGCTTTCCGGGTCGGTGCCTGAAATTGCCCGGCGGAGTGCGTTTTCGAATCACGAGGCGTCCTGCGACACACAGACCGGTCAAGAGGTTCTCGACTGTGATCAGACTCGTCATCGCCGGTGTGCCCGAGTGGTTGCACAGCGCCCGGTAACGCCGCTAAACCTCCGCGACTGCCTGTTACCAAACGCTTCCACTGCTTCCGGAGACTGCTTCCATGTCGGTTCGATCCTGTCTGACCTCCTGCCTGCTGACCATGACCGTCCTGCTGACTGCCGCGAACTCGTCGGAATCCGCCGAGCCACTGAAAAAGGGCGACCGCATCGTCTTCCTCGGCGATTCGATCACGCAGGCTGGCGCTGGTCCGAACGGCTATGTCACGCTGGTTCGGAAAGCCCTTGACGACAAATTGCCTGACCTGGGCATCGAAGTGATTGGAGCGGGTATCAGCGGTAACCGTGTGCCGAATCTCGAAGCCCGGCTCGACCGCGACGTCATCGAGAAGAAACCGACGGTCGTTGTCATCTATATCGGAATCAACGATGTCTGGCACTCACTGAATGGCCGCGGGACGCCGCGCGAGGAGTTTGAAGCCGGCCTCAAGCGGATCATCGCGAAGATCAACGACGCTGGTGCCCGCGTCATTCTCTGTACGCCGAGCATGATCGGAGAAAAGACGGACGGCTCGAATCCGCTCGACCCGATGCTCGAACATTACGCTGCGACAAGCCGCAAGGTCGCCGTCGACACGAACGCGCAGCTTTATGATCTGCGCCGTCGTTTCCTGACGCACCTTCGCGACCACAATCCAGAGAACGCCGAGAAGAACGTTCTGACGACCGACGGTGTGCATCTCAACGCGGCCGGAAACGGGTTCGTCCGGGACTGTATGCTCGAAGCGCTCGGTGTTTACGCCTCTGAGCAGCGGCAATTGCTGCGGCACGTGGTGCTGTTCAAGTTCAAAGAAGATGTCACGCCGGCTCAGATTGACGAAGTCGTCGATGCCTTTGCTCACCTGCCAGGCCGGATCGACACGATCGTCGATTTCGACTGGGGCACGGACGTCAGTGTCGAAGGCAAATCCGCAGGTTTCACGCACGGCTTCGTGGTCACCTTCCGCGACGCCGCCGGCCGCGACGCCTACCTGCCGCATCCCGCGCATCAGGAGTTCGTCTCAATCGTCAAGGACCGCCTGGAAGACGTGCTGGTTTTCGACTTCAACACAAGCCACTGAGCGAGATGGCTACGTTGGCTGAACCGTCGCCGCAAACTGCTCAACAAACCGCAACTGGCTGAATACCCCGTCACAGCCGGTTGCGGTCAGCTTTCTGACATCAGCGGGAGTCGCCATCTCGGTCACGACGAGCAGCTTCGCCTGCGGATTCTCCGCGCGAAGCCGGGCAACTTCGTGCAAAACGGCGTCGTCGATCAGCGTCGTTGCGAGCAGTTCGATGTCAGCTCGCGCGCTCGCCACTGCAAGTTGGCCGCCCATTGCTTGAATCGCTTCTTTGAGAAACCGACCAAATGGGCGATCGAGCGACTCGATGCGAACGCTTCGTCCCGTCAGCAGACAATCCGAGTCGAGCAGCGTCCGTACGGCTGAACTGACAAAGACTTCGTCGCGCGAGGCAGTCGGTGGCAGCGGCGGCTCGTCCCGTTGCCAGGCGGCGAGTTCCTGACGCAGTCTGACGGGAGCGTGCTGCAGGGGAACGCACCAGCCGATCGGCCAGCACTGCTCGGTCCGTCCGATTGATTCGCACCACGGACCGAAGACGACGATGCCACGAGTCAGTGGCACCTGGCCGACAAACGTCTCGACATCCGCCGCGGCAAACTGATCGGGAACTCCCTGGTAAACGATGACGAGGTCCGGGAACCAGCCTCCATCGGCCAGCAGTGCGATTACGGCCGGCAGATCTGTCGCTGTCTGCAGATCATCTTGAGGCATCGGCCACTTAGTCAGCAGTTCGTCCGGAACAGCGACCGCCAGCGTTTTCATTTTCGCGGCACAGTTCGAAGTGATCACAACACCTCCTTACGTTGCTCGGCCGTCAGTTTGCTTCGGCTGACTGCATTCTGGCTTCGAGGCTCGCTCGCATTTCCAGGACGCGTTCGACATCCAGTCCGTCCGGCCGCTTGTTGAGCATCCAGTCGATGTCTTCAATTGCGGCAGCGTATCGTCCCGTGGTTGCCGCGATCTGAATGCGGCGGGCGCGGCTTTCCAGATGATCAGGATCGATCGTCAGTGCTGTCGTCAGGTAACGCAGGACGGCCGCGGTGTCGTCATCGTCTTCCGCCACGCTGCGCAGGTTTGAGAGCATCCGCACCAGAATGCTGCGAGCATCGGCCGGAGCGAGAAACTCCTGCGTGAGGCTGGCGATGCGTTCGTCATCCTCGATCGGAAAGTACTGTCTGACACGTTTGAGGATCTCATCGCTGGACAGCACGGCCGCTTTGTCGAAGACGTCGAGCACCTTCCCCGGCACGCCTTCCTGTTCAACACGGACAACAAAGTGCCCTGGCATGCCGACGCCGTGGACCTTCAATCCGAGCCGCCGGGCGATCTCGATGTAAAGAACCGACAGCGTGATAGGCAGCCCCTCGCGGTCGTCGATCACTTCGTTCAGATAGCTGTTCGAGCGGTTGTCGTATTCCATTCGGCTGCCGTGAAAACCGAGCTGCTCGAACAGGTACTTATTGAGTGCCGCGAGCAGGTCGTCAGGAGACGCGTCGTCGGCCAGCGTCGCTTGAATGTCCTCGACCATCAGCTCGACCTCGCGCATGTACGCGTCAACGTCGACCTCAGGATTATCCAGCCGGGCCAGCAGCAACGCTCCGCGAAGCAAGTCGACCTCTCTGGATTCCGAGCTGAACAACGCACTGAGTTCCCGCTGCGTTTTTTGCGAATGAACTTCTGCGGCCAGTTCGCGCAGTCGAGCGGCCCGTTGCTCGAGCACCCGCGCTTCCTGTTCCAGAGCCGTCGCTGCGGACAGGCCATCCGGCAGCAGCCGGTCAACAGCCGACTGTGGTGGCGGGGTGTCGAGCGGCAGCGAATCACTGACTTCGGTAACTCGCTTTGCCACTTCGTCAGGCGGTCGATGCGCGGGGATCGAGGTTGCGACGCGAAAGTTGCGGAATTCGGCCTCCGTATCGCGGAACTTGGCGAGTCCGACGGCTCCGGCCGCCAGCACATGGTCGGTCGACTCGGTCACCAGTTCGTCGTTGACAAAGCAGCGCATCCCATTCTTGTCGACGCGGACCTTCAGAAGATTCCATTCACCCGGTCGGTACGCCTTGTGAGACCGTTCGTCGAGCACTTTCCATGTGTAAACAGACGGGCCATTAAACCGGGTCAGACGCAGTCGATCGTTACTCGGATAAAAGCCGTAGTGGCGGTCCTGCCCGTCCGAGTGGAACACCAGACCGGCTGCGCCCTCCGTCGGCGAGAATTTGACCTCGACGGCGACCTCATACGGCTCGTTCGGAACCGAGTGCGTCGAGAGGCACAGCGATCGGCCGCCGAAACCGCTGCCAGTATCGTCAACGAGAATCCGTCCGGCGCGCTGTCGCCAGTTTGCGCCGAACAGCGGCGTCCAGTCTCGCTCGCGCAGTGCGCCGATCGTCTTCCACTGTGAGATCGGCACGGGGTTTGGTTTTTCGAGCAGCGGTTTTAGCGCATTGATCACGACGGCGAAGCCCAGGTTCCGCGTCACGGCCGACTTCAACGTGATGATGCCGTACACGCGGCCCTGCATGTCAAGCACCGGACCGCCGCTGTTGCCGCGTTCGATCGGCATTGCCAGTTGGAGCATCGGCTTCCCGTCGACTTCCCGTTGCTCTGAGACGACACCCGCCACCACACTGTGCCGCAACCCCTGCGGATTGCCGATCGCGACCACTTCTGTTCCAGGGTGCAGCATTGACGAGTCGCCCAGTTCCAGCGGCTTCAGCCCGGTCTTGTCGATCCGGATCAGCGCGAGGTCCATTGCCTTTTCCGTCGCGTGGACCGAGACGACGTCGTGTTTTGAGCCGTCAGCAAACTGTACAGAGATCGGTCGCGCTTCTCCGATCACGTGCAGGTTGGTCGCAATCAATCCGTCTTTCGATACGACGAAGCCGGTCCCGAGCCCCTGCTGCCTGCCGTCGCGACCATCGAACGTCACGACGACAATCGAGTCACGAACCTCAGCCACCAGTGCGGCGATTCGCGACTCATCGGACGATTCGGTCACAGACTCATCGGCTTTGACGTCGCCGTTCGCCGCTTCGCGTTGCTGCTTCGAGTCGTCCGGAGTCGGCTCATCCGCAAGGCCGGAGTCGACGACTGCCAGATTCAGCAGGAGGGCGACGACGCCCGGAAGCAGAAGCTCAAGCCCGACAGACAGACGTGACGAATTGGGCATATCGTTCTCCAGCCACAGGCGGCATCGCCAGGACGAACTGCAGGTGTGTGCCACTGGCTCTGCCAGTGTCCGAGGCCCTTAACACACCGGCAGAGCCGGCGGCACATGGGGTACCAGATTTGCGGAATCGGAGTCCTACTCTGTCTCAGCTCAAGGGCGTTGCCCAGTCAGGATTTCAGGCCAAACACCTTATCCATGTTCGCCGAGATCTCGGCAAGACGTTCCGGGCCGCCGCCACCGACCTCGGCGGCACACCAGCCGTAAAAGTTGATCTCGGTCAGGGACTTACGAATGTCGAGCCAGTCGATGTCGCCTTCGCCGATCTTCGTGAATTTGTTCGTGGCTCGTGAGAAGCCTTTTACGTCGAGTTTGACAATTCGCTTGCCCAGCGCCCGAATCCAGTCACCGACGGCGCCGTACTTCCAGTGATTGCCAATATCAAACTGCATCCCGACAAACGGCGAGTTCAACTCGTCAACGTACCTGACGAACTTCTCCGCTGACTGGTCGGCTCCGCCATCGTGGTCGTAGCAGAACTGGTTCCAGACGTTTTCGATCGCGATCGCGATGCCCAGTTCCGCGGCCAGTGGAATCGCCTTCGAAATATTTTCGATCGAGCGTTTCCAGCATTCCTCTTCGGTTCCGTCAGTTCCGCGGCCGACAACCAGCAGCACCGTTTTCCCACCAACGGCGTTGGTCGTGCGGAGTGCTTCCTGCAGAGTCGCCAGCGCCTGCGCTCGAACGGCGGGATCGGGATCGGTGTGTCGGACGCCCCAGTGATTCGCACAGACCGAGCCGTCGACCGGCAGGCCGCTCTCTTTGACGGCGGCGTTGACTTCGTCGATGTTGAACCCTGGAGCGTTCAGCTCGATGGCTCCGAAACCCGCCGCTTTTGCTGCTTTGAACTTGTCGGTCAATGAACCTTCGACACCGACCATGCCGATCTTCAGCGTCTTGTAGAGCCGTCCCGCCAGTGGATACTCAACGGGCTCGGCTGCGACAGCGTGGCGCGTCAGAAGTGAACCGCCAGTCGCGACGGCGCTAACGGCAGCAGAAGCCTGCAGAAACTGGCGTCGCGAAACGATCTCGCTCGGAATCATTGTCGGTATCCTTGAATCAGCTTTGGAAAAGGGGCAGGTAAGACGAACGGGCCAGCATATCGCCCCGGTCGATCGTTCGGGAAGAAAGCGGCGAGGAGGCCCGGCAACGCAGGCATCTCGACGGAGCGAGATGGCTACTTTCGCCGTTCGATAACGCGGGCGGTGCCTCCGGACACAAGCGGCACTTCACTGCCGGGTTGTGCGAACTGGCTGCGAAGGATCGCCAGACCAACTGCTCTGCCTCGCCCAGGCGTCCAGGCGATAGACGTGAGCGTTCCGATTTCCTTGTCCGGCTTCCCGGGATGCAGCATTTCGGCTCCGGCGGCGGGAATGTTGTCAGGCGAGGCCGTACCATCGGCCGGCTCGATCTCGACGCAGACCAGTTCGCGGTTGACGTGTCCCATCGCGTGCAGACGTGCAATGGGCTCCTGGCCGAGATAGCAGCCTTTGGTGAACGAGATCGCTTCGGTGGTGCGATTTGCTTCCTGGGCGAGATTATCGTCGCTCAGATCGCGGCCGTACTCGGGGAAACCGGCCTCGATCCGCAACGCCGTCAGCGCATCACGACCCGCCGGAGTGATCCCCGCCGCTGTGAAGCGCTGCCAGGTCTCGTCTGCGGCGTCGACCGGACCGTCGATCAGGAACCCCGTTACGCCGAGCAGATCGACTCGTCGAATCGAGATTCCATCAGCGGCTTGCCAGCCCAAAGGCGGTAGAGCTGACTGGCAGGGCAGGGCGATGTCGAGCCGGCTGGCTGCCTCGTTGCCGCTGACCAGAAACGCAAACGTTTGAGCTGTCGCGTCAGAGAGTTGGAAGTCTTCGAGCAGGTGGTACTTCTCCAGATGAGCGATCAGCGAGTCCGCCTGACCGGGAGCTGTATCGATCCGCACGCCGGACTTGCCGACAAACGCGAACACGTGGCCGAGAATCCGCCCCTTCACATTGCACAGAAACGCTTCGCAGCCGTGGCCCGGCGGCAGACTCTGCAACTCGTTCGTGCAGAAGCGATGCAGAAACGTCGCCGCGTCAGGGCCGGTCATCTCCAGCCGTGTGCGGTCCGAGACGTCAAAGATAGCGGCCGATTCGAGCGCAGCCGTATATTCGTCGTTGACGTTGCCAAAGCAGGCGGTCTCAAAGCGAGTAGGCATGAGTGCGGCGCGTGGTCAGTCGGGAGTTCTGGAGATGCAGAAGTGCTCGCGCAGAGGCGCGGAGACGCAGAGGATAACAGCAATCAAAAACTCTGCGCCTTCGCGCCTCTGCAGGAGAATTCAGCTTGTCGGGGCTGAGCTGGTCACTCTTCGGCTGCGGTGCTGATTTCCACTCGGTTCAGCGTATCGACTAACCTGCGGCCTCTGTGGACGACACCTTTGATCGACCGGAAGCAGGGATTTGATTGATGGCGCAGGAACTCAATTTCAAACAGGAACTCACCGGCTGTTTCGGGCAGCCGGTGGCAGAGAATCCGACGCAGGCGATGGTCGAAGCCGCGTACCGACATCACGGGCTCGACTGGCGCTATCTGACGATCGAGGTCGCACCGGACGATCTGGCCGACGCCGTTCGTGGTGCGCGGGCGATGGGGTTCGCCGGTTTTAACTGCACGATTCCGCACAAGGTGGCTGTGATCGAGCATCTCGACGGGCTGGGTGAATCGGCCTCGCTGATGGGAGCGGTCAACTGCGTCGTCCGTCGTGGAGGGCAGCTCATCGGTGAGAACACCGACGGGAAGGGCTTTGTCGAATCGCTGCGGACGCTGACGGATCCGCAGGGCAAATCGGTGGTCATTTTCGGAGCCGGCGGCGCGGCGCGAGCGATCAGTGTTGAAGTCGCGCTTGCCGGCGCGACGCGGATCACGATTGTCAATCGCTCGATAGACCGCGGGACGGAACTTGTCGAGCTGCTGCGAGACAAGGTTCACGTCGCCGCCGATTTTGTTTCGTGGGCAGGCAATTACTCAGTGCCCGAGGGAACTGACGTCGTCATCAATGCGACGTCGATCGGTCTGTTCCCGGACGTCGATGCCCGCGTTGCTCTGGATGTCGACACGCTCAAAGCCGGCATGGTCGTCGCCGACGTGATCCCTAATCCGCCGAAAACACAACTGGTCCGCGACGCGACGGAACGCGGCTGCAAGGTGATCGACGGTCTGGGAATGCTCGTCAACCAGGGTGTCATCGGCATTCGCTACTGGACCGGAGTGGATCCCGATCCGGCCGTCATGCGGAACGCGCTGGAAGAAGTTTTCGGAGAGTGACTGAGTGGATGAGTCTCAGTGCAAAGGTGCCAGGACTCAGACTTTCGCAACGGAGTTCAAATGCAGAGAACAGGCGTGAGAGCCTCCACATGACGAGGTGACTCGATGACGCGTTTCTTTGCATCACTTTGCGACTCAGTGCCTTTGCGCTGCAGGACCGACTGACACACCAATTGAGGAAACCTCGATGAAACGTTTTCTGCTTTCCCTGGTCGTAGCGATGGGTCTTGCGGCAGTCCTGTCGACCGAGCTGCGTGCAGCCGATCGGCCCAACATTCTGTGGATCACCAGCGAGGACAACGGGCCGCACCTCGGTTGCTATGGCGACGACTACGCGGTGACGCCGCATCTGGACAGGCTGGCGAAACGCGGAGTGATTTACTCTCACTGCTGGTCGAACGCGCCGGTCTGCGCTCCGGCCCGGACGACGATCATCACCGGCGTTTATCCGACCGCGACCGGTGCTGAGCACATGCGGAGCAACGTCCGGATGCCGGGTTTCATGAAGATGTACCCGCAGTTTCTCCGCGAGGCCGGCTACTACTGCACGAACAACAGTAAGGAAGACTACAACCTGCTGAAGCCGAATGGCGTCTGGGACGAATCGTCGAACAAGGCTCACTGGAAGAACCGCAAACCGGGGCAGCCCTTCTTCGCGATCTTCAATCACACGATCAGCCACGAGAGCCAGATTCGGAACAACATCCCGGCGAAGAACATCATCCACGATCCCGCGAAGGTCCGCATTCCGGCCTACCACCCCGACACGCCGGAAGTTCGCAAGGACTGGGCACAGTACTATGACCGCGTGACGATGATGGACGACCTCGTCGGGAAGAATCTGAAAGAGCTGGAAGAGGCGGGACTCGCCGACGACACGATCATTTTCTACTACGGCGACCACGGCTCCGGGATGCCGCGGAGCAAACGCTGGCCGTACAACTCGGGTCTGCAGGTGCCGCTGATCGTTGTCATTCCGGAAAAGTACAGGCATCTGCGCCCGGCCGAGTGTCAGAACGGTGGACGCACCGAGCGGCTGGTCAGCTTCGTTGATCTCGCGCCGACACTGCTGAGTCTGATCGGCCAGCAGCCGCCAGAGTGGATGCAGGGGTTTGCGTTCGCCGGTCAGTACGACGCCGGCCCGCAGCCGTTCATCTACGGCTTCCGCGGACGCATGGACGAACGGTACGACATGGTTCGCAGTGTGACTGACGGCCGTTTCGTCTACCTGCGGCAGTACATGCCTCACAAAATTTACGGGCAGTACATCGCCTACATGTTTCAGACGCCGACGACGCGGAAGTGGAAGGAACTGTTCGACGCCGGAAAGCTCAACGCCGCGCAGTCGCACTTCTGGAAACGCAAGCCGGCCGAGGAACTCTACGACCTGCAGAGCGACCCCGACGAAGTCCACAACCTGGCAGGTTCGACTGAGCATCAGGCTGTGCTGAAGAAATTGCGAGCTGCTCAGGAAGCTCTGGCGTTGCGCATCCGCGATGTTGGCTTCCTGCCAGAGGGGGAACTGCACTCGCACGCTGGTGATTCCTCGACGCCATACGAAGTCGGACACGACCCGGCGAAATACGACCTGCCGCGAATCATGGAAGTCGCCGGCTACGCCGCATCGGGTGATCCCGCCGCCACAGGAGCCCTGACCAAAGACCTGTCCGACTCCGACAGCGCCGTCCGCTACTGGGCCGCGACCGGCCTGCTGATCCGCCAGGCAGCCGGAGTCCAAACCGGACGGCCTGAGCTGCGAGCCGCCCTGAAGGATGACTCACCGTACGTTCGAGTCGCCGCCGCTCAATCGCTCGCCCAGTTCGGCAATGAGGAAGACGTCAAACTCGCACTGCCCGTCCTGGCCGAACTGGCTCCCGTCGACAAAAACGGCGTTTACGTCTCGATGTCCGCCCTCGGCGCCATCGACGAACTCGACGATCGAGCCGCACCGCTGGTCGACCAGCTCGAGGCCATGCCGACAAACGACCCGTCGATCCCGAATCGCATGGGCGCCTACGTTGCGAACCTCTTGAAGAAAACGTTGAGTGACCTGAAGGCGGAATAAGTCTCAGCCGAAAGAAGCTCCGTCCTGGAGTAGCGGCATGGCGCAAGCCATCCGGTGTCAGGACTGGAACTGACGCCAAACCGGGCCGCTCGCTCCGCTGCTGTGTCTGTGCCGACTTCAGAGGCAAGGCAGATGATAACGCTGGCTTTCATTCTGACCGCTGCGGGATCGCTTGCGATGCTCATTGGGCTCGCCACAGAAGTCCTTGCTTTCATAGCGATGTCTTCCTGGCACCTCAGGCAGCGACTTCCCGTCAAATCTCCGATTACACTGCAGAGCGCTGGCTGCTCCTGTTTCTGTCTGGGGCTTGTCCTGCTCGTTATTGGCCAGGCTCTTCCGGGCTGACACCGATCCTCAAGAGATTCCGTCATGAACACTCCGTTCGTTTCGACTCGTTCCACTCTCTCCCGTCGCAGATTCCTGCGTGGAACCGGTGCGGCACTGCTCGGGCTGCCGTTTCTGGAGTCCATGCTGCCGACGTTTAGCCGGTCAGCGATCGGTGCCGACGGAAAACCAGACGAGTCACCAAAACGCTTCGTTGCGGCGTGCGCGACGCTCGGGTTTCACGGACCGTTTCTGTTTCCGGAAAAGGCCGGACGCGACTACGAACTGACGCCGTATCTGAGCGTGCTGAAGGAGCATCGCAATGACCTGACCGTCTTCTCGGGGCTCAGCCATCCCGAACAACAGGGCAATAACGGACATGCGTCTGAGTTGACGTGGCTGACGGCGGCGCAGCGACCGGGGCTGGCTGGGTTCCGCAATTCGATCTCGCTCGATCAGCTCATCGCGGAGAAGATCGGGCATCAGACGCGGTATCCGTTCCTCGCTCTCTCGACGAGCGGCCGGTCGATGTCCTGGACGGCCAGCGGCGTCGAGATTCCCGGCGAGACCTCACCGGAGAAACTCTTCAAGGCGCTTTTCGTCAACGGCACCGAACAGGAAGTCGCTGCCGAGATGCGGCAACTCCAGCGCGGCCGCAGTATTCTCGACACGGTGCTCGGCGAGGCAAAGAAGCTCGAACGCGATCTCGGATCGCGCGACCGGGAGAAGCTGAACGAATACCTGGCTGCCGTCCGGGATCTCGAAGGCCGGTTGCAGCAGTCGCAGGGCTGGACGACAAAGCTGAAACCAAAGCCGAATGCCGACGTGCCGAAAGACGTCGCGGATCGCAACGATGCCATCGCGAAACAGCGGCTGATGTACGACATGATCGCTCTGGCTCTGCAGACGGACTCAACACGAACCGTCACGTTCCAGCTCAGCGGAATGAACGCCGTGCCAACTCTCTCCGGTGTCAGCAACGACTGGCACAACCTGTCGCATCACGGTAAGGATCCGGCCAAGATCGACGAGCTGAAGATCATCGAGCAGGCCGAGTTCGTCGCGTTCAACGAGTTCCTGACAAAGCTGCGCGGGATTGAGGAGAACGGCCGTTCGCTGCTCGATCACTCCGCGATTCTGTTCGGTTCAAACCTCGGCAACGCCAGCAGTCACGACTGGCACAACGTCCCGGTGATCGTTGCTGGTGGCGGCTTTAAGCACGGATCGCACGTTGCGCACGACACGAAGAACAACGAGCCCTTGTGCAACCTGTTCGTGACGCTCGCTCAGCGAATGGGACTTGAAGTCGGTCAGTTCGGCAGTAGTACCAGAGAGAGCATCAGCGGCTTCGAACCGGCATAGTGAAGTGGTCCAGATTCCGCGCCGCAGCCGAGTCGCACTCATCGGACGCCTGAGGCTTCGGGGCAAACGATAGGAAATCGAAAGCCCGCCACTCGCGATCGACGAGTGGCGGGCTTTTCGATTTCAAATTGACGATCGAACAGGCTGGCTCAACCCATCGCCCAGTCGTACTTGTTGAGCTGCATGACCAGAAAGGCGATGCCGGCGGTCAGAGCTGCCGTCGAGACAAACAGCAGCGCGACCCATACGTCGGGAGCAGGTTTAGAGTTTTGTTGTGACATAGTCTTTCCTCTCGATCACGCCGTTCTTTGCTTTTTCAACCACGATTCCGACGGCTTTGTCGGGGTGAACCAGTTCGAGCCGAATCTCGCCGAGGTACTGAGCACGGTCGCCCGTGCGGTAAACATACAGTGTTGAGCCTTCCGTCAGGCCATCGTCACTGCCGATCGAAATCTCAACGTATTCACGACCGCCGCGGCGAGCCTTTTCTGTTTTCAGAACTTCGCCCTGGACCAGCGGCAGCGGTGCCAGGTTACGGTCGATCTTCTTCGGATCGGTTTCAAACCCGTTGGCGGCCAGTACGCGACGGTAAGCGCCGGCAGTCTTCAGTAGTTCGTTGTAGCGGGTGCTGAGATCCTTCAGCTCGACCTGCTGGTTAAAATTCTCATCTTCAAGCTGGCTGACGCGAGCGTTCAGGGCGTTCTGCGCCTGATTGAGGCCTTCGTTGATCCGGCGGTGCAGCAACGCTTCGTCACGACGAATGGTGGCTTCGTTACCAGCAATCGTGGCCAGCGATTCCTGCGTGTTGACCTGAACCTTCAGGCGATCGACCTCCGTTTTCTGCTGATCGAACTGCCGCTGCAGGGCAACGAAGTCGTTGCGGGCATCGTCCGCCTGATTCTTCGTTTCGACGAGTTGTTTTTTCAGGTCGTCGATTTCCTTGTTCTTTTCTTCTGTGAGGATCTGCATGTCGCGCGTGTCCTGGTCGACTCGCGTCTGTAGCGTCGCAGCGGTTGCCTTCCAGTTTGCCTGACTGGTGTAGACCGCTCCGGCCAGCGCCATGAAGCACAGCGTCAGAACAAACTGAATGATGACCAGGAGCTTTCCGATGAAAGTCATGTCCGGGAATCCTGATTCGTCAGAGAACTGAATGGAAAGTTGATGTTAGAGCGGGTGTGAAAACCGTCGACCGTCACGCTTCCGGGGCGGGTTGCGGTTTTGCACCGGCATTCAGCAACTGCTGGTGTCGCTGCTGCAGCCGCAGTCGTAGGCCTTCAAGCTGGTGCAGGCGGTCAAGCAGACGCCGCTTCTGGCCATCCTGGAAGTACTGGTCGGTTTCGATCTGGTCGAGCTCACGCGTCAACCGGAACACAGATTCGCGGCGACGATCTGTTTCAGTTCGAATTGTAATTGCCTGTTCGGCGAAGCGGTCACCCTGCAGGCCGGTTGACTTGATCTGTTCGTCGAGTGCGGCGACTTCGTCCAGAAGCTGCTTGTCGCGGACGCCAATCGCTACGGTGTCCTGCGCAACGAACTGATTGATCGCTTTGGTCCGATCAATCAGTGGCTGGATATTCGGGGTGATGGCGGCCGTCGCGTCTTTGTTGCGTTTTTCCGCATCAGCATAGGCTTTCACAACGACCGCTCCGAGTTGCGGACTCGGTCCAATCTGCTGCGTATCGTTGCGGTACTTCGCCGTCCAGGTCGGATTCTCACCGGGCGTGAACGTAAAGGTGTAATCGTCGAGTGCTTCAGCTTCGGCCTGCCAGTTCGGACCGGAATTGTTCAGCGCCAGGGCAAAGCCCATAAACGCAACACTGGCGGTCGCTACGAAGACAACGAGTATCTTGCTGAAACGCTGGAGCATGGAGTCTGATCCGGTGTTCTGTCTGAGCCAGGCCGCCTGCAATGGAGTGGCCCATACAGGAGGCACGGAGCCTCGATCACTGTACCGCCGGAATCCCCGCCGACGATGCGATTGTTCTACCCAGACGGGCGACAATTCGCACGCGTTTCTGCCGGAAAACCGCCGGAAAACCGACCCTCACCCGAACAGCCCGGAACAACGACGCGTTTCAGGCGGAGCGGGCGGACGGCGTAAGGATACCTCAGACGCAGTCCACACGACCGTCCCGGCATCGACAGGAAAGGACGCTTGTCATAAGCGGCGCGGATTGTACGCGTCGTAAAACCTGGGAGTCTGGCAGGCCGTTCCGGAAGCAGCGGTCATGCCGACTGGCCTGCCGAGCGTTGCCGATCGGTCGAGCTGACGAATCTGCGCGGCAGGCAGAATCGTCATTTGGCATCGTGTGTGGCACTGTCGTTCACACCAGCCGAGTCTGCAGATGACGCCTCGCCGGCAGGCGGAGAACCGGGGGACTGGTTGTGATTGTGTCGCCGACGACGGGAGAGCAGTTCGATTGGTTCCCGCAAGCCCAGCAGAGACGCCGCCGCAAGGAACGTCGCCGCTCCCACGGACACAATTGCAAACAGGCCAAACGCCGAACCGGCGGCTCCCTTCAATGCAACCTGTATGTAGAGACAGGATACAATCATTGCCGCAGTGGCGATGACTGTTTTCAGAAATGTCACCATGAGCGGCCTCCAGCGAAAGTCGTTGACGCGGCGAGTCATCAGCCAGGCTGACGCCAACGATTGAAGGTTCGCCGTCAGGCCCGACGCCAGTGCCAGCCCGGCGCCTCCGAGCGACCAGACGAACGACAGATTCAGCACCAGATTGACACCGACGGCGAGTAGTCCGATCCGCAGTGGACTGCGCCGATCCCCCAGCGCATAAAATGCCCGGTTCACGATCAGCAGGCCACACGCTGCCCAGACGCCGAGCGCGTACATCACGATGATCCCGCTGGTTTGAGCTGCGTCGTGTTGATCGAATTCGCCGCGCAGAAACAGCACAGACGTCAGTTGCGGCGCGATGACAGCCAGACCGGCACTGGCGGGAACTCCAATTGCCAGAACCATTTTCAGACCGCGTGTCAGGTCGTCACGAAACAGCTCGAACTGCTGACGCTCGGCGTGAGTCGCCAGCAGTGGGAAGATGACTGTCCCGAGCGCCGCTCCGAATACGCCCAGCGGGAACTGATACATCCGCTGGCCGAGATACAGTGCCGCAGCCGTGCCTTCACGCAGCGGATACTCGGCCAGCCAGCCGGTGTTCACCCCGGCAGCCGGAGCGGTGAGAGCCCAGGCGAGCAGGCTGTCGCACAGTGTGTTGAGCTGTGTGACCGACAGGCCGAGCAGCACCGGCACAATGACGATTGCGATCTCTCGAACCCGCTGCCGTCCAGACGGCCAGTCCCACTCGAACCGGAACCCGATCTGCCGCAGCGTTGGAATCGACAGCCCGAACTGTACGGCACCAATCAGTACGATCGACCACGAAATCGCGTAGATGCGTGCTTCGTCGGTCTCGAAGACCTCGCCAGCCAGCCAGATCGAGCCGATCCACAGAATGTTGAGCAGGACCGGAAACCATGCCGGTGCAGTGAACTGCCCGAGCCCCTGCATGACGGCGCATGTCTGAGCGAGCAGGCAGACCATCAGCAGATACGGGATCAGAGACGCCAGCAGCCCGAGCAGCAGCTCACCTTCCGCGCCGACATCCAGCACCACTCGCAGCCCGAGCAGCACCGCTTCCGTAACAGCAACCAGTCCGAGCAGCGCGACTCCCGCTGCTGCAATGACGGCAGATGCTGTCCGAAACGCCGTTGCTCGACCGTGCTGCTCGATATCGCGGAGAAAGATCGGCAGAAACGCCGTCGACAGAGCGCCTTCGCCGAACAGTTGCCGGGCGAGATTCGGGGCACGAAACGCAACCGTAAAGGCATCCATAATGACGCCGTTGCCGAACTGGCGAGCCATTGTCGCGTCGCGAATCAACCCGAGCACGCGACTGCACAGCGTCAGCAGTCCAACCACTCGAGTCCGCTGAAACAGCTTCTGTCGCGATTCATCCATGCGGCGACTCTGATGCCAAGTGACTGCTGTAGCGTCAGCCCAGCTCGTAAAACTTCACCGCGTTATCGTGGAACAGCTTCTTCTGAAACGCGGGCGAGCGGTCTCTGACAATCGTCTTCAGAGCTTCGGCCCAGCTTGCGAACGGGGCGGTCAGAGTGCAGACGGGCCAGTCGCCAGCGAACATGACGCGGTCTTCGCCGAACGTGTCCATGCAGAAATTCATGTTTGGTGCGAGGTCTGCCGGCGTCCAGTGATCGCGGTTCGCCGTTACGATGATGCCGGAAATCTTGCAGACGACGTTCGGCCGTGCGGCGAGTTCTTTCACGCCTTTTTCCCACTTCGCCCGCAGGTCGGCGTCCTTGTTCTGCACGCTGAGGTTTCCGCAGTGGTCGAGCACGAAACGCGTCTGCGGACACTTGTCGACGAGTTTTGCACCGTCGAGCAGTTCGTCCGGTCTCATGCAGAGGTCGAACCGTTTGCCATGTTCCCCCAGCAGCCGGACACTGTCGACAAACTGCGGCTGAAGACACAGCCCCTTCGGCCGGTCAGGATCGTGCAGCACAGTACGCACGCCTTTGATGTAATCGTTGTCCGCGAACATCTCGAAGTACGCCTTGAAGCCACTCGACTGCGGCGAGCCACCGATCACCGCGCCGACCATCGGATTGTCGTCGCGTCGGCAGAGATCAATTACGTACTCGGCTTCGGCCACCTGATGATCGCGAGCAACGTTGACTTCCATGTAGACAGCTTTGACGACGTTCTGTCCGGCAGTCGCCTCGGCATAATCGCTCAGTACAAAACTGCGGTTGATGCGCTGTACTGCGTCTCCAGCCAGCCAGGGCAGCTTGAACTTCGAGAGATCCCACAGGTGCAGGTGCGTGTCGCAGATCGGCAGCGTCATCTTTGATTTCTCAGCGAAGGCGGAAGAGGCAAGAGCGGCCGCACCAAGACCGGCTGAAGCAGCGAGAAATTCACGCCGCGAAATCACGGGATTCGATTCAATTGACGGGACACTCTGCTGCGGCATGAGCGGTGACTCCTGACGGTTTCAGTTAAACGGCACGGATGGGCAGGTCCGAGGCGGAATCGGGCCACCAAACTCCAGCCAGATTTGCAGATTCCAAATCTCAAAGATGACTCTCAGAACGACGATTTCGGCACCGGCAGGATGCGGAAACTGCCGGCCCGGAAGAAGATTTCGAGCTTCAGCAGGCTGTTGAGCAGATGCCGCAGAAACTCGTCTGGAACTTCGTACTCGTGAAGTACGACGTCGCCAGCGATGAATTCCAGTGCGTCGGCGAGATTGTTCGCGTCATCGTGACCGACTTCGAGTTCCATATCGCCGCGGTAGCAGATCGGCTCGTGCTCCGGCGACCAGCCGTTGTCTTCGGCCCAGTCCAGAATCTCAGACCAGAAATCGGAGGCGATGACGTACGAGTCGTCCCTGCCCGCAAGTCGTACGTTGCCCACTGCTGTCATCCTCCTTTGAGCGATCACGACAATATCCTTCTGTCGGTGAAAAACAGCAGACGGCGAATCCAGCGTCAAAGCAGATCATCCTGTCTGCTGAAACATCCTGCCAATGTCTGCTGCGAATGATTGAATTGAGTTCCAGAACGGAACGAAAAGACTCCGGTCGAACGACCGCGTGACAGCTTCGACGAATCGCGTGCGACCTTCAAGCGACTCCGAGGCCGCGTATCAGCCGACTGTACGATTTGCGATGCCAACTGAAGAATCTTTTGACGGAGAGATTCCCGCGTTCGATCTTTAAGTATAGATTGATGCGTTCGCGTTGCCTGCCGCTGGCTTTTTCCGTCCCTTGCTCCGGACGCGCAGATCCAGCACTCCTCGTTCATCCCGCCTGTTTCTCCTCCATGAGGATCGACTCGCATGAGTCCTGACCGGCTTCCCAATTGCGTGACTTCCTCAGCCATGTCTGAGCTGAAAATCCCAGCCCGGCGATTGGACATCCAGATCTGCTTTGTCCTGCTGACGGCTCTGATAATTTCGGCTTTGACGGCCGTGACAATTGACGCCGCTCCGCCAGCCACAGAACAGCAGTCTGCCAGACCACTCGCCGTGTCACCCGTCAGTGTGACGTTTCGTGACGCCTGGGACCGAACTCAGTTGCTCGTTTCGGCTGCCGGGCACGATGAAACGTCGGCCGCACATTACGAAACGTCCGACGCGGATATCGTCGAGATCGACAATCGCGGCCTGCTGATCCCCCGGGGCCGCGGCAAAGCGGTTGTCACGGTTCGAGTCGGCGATGCCTCGCAGCCGGTCAGCGTTGACGTTTCCGACTGGCTGCCCCAGCGGCACGTTGACTTCGCAACCGAGGTTGTTCCGCTGCTCTCGAAGTTTGGCTGTAACGCGGGGGGCTGCCACGGTAAGTCGACCGGCAAGAACGGTTTCAAACTGTCACTGTTCGGCTTCGACACGGAATTCGATTACGCTGCGCTGGTCAATGAGGCTCGCGGTCGCCGCGTCTTTCTGTCGGCTCCACGCGACAGCCTGCTGCTGACCAAAGCGGTCGCTCAGGTTCCGCACGGCGGTGGCAAGCGGTTCGAGATCGACAGTGAACCGTACCGCATCATTGAATCATGGATCCGGCAGGGAGCTTCTGCTTCAAGCCCCGACGCGCCGCACATTACCAGCGTTCGGATCGAGCCGGAACAGACGATTCTCGCCGCCAATCAACGTCAGCAGTTACGCCTGACCGCCGTTTACTCCGACGGCTCAGAACGCGACGTCACTCGACAGGCCGAGTATTCGAGCAACGTCGACGTCGTCGCTCGCGTCGATGAACGCGGCCTCGTTTTCGCCGGGACGCAGTCTGGCGAAGCTGCCATCATGGCCCGATATATGGGCAACGTGGCCGTTTTCCGAGCCCTGCGTCCGCATGGCCCGTCGCTCAATGAACTGCCGGAATTCGAGCCACTCACAGAAGTTGATCGGCTCGCCGCGAAACGCTGGATGCAGCTCGGCCTGCGACCGTCTGCCCCGGCTGAGGACGCAACGATTCTTCGCCGTCTGACCATCGATCTCTGCGGTCGACTGCCGACTGTCGAGGAGACGCGAGCGTTTCTCGAAGACACGTCGCCCGCCAAACGCGTCAAGGTGATCGACCGGCTGCTCGACTCGCCTGACTACCCGGCGTACTTCGCGCTCAAGTGGAGTGCCATTCTGCGAAACTCGCGGCTGGCCGGAGCCGATCAGGCGGCGTACGCGTTTCACAACTGGATTCGCGACATGATTGCCCGCAACCGGCCATACGACGAATTCGTTCGCGGCATTGTGGCGGCGTCGGGCGAGTGGCAGGACGCGCCGGCGATCAACTGGTACTGGCAGTCGCGCGACGATCAGCTTCATACGGTGACGGCGGATACCGCGCAGCTCTTCCTCGGACTGCGTCTGCAGTGCGCCCGTTGCCACCATCACCCGTACGAACGCTGGACTCAGGAAGACTACTTCGGCCTCGCCGGCTTCTTCTCGCGCGTCGGCCGGAAGAGTTTCGGGCAGCCGCCTCCGTACTACTCGGCAGGGCAGCGAACGACGGGCGAAAAGAATCCTGTCACCGGGAAGCCGATCGAACCGAAGTACCCCGACGGCGAGTACGCGACGTTTACTCCCGAGCAGGACCCGCGGCACGGACTCGTTGACTGGATGGCTCAGCCCGACAACCCATTCTTCGCGAAGGCATTCGTTAACCGGATGTGGGCTCACTTCTTCGGTCGCGGACTGGTCAACGAAGCCGACGATCTGCGGGAAACAAACCCGGCCTCGAATCCGGAAATCCTCGACTGGCTGGCTAACGAATTCGTCGACTCGAAGTTCGACATGAAACACATCATCCGGCTGATCGTCAGCAGCCGGATGTATCAGCTCTCGGCTGATCCGCGTCCGGAGAACGAAGCGGACACGCAAAACTTCGCCCGCTTCTACGCTCGCCGGATGATCGCCGAAGTTTTCCTGGACGCCGTGGATCAGGCCTGCGGAACACGGAGCAACTTCAACAATATGAGTCGCACCGCGCGAGCCGTTGATCTGCCGCACGAAGGCTTTGGTTCGTTCTTCCTTGACACGTTTGACCGCCCGCAACGGGTTTCCGTCTGCGAGTGCGAACGCTCACCCGGCGCGACGCTGGCTCAGGTTCTGCTGCTGGCGAATTCGGACGAGGTCGAGAACAAGCTCGCCGCCGGTGATGGCCGCATCGCTCGCCTGATCAATGAGAAGAAGCCGATACCGGCAATCGTCGACGAACTTTACTCAGCAACGTTCAACCGACTTCCAACCGATGCCGAACGGGCACGCGCCGTCGAGCATCTCGAAAAAGCCGAAGACCAGCGAAAGGCCGCCGAAGACCTGCTCTGGTCACTGCTCAACTCACGCGAATTCATGTTCAATCACTGAAAGCAATTCACAGGAACCAGCCATGTTCGACATTACCGGTTCTGGAACTCGGATGTGTGACGGCGTCAGCCGTCGAGGTTTTCTGCGTGTTGGAGGGCTCGCTTTCGGCGGGTTGTCGCTGGCCGGCTGGGCTCAGACTCGCGCGGCTGGCGTTGCAGCCACAGCGGCAGGCGATCGACCGAAGAAGGCCGTGATTCAGGTCTGGCTGGCTGGAGGACCAAGCCATATCGACATGTACGATTTGAAGCCGACGGCTCCGGCTGAATACCGGGGCGAGTTCCGTCCGATCCCGACGAACGTCCCCGGAATCATGGTCAGCGAGCATCTGCCATATCAGGCGAAGGTGGCTGATAAGTTCTCGATCCTGCGTTCGGTCTACCACACGAACGCCGGGCATGGGATGGGCTCGCAGTGGATGCTCACCGGCTGGCAGCCGACGATTGAGGTCAACAACAACATCTTCCCGGCCTGCGGTTCGGTGGTGTCGACTCTGCGAGGCGCGAACGACAAAGACCTGCCGGCCTACGTCAACCTGCCACGCTCGCTGGGCCTGGGCAAAGCCGCCTACCTTGGCGCGTCGCACAACCCGTTCTCGCCGGAAGACGATCCGAATCGGGATGGTTTCGCCGTGCGAAATCTCAAGCTGCCAGGCCGAGTCAGCACCGATCGCCTCGCGAGCCGCCGCTCGCTCCTCGAAGGCGTCGACAACCTGCGCCGCGATGTCGACGCCGCCGGAGATCTGTCGGAACTCGACAAGTTCTACGCGCAGGGACTGGAGATGGTCACGAACGACAAGACGCTCCGCGCATTCGACATCGCTGCCGAAGATGCTGCCCTCCGCGAACGTTACGGTCGCAACGATCTCGGCCAGAGCTGCCTGCTCGCGCGGCGGCTCGTCGAGTCCGGCGTTTCCTATGTGACGATCCAGGCCGGTGGCGGCTGGGACACGCACGGCGACAATTTCAAAGCTCTGAAGGACAATCTGCTGCCGAAGTACGACCAGGCCGTCGCGGCGCTCGTCGAGGATCTTGCGGACCGTGGCCTGATGGACGACGTTCTGGTCATGACCTTTGGCGAGTTTGGCCGCACGCCGCGCATCAATCCGGGCGCCGGCCGCGATCACTGGCCGGGAGCAATGTCTGTCTTCATGGCGGGCGGCGGCCTGAAGATGGGCCAGGTCATCGGCGAAACGGACTCGAAAGCGGAAGCCCCGAACAGTCGACCGCTCACGCCCGGTGATGTGCTCTCGACGATGTACCACACGGTCGACGTCGATTACCGGCATGTGTTCTATGACCAGGCACAGCGACCGATGCCTGTTCTGAACGAGGGTCGCCCGATTGAGGAACTGCTGTGAACAGATTGCCGTACGGAGCAGGTTCGATCGAGCTGTCTTGTGACGCAAAGACGCAAAGTCGCGAGGGATCGCAAAGAAATTCTCGATCGAGATTTTCGCTGCAATTCTTTGCGCGGCTTTGTGTCTTCGTGCCTTTGCGTCAGATCGCAGTCGCCTCCTGTCTGATTGCCGCGACGAATCAGGCCTCACTCGCCGACCTCCCGGCACCGCGGTTTGATCGGCTGAAGCCGCTGGGGGCTGCTGCCGGGACATCGATTGAGGTTGAGATCGCCGGCGCGGATATCGAAGGCGTCGAGTCCTTGCTGTTTGATCATCCCGGCCTGACGGCGACGCGCGTCGCCGAGAAGGATCGCTTCTTTCAGATCGCCATCGCGGCCGACGTTTCGCCGGGCACGTATGATGTTTATCTCGTCGGCCGCTTCGGCGTCAGCAACCCACGACTGTTCGCTGTGTCGAGTGGCCTGACCGATGTTGCCGACAACGGGGATAATCGCGAGCCCGCCAAAGCTCAGTCGATTGAAGTCAACTTGGCGGTCAACGGAACGATCGACGGCAATGCCGAAGACTTTTACCGCGTCGCGTTGAAGAAAGGGCAGCGCGTCGTGATCGACTGCCAGGCTCAGCGGCTCGATTCGGAACTCGATGCTACCATGACGCTGACGTCAGCCACCGGCAGCCCGCTCGCGTCGAGCGGCGATTATTACGGGCAGGATCCGATGATCGATTATGTCGCTCCGTCCGACGGAGACGTCATCATCGCGCTGCACGATCTGTCGTATCGAGGGGGTTATCCGTATCGCCTGGTCGTTTCCGACCGGCCGCAGATCGAAAACGTATTCCCGCCCGTTCTTCAAATCGGACAGCCAGCGACGCTGACGGCGTTCGGTCGCAACCTCGTTTCGATCGGCGGAGTGTCTGGTGACGCTCAGACCGACGGCAGCCTGCCGCTCGATCGGCTGGAGTTTTCCGTCGCGGCACCGTCGACAGACTTTGCCGCGCTGCGACCTTACGAGTTCATCTCACATCCAACTCACCACTCCGTGTTGCCGACCGCCGCGACGTGTACGCTCGCTGGGCTGCAGGTTCGGCCAGACAACGTTCGCGGCGTCTGGGACGCTCAGCCGGTTCTCGTGACCGCTGATCCGGTGACACTCGAAACCGAGCCGAACGATACGCAGGATGCGGCGCAGGCACTGACTCTGCCTGCGATCGTCGCGGGACGTTTCAACCAGCCGCGCGATGCCGACTGGTTCGCTTTTCAGGTCGACGAGAACGGACCGCACTCGTTCGACGTCTACTGCGAACGGATTGCCGGCCGGGCCGACGCGTATCTGGTCATTGTTGACGAGAACGGCAATCGCGTGCAGGAACTCGACGACTTCGGTCACCGCATGAACGCCTTTGATGGCCACCTGCGCGATCCTTCGCAGGTCGTCAATCTGTCAAAGGATCGCCAGTACAAGGTGCTCGTTCAGGACCGCTATCAGCGCGGTGGCGAGCGGTATCAGTACGTGCTGGAAATTCGCAAGCCGCAGCCGGATTTCTTTGTCGCGGCGATTCACCGCTCGAATCAGAACCCTGCCGGGACAACGGTCTTTACCGGTGGTGCGACGTATGTCGACATTGTCATCCACCAGAAGAGTTACAGCGGACCGCTGACGATCAGTGCCGAGGGGCTGCCGCCGGGAGTTCACTTCCAGCCGACGGGAGTTCCCAATAACTCGCGCGGCAACTTCGTGCTGTGGGCCGACGAAGACGCCGCCGAGTGGACCGGTTTTGTCCGGCTGTTTGCCACCGGCGAAATCGACGGTCAGCAGTTCCGCCGCGAAGTCCGGCCTTACTCGCGCGTCTGGAACAATTCCGGCACCAGTCAGCCGCAACGTTCGCTGGCGCTGGCGGTTCGAGCGTCGACACCCTTTAACGTTTCGATCGTGCCAGAGAAGTTTGAGATCGAAGCCGGCAAGTCGGCCGAGCTGTCCGTCGAACTGAAGCGCCTGTGGCCGGACTTCAAAGAGAAGGTCACCATTCAGCCGCTGAACTTTCCCGGTCAGTTCAAGCTCGGCAACTTTGACATCCAGGCCAGCGAAACGTCGAAACTGCTGAAGATCGACGTCCAGCCGAACACGCCGCCGGGCGAGTACACGCTGGCTCTGCAGTGTCAGGCTCAGGTTCCGTTCAACAAGGATCCCGCAGCCAAAAACCGCCCGAACACGCTGGTCACCCTGCCCAGCCGCCCGGTCACGCTGAAGGTTCTGAGCAGAGATAATACAAGATGACTCACAGGTCGGATAACCGATCGACGCTCAATTTGAACGCGCTTTAATGGAGATTAGGCTCTTACTTCTCCGGAGACTCCTTCTGCATGGCCCTCTTCATGACATAGTCTCGATCACCCTGACTCAGGTCACGGTATCTAACATCGAATTCAGTCCCGTCTTTGCCCTTGAGCTTCACAATTCCTCGGCGGTACTCAACAAAAGTCGCCACATTCGAAAGAGTGCCGAAGCGGTTTGTCCACGTACGCATTTCTGAAGGATCAGGCTGATCTGGGTCTGCAGCGTTTACGAGTGGATTCTGATACGAGTCGACGACCGCTGGTCCATCTCCCAGCTTTTCAATCAGAGCAAGAGGTTTCTCGATGCGCTCGCCGTCGCCATCTTCCTCGCGTTCCAGAAAGGTAAAAGTAACGAACACGCCAGCGCCCGCCTGAAGACTCATGAACTCCACGATGTCAACCAATTGTTTCTCTGTCGGCGCCGCGCCGTTCGACCAGCCAACAAGTAGTTCACAGTTGTGAATCAGGGCGTCTGCGTTCGAAACTGCAACTCGCGCAGACCGGACACGATAGTCGACGAGTTCGGGAAGCCGCCCAACTTCAGGAATTGTGTCAATTTTCAGAAGCGACTTTGCGGTTTCCCTAAGCGCATTTGGCGATAAGAGTTTGCCATCACCGAATTCGATCAAGTCCCACCGATCAGCAATTCTCAGCATGACGTTGTCTGAGCCCTTGGCTCTCCATCCAAGTGACGCCAGCGTTTTCGCAGCCGACAAAACCTGTGGGGCACGCGCCAGATACGCCCCACGACGTTCCAATGCACTTGTCAGGGCATCGAGTTCTTTTGTCGAAAGCTCAAGCGGTGTTTCTCGATCGAGAGCTGCCATCAGTTCCGGAATGAGCAGGCGAGCTCTGTCAGGACGAGATTCCAGTGATTTGATCGCGTTCTTGCGGACATGCCACTCTTTGTCATCCAGTAACCAGGACATAGTCTTGACAACTGACGAGTCGTTGCTGTTCACATGCATGAAGCTGAGGGCAATTTCGGCGCGGCAAACAGAGCTTTCACTGATTGAGGCCGTCTCAAGTTGGCGGGCATCGTTGTCAGCAACGACACCTATCGCTTGTCTGGCTACTTCGACCAACTCGATCGTCTGTCGCATTCGTTGAGCTTCGTCTCCGTAATAAGCGCTTTTGGGTAAATAACTGGCAGGATCAATGCTCTCAAGAACTTCGATTAGCTTTCGAATGGCAATCGGTGCATCCTTCGTAATACTGACGACCGAAGCAGATGCCACGTCACGCATTCGGCTATCAGTCGATGCTGCCCTAAGTAAATCTGGGATTGCGGGAATAGCGGCTTCACCACATTTGCCGAGTAGTTCTGCGGCAGCGAGCTGGCGATCCCTCCGAAGCCGAAATGCGTCGACCTTGGTCTCCGCTGGGTCCGGGCCGACGCCCGTGTCGAACAGAAATGATGTCAGTCCTCGAATATCCGGTGGTTCGATCAGCTGACCATCATCAACCTGTTTGATCAGACTGATTCGGTGCAACTGCACATCATCGAGCTGGTTATCACTCGTCCCGAATTGAATCTCGTGTTCAATAACATTGCTGATTGACTGCTCGATTCCGTCCGATTCATTGGCGACCAGAAAAATGCTGACCGGATGCGTCCCGTTAATGCCATCCAGCGGGTACTTAAGTTCGGAAGAGCGAGGTTCATATTCACCCTGAATCGTATCTCCTGCGACAACTCGGGACACCGCGACAAACTGCAACTCCTGCTTATTGGTCGGATCGACCACAGTCATCTGCACCTTGATGTGAAACGGCAGCGAACTGACAGTCGGTTTCGAGAGAAAGTGAATCTCAGGACATGAGTCCGCATGCTTCACTGGCGAATCGTCGGCCAGCCAGATGGAGTAATGCTTTCCCGGTTCGACATCCTTCCGAATTTCCGAACTGATGCTGGAAGGTGGCGTGTAGCTCTCGCTGACGGCTCCAGGTTTCTTGATTGGGAATGGGGCAGGCCCTTCGTACGTGGTGTGCTGCGACGTAATGACTACAATCGGTGCAAATTGGCGAACAGCATAGACCCACTCCGCCGCTGACCCGATTCCTTCCCAAACGAAGATTTCATCAGAACTCGTCTTCACCTCAATTGATTCGTGGTAATGAGAGGCACCGCGCACGACGATATCGCGAGATGCACTCTTGAAACTGATCTTATGAACCTCTCCCCAGGGCACACGCTCGCCGGTGAAATGATTCGTGATTCCCTGTTCGTTGACGGTTATGTACAAGCTCGGCTGCGGTTTGTATGACCAAGCCCAGACTACCCCCGAGAGGGTCAGGAGTCCTAGCGACAGAACACTAATCGCCAAGATTACTGTTTTCGTGTCGAACTTCTTCGCCGACTCATGGAACAATACCATGACTCCTCCGGCGAATGGGAAGCCACCGAGGGCAAGGCATATCACAATGACCACGAATCTAGTTCTTGGATCATCTCTAAAAGTTTTTCCCGTCAATGTCAGCTTAGACCATTTCAGCGAACCATCAGGCTGGAGTGCAGAGCTTTCGATCTCAGCAGACTCAGGCGGCTCTCCATGCGATACGGCTGAGAAGTAGCCGTTCAGCAGCACCAAAGCGGCGATTGCGGCAATCAAAGCTGTTCGCAAATTTGGCCGGTTCAGACGATCTGTTTCGTGCAGGTCCATATTGACCTCCGCCACAACGAACACAAAGGCGAGCCACGATAATACGGTGCTGTCTGCAACCGGACAATCCGCATGTGACTGTTTCCGTTCGCCACACAATCCAACCCTGAAACGCGCCTGCGCGGAATCGCAGGATTTCTCACTGCCTCCGCGAAGCTCTAGTCCGAAGCGCTCAGCCACCCGTCAGTGCCCGCAGAGTCTCGCTGACCTGCCGATCTCGACTGGCAACGGCCCCACACTGCGAGGACCATCAGGTTCGCTGGAGCCGCTGGAATCCGGACGCCGAAACAACTTCAGGAAACGTCGTCTGCCGCTCCAGACGGCTGCTCATCATCCTTGCTGCCCTGTTCATTTCGGTGAGACCGACATGGAAATCTTTCAAAACGCATCCGATGACCAGATTGCCCTGATGGGCTGCGCCGCTGCTCTGCTGTTTTCCGGCGGCCTGATGTACGTGAGCTACTTCGTCGGCCAGGGTCGACGCAGCAGCGAAAGCCAGCCCGCGATCCCGCTCGATCAGAGTCGGGAAACACAGAGCGACAAATCAACCCGCCGCGCTGCATAGTCGACACTGCTTCGGCTCCTGCCGCAAATACAAATCCGAGCCTGCCCGGCCAGAACCGAGCAGGCTCTTTGTCTGCGCAGACTGAGACCTCGGCCGAACCGGCACAGACCGGACACGCAGCGCGACCGGCGCGACCGCCGCGACGCGACTCGCGAACTCGCCGAACCTCCGATTCCGTACCGACGACACTTCGCACCTTGAAATCGCTACTGGCGGTCGCAACTATCTCTGCCATCAGGTCGAGACGAATCGGCCACCAATTGCCGTTGATTTGAGGAATCTCGAAATGCGATCTCTGCAGAAGACCGCTCTGGCTGCTGTTCTGTTTGGACTGGGATACCTGACCGGCACGACTCAGACCGAACCAGTTGAAGCCGTTCAGGCTCAGGGAACCGCTGGTGCGAACGCCCCCAGCGACGCAGTCGCCAAAGAAATCAGTACGGTCTACACCGCTCTGCAGTCTGCCAAAGACATCCTCAGTCAGGAAGGCCGCTACGTCCCGGCGACGAAGACGCTAAACGTGTCCGCGATCGTGGCTGGCGGCGTTGATGCCGTTGCTGATCTCGAAGCCGGTCGCGGTGTCGACCCCGAAACGTTCGCCGCGCTGTACGCCGATCAGGCCAGCGACGACATTCGCCCCGAAATCACGACTGACGAACACGGTCGCCTGATGTACAAGGGGAAAGTCATCCGCATGTACTCGGTCGCACGGCTCAAGCAGATGTACCAGGAACGGCTGCGGTACACCGGCGAGACGGAAGCCGAACCGACCTTCTGATCGCCATGCCCCGTCGTCCCCCCTCCTGAGACCGACTCTGCTCAAATTCAGAAACAGAAACGCCTCGCGCGACGTTGACGTCACGCGAGGCGTTTCTGTTATCCGGTGCAGTTGGAGCCGGTCGCTCTCAGCCAATATGTGTGCCGGGTTCTCTATTCTCTATCCGAGTTCAGAAACTCAGAAGATCCCGAGGTGATCCCGCGCTTCGTCAGTCATTCGTTCCGGCGACCACGGAGGCGTCATCACCAGCTTGATTTCCGCTTCGTCGACATCGCGCAACCGTTCGAGCGCCATCTTTGACTGTTGAATGATCTGCGGCCCGGCCGGGCAGGCGGGGCTGGTCAGCGTCATGTCGACATACGCTTTATGGCCGTCGTGATTGATCGAGTAGACCAGTCCGAGATCGACGATATTGATCATCAGTTCGGGATCGATCACGTTCCGCAGCGCGTCGAGCATCTTTTCGTCGATCGACCTGTCGGTGTCCTCGACCTCGTCAGCCGTCGCTGAAACCGCGGCGTCATCTCCAGGCGGAATGCCGGTCGGCAGCGTGGGAGCGCCGGCCATGACCGTGTTGAGCGGTCCGGGATGAGCGCAGCTCGCTGTTTCACCGGTGGCCAGTCGCAGAAAAATCGAGCCGTCTTCCACCTTGATATCGTAAATCTGGACCGGTTCAGTGGCGGGCATGCACAGTGGCTGCCCGGTCGTCAGATCGAAACGTGCCCCGTGCCGCTCGCACGTAATCTCGTTGCCGCTGATGGGACCATTGGTCAGCGGCTGCCCGTCATGAGTGCAGACATCGGCGATCGCCGCGTAACAGCCGTCGGCTTTCTGAATCAGCAGTACCGGCTCATCATCGACAAACACCGACAGTCGCCCTCCGGGCTGCAGTTCGTCAATAGACGCAACTCGTTCGTAATCAGACATGACTTTCTGAACCTCAAACGGCGTTATTCGCCGATTCCGAGCTTAACCTCGACAGCCTTATCCAGCGTCTCGCGGACCAGCTCGACCGGAATCCGGTCCGTGACCGTCTGCAGAAAGCCCTGGACGATGATGTGCATGGCTTCGTGCTCGGTCAGGCCACGGCACATTGCATAAAAAATCTGATCGACGTCGACACGGCCAGCCGTTGCTCCATGAGTACAGCGTACGTCGTCAGCTTCAATTTCCAGTCCGGGAATCGCGTCACAGCGAGATGTCGGCGAGAGCAGCAGTGAATCGTTCCGCTGGTATCCGTCGGTTTTCTGAGCTTCGGGTTCGACCTTGATCATCCCCCGCCAGATGACGCGCGACTCGTCCGTGAGCACGTCTTTGTAGAGCAGATCGGACCGCGTGTCCGGCGCGTTGTGCGTCTGTTGTGTGTAGTAGCTGAGGCACTGCCGGTCTTTCGCAAACGTGACACCGTTGACCTGCGCTTCAGCTCCGCGGCCATCGAGATGCACGTCCTGATGGATGTGGGCAAGCTTCGAGCCGAGCCCGCCGACTGTCCACTGCAACGACCCGTTACCTTCGACACGACCGCACTGATGCGCGAAGTGCCACGACTTCTGATTCCAGTTCTGCAACTGCACGTACCGCAGGCGGGCCTCTTTCCCGACAAGCAGTTCGACCGCCCCGACGTGAAGCCCGGCAATGTCCGGCGAACCGGACGCCGTTTCTTCCAGCAGCGTCGCCTCGGCGCCATCTTCGAGAATCACCAGCGTGTGGCTGAAGTCGGCGACGCCGTCCTGAGCCAGAGCGACGAGGCTGTAAAGTGGAGCGTCGACCTGCACCCCTTTCGGCACGAAGAGCACTGTTCCGCCTGTCCAGAACGCTCCGTGCCAGGCGGCAAAGCGGTCTGTGTCAGGCAGCACGGCCTTCGTGGCAAAGTGAGGCTCAAGCAGGTCCGCTTGCTGACAGAGCACGGTGGCCAGGTCTCCGAAGATCACACCCTTCGCAGCAAGTTGCTCTGTCAGTCGCGACTCGGTGGCCGAACCGTCAACGTGAACCACCGCGCCTTCAAATTCCGCGCGGTTCTGCATCAACGGAAGCTGCGCTGTATCGAAGCCAATCGCCGCTTTCCCCGTCAGCGAAAACTTCTCCGGCCGGAACGCTCTCGCCGGGATCCGCTTCCACTCTTCCGGATCAAGTTCCTCGGCCGACTTCGCCTGAAACAGCTCGAACGCCACCCGTCGTCGCTGCGTGACCCAAACCGGCTCCACGCGCGACTGCAGAAATACTTCAAAATCGTCTGACGTGAAGCCTGACGGAAGTGACGGAGCTGAATTCACTGTTACCGTACTCATCGAAATGTCCTGTGTGCTGGCTTCTGCCATCGCGTGCCTGAATCAGCCAACTGAACCTTCCATCTGCAGCTCGATCAGGCGGTTCATTTCGACGGCGTACTCCATCGGCAGTTCTTTAACGAGCGGCTCGATGAAGCCCGTGACGATCATCGACGACGCTTCGGCTTCACTCAGGCCCCGGCTCATCAGATAGAAGAGCTGCTCTTCGGCGATCTTCGACACCGAGGCCTCGTGTTCGATCGTGACGTCGTCTTCTTCGACTTCGATATACGGGTACGTGTCGCTGCGGCTTTGCGGATCGAGGATCAGTGCGTCGCAGACGACGTTCGTTTTGCAGTTCGTCGCGCCTTTGACAACCTTTGCCAGACCGCGGTAGCTCGAACGCCCGCCGCCTTTCGAGATGCTCTTAGAAATGACCCGGCTCGACGTGTGCGGAGCACAGTGAACCATCTTGGCGCCGGCGTCCTGATGCTGGCCGTGATTCGCAAACGCGATCGACAGGGTCTCGCCGCGAGCCCCCGGCTCCATCAGATAAATCGCCGGATACTTCATGGTGATTTTCGAGCCGAGGTTACCGTCGACCCACTCCATCAGCGAATCGCCGTACGCCATCGCCCGCTTGGTCACGAGGTTGTAGACGTTGTTCGCCCAGTTCTGGATCGTCGTGTAGCGGAAGCGTCCGCCGCGTTTAACGATGATCTCGACGACTGCCGAGTGCAGACTGTCAGCACTCCAGGTCGGAGCCGTGCAGCCCTCGACGTAATGCGCCGAAGCGCCCTCGTCGACGATGATCAGCGTCCGCTCGAACTGGCCCATATTCTCCGAATTGATGCGGAAGTAGGCCTGCAGCGGGAACTCGATATGCACGCCCGGCGGCACGTAAATAAACGATCCGCCGGACCAGACGGCCGAGTTCAACGCCGCGAACTTGTTATCTGCAGGCGGGATGACCGTCGCGAAGTATTCGCGGAAGATCTCCGAATGCTCACGCAGAGCTGAGTCCGTATCTGTGAACAGAACGCCCTTCTCGGCGAGGTCTTCCTGCAGCGAGCCATAAACCACTTCCGACTCGTACTGCGCCTTCACGCCAGCGAGATACTTTTTCTCGGCTTCCGGGATGCCCAGTCGGTCGTAGGTCCGGCGAATGTCTTCCGGGACGTCGTCCCAGCTTTGCTCCTGCCGGTCGGACGCCTTCATGTAGTAATAGATATCCTGGAAGTCGATCTGATCGAGATCGCCGCCCCAGTGCGGCATCGGCTTCGCGAAAAACATGTCCAGCGACTTCAGGCGGAACTCGGTCATCCATTCCGGTTCCTGCTTCATCTCTGAAATCTGTCGCACAATCTCGTGGTCGAGCCCCTTGCGACTTTTGAAGGAGTAGAAGTCAGTCGGATCGTGAAACCCGTACTGGTACTCGCCGATGTCCGGTTCAGCTTTGATCGGGATGTCTGTTGACATGGCAGAACTCCGCGTGCTTGAAAGGTCCGCGACATTGCGCCGCGCGACTGTTCGATCGTTCGTTCCGATTCGGCCCGCCTCGCTTCGAGCAAGCCGAACCAAACGCTTTTCAATACGAATTCGACTTAGACGGTAGCGAGTGTTTCTTCCCGCTCGGCCTGTTCTTCTGCCGCTTCCGCCGGGTGTCGTTCGCGAACCGTTGTGTAACCGTTGGCGTGCAGTTCGTGAGCCAGGCTCGCGTCGCCAGTTTCGACGATCCGGCCAGCCAGCATCACGTGGGTAAACTGCGGACGATTGAACTCCAGTAGCCGCTCATGGTGAGTGATGATCAGGACGCCCGTTTCTGGACCCGCCAGGCTGCTGAGCCCTTCGCTGACGACCTTGACGGCGTCGCTGTCGAGGCCGCTGTCCGTTTCGTCGAGGATCGCAAACTTCGGCTTCAGCATGGCCATCTGCAGGATCTCCATGCGCTTCTTTTCGCCGCCGGAGAATCCGTCATTCAGATACCGGCGGGCGAACTCAGGATCCATGCCGAGTTCGTTCATGCGACCTCGCAGTTCCTGTCGGAACTCACGCATCGGCATCAGGTTCTCGCCCTCTTTGCGATCGGGGTCGCGGCGGTTCGTGACCGCGTGTCGCAGGAAGTCGGCAACACGGACGCCGGGAATCGTGACCGGGTACTGAAAGGCGAGGAACATCCCGAGACGGGCTCGCTCATTTGCGTCCAGCTCGTTGAGCGACGCACCGTCGATCTCAATGTCGCCGCCGGTGATCTCGTACTTCGGATGCCCGGCCAGGGCGTAAGCGAGCGTGCTTTTGCCGGACCCGTTCGGCCCCATCAGAGCGTGAATCTCGCCCTGTTTGACCTCAAGGTTGACGCCCTTGAGGATCGGTTTGCCGTCGACTGCAATGTGCAGGTCGGTAATCTTCAGAATGCTGGACATACTTGGTCACTGCCTGTTAACAGAACCGGCAGACACCGACGTCCGCGCGTCGCAATGATCGCGCGGGCGAACGGGCCGCCTGCATGGCGAACAGTACAATGGCTGCGGTCGTCCGTGACGATCAGCCATCACTTATGAAACAAGGCTTCTGGTTGCCGCTGGACACGGCAGAAGTCGGAGCTGTTGAGGGGCTCAGACTTCGAGGGTGTGAGAAATCGCCGGTACAGCGGCCATTCCCTGATGGTGCGGGACGGGCGTCACTTCCCGAGCGCTGCGTCCCAGTTTGCGGGCGCGAATCTTGTCCTGGATTCGCATGATGCCTTCGAGGAGTGCTTCCGGACGTGGCGGACAGCCGGGCACGTAAACATCGACCGGCACAACCAGATCGACGCCCTTGACGACGTGATAGCCGTGCTTGAAGTACGGGCCGCCGCCGACGGTACAGGCACCCATCGCGATCACGTATTTCGGATCGGGCATCTGCTCGTACAGGCGACGTACGCGGCTGGCCATTTTGAACGTCACCGTCCCGGCGACAATCATCAGGTCAGCCTGACGCGGGCTGGCCCGAAACGCCCCGGCACCAAAGCGGTCCAGGTCGTACCGGCTGGCACCAGTCGCCATCATTTCAATGGCGCAGCAGGCGAGACCGAAGGTCATCGGCCAGACGCTTGATTCCTTGGCCCAGTTCATCGCCTGTTCCAGCGTGGACAGGACCACGTTTTCCTCAAATCGTCCTTCAATCCAGGTCATCTCTTTTCACCTGTTTCAACAAATCCAGAAGCCTTATTTCACTGCTCAGCAGTGACTGGCGGAAACCTTAGCGGTTGCCGCGCAGCCTGGAAACAAATCAGTCCTCTGGATTCAGGGGATTCCAGTTGCTGCCACTTCGATTTCCGCGGGCGGGAATCACGACTGGCCAGCGCCCGGAGTGGTTCCTTCCACGGTTTCTCGGACATGAAACTCACAGTGCGCGTGCCCGTCGAGGCAGCACTGAGCCAGCTCGACGTCCGCTTTCAAAATGCGGCTGAAGACGTCTGCTTCCATCTCACAGATCGACGGATCGACCGCCGCCAGATCCTGATAGGGGCAGTTGTGCTCACGAAGGACCGGCAGGCTGCCGTCGACTGCGCAGCCAACGTCGTACCCATGACTCTCCAGCTCGTCAGTAAGCTGCCTCACTCGGTCGTCCAGACTTCCGCCTGAATCAACGCGGCTGAACCGGCGAACGAATTCGTCACGAATCAAAGAGAATACGGACCGCTTTGCTGACTCGTCTTCAATCTGATGAATTGAGCGCCACAAAATGAGGGCCAGATCGCGATAATTCTCGCCCAGGTGTCGCAAGCCAGCGTCACTGACCCGGTAAACATGATGCGGCCGACCTCGACCCGCCCGGACGACTTCGCGAATCACAAGCCCCTGGCCTTCCAGTCGCGTCAAACGCTGTCGGACAGCCGTCGCCGTGACCCCGACATCGTCACAGATCTCCTGAATCGTCCCCCCGCAGAGCCGGTGGAGCTGCTCCAGAAACTTCTGATCATTTTTGTCAATTGTGACACGCATCAGACAACCTGTGAGGCTGGTCAAAGCGACCACGTTCAATCACTCGGATGCTAGGACGACCGCACATTTTTCGCAACTAAAACTGATTAAATTGCGAAAATACCTGTCGAGCGGGCCTGTGTCGAGCGGAACAGGGCTGCACTCTGTTCAGTCGCGAGTCTGAATGAAGAGGGCTTTTTTCTCGCCAGGAAGTGTGAAGTCAAAGCCGCAACTGCGGAAGAAGTCTTCAGATGACGTGATGGCCATCACTTCCAGAACGTTGAGTTCCCTTGCCCGGTCGACGCAAATGCGGACCAGTTCGCGGCCGATCCCGGTTCCCTGCAGCCGCGGAGCGACGGCAAGGCTGCGGATTTCACTGAGCTTTCGCGAGTAAACTTCCAGCGCTGCAAACCCCACGATCTCACCGTCGATTTCCGCGAGAAATCCGTTGCGCACCAGCTCTTCCAGCTCGTCCCGTGTTCGGGGCAACAGCTTGCCTGCGGCGACGAATGGCTCGATGAACTCAGCAAGCTGATCGAGATCGTGAAAATCAACGTGACGATAAATGATGTCCGGCATGGGGTTCGTCTCGGAGCGGCCGGGTGAAGTGAGATTGTCCCGGAAGAATAACGAGAGACACTTCAGTGGCGGGAGGCTTCTCAGGCACGCCACACTTCGAGTCTGCTCAAATCCTCCCCTGACAGAGTAGTTTCATGTCGCGACTGGACGTCGACGTTGCCATTGCAGGAAGCGGGTTTGCCGGCAGCATTCTGGCGGCAATCCTCCAGCGAAACGGCCTCCGTGTCGCCCTGATCGATCGAGCACGGCATCCGAGGTTTGCGATCGGCGAGTCCTCGACGCCGACCGCCAACCTGATTCTGCGGGACCTCGCCGACCGATACGACCTCGACTGGCTGCGACCACTCTCGCAGTATGGCACCTGGAAACAGAATTACCCGCATCTGACCAGCGGAATCAAACGCGGCTTTGCCTACTTCTGGCACGAGCCGGCCCACGAATTCCTCCCAACGTCTGATCATCGAAGCGAACTGCTGGTCGCAGCCAGTTCGAGCGACGATGTCTCGGACACGCAGTGGCTGCGCAGTGAGGTTGACGCCTTTCTATTTGAGCGGGCTTGTGACGAGGGTGCCCGACCGTTCGAGTCGACAAAGATTGAATCGCTGACAGCACTCGCGTCCGGCTGGAAACTCGAATGTCATGCGCCGAACGGTACTGTCGAGATTCACTGCCGGTTTCTGGTCGACGGAACCGGAGCCGGCGGGCTGGTCAGTCGGCATCTGCAGATTCTCGATGACTCAACTCGGCTGCGGACGAACTCGCGAACGGTGTTTGGCCACTTCGCCGACGTTCCTCGCTGGTCGAGTCTGCTTAACAAAGTTTCCGAAACGACTGCCCCGGATGCGGTGGTCGACAGTGAAGGGACCAACCAGCAGGAAGAGGTCGGGAGTCTTTTTCGGCCGGCTGGCTTTCCATCGACGAACGGCCTGGGCCGAAAAAGACTCCCAACCCCCTGCGTTTCACCGATGCACGACCATCCATTCGACTCCGACCATTCCGCACTGCATCACCTGTTGCTGGACGGCTGGATGTGGTGGCTGCGTTTCGATAACGACGTCACGAGTGTCGGGCTCGTTGTGGATGGAGCATCGTCGCCGCCCGATGGACAGACTGCCGCCGCTGAATTTGCCTCAGCCATCGAGCGAGTTCCGGATCTGAAGCGGGCGTTAAACGGTGCGAAGTTCGTCGCACCGTCGAGCGGGCTTGTGCGAACCGGCCGGCTGCAACGACTCGCGACCCGGATCGCGGGACCGGACTGGGCCATGCTGCCACACACCGCCGGGTTTATCGATCCACTGCACAGTTCGGGGATCGCTCATTCGCTGAGCGGCGTTGAACGGCTCGCCGGAATCCTGATCCGCAATCTGCCGCGTGGCAGCGACAGACTCGAAGTCGAACTGCGTCATTACTCGAACACCGTTCGTGCCGAACTGCTGCTGATCGACCGCCTGGCCAGCGGCTGCTACTCGGCCTTGAGGCAGCGCAGCTTCCGGAAGTTCGTCGCCTGGTCGATGTGCTACTTCGCAGCGGCGACGAGCTGGGAAAGGCGACGCGTTGAGAACGTCGACGAGCGAGCGGCTTTGTTCCTTGCCGACGATCCTGCGTTCATTCAGACGATCGAGTCTCTGCAGCCGTGGCTCGAAACTCAAACCGACGCCGTGTTCGCGCAGCTCTGCGAAGAAGGCCTTGCTCCGTTCAATCATGTCGGCCTGTTTCACCCGCCGGTTCCGAACATGTATGCGCGGACGGCGGTTCCGGATTCCAACCCGAATCCAGTCTGACGTCGCCACGATTGGCGATTCGCTGCCCAACTGTTGATACTTCGCGCATCGCATCGTCAAACCTCAGCCTGGAGATCGAACCATGCGCCTCCTCGTCACTCTGCTGCTCGTCAGCGTTCTGTCCAGCCCCGCCACCGCTCAATGGGAACGTACTCGCGAGCAGATTCCCAATCTCGATTCGCTTCCCGACCGGACGGCCGAACTGCAGAAGACGATCGACGACCAGCACGGCAGCCTGCTGCTGGTCGAGCCGGTTTACCGGATCACGAAAACGCTCGAAGTCGACCTCGCAAAACACGGTGCGATGGCGATCAAGGCGATTGGAGGCACGACGGTTGTCATGGACGGCCCTGGCCCGGCGATCCGACTCAAAGGAACTCACCAGGGCACTGCATCGCCGAAGTCGTTCAAACCGGCGACCTGGAACGAACGGATGCCGATTCTGACTGGCTTCGAGATTCTCGGTGCGCACGCCGAAGCGAGCGGCATCGAGCTGTACCAGACGGTCGGAGCGATCGTCGAACGCGTGTCCGTCCGCTGGTGCGTCCACGGAATTCATCTGGTTGAACGAAATCGCAACGTTGTCGTCTCGAACACGCACCTGTATGAGAACTCCGGCGTTGGTCTGTATCTGGACGACCTCAGTCTGCACCAGATCAATGTCTGTAACTCACACATCTCGTACAACCGAGCCGGCGGCATCGTCGTTCGCGACGGCAACGTGCGTAATCTGCAGGTCACCGGCTGTGACATCGAAGGCAACATGCCCGACGACGAAACCGAAACGAAGGCGGCGAACATTCTGATCGACCTGACGGGCTCGCCCGATGACAAGTCGAAGTCGGTCGCCGAAGTCGCGATCACCGGCTGCACGATTCAGCACTCGGCGAATTACTCGGGTTCGGAAGACAAGACCGTCGCTCCCGGAGGGGCAAATATCCGGCTGGCCGGTAAAGAGATCTATCCAATTGACTCGGTCGCGATCACCGGCAACGTACTGAGCGACACGACAACGAACATTGACATCGCCTACGCCCATGATGTCGCGATCAGCTCGAACACGTTCTTCGCACCGAAGCCGAACAACCTGGTCGTGTCGAAGAGCCAGCGCGTTGTCGTCAGCGGAAACACCTTCAATCCTCGACAGTTTGAACGGCCGGGCACGATCAGGTTCACCGACTGCGACGACTGCATTCTGGCGAATTCGACGATTCACCAGTTCGACACCCCGGCTGGAGCGATCATCCTCGAACACTGCTCGGGTTTCTCGCTGATCGGTCTGGTCCTGACCGACTGCGGATCAGGCATTGTGCTGCAGAAGACGTCGAACACAACGATCGCAAACTGCCGGGTTTCGCGGACAGGCCTCGGAGGCGCCGACGTTGCCATCGATTCCAGCAACGAGAAGATTCAACTGGTCGGCAACGGCTTTTCCGGCGAGGTGCGCGTTGACGAGAAGGCCATTGTCAAACCGTAGCTCTGCCTGCAAACGTCCAGGCAGTCACTCGGCGCAAAGGCGCAGAGTCGCGAAGAATCGCAGAGGCTTTGCGTTTCTTTGCGTCTTTGTGCTGCCGTCAGTTCCTCCATCCCAACACGAATCCAGAAAACAATAGCCACCAATGTCCGCATGGATCGAACATCACTGGGTCGAGCACTCGCAGATTCTGCTCAACTCATATGCACGCTGGGTCGGCGAGGAACTTGTTGACCGCGAAGGTGACGTGGAAACTCAGGCGCGGCGGCTGTTTGAAGCTCCCTTTGTCGTCGTTTCGCACGGAACTCAGGCGGATCCGCTGCTGAACTACGCGAATCAGACGGCGCTCGATCTGTGGCAGGTCGATGTGCCGACGCTGCTGACCATGCCGTCACGCACAACCGCCGAACCGATGCACCGTGACGAACGAGCCCGATTGCTCGAACGCACGACGCGCGATGGTTATGTCGACGATTACCGCGGCATCCGCATTGCAAGTACCGGTCGGCAGTTCCTCATTGAACGCGCAACTGTCTGGAATCTGCTCGACAACGACGACCAGTACGTCGGGCAGGCAGCGACGTTTTCCGAGTGGAAGTTTCTCGATGACTGAGCGGTCCGCGTCTGACCAGCGAGCAGCCGGCGATCCCGGCCAGACGCGGGATCGTCCTGAACGATCAACGCGCGACGACCCGCTGAACACGCCGGCTCAATTCGTCCGGAGTGTCGGACCGGATCGGGCGCTGCTGCTGGCAAAGCTCGACCTGCACACGGCCTGTGACATTCTGTTTGACATGCAGCGCGACGTACTCGACCTGAGTGACGTTCGCAAGCCGTCGGAACTGGAAGCTGGCGAGCGACAGAGTGTCATCGGCACTGTCGTCGATGCGGAGTCCCGACAACTCTCAAAGGGACGAACGCTGACGGCAGTTCTGCTGCGCAGCGGGCGCGAATTTGTGCGCGGCGTCTGGTTCAACCAGCCGTGGATGCTCAAAAAGATGCGACATGACGACGTTGTGCTGTTTTCCGGCAAGCCCAAACGGAATGCGGGCCGTTGGGAATTCAGCAACCCGCTCGTTCAGTGGCTCGATGCCGATGATGCGGACGATGAACCGGCTAGCGTGTTGCCGCGTTACGGCCTGACCGACGGCCTGAAGATGCAGGCCATGCGACGGATCACAAAAGCCGCCGTCGAGGATTATCTTGAATTCGTGCCCGAACACATCCCCGCCGAACTGCTCGACGAGTGGAACATTCCCGGCATCCAGGACGCTCTGAAGTTCCTGCACACGCCGAAAAACATGGCCGATTTCAAAGCCGGGCAGCGACGGTTGCTGTTCGAGGACCTGGTCGAGTTTCAGCTCGCGGTCGCGCTGCGTCGCCGGGCGTGGAAGCAGGCGGCTGCGGCCCCGTCACTGCCGACGACGGCGAAGATCGATTCACGCATCCGCCGGCTGTTTCCGTTTCGCTTTACCACCGGGCAGAACCGGGCCGTGCAGGAGATCTCTCGCGACCTGGCCTCTGGCGAGGCGATGCACCGGCTGCTGCAAGCGGATGTCGGTGCCGGGAAAACGGCGATCGCGCTGTACGCGATGCTGGTCACTGTCGCCAACGACCACCAGGCCGTGCTGATGGCTCCGACCGAACTGCTCGCCAGCCAGCACTGGCAGACCATCGACCGGGCTCTCGCACATAGCCGAGTCAAACGGACGCTGCTGACCGGTCAGCTCACAGCAGCGCAGCGTCGCAAGGCTCTCGAACAGATTCAAGCCGGCGAGGTACAGCTCGTCATCGGCACGCAGGCGTTGATTCAGCAGGGCGTCGAGTTCGCGACGCTCGGGCTGGCGGTCATTGATGAGCAGCACAAGTTCGGCGTCGGTCAGCGCGCGAAGTTCTCCGCGGGTGAGAGCAACCCACATGTCCTGGTGATGACCGCGACACCGATCCCCCGCAGTCTGTGCCTGACGCAGTTCGGCGACCTCGACCTGACCGTCGTCAACGAACTGCCCCCCGGTCGGCAGCCCGTCAAAACATTTCGAGTCGACAATCCGCCCGCTCGCGGCCGCGCGTGGAAGTTCATCCGCGAGCGTCTGCAGGAAGGCCGGCAGGTCTACATCGTCTGCCCTCGCGTTGGTGAGTCGGAGGACGAGGCGCTCGACGACATTCTGGAGCCTGACGCAACGGCCGCTGAGAAAGCTGTCCTCGGCGTCGCCGAAGAACTGACCGGCAGCACCGAGCAGCTCTTCCGCGAACTGCAGGACGGCGAGCTGAAAGGCTTCCGGCTGGGCATGGTGCATGGCCGGCTGGATGCTCAGCAGAAGACCGACACCATGGACGCGTTCCGCGAAGGCGAGATTCAGGCTCTGGTCTCGACGACGGTGATCGAAGTCGGCGTCGACGTGCCGAACGCGTCGATCATGATCATCCAGCAGGCAGAACGCTTCGGCCTGTCCCAACTGCACCAGCTTCGAGGCCGCATCGGCCGGGGCCGGCATCAGGGCTACTGCTTCCTGTTCTCCGACGCGACCGACCCGGCAGTCGTCCAACGCCTGTCCGCCCTGGAAGAGCACGCGGACGGCTTCCAGATCGCCGAAGTCGACTTCGAACTCCGAGGCCCCGGCGACGTCCTCGGCACCCGCCAGCACGGCGCCATCCCGTTAAAACATGCCCACCTGATCCGCGACCGTGAGCTGGTCGAAGAAACCCGAGCAGCCGCCTTCACCCTCGTCGACTCCCACCGCTTTGAAACCGAGCCCTTCGCCGCGTTGAAGACGTCAGTCCTCACCCGCTTCGGCGAGTTACTCAGCCTCCCCCGCAGCGGGTGAGCCCACCGTGAGCGAGTCCACAAATTTGTAGGGTGCGTGGAGCAAAACGCAACGCGCCGCGGTATCGATGCTGGTGCGTTTCGCTTCGCTCCACGCACCCTACCTGACTACTCAACCTGCCGCGCAGCGGGTGAGTCGACTTGACACCGCACGAACGGCCTGAAAAACATTGATGCCGCCGCAGCCAGATTCAAATAACACCAGCGTGCCCCAGGAACCAAGCTACCCAGGAGGAGAACAACGCGCGTCTCCTCGCGTCACCGGGACCGTTTCCCCAAGAAATCTTGAAGGTCGCGATTCCGTCCGTTGGTACATTCTGAGTAGCACTGGAATCCGCCACACGATGCTGAAACGACGACGAGAGGAATCGCTCTACCACGGAATCGCACGCAACCCAAGTCACGTGCGCGATGCGCGACCGAGAATCAACCTCGAACGCAAATCCTCCTGCTTGGCCTAATACTCCATCGGCTGCCATTCCACTGTCAACACAAATCGCGCGCACGTCGCTGATATCACCTCCGCCAATCTGCTCCTGATAATGTCGAAGACCCCACACATCAGCGGTGGCCGCGATATGCTTCCATTCTGCCAACTCTTTAGGAAAAGCCACATCTGTCGACTTGTGCGCTCCATCCAACGCTCGTGCCAGCAACGCCTTACGAGTCGAAATGAGCAGGACGTCACTCCTGGGTACCGCGAGCCAAAAAACATCATCGGGATAAAGTGTGGACCGGCTAGTTGGCGGATACTCGATGATGTCGTGCCCCCAGTCTTTGCGCACAGTTCCTCCGTTACGCACAAGGCCATTGAATAGTGCTTTGTCAGCTGTCTGTACTGCATCGTCAAATCGAATGATATAGACACTTTCCGAAGAAACACTTTCACCACCGACTTCGGCAAACAGTCGGAAGTTAAAACTTGCTTCAACGAATAGTCGCACCGTGCGCCGGGCCAGTAAGTGGCGTATACTAACCCGACGCCCCCTTACCGCACGGCCCGCCGCAGCCCTCTCACCTCCAAGGACTCGCGAAAGAAATCGTTCGACAGCGTTTTGCGCAAACTCATTCTCGCAACTGCGACCTGAGGCATGAGGTGGAATCCAGTATTCCTTCCTAACCACGGTGAGCGTCTCGGCCTCTGGCGGAATCCAGTCAATGACGTCGACGATCTGGTCGCGCGCACTAATCTCACCATAACCCTGCGCATAACCCTCACGCGCATGCAACAATGCCGCACAGATCGCCCCGGCCACGACAAGGCGGACCACCAAACCTGACGAAGGCAGTCCGCATAGAAGCTCCCGCACTCGTAGCCACTTTGACGTAGTCGTGTGCTCCATCGGACGCCCTGTTGACTATTCACCAAAGGCAAAACACGAACTGATCTCGCGAATAACACCCGGAACTAGACTGTAACAAAGTCGCTCTCGCAGCGTGCACCTAGTCCAGCGACACTTAAATCCCAAACTCATCCAGAGGAACTGGGACACTCCATCCCGGATGACTCGCCCAATCAACCCATGCAGAATACGAAATATCAGGCCGCACGGTCGTTACGGCATCCAATACCCCTCTGACGAAACTGTTTGAGTTGTAGTATCCCGGATGAGATTCAGGAAATAAATGGTAGTTGAGATTGTCACCGTATGCCCCCGCGATACCAAGGATCGTGGTAATCATGTCGTTTTGATCGCCACTTGAGATTGACACATCGCTTAACGTCCCCCCCTGAGCCTCAAACATCGTCACGCTCTCTGGGACTGGATATCTCCGCAGTTTCCCCAAATTCAGAGGGTTCGTGGGATTCGACGCGTCAGCGCTTACTATAGTGTAGTGCATCGGCGTGTGCCCCACATACAGAATCTGTGCAAAGGCCGGATCGTTTTTCCACGTCTCTTGATCGTCCGGAACAATAAGAATCGCTGTATGGTAGTATTGCGTGCCCAAAACTGGCCGCTCCACAAGAAATACGCCAGTCGCATACCATTCGTCCTCTGGAATTACGCCTACCCCAACTTGCACTTTAGCCTCATGCCCTGATTCGTCGATCGCAACAACAATCAAGTCATGGGCGTTTTGGCATTCGTAGTCGACAGTGCCGTATGTCTTAATTACTGCTTCGCCGTTTTCGTGGTCAGCATAGAAAACGTATGAACTGTCCCATGTCGACGGATCATCAATCGAACCACCCGAGGCGATGTCAATCTCGTAAACTTCTAAAGACAGATTCGTGTTTGGTTGCGGATCGGTCACCGGGATAGCGCCGAGCACATCGCCCATGTCTGCGACTTCGGAGATTTCAAAGAACCACTCCGTCTCAGGCGCCGGAGGATCTGAAAAAACTGGATCCTCTGCTACATCATTGACACGGACCACAAGCGTTGCCTGTGCGAACTCCATCATCATCATATCCATCGCCTCTATGGTCACCTCAATGAGTCGATCGCTGTTCGGATCATTGGGGTCAGAAAGTGGCAAGCTCTCGTAGTCGATTGACATCGGGTTATCCAGAACAAGTTCTCCGCCACCCATTCCGTCGATCGAAACCGAGAAGGCATATGCTGGGTCATCGACGATGTCCACGTAGTCCCCAGTATACGAAAAGCTGGCCACAACAGACCCGTACGGAAGATCCTCATTGATGTCGACTGGCCCCGAAGGAGCGGTGACCGAAACAGTTAGCAGCACCTTCGATTCCAGCTCTTCCGCGGCGACGTGACAGGGCACAGCAAATCCGGATCGTGTGGCCCGTCTTCGTGGAGTTGGGAAAAGTGTTTCAGAAAGGCATCGAAATAGACGGGACGCATATCGCATAGGTGTCTCCTTGGAGTCGTAACAAAAACCACGCAGAGAACGAACTATCCAGAAGGAGACAGACGATACCCACCGTCTCGATCGATACAACGAGAATCTTCGCAAGATTCAAGTTTTCGAGATTTTCGTGACAGGACTCCGATTGAAGAATTGCCCGGCTAGGTGGCTGGGGTCGAGTGCAGCGAGCCCCAGCTGTTCGAGAGTGACTTGAGCCATGACTCCGAAACATCACCATCGCCGAAACTGCAACGAACCGGCTCACGCTCACGGGCTGACGTTTTCGTGTTACCAGCGGTTTCGATTTCTGCAGGCAGAACGGACCTGTCAATGGCTGCCGGAGGCGATCGATGAGGCGAGGAAACGCTGGGGGCTCGCTGCACTCGACCCCAGCCACCCGTCCGTTCGCCAAACCACGTAGGCCGGACCAGGCGCAGCGCCGCTCCGGCAATGTCTGCTGAATTTCGATGGGGCTGCCGGAACAGCGTCGCTGCGCTCCTGGGTCCGGCCTACGGGCTTCACGGTTTCGATTCCGTTGATTTCAGAAGCTTCAATGCCTCCGCCGCGTTCGCTCGGACGGCTGATGACTCGTCATCGAGTGCGGCGGTCAATCCGTTGACGACGCTTTCCTCGGCGATGCTGACTTTGCCGAGTGATTCCGCCGCGGCCGCGCGAACGGACTCGTCGGAGTCGTGCAGGGCTACCAGCAAAGCGGCAGCCGCTCGGCGGTTGTTTGTTCCGATGAAGGCCAGCACGAATGTGGCAACATGGCGATCCTCTGCCTGGATACCTGATTCCAGCTTGCGGGCCACTTCAGATACAGCCGACCGTCCATGCGGCCCGATGACTGTCAGTAATTCGACGGCCGCCTGGCGATTGCCGTCGTGTTTAAGCACCCAGGGCGTAAGCTGCTTGAGTACGGCTGGCGTCGCAATTTCTGCCGCACGCGGAGACTGCTTGAGCGTGGCCAGGATATCGGCCTCGGTGTCGTCCATTCCAACGAAAGGGAAGAACTGGGGCATGAAATCCTGAACGCTCTTCTGAAACACCTGCTGAGCCTGCTGGTGAGCCGAACAGAGCGCAGGATGCTCGCCGAAGGAGATACAGGTCAAGGAGATGCAGGGCTGGCTGGATCAAAGGTAACGCGACAGCCGCTGCAGCTCGGAGGGCATCGGCCGATTCCTCTTCGTACCAGTGCGGCTCTCGACTGAGGGAGTCACGAGCCTTCGTTCCCGGTGACTACCTGGTCTTTTCCAGCAGAGCCTGAGCATTTCCAGCGAGCACGGCTTGTAAAGCGGCCGAGTTGAGTTGACTCGACTCGTGTGTTCGGATCAGCGCCGCTTCGGGAATCAGAAACGGAGCGTGCGAGCCGAACAGCACTCGCCCGGACGGAACGTTCTGCACCAGCGTCGGCACCGCGTCTGTCCCGTCGACGCGGGCTGTGTCGAAGTAGACGCCCGGCAGTTCCCCCAGTTGCGTCAGCAGCGGCGCCCGCAATCTGTGATTGAGAATCTGGACACGGGCTTTCGAAATACGCGGCAGCAGTCCGACAAGCGGCGTCAGGTCGACGTCAGGCACGCGAACCTGTTCGGACTGCGTGCGCGTGTCTTCCAGCGACGCCGCAATCTGCACGAATACGCCAGCCTCGGCTGCCTGCTTCAGCAGTTCGGCGAACCGGGCATCGTCGAGCGAGTATCCGTGATAGCCCGGCAGCAGTCGCACGCCGACCATCCGGAAGTCCTCGACACAGCACCGCAGATCATCTTCCCAGCCAGGCAGCGTCGGGTTGATCGCCCCGATCGGCATGAGCGCCGGAAAGTCGCGAGACGCGTCAACCAGCCGCTGATTCACACACGTCAGATCACGGTGCAGAATCGCTTCAAAGCTGCCCGCCCAGGCCTGCGTCACGCCCAGCGACTGCAGCTTGCGAGCCAGAGTTTGCGGCTCATCCAGCGGCAGGCGGCGGAACGGCCATTGGAAGAGACTGACGTTCGTATCGATGATCTCAAACGACTCTGATGCACCAGCGTGCTCTCGCTCTTCTGCAGCAGGCAACAGACTTCCGGACAACGCGATGGTCGCACCAGTCGAAGCGGCCAGTTCCAGAAGCTCCCGACGATTCAGCAGCTCGTCAACTCGTGTCACAGAACCGGCTCCCTTCAAACCAACCGATCAGATTCAGGTTGCAATCCACTACGGAAACTCTGACCGGAGTTGTCACTGATGCAGCCGCTTTTTTGTTCTCTTCTCACCTTCTGTCACCAATGCAGTGATGACGGTTTCGGAACTGAAGAGAAAAAGGCAGCGAAGGCCTCCCACAGTTGGCCGTTTCGGTCAGCTCAGAATTTCGCTGACGACTCGCGCCGGCTTGACGCCGGTCAGACGTTCTTCCAGACCCGCCCGCTCGAAGAACAGTTTCTGATGATGCAGACCCAGCAGGTGCAGAATCGTCGCGTGGAAGTCATGCACGCTGACGGGGTTCTCGACGACAGCGTGACCGAAATCGTCCGTCGTTCCGTACGCCGTGCCGCCTTTGATTCCACCACCGGCCATCCACGACGTGAAGGCCTGCATGTTGTGATCCCGGCCCGAGTAACCCGCGGCAGACTTCTGCGTTGTCGGCGTGCGACCAAACTCGCCGCCCCAGATGACGAGCGTTGACTCCAGCAGGCCACGTTCCTTGAGATCGGCCAGCAATGCCGCCACCGGCTTGTCGGTCCTCTCGCAGGCGCCGCGGTGATTCGGACCGAGGTCTGCGTGCGAATCCCACGGTTGCTCTTCCATGAAGATCTGCACGAAACGCACGCCGCGCTCGACCAGTCGACGCGCCAGCAGACAGCGTCGGCCATACGAGTCCGTCAGCTTCTCACCGACGCCGTACATCGACAGCGTGGACCGACTCTCGCGCGACAGATCGAGCGCCTCGCCCGCCGAAAGCTGCATCCGCGCCGCCAGGCTGTATGACTCGATGCGCGCGTCGAGGTCCGGGTTGTGCGGCCGCTCCTTCCGGTGGATTTCGTCAAGTCTGTTGAGCAGTCCGCGGGCGGATTCGGTCACCGCCGACGGCTGATCAAATTGCGGCTTGAGATTGAGAATGGGCGAGCCGGTCGGGCGGAAGGGCGTCCCCTGATAAACCGGTGGCAGGAATCCAGACGTCCAGTTCCGCGTGCCGTTTTTCGGTGGACCGAGCGGATCGTTCAGCACGACGTAGGCCGGCAGGTTCTGACTCTCGGAACCCAGCCCGTACACCGTCCAGGCGCCAAAGGTCGGATAGCCCATGAACAGCCGGCCGCTGTGAATCTTGTACAGCGCGTTGTCGTGATTTGGGTGATCTGTCCACAGCGAATTGATCAGGCAGATGTCGTCGGCCATCTGCGACGTGTGCGGCAACACGTCCGCCATCCACAGTCCGGACTCACCGTGCCGGGCGAACTTGAACTGCCCACCCATCATCACGCCGATGTCCGCCGTTCCCTGATTGCCGATGTCTTCGACGTTGCCCGGATAAGGCTGCCCGTCCATCCGGTTAAGCACCGGTTTTGGATCGAACAGGTCCATCTGACTCGGTCCTCCATTCATAAAGAGGTGGATAACCGAGGTCGCTGTCGCCGGATGATGCGTCTGCTTCGGCTTGAGATTGAACACTCCTGGCGCCGCATGAGCCACGGCGTCTGCCTCTGCCGCAAGCACCGACGCACCGTCGAAGAAATCCTGACACAGCAGATGCGTCAGCGCGGCACCGAATAGCCCATCGCTTGTCCGGGCAAAGAAGTCCCGCCGTGTGTCTCTGTTTTCTGAAGGACCAGACATCGAGAATCAATTTCAATCTGAAGTGATTTGTGACCAGGCGGATCAGTCTTGAACAGGGAAAACCGAGGCAACAGAGAGTCACACCCAGTCGTCAGTTCTCTCTGTTTTCTCCTGGTCAAGACCTGCCCGGCACACTCAATCCACATACAGAAACGCCGCCGAGTTCAGGATCGTGTGACAGTACGTTTCCAGAGCCGCGTGCCGGTCGCCCAGCCACTTGTTCCGCAGTTCAGTCAGCGCCTCGACTCCGAGCTGCCGCTCGACATCGCTCGGCAACCGGCTCAACGCGAGTTGATAAACGAGATCAATCTGAGCCTTCGGATCGTCGGCATTCGACTCATTCTGCAGGCTTTCGATCCGCGACGCGAACGCCGACGCCAGCTCGCGAACGTGCTCATTATTGGTCAGCAGCAGCGACTGCAGCGAGACTGTCGAGACGCTGCGTTCGACACAGTTCGGTCCCATGACCGGATAGTCGAACGTTGCCATCAGTGAGGGAATCTCAGTTCGGCGGTACTGCGAGTAAATGCTGCGTCGCCAGCGGCCGGGCGAGGTCGGCACGACGCTGACCTGACCGTCGCGATCGACCGATATCGGATCGGGTGGACCGCCAGGCGAGTCGTCCAGCGAGCCCGATACGAACAGCAGCGAGTCGCGCAGTGCTTCGGCATTCATCCGCCGCAGCGGCATCCGCGAGAGCAGTCGGTTCTGCGGATCGCGCTGCACCCGCTCGTCTGTCACGCGGCTCGATTGCTGATACGTTCGCGAGTTCATGAGCAGCCGGTGCAGTTCCTTGATGCTCCAGCCGCGGTCGACGAACTCAACGGCCAGCCAGTCGAGCAGTTCCGGATGCGACGGCCGCTCGCCCTTGACGCCGAAGTTTTCGAGCGATCGAACGAGACCAGTCCCGAAGTGGTGATACCAGACTCGGTTGACGAAGACGCGCGCCGTCAGCGGATGCTCGGGCCGCGTCAGCCAGCGGGCAAAGGCGAGTCGGCGGCCGGTCTTCGGCGTTCCGTCTGGAAACGGCGGCTCGGAGACAAACGGCGTGCGGCCGTCAGTCAGTACGGAAGGAACACCCGGGCCGACGAGTGGTCCCGGCTTGTCGTGCTCGCCGCGCCGCAGCAGGTACGTTGGCGACGGCTCGCCGCGATCCCACAACGCGCGGATCGTCAGCGGTGGTTCCATGCGCCGCTTGACGTCGATGATCTGCTGTTCGATGTTCGCCAGCTCGCGCCGAGCTGCGAGGGCCGCGGCCGATACCTGCTCGCCCGGCAGGGCCTCGGCCTTCTGCAGCATTTCAACCAGCGTTCGCTGTGTGAGCGTGCGGTCGTTGTCGGCGATCTTCAGTGCGGCCAGAGTCGCCAGACGGTCGGCTTCCAGCTGATCGGGATACTGGCCACGCAGAAGTTCGATCTGCACGTTTGCGATTGCCTGCCGCTGCTGCGCTTCGAGATGCTTCAGCGCGCGCTGCAGCGGCGGGTTGGTCTCGGCGACGCGCTGCCGGTCTGCAGGGGTGCCGATTTCGAGCTTGCGGTTCTTGAAACTCAGCCAGTCGTGCTCGTCAAACGCGCCTTGAAAGATCGCCTTGAAGCGGTAGTAATCACGCTGCGGCAGCGCGTCGTACTTGTGCGAGTGACAGCGGCAGCATTCGAGTGTCAGACCCATGACGCTCGAACCGATCACATTGATTGCGTCCCCAATCACGCCGATCCGTTCGGGCACGAAGTTCATCGTCCGCGAGCCGGTCTGGTCGATCCCCATCCGCAGGAAACCGGTTGCGATCAGGTTGCTGACCATCTCGTCATTGACGACGTTGGCGGCCTCGACGTCGATCAACTCATCGCCGGCCAGTTGCTCAATGAGAAACCGGTCGTAGGGCGTGTCCTCGTTGAACGATCGTACGACGTAGTCGCGGTACTTCCAGGCGACTTCGCGCACCGGATCGGCCGAAACACCGCCTTCGGAATCGGCATAGCCAGCCAGGTCCAGCCAGTAGCGGCCCCAGCGTTCCCCGTAATGCGGTGACGCGAGCAGGTGATCGATCATCGCCGTGTACCAGTCGGCATCGCTGCTGCTGTGCCAGCGCTGCCATTCGTCGAGCGACGGCGGCATCCCGACCAGATCGAGATACGCCCGTCGAATCAGCGTGTCGCGCTCGGCCTCCGGAGACAACATCAGCCCGTGCTCCTGCAGTCTCGCTCCGATGAACTCATCAATCGATGCGGTCTGCTGATCAGCCACTGGCGACTGAAACGCCCAGTGTTTGCGATCGTCTTCGGTCACCAGCGGATCGGGCTCGGTCGTCGCGACGTCCGGCTGCACATCGACCACCGGAGCACCCGCCGCAATCCACTTCCGCAGTGTCTCGACATCCGACTGCGGCGGCCGGCGCACGAAGTATTTCAGCAACTGGTCACGAGGTGGGCAGGCTTCGCTCTCGATCCGCTGGATCATCAGACTGGCATCGGGATCACCTGGCACCAGCGCCGGCCCGTTCTTTCCGCTCTTGAGCATCAGCTCCGGAGTCCGCAGGTCGACGCCGCCGCGCTGCAGTCGCGACCCATGGCAGGTCACGCAGCGCAGCAACACGATCGGCAGAACGTCGTGCTGTGTGAGCGGCTTCTCTTCCGGCTCAACCGGCATCTCCGAACGAGATCCACTGCTGATCCAGTGTTTCAGCAGTTCGAGTTCCTGCTCAGTCAGCGGCGTCTGCCCTTTCGGCGGCATCTCACCGCCTTCGACATACACCCACAGCAGACTCTCATCGAGCGTTTCGCCAATCGCTGCCTCACCAGATTCCCCGCCGCGCCGCACGCCGGCCATCGACGACAGATCCAGCCCACCCTTCTGCACTTTCTCGCTGTGACACTTCCCGCACTTCCGAGCAAACACTGGCCGCACGTGGGTTTCAAACGCCGGGCCAGCCCCACTTGCGGCGCTCCCCGCTCGAAAGGGGAGCCCCAGCACGGTGAACCACAGCAAGACGGTGCCCCATCGACAGTTCATTGACTCACCAGTTCCGCATACCCATCAAGCAACAGTAACGGGACGAGTCTACTCAACAGCCCGTCAGCGGGCGAGTTCACATTGCAACCGCCAATGTCGGACAGGCGGCTACGCATCTGCAGGAAGCCGCAGCGAACTGCACATCTCCAGGAACTTGAGCCACTCCGCATTCCATGTTTGTCCGACACTCCAGAGTCAGCCCGAGTAGAACCGAAAACACCTGGCTGCGATCAGTCATGTCTGACCATGCGCCGGACCGCTTCTCCTCTGAGGCCCCACTGCAGCACTGCGTCTGGATCGACTGCTTTCAACAATTCAAATGCCACGCGGTCCTGACTGCCGCAACTTTGGCGAATCCAGACTGGCATGAACAGAGCGAATGCCCGCAGACCTGGCGTCCAGGTTCCGAAAGGCAGACTTGATCGCGATCGGTAACGGCGACGGCTCACACATCGATAATTCCGTTACTACGCATCATGTGTCCTCTTATCTCTATGTGCCCAATTCAGATAGGGGAAACCCTTGTGTCCATATGAGCCCTTCTTTTTGGCTCGGTGTTTGCCTGACCGACAAGGACATGCAGCCTCTATCGAACTCGTCCTTGATGATGCGACATCTGAAAGTTTAGTCGCTCCCGCGATTTAAGCCCGGACCGCATCGATCAGAGGCGAGTCGCCTACCAATTGCGTCAGCGCCTTCCCGCACTCCATTGCAGATTTCAATGCAGATCACTGCAGACATCCGCATGGCGGCCCTCGTCTCAGCAACGAGCAGGCTGACATTCGGGAATCTTCCCGCCTGACGCTCTCACCCATCAATGATTGACTGCCTTCGACTCGACACAGAATCCTGGTTCGTATTCAACGAGCCGCCCGGATCCGAGCCCCGGGAAAACGACAGTGAGAACAAATTCATGAAAATGTCACTGCTGGTAACCATCGCACTGATTCCGTTCCTCCTGACTCTCTCAGGGTGCGACAGCATCGAGGAGCAACTCCACGCAGAGACTCGCGACGAAACTCACGCGGAGCATTCTGAGGACCACCACGAAGGGCATCACGAACACAGGATTCTGGTCACCAGCCCCGTTCGCAAAGACGTGACCAGTACGCAGCAGTACGTCTGTCAAATCCATTCGTGTCAGCACATTGAGGTCCGCGCCCTGGAGGGGGGGTATCTCGAGGAGTTACCGGTCAAGGAAGGCCAGGCCGTCAGGAAGGGGGAACTGATGTTTAAGATTCTCCCAACTCTCTACAAGGCGAAACTGGACTCCGAGATCGCCGAGGCGCAACGAATCCAGATCCAGCTCACGAACGCTGAAGCGTTGTTGAAGAAGAGCATCGTTTCGCCCCAGGAAGTCGCCCTGATAAAGGCCGAACTCGCAAAAGCGAAAGCGATGGTGGACCTGGCTGAGGCTGAGATGAGCTTTACCAACGTCACGGCGCCTTTCGACGGCATCGTTGACCGCCAGTACGAACAGTTGGGAAGCCTGATTGAAGAAGGGGACATTCTCACCAGCATGTCTGACAACAGTCAGATGTGGGTCTACTTCAACGTTCCTGAGGCTCTGTACCTCGATTACATGGCTGGCGGAGCGACGCGCGATCCACAGCACCCGCACAGACTCACGATCCCGGATGCAAATATCGAACTCAAACTGGCGAATGGCGCCATGTTCGATCAATCCGCTGGCGACACCGTCACGGTCGAGGGCAACTTTAATAACATGACCGGGAATATCCCCTTCCGCGCTGACTTCCTGAACCCCGACGGCGTGCTGCGTCACGGTCAGACTGGAAAGGTTCTGGTACACCGCACACTCTCCAATGTCGTTGTTATTCCTCAGCGGGCAAAATTCGAGATTCTCGCCAAGCAGTATGTTTTCGTCGTCGACGAGAACAATGTTGTCCACCAGCGCGACATCACTGTCCAGAACGAGCTCGAGGATATCTTTGTAATCAAGGATGGACTCGATACGAATGACAGGATCATCCTGGAGGGGATTCGCCAGGTCCGTGACGGTGACAGGATTGATTACGAGTTTAGTGAACCCGAAGAAGTCCTCAGCAACTTGAAGTACCACGCGGAATAGGCAGCCTTACTCCATGTTCTCAAAGTTTCTGCATCGCCCGGCACTGGCGATCGTCATCTCGCTGCTCATCCTGTTTATGGGCGCGCTGGCGATGAAAATGTTGCCGATCTCCCAGTTTCCCACCGTAGCGCCACCGAACGTGCTGGTTTCGGTTTCCTACCCTGGTGCCAGCGCCAAAATTCTGATCGACTCAACAATGGTGATTCTGGAGCAGGCCATCAATGGCGTGCCCAATATGCGCTACATGATGGGCGCCGCGACCAGTGCCGGTGAAGGGTCGATCACGATTGTTTTCGAGCCCGGTACCGATCCCAGAGTGGCCACGATGCAGGTCAACAACCGGGTACTGGCGGTGAAGAACCGACTTCCTCCCATCGTGCAGCGGGAAGGGGTGATCGTTCAGCAGAACATGACCAGCATGCTGATGTATGTGAATGTTTACAGTAAAGATCCGAACTTTGACCAGAACGACCTGTATAACTTCACCAGCGTCAATGTGCAGCGCGAACTCAAACGAATCCGTGGCGTCGGACGAGCGAGGATTCTGGGCAACCGCTCCTACGCCATGCGAGTTGAACTGGATATCGATCGCATGCGCGCCTACAGGATTTCCGCCAAGGAAGTCATGGAAGCGCTCGATGAACAGAGCATGATCGGCTCGCCTGGGCGACTTGGTCAGGCGACGGGGGTGAAGTCACAAACCCTTGAGTACGTGTTGACATGGATTGGACGCTACAAGACTCCGGAGCAATACGAGCAGATCATCCTGAGGGCAAACGAACAGGGCGAAATTCTGCGGTTGGGCGACGTCGCCCGCGTCCGACTGGGCTCTGCGTTCTACGATCTGTATTCAGACCTCGACGGCTACCCTTCGGCGGCCATGGTGCTTAAACAGGTCCCCGGTTCCAACGCCGCAGATGTGATCAAGAAGGTCAAAGAGAAACTTGAGGAGATTAAGCGAGAACGTTTCCCTCCGGGCATGGACTACGCCGTCACCTACGACGTTTCTGCCTTCCTGGACGCATCGATTGAAAAGGTGGTCCACACCCTGTTCGAAGCCTTCGTGCTTGTGTCGCTGGTGATGTTTCTGTTCCTCGGCGACTTCCGCAGCACATTAATCCCGACGCTGGCGGTTCCGGTTTCGTTGATCGGAAGTTTCGCATTTGCGCAGATGTTAGGGTTGTCGATCAACCTGATCACGCTTTTCGCCTTGGTGCTGGCGATCGGGACCGTGGTGGACGACGCAATTGTTGTGGTCGAGGCGGTGCATGAAAAAATGCACTCCAAACATCTCTCGCCATACCAGGCGACCATCGAGGTCGTGAATGAGATCAGCGGTGCGGTCATCGCGATCACGCTGGTGAATATCGCCGTATTCATTCCGGTGACCTTCATTCCCGGGCCATCCGGCGTCTTCTACCGCCAGTTCGGCATCACGATGGCCACGTCGATCCTTCTTTCGGGTGTGGTGGCCCTGACGCTCACGCCGGTTCTCTGCGCGATTCTTTTGAAACCTCCGGGGCGCAGCGAACAACGCGGTATTGTTGGTTTCATGAACCGTTGCATTAAGAAGGTCGCCGGGCGTTACGCCCACGCCGCGCGTGGCGTGCTGGTCGTGTTGCTCGGTGCCGGCGTGGCCGCCGGAATTTGCTTTGCGTTGCACATTGAGATCATGCGTGAACTGGTGAGTGAACAGCTCGAACTCACGGAACTGAGGATTTCTGTGATCACAGGCATCACCGCTGTCCTGGCCGTCCTGTCGTTCCGAGCCATGTTTTCGGGGTTCGAACCGGACGAGGAAAAGAAGCGAGGGCCGATCGGGATTGTTTTGAAAGTTTTCGATCGATTCATCGAGGCAACGACCGCCGTTTACGTCGCGATAGTGGGGCGAATCGTTACGCAACGCGTGTTGACGCTGCTCCTCATTGGCGCATTCTGTTATGGAATCATGGTCGTCTACAAAGTAGTCCCCACTGGCTTTATCCCACTCGAAGATCAGGGCATGATCTATGGGATTCTCCAGACACCTCCCGGGTCAACGCTTGAATACACCAACGACAAGTCCCTGGAACTGGAGGCGGTCTGTAAAGAGTTGGACGACGTCGCTTCGGTCGCCTCAGTGGCGGGTTACGAGGTTGTGACGCAGGGCCGGGGTTCTAACGCGGGGACGTGTCTCATCAACCTTAAGCCCTGGTCAGAGCGCAAGCTGACCTCGAAGGAGATCATTGAAGAGCTTGAGGAGAGAGCAAAGAAGATCGCCAATGTGAAACTCGAGTTCTTTGAGCCGCCTGCTGTTCCCGGTTTTGGCATGGCTGGTGGAATCGCGGTCAACCTGCTCGATCAGACAAACAGCGGCGACTACACGTTACTTGGAGAAGAGACGGACAAGTTCATGGCTGCCCTTGCGAAACGCAAGGAACTCAAGGGATTGTTCACGTTCTTTGCCTCGAACTATCCCCAGTATGAGATCGTCATTGATAATCAGGTCGCCATGCAGAAAGGGGTGTCGATCCGCGATGCCATGGACAACCTGTCCATCCTTGTGGGAAGCACGTGGGAGCAGGGCTTTGTTCGCTTCGGACAGTTCTACAAGGTCTATGTCCAGGCCTTGCCGGAGTTCCGACGCGTTCCCGCGGATTTCGACAATTTCTTTGTCAAGAACGACAAGGGGGACATGGTTCCCTACAGCTCTTTCATGACGCTCAAGAAGCGACAGGGCCTGAATGAGATCAACCGATATAATCTGTACCCCACCGCTCCTATTCAATGTGCACCAGCCAGAGGATACAGCACCGGTCAGGCCATCGCGGCGATCAGAGAAGTCGCCGACGAGACTCTTCCTCGTGGATTCGATATTGGGTGGCGAGGACTCGCTTACGACGAAGCGCAGAAGGGAAACGAGGCGATCTACATCTTTCTGATTGTTGTCGTCTTCGTGTATCTGGTTCTGTGTGGGCAATACGAGAGCTTTATCATCCCGTTGGGCGTGATCATTTCACTTCCAGTCGGCATCTTCGGATCGTTTCTATTCCTGAAGAGCATGGGACTGGCTAATGACGTCTACGCCCAGATCGGCTTGATCATGCTGGTCGGTCTGCTGGGCAAGAACGCGATTCTGATCATCGAATTCGCCGTCCAGCGCCGACAGGAGGGCTTAAGTATCAAGGACGCAGGGATCGAAGGTGCACGCTTGCGATTCAGGCCGATCCTGATGACCGCCTTTACCTTTATCGTCGGAGTGATTCCATTGGTCCGCGCGACCGGCGCTGGAGCGATCGGAAACCGGACGATCGGTTCGACCGGTGTCGGCGGGATGGTTCTGGGCACCGTGGCTGGCGTTTTCGTGATTCCGGGTCTGTACTACCTGGTCGCAAAAATGGCTGACGGACGTAAACTCATTAAAGATGAACATGACAGACCGCTCAGCGAACTTCTTGAGCATCAGAATCATCCAGAACATCATTCCGAGTAGGGCACTCGAGCTTCAACGGAGCATTGCGGCATCAACGGAACTGAATCTCGTTCCCGCGAGCACGCCGAAACAGCCTGTGATCACACGACCGAAGTTGGGGTCGTATCGATTACGTGGCACCAAACCCGAGACTCAAGGTCTGAATGCAACGATTGCCTGACCTGTACCGGAATCTCTGCCGATAGCAATTGAACCGACTTTACTGCGCCATGCAGTGAAGAGTTGTGGCTGGCTATAGCGAGGCGAACGCTGCGGCGTGCGTCTCCAGAACAGGTCAGCCCACATGATCGAGTGCAGGGTACTACATCGCTTCAGGTGAGACGAGAAGCCAAACGCCTTCCACTTTCTGCCGACTACGGATAGTCACAGGGGACTCAAGGATGACACACGACACTCCTTTCGAGCCTTGCGCGAGAGAAACGTCTCAGTGGCACGTGATTGCAGGAATGACTTCCGGTTTCCTGCTGCTGGCTCTTTCCGGCTGTGCCCTTCCTGGCCTTCGGCACGCTGACCCAGGATCGGCCGTGCCGGATGACTTCAGGGGAGCATCGAGTTCTGAGAACTCAGCCGATACTGGTATTGACCAGTTCTTCAATGACCCGGTGTTGACGCAACTGATTACCCAAGGTCTGGCGCAGAACCAGGAATTAAAGATCCGGAATCAGGAAATCCAGATCGCCAGTAATGCGATCATGGCACGCCGCGGTGCCTACTTTCCATTCGTCAAAATCGGCGGCGGAGGCGGATTTGAAAAGACGAGTCGCTTCACGCCATGGGGTGCCGCAGAGGACCAACTCTTAACGCCGAAGGGCGGGCGGTTTTCCGATCCACTCGGCAACAGTCGACTCTCCGCTGATCTTTTCTGGCAGGTCGATATCTGGCGGCAGTTGCGGAATGCAAGAGACGCCGCCATGCAGCGCTATTTCGAGGCGATCGATGCGCGGAATTACCTGGTAACTCGGCTGGTCGCCGAGACTGCTGAGAACTATTTCGAACTTGCGGCTCTTGATAAGAAACTGGTGTATCTGAACCAGACCATCGAGCTTCAACAGCAAAGCCTCCAGGCCACCAGGGATCTTCTGGAAGCGGCCCGCGGCACCAAACTGGGGGTTCAGCGTTTTCTCGCCGAGGTTCGCAAGAACGAGAGCCAGAGACAAATCATCAATCAGAGAATTATCGAGGTCGAAAACCGGATCAACTTCCTGGTTGGTCGTTATCCACAGCCTGTTGAACGCGAGTCGTGGGATTTCATCAACTTTGATTCGCGTATACTGAATGTTGGAATACCAATACAGCTTCTTCAAAATCGACGCGACATCCTTGCCGCCGAACGTGAGATTGCAGCTTCTGGACTCGACGTGATGGTCGCTCGGGCGAACTTCTATCCAAAACTGGCTATCACCGCCGGTGTTGGATTTGAAGCCTTTAACCCGAGATACCTGTTTGATCCGGGGGCGTTTATTGCCAATGCCGCTGGCGA
>WGMU01000169.1 GCA_016124895.1 bacterium
CGACATACTCGACCATCCGAAAGAGAACACGCTGCAGGGGCAACTGAGGTATCACGCTCTGGTCGTCGCCGAACTGTTGACCCGCCTCCGCCGCGTCAACAACGAAAGCGATCCGCCATCCCGGCCGTTTGACCGTGCCCGGATGTTGTTTCCCGCTGACCTTCGCCACAAGCTGATCGAAGCTCTGCCGGATCCGACACGGCGCCGGACGATCGCGCAGCAAAGCGAAGCCGAACAGCAGCGTTCGCTGGCACAGATCATCATCTCCGGCTTCTATCGCGAACTGCAGATCGTGATGCGGCAGCTCAAGCCGGACGACGAAATGCTGCTGGCGCTGTACCTCGGCCTGCCCGAAGCGCAGCGGAACGAACTCGACCAGCTTGACGGAGAGCTGTTTTCGCGGCGGCTTGACGAACTGTGGCTCGAACGCCGGTTTCCGGACCTCGCCCGGCACGTCCGGGAGATTCGCCGCGTTCTGCCCGCCAGAATCAATCAGCGTCCGGGTTTTCTGCAGAACGGCAACCGCCCGTTTCTGCCCGGGGGCCGCCGCAATCCCGAGGCGGCCGGCAGCGACGCAATCCAGTAACGGCGACCGGATTCGCAGCCGCATTCCGAGTGTTCGTACGCCAGAGAATCGACATCAGCGGCGCAGCGAAACTCGCACAGTGTTTCAGTCATCGGACGCCGAGCGGCCGATAATCTGCGCGACTATCGTTAAAAAACCGGCATGCAGAATTGCCCTCAACCGCGAACGCCACCGCCCGTCAGACGTCACTCAGCACAGGCAGGACCATCCATCATGACCATGCCCCGGTTTCTCACTGTTCTCTTCAGCCTGACGCTGATGGATTCTCAGCCGGCGATGTCTTCCGACACTGACCGGCTCAATGTTCTGTTCATCGCCGCCGACGATCTGCGGAACGATCTGTCGGTGTACGGGCACCCGCTCGCAAAGACGCCGAATTTCGATCGGCTCGCGGCGCGTGGCGTCACGTTCAATCGAGCGTACTGTCAGCAGGCGTTGTGTAATCCGTCGCGAGCGTCGCTGATGACCGGTCGTCGTCCCGACACACTGGCTCTCTGGAATCTCACGAAGCACTTCCGCAACGCGTTTCCGGACATCGTCACGCTGCCGCAGCACTTCAAACAGAACGGCTACTTCACGCAGAACATCGGCAAGATCTATCACAACTGGCGGACAGAAACGGAAGGTGACCCGCCCTCATGGAGCGTCCCCGCGCAACTCCACTTCAACACGCACTACGCGGACCGACCGCAGGTCGACGGGGAACTGCCGCACAACTTTGCCATCTTTCCGCGGACGGAAAACCGCTGGCGGACCGAGATTCTTGATGTCCCCGACGAAGCGTACTTCGACGGTCGCATCTCAAAGCTCGGCATCGAAGCGCTGCAGCAGCGGGCAGAGTCCGATCAGCCGTTCTTCCTGGCTGTCGGTTTCTGGAAGCCACACCTGCCGTTCAATCCGCCGAAGAAATACTGGGACCTGTACGATCCCGTGCACTTCGCCCCGGCAAAGAACGACCAGCCGCCGGAGAACTGCCCGCCGATCGCGCTGCACAACGGCCGCGAACTGCTCAGCGAAGGCACCGGCCGCATCGAACTGACTCGTGAGGGGACCATCGAGCTGCTCCGCGGTTACATGGCCGGCATCAGTTTCCTCGACGCGCAGGTCGGCAAACTGCTCGACGAACTCGACCGGCAGAAGCTGACGGACAACACAATCATCGTCTTCTGGTCCGACCACGGCTTCCATCTCGGCGAGCACAGTCTGTGGTGCAAGACGTCCAACTTTGAACTCGATGCCCGCGTGCCGCTGATCATTGCTCCGCCGAACTGCCAGACTGCCGGCCAGACAACCGACTCATTCGCCGAGCTGCTCGACCTCTACCCGACGCTGTCCGATCTCTGCGACCTGCCGAAGCCGGACGGCGTCGAAGGTACAAGCCTGGTCCCCGTGCTCCGCGATCCGACCGAGTCCGTCAAACCCGCCGCCTGGACCCAGCACCCGCGCCCGGCCTACTACAAAGACAAACCCGACGTCATGGGCGTCTCCGTCCGCACCGACCGTTACCGCTACACCGAGTGGCGTGACTTCGCGTCCGGCAACGTCGTCGCGTCCGAACTGTACGACCACAAAACCGACCCGGACGAAAATCACAACGTCGTCGCAGCACCGCCTGACAAGCCCGCGTTTGAGGCCGCTCGCAAACTGCTGCACCAGACATTCCCGAAGCAACAGTAACGGACGGTCAGCAGGAATGGCCTCAAGCGAAAACAAGGCTGGACTCAGCGACCGAAGACGCTCACACTGCCTCCCATGTTTCGACGCTTTGCCAGCCTTGTTCTGACGATTGTACTGCTCGTCTGCCCGTTTCTCTGTCGGACGGGTGCCTGCTGCGACGCGGCCGGATGTGCTGATCCGACGTCGCTGGAAGCTGCGCATCCGGCGTCGTGCTGCTCGGTCTGCGATCTTCGACATGCTTCAACAGAGAGCGCCAGCGTCAACGGCAGCACGCCTGAGCACAAACGCCCCTGTCCGCCGCTCGAACGCTGTGCCGATCCGTGCCTCTGTAACGGCGCGGTTTTGAGTTCGACCGACGCGAACGCTTTGCCGAACTGCGATGCGCTGCTGACACCGCTTGCCCTGACAGAAGTCGTGGTCCTGATCGACTTCTCTGTCCGGACCGCTGCTTTCATGCCGGAACCGCCGCATCCCTCCGGGCGGGAGATTCGCCATGCACGGATGTCACTGCTGATTTAGAGCCTGCCGCGTAACGCCTCCGCTGCGCCGCCTTCCTCGACCGTTGTTGCTGAAGCTGCCTGGCTTTGCGCGTGACTGGTCGCGTCCCGCTCTCTGAATCCGCTCAAAATCCGTGCGATGAAACTGCTTCCCTGGGAATACGGCATCCGCAATCTGCTGCGACGTCCGGCTCGCAGTGCGCTGACACTGCTGGGACTGACGACCGTCGTGCTGCTGGTGCTCGTCGTCGCCGGGTTTCTGCGCGGACTGGAACGTTCGCTGGCCGTCAGTGGTGACCCGCAGACAGTCATCGTCTTTTCGCTGGGTATGGGCGAGAACCTCGAATACTCGTCCGTCCCGATGCGGACGTCTGATCTCGTTGCCGCCAGCATCGACGGCGTGAGAACTCAGTATGGGGACCGGTTCGTCTCGCCTGAACTTTATCAGGGCACGCAGGTCAGGCTGACATCCGACGGTGCAGGCCGCATGGGACTGATCCGCGGCGTAATGCCCGGCGCTCTGCTGGTTCATTCGCAAATCGAGATCATTAACGGCGACTGGCCAAAACCGGACGAAGTGCTCGTCGGGCGTCTCGCTGCCACAAAGCTGGGCGTACCGTTATCGGACCTGCAGCCCGGACGCTCGCTGTGGTTCGAAGGCCGCGAATGGACGATCAGTGGTACGTTCGCGTCGAACGGATCGGTCTTCGAATCCGAACTCTGGTGTCGGCTCGACGATCTGCAGCAGGCCATGAAGCGGCAGGATCTCAGTCTGGTCGCTCTGACTCTGACGCCGCAGGCCACGTTTGAAGACGTTGACCTGTTCTGCAAGGAACGGCTGGATCTGGAACTGCAGGCGATCCGTCAGGCCGATTACTTCGCGACGCTGCAGAAGGATTACCGCCCCGTGCGGATGCTGGCCTGGCTGGTTGTTGGGCTGATCGCCGCGGCCGGAGTCTTCGCCGGATTGAACACGATGTACGGAGCTGTGGCCGGACGAGTGCGCGAATTGGCGGCCCTCCAGACGATCGGCTTTTCCCGCCGCGCGATTGTGATGAGTCTGCTGCAGGAAGGCACGATTCTGTCCGTTACCGCGGCCCTGCTGGCCTCCATTGTCGCAAACACGGTCGTTAACGGCGCGGCTGTTCGGTTCACGATGGGGGCGTTTGAACTGCGAATCGACAGCGTCGCGCTGCTGATCGGCTACGCGACGGCACTCGCACTGGGAGTCCTCGGTTCTCTGCCGCCAGCACTGCGAGTGATGCGACTACCTGTTGTCGACGGACTTAAGGCGCTGTGACATGGAAACAGAAAACACCACCGGCCAATTCAGGAGCGATCAATGATCTCAATTCAAACCCGTGTCCCCTCAACCGTTTTCCTCACAAGGAGTCGAACCATGAAGACCATCCTGTCACTTGCGAGTCTGTTTCTGTATCTGACTTTCGCTTCTGGATGCTCAAGCGAAACGTCCGCCCCGCCTGTTGCCGAAGCTCCTGCAGCAACTGCGGCGATCGATGGCACTCAGTTTCTGCTGGACACCGAACCGGACGGCTCGGCTGGAGTGATTGCCGTTCGCGAATCGGCTGCTGACGGCGACGACATCGTCATCACGGGCCGAATTGGAGGCAGCGAAAATCCGTGGATCGACGGACGAGCCGCGTTCTCGATCGTTGACCCATCACTCACCGCCTGCAGCGATATCCCCGGCGACGCGTGCGAAAAGCCGTGGGACTACTGCTGTCAGACGGACAAGCTGCCGACTTCGACCGCACTGGTGAAATTCGTCGACGACAACGGCAAACCGCTGGCAGTCGACTCGCGTCAACTGCTTGCGGTTAAGGAGCTGCAGACGGTCGTCGTACAGGGAAAAGCAAAACGCGACGAGGCCGGCAATCTGACGGTTGTCGCCAGTCAGATGTTTGTCCGGCCGGACGCAAAGCGCAGCGAGTGATATTTCACATTGGCGAACGGCTTTTGAAGGTCCGCCAGAGTGGGACGGATTGGCAATCCCTCCTACTTGTCAGCGGCAGGTGATCCTCGAACTGTCGCTCGCCTTCAGAGTGCCAGGGTGGCTGAAGTCGAGCCTCAGCGAGCCCCAGTCAAGCAGCAGCCAGCCACTGCCTGAGGTACTGCCATGTCAGTCGACATCAAACAGCTCGCCGTTAACCGCGGGCCTTCCCGCGGCGACACGCAACGCAACTCGATCGAGCCGCCGCGGCGGGTGCTGTCACGGTATGTACTGCCCGTCACTCTGTTGACGGGCTTTGCCCTCGTGTCTGCGTGGGCGGCCCGCGATTCACTGCTGCCACGACAGAATGTGACTGTCATGCCGGTTCATGTCAGCACGGCCGAGGTGCAGCAGTCCGGGACGCCACTGTTCAAAGCAGCGGGCTGGGTCGAGCCTCGGCCGACTCCGATTCGAGTGGCGGCGCTCGCGGCCGGCGTCATCGAAAAGCTGCTCGTCGTTGAGGACCAGGCGGTCGCCGCCGGTGAACCGATTGCTTATCTGGTTGCTGACGACGCTCGGCTGACGCTCGAAGCCTCTCGGGCGACGCTGAAACTTCGCGAGGCGGAAGTCGAACGCAGCCAGGCGGCGCTGCAGGCTGCACAGACGAACTTCGCCGAGCCCACTTACCTGCAGGCCGAAGCCGCCGCGGCTGAAGCGGACCTCAAGAAAGTCGAGACACAACTGACGGCACTGCCGTTTCTGATCGAGAGTGCAAAGGCGCATCGACAGTTCACTCAGGCTGACCTGGTGGCCAAACAGAAGGCAACGATTGCGATTTCCGAAATCCAGCTAGTGGAAGCTCAGTCGGCACTCGACACCGCACGAGCCAGCGTCGAGGAGTTGACGAACCGGCATCCGTCACTGCTCGCCGAACGCAAGTCGCTGACGGCGAAACTGGCGGCCGTGCGGCGGAAGCTGGAACTCAAAACTGAGGAGCGGCGCACGCTCGACGAAGCTAAGGCGCAACTGGAAGCCGCGATCGCAATGCAGAAACAGGCCAGCGTCGCCGTCGCGGAAGCTCAACTGCGGCTCGACCGGATGACGATCCGGGCTCCCGTCGCCGGTCGCGTCATGCACCTGCTGACGACCCCAGGCACGTTCGTGTCAGGCAGCGTGAGCATGGGCACAGGAATGTCACAGCATGACAGCGGCACCGTCGTCACGCTGTACCAGCCGGACCGTCTGCAGGTGCGCGTTGACGTTCGGTTTGAAGATCTGCCGCAGACGGCACTCGGCCAGCCCGTGCAGATTGAAAGCCCGGCCCTGTCCGAGCCGATCGTTGGCCGTGTGCTGTTCCCGACGTCGTTCGCCGACATCCAGAAAAATACGCTGTCCGTCAAAGTGGCGATCGATGACCCGCCGGAACTGCTCAAGCCCGAGATGCTCGTCGACGTGACGTTTCTCAGTAGCGGCTCATCGGGCGACGCGAACACTGAGAGCAGCGATTCCGCCGCAGAAGCAGAACGGATCGCTCCGCTGCACATCTTCATTCCGCGTGAACTGGTCAGTTCGGACGAGTCTGGAGCGACGGTTGTCTGGCTCGCCGACCTGTCCGCTGGCATCGCGCGGCGGCAGCGCATCGAGATCAGCGAATCAGGCAATGGCCCGCTCGTTGAAGTCACCTCCGGCCTGACTCCCGCCAGCCGACTGATCGCCTCGGGCCAGATGGGTCTGCGCGACGGTGACCGCATCCTCGTCACGAAAACCGAAGCACCACCAGCAGCCACCAGCCCGAACCACAAACACCTCGAACGCCGCCCCGGCTCGGGAACGTGACAGCATTGTCTGCCGTCGCTTCCTTAATGCGTTTTCACTCGACTCTCGTCTCTCGGCTGCATCCATGCTTATCGAAATTCGCAACCTGACCAAACAGTTCCGCAAGGGCGACGAAACGATCACGCCGCTGCACGACGTCACACTCGACATCGACCGTGGCGAGTTTGTTTCGCTGATGGGGCCAAGCGGGACGGGCAAGTCGACACTGCTGAATCAGATCGCCGGAATCGATCGCCCGGATTCCGGCACGGTCACCGTCGCCGGAACGGAAATCACGCGTCTGTCACGCTCGCGGCTGGCTCGCTGGCGGGCCGAGCATGTCGGCTACATTTTCCAGACGCATAATCTGATTCCGGTGCTGACCGCGTACGAGAACGTCGAACTGCCGCTGTTACTGCTGCCATTCGACCGGGCCGAGCGGCGGCGGCGTGTGCAGATCGCGCTGGAGGCCGTCGATCTCGTCGACCGAGCGGACCATTACCCGCGGCAGCTTTCCGGCGGGCAGGAGCAGCGAGTCGGGATCGCGCGTGCGATCGTCGCCGATCCGACCGTCGTCGTTGCCGACGAACCGACCGGAGATCTCGACCCAGCGACTTCGGAGCAGATTCTCGATCTGCTGCAGCGTCTGAACCGGGAACTCGGAACAACGCTGCTGATGGTCACTCACGATGCCCAGGCCGCCGCGATCGCCAACCGCCAGTTGCGGCTGGACAATGGCCAGATTCTCGAAATCGAACACAGCCTCGAATCCGTAAGCAGCCAGACCGAGCGACACTGACAGACAATGCTCAAGTTTCTTCCCTACATTCTGAAAACGCTCTGGCGACACCGGGCGAGGACTCTGCTGACCTTCAGCGGTGCGGCGGTGTCGCTGTTTGTGTTCTGCTTCGTCGTCGCGCTGCAGGAAGGGCTCGACCGGCTGACTTCGCAGAGCGACTCAACGCTGGTTGTGTTTCAGGCGAACAAGTTCTGCCCGGCAACGAGTCACCTGCAGCAGGACTACGACCAGGTCATCAGCAAGCTGTCCGGCGTGCGCGAGGTCGTGCCAATTCAGGTTTTTACCAACAACTGCCGGGCGAGTCTGGACGTCGTTGTTTTTTACGGAGTGCCACCGAAGAAGCTGCGTTCTGTTCGAGACTTTGAATTGACTGCCGGAAGCTGGGCGGAATTCGAGACCAACCAGGATGCCGGCGTCGTCGGACAGGCGGTCGCCCGGAGACGCAAACTCAAGCCGGGCGACCGCTTCTCAATCGGCGAGGTCACCGTCACGGTCGCCGGGATCTTCGCCTCGCAGAACAAGGCCGAGGAAAACTACATCTACACGCACCTCGAATTCCTGCAGCGCACGCCGGGACTGAACCTCGTTGGTACGGTGACGCAACACGAAGTTGTGCTCGATCCGTCAGCCGATCCGTCGCACGTCGCCGCGCAGATCGATGAACGCTTCCGCGGCGGCCCGATCCAGACCGACACGCGCACGAAGGGAACATTTCAGGCGGCGAGTCTCGCGGACCTGGTCGATCTGATCGGCCTGACGCATTACCTCGGCTACGCGTGTCTGGGCCTGATGGCGGTCCTGATTCTGACCACGAATTTCATGTCGGTGCAGGACCGGATTCGTGAGCACGCCGTGCTGCAGACGATGGGCTTCAGCGGCGAACTGGTCTTTTCGCTGATCATGATCGAAAGCGTCCTGTTGAGTTTCGCTGGCGGAGCGACCGGGATCCTCACCGCCGTGACTGTCCTTGCAAATGCGGGCATCGCGGTCAGTGCCGAGGCCGTCAGTCTCGCATTAACGCCGTCAATCTCGCTCGCCGTGATCGGACTGCTCCTTTCGATCGCGATCGGCGTCCTGGCTGGTATGCTTCCCGCACTGACCGCCGCTCGAACCGAAATAGTCCCTGCACTGCGCGCTGCATAAGACATCGGGCCGGACGAACGAAACTCGGGAAACGGATTGCATGATTGATCTGACGCGCCATCGCGCAGAACAGCCGGCAGTGATTCAGGATGGGCAGGTCTGGAGCTACGGCGAACTGCATCGTCGCTCACTGAGGATTGCTCGGAATCTCTCTGCCGCGGGCCTCGAACCCGGTGACCGCATCGCGACGCTGCTGCCCAACAATGTCGAGCTGGTGGCGCTGTACCTTGCGTCGTTTCGTGCCGGCCTGACCGTCGTCCCGCTTGATGCACGGTATCACTCGGCACAGATCAGTTTTGCCCTGCGGCACAGCGGAGCGTCCGCCGTCTTTACCACGCCCGAGCGTCTGGAAGATGTGGCACTGTGCGAAGGCGGTCGTGAGGTCGAACACTTTTACGTGACCGGCTCGGACGTGCCGGAAGGCTACGGTTCATTTCGCGGATTGTTGCGGACTCGCCCGACCGCTGAACTGCGTGAGGACTTCCGCGACGACGATGTCAGCGTAGTCTTTTACACCTCCGGGACGACGGCTCGGCCGAAAGGCGTCACGCTGACGAGGACAGCAATTGCCAGCAGCATCGGGAAGGCGAACGCTGTCCTGAGACTCAACCCGGACGACGTCACGCTGATTGCCGCACCGATTTCGCGGCCGATGGCGCTGCGGACTCAACTGCTGACGTCGCTCGAAGCCGGGGCGACGGTCGTCCTGCTGAGTGGCTTCAACGCAGAAACGTACCTGCAGGCTCTGGCCGAACAGCCAGACGTGACCTTTCTCGCACTGTTGCCGGCGGCGCTGCGCAGCATCCTGTTTCATGCGGACTTCAACGTCGAGCATCTGCGGAAACTGCGACTGGCGATTTGCGGCGGCGACTATGTCCCGCTGGAACTGTTCGAGAAGTTTGCCGAGCTGACTGGTCTCGAGCTGACCGAACAGTGCGGAATGACCGAAACGGGCATGTACGCAGTCAATCCGCCGTACGGTCAGAAGAAACGCGGCTCGATCGGGCTCCCGTATTACGGAGCACAGATCACCATCATCGACTCACGCGGACGCGATGTCCCGTGGGGGCACCCTGGCGAGATTGCCGTTCGCAGTCCATTCGCGATGGACGGGTACTGGAACGACACCGCGGCAACGCGGCGCGTGATGCGGGACGGCTGGATCCGCACGGGCGACATCGGCCGGATCGACGATGACGGATTCCTGTGGCTGGATGGACGCAAGAAGGACATCATCATCCGTGGCGGCAGCAACATTTCACCAGCGGCGGTCGAAGCAGTGCTGCAGCAGCACCCCTCTGTCAAGGAAGCCTGTGTTGTCGGCGTCGACGACCCCGAGTTCGGCCAGGCGGTCAGTGCCTTCGTCACACTGATTGATGGAGCCGACGTTGATCACGTCGAATCCGAACTTGAGTCACTGGCCGCGTGCGAGCTACCCGACTATATGGTCCCGCAGTCAATCTGCGCTCTGCCAAAGCTGCCCCGCACAGGTTCCGGCAAAGTTGACCGCGACCGGCTGAAGTGGGTGGCCGAATCGTCAGATGATGAAACGCTCGCCATCCTGCTCGACTGAGTTCTGAACCTCCCGGAATGTTGAGTTCGACCTGGTCACCAGCAGCGGCCTCAGAAAGTCTGTCACTAATGATTGTTCGAAAGCATCTTCGCTGGCACCGCGTGCTGAAGCGTTCCAGCGGTTTTCTGGCCTATATCGCTGGGCTGTCGACACTGATCTTCGTGCTCCACAACCAGGATCCCGAGACTCCGGCAGGTCGAGTGATCCAGCCGCTGCTGTTCCACCTGCCCTTTCCTCTGGTGGCAACGCTCGCAACCGCGTTGGCGATCTTTCTGGCCTTCCGGAATAACTCGGCTTACGACCGCTGGTGGGAAGCCCGCCGGATCTGGGGCGGCATCGTCAATATCAGCCGCACGATTGGCCGGCAGGTGACATCGCTGACAAGTCTGTCGAGTTGTCCGGCTGAGGAAATCGCAGCGTTTCAGCGGGAGTTCGTCTATCGCCACCTCGCCTGGGTCAACGCGTTGCGTCTGCAACTGCGTACCAGTGACCAGTGGGACGAGGTCCGTTCGCTGATCGGGGATCAGGAATTCGAGTGGCTGACCCGGCGACAGAATCGAGCCACGCAGCTTGTCCAGAAACAGGGCCTGCGTCTGGCCCAGGCACGCCAGGCCGGCCTGCTGATCGAAGCCCGCTACCATGAAATCCTCGACGAGTCTCTAACGGCGCTCTATGAACTGCAGGGCCAGGCGGAACGCATCAAGAACACGCCGCTGCCGCGTCAGTACGACTACTTCCCACGCGTGTTCATGTTCCTGTTTGTGACTCTGCTGCCGGCCGGCATGATTACCGAGCTGCAGAAAGTTGACAGTGCCTGGCTGGTCATTCCGCTGGCGACGGTCGTTTCCTTCATGTTTTACGTGCTGATGCGTGTCGGGGAATTCAACGAGGATCCCTTCGAGGGCCGCTTCTCGGATACTCCAATGACCGCGTTGTGTCGCACAATTGAAATCGACCTCCGCGAGCAGCTCGGTGAAACCGATCTGCCACCGAAACTCGAACCCGTCGACGGAATTCTGATGTGAGCCTCGACTCTGGAACTCAACAATGAAAACTCTGCTCGTCACAGGCGGCTGCGGCTTTATTGGATCGAACTTTATTCGCTGGCAGCTTGCCACTTATCCCGACGTCGAAATTGTCAACGTCGACAAGCTGACGTACGCCGGGAATCTCGAAAACCTGGTCGATCTCGAAAGCGACAGCCGGTATCAGTTTCTGAAGGGCGACATCTGCGACCGCGCGTTCATCGAGCAGGCTCTGGCCGAACGCCCGGTCGATGCAGTGATCAACTTCGCAGCAGAGAGTCACGTCGACCGGAGCATTCTCGATTCCGGGCCGTTCGTCCAAACAAACATTGTCGGCACGCAGGTGCTGCTCGACGCGAGCCGTCAGGCCGGGATTTCGCGTTACGTGCAGGTGTCGACGGACGAAGTTTACGGATCGCTGGACAAGGACGGTTACTTTACCGAGACGACACCACTCGATCCCAGCAGTCCGTACTCGGCGAGTAAAACCGCCGCTGACCTGCTCGTCCAGGCTTACGTGCGCACGCACGGATTTCCGGCGATCACAACGCGCTGCTCGAACAATTACGGGCCATATCAGTTTCCTGAGAAACTGATTCCATTGTTCATCGCGAACGCTCTGCAGGATCAGTCACTACCGGTGTACGGCACCGGCGAAAACGTCCGCGACTGGATCTTCGTGACCGATCACTGCCGCGGGATCGACGCCGCGCTGCGACAGGGAAAAGACGGCGAGGTCTACAACTTCGGAGGCCACGCCGAACTGCAGAACATCAAACTGACAAAGACGCTGCTCGACGCACTCGGTAAGCCTCACTCGCTGATCAGGCACGTCGAAGACCGCGCCGGCCACGACTTCCGCTACGCCATCGACACCACGAAGGCCGAACGCGAACTCGGCTGGCAGCCGGCTGTCAGTTTTGAAACCGGGCTGCAGCAGACGATCGACTGGTACCTCGCCCATAGAGACTGGGTCGAGCGGATCCTCAGTGGGGCTTACCGCGACTATTACGATCAGCAGTACGGCGGGCGTCTTGCCTGAGTTTCAGCCATTGCTGCGGGGCGATGACTGCCTGTTGTCGACGTAACCTCCCTCGGCCCTGCACAGCAACTTTCCACCCGGCGACTGCTCGCATCTGCGCGACTGATGGACTAACTTCCGGCTATCAGGCTCGTTTGCGACCGATTCCTTAAACTGGAGACGCCGATGCCCTCTGCCACTGGCGGATTGAAAGAGCTTCACGATCTGCATCTGCGTTACGCCGACGTCGAGAAGCAGCTCGAAACGGGACCGCGGCAGATTCGCGTCCGCGAAAAGGTGGTCGAGAAAAAGCAGGCCGCCATTGCAGCTCACAAAGAAAATCTGACCGCCCTGCAGAAAGCCGCCGATCACAAGAATCTGCAGTTCAGAACGAACGAGCAGCACCTGGCTGGACTGCGAGCAAAGTTGAATCAGGCATCGTCGAACAAAGAGTTCGACATTATCAAAGGTCAGATCGAAGCCGACACGGCAGCCAACGCGGTGCTGGAGGATGAGTACCTCGCCGCTCTGGAAAAGATCGATGCCAGGCGACAGGAAATGGCGGCTCTGGAGTCGGAACTCAAGACCGCACAGTCCAGTGTCGAGACGGCCAGGCAGGATGTCGCCGCTGAAAAGCCGAAGCTCGAAGCTCAGCTCGCGGAGCTGAAGGCCGAAATTGCCGCAGCAGAACACTGCGTGCCGAAGGAAATGCGGGAAGACTACCGCCGAATGGTCGCTGCGAAGGGTTCCGAATGCCTGGCCGCTGTCGAACGCTATGCCTGCACTGAATGCTACGTTGAGGTCTCGCCGCAGCAGAAGGTTGAGCTGCGATCAGCAAAGGCGACCAAATGCCGTTCCTGTGGCCGGTTGTTGTACATGGAAATCAAAGAGTAGAACGCCGCCCGGTGAACGCAGCAATGAGCGGCGGCGAGCCTGCCTTGAGACAGCTCGTTTAACGCCCAGGCTGGTACCGACCGGAAGGTTGGTCCGTCAGCCACATCAGACTTGCAATCCCGTCGTGGTCGCCCGGCAGTAGGGCGGATTGGCAATCCGCCCCACGCAAGAGTCACTTCTGCCGGACGTCGTAGCACAGCAGTGTGCCCTGGTCGCGGAGGTACAGCAGGCCGTCGACAATCACCGGGTGCGGCCAGCTTTTACCGTTGTTTGTGGCCAGCTTGAATTCCCCCTTCCGGCGATATTCCTCAGGCGTGGCTTCGATCAGGGCCATCGTGCCGTCTTCGTAGCGGAAGTAAAGGTTGCCATCGGCGAGCAGGATCGCTGCCGAGCCGGATCCGGGTCCGCGGCCGGCGTTCCAGGCGACCTTGCCGGTCATCAGCTCGATACACAGCGGAAAGCCCTGATTGTGGCCGTGCCCGCAGTAAATATGGTTACCGTACAGGATCATCCCGCCGTGATGGTTCTGCATCGTCTTCGAATCAAGGAAGTAGACTTCCTCGGCCGTCAGCTTCCCGCCGTCACTCTTCACTTCCAGCAGTGCGGCACCGGTGCCGTAACCGGTCGAGCAGAACACGTAGTCTCCCTTGACGATCGGCGTCGGGATATTCGCCGTGCCATTGGCAATCCGGTTGTAGGTCCACAGAAACCGGCCATCGTCTGCCGCGACAGAGATCACTCCGCGACCGGTCAACTGAATGTACTGCTTCACACCGCCAGCGTGACTGATGACGACGGACGAGTAAGCAGCTCCGTCCTGCCCACGGTTTCCGTGATCGCTCGGCATAGCCGACTGCCAGATCACGTCACCGCTGCTTTTATCAAGGGCAACGATGACGGCCTTCTCCGCACCAGGCGTGCAGATCAGCCGGTCGCCGTCGACCAGTGGCGATTCGCTGTAGCCCCAGCCGGACATCATTCGCCCGCCGAAGTCCTGTCCGAAGTTCTTCCGCCAGATCACCGACCCGGACAGCGCGTTCGCACAGACCAGATCGCCTTCCCGACCAAGCGCGAAGACCAGATCGCCGTCGACAGTTGGCGTACAGTTCGGATTGCCTTTGCCGACCGGAGTTGACCACAGCTCTCTTCCGGTCTTCCGATCTGCGGCAATCAGATCGCAGCCCCCCTTGCGTGAGCCCATCGTAAAGATACGGTCGCCGACAATCGCCACGGACGAGAACCCGCTACCGAAGCCATCGGCCTTCCACACGAGCGGCGGGCCACCTTCCGACCATTCCTTCAGCAGTCCCGTCTCCGGAGCAATCGCCGTCCGATCGGGTCCGCGCCACGATGGCCAGTCCCGTGCGACTCCCGACGAACAGAGAGACGAAAGGGCGACGGCAAGCACAACGTTCAGACAGCAGTTGACGTGACGCATGGCGGGGCTCCAGGAGTGACGGTCAGATTTCGCTGTCCAGGCTGGGGTCGGACAGAGCGCGGGATTCTGACGGCAGGGCGTCGAATCGGAAACCGAGAATGGCAGGTCTGCCGTCCAACCGCAGGCAGGTTTTTCCAGAACCTGCTCATGCGCGGAGCAAACGTCGAACTGTCGACGGGCCAGTTACGGAGCCGCACGGATCAGAATGACCAGAACATCTGTGTTATTACCCGCTGTAATCCCTGTTGTGGCCAATCGCAACTGGCTTCCGGCTTTGATCCGGTTTCGGAGAGACCAGGCTACGCTACTCCCCGCGTTCAGACCGCGGCTGGTTGTGAGCAGGTCCGCGTTCTCTCATAATCCGCCGCGATGACGCCGCAATGCTCGATGTCTCGCTGCTCGACGACAACTGAAGCAGTTGCGTACCGTTCCCGCCAGCCCTCAAACCGAGGCGATTGCCATGCCGATTTTCCGCCACTCACTGACGACCAGCATCGCCACGCTCGGGCTGCTCATCGCCGGCTGCGCGGACAGCTCGAACGACGCCGGTTCTCAATCTGCAGCGACCGACGACAGCAGCGTTAGCGAGACGACTGCGTCGACAGACGCCGGCTCAACCGAATCGGGTAATGGATCCACGGGAATCGCCAAGACGGCAACGCCGGCTCCCACCTTCTACAAGCCGATTACGCTGGGCGGCGGCGGCAGCTCGTCGACAGCTTCCGGCAGCTCGTCGGGCGGGACTGCGGCTGCCGAAGCAGAATCCGGGCCGCCTCCAACTCCGGATGAAGTCATGGCGGGACTGAAGCCGATCGCCACGGTTCTCGTCGGCGAATGGACCAGCATCCTGAAAAACGCGAGCGTCAACGAAGCGAACAACTGGCTGTGGGATGTGAAATCCGATCCAGCAAAACCGGCAATCGTCCTGCAGATTCCGAACGGACAGTTCTTTACCCAAGCCCGTATCACCTACGCGCCGCGGAAGTCGCAGTTCCTGATGACGACCACCGACGCGGAAAAGACGCAGCGGCATTTTGTCGGTACGTTTGAAGAGCCACCGAAGGACGTGCCCAGCGACGACGGCAAGTCGGTCGAACGAACGTTCAAGCTGGCGTTCACCGAGCAGGACAGTGACGACTCCAGCGAGAAGTTCCGCTACGTCATCGCCCAGCAGAACAACAACCGCTACCTGATGGAGGTGTACCGGGCGCGTGGCAGTGCAGCGCTGCGGCTGCGCGACGTCGCCGGCACGCAGCGGAACGGCGTCTCGTTTGCCAAAGCCGACGACGACTACGGCGACCGCACGTGCGTCATCTCCGGTGGCCTGGGCACGTCGACCGTCACCTACAATGGCAAGTCGTACTACGTGTGCTGCTCAGGCTGTAAAGCTGCGTTTGAAGACGATCCGGAAACCTGGATCGCGAAGTTTGAAGCGAAGAAGAACGAGAAGAAGTGACCCGCCGCCAGTCGCGCGGCTGCTTGAAACAGACAGATGAATGGATTGCTCGGACGACTCATGAAGAAGAAACCCGCCGTCAAACCCGGCCCGGCCAAACATGGCATGGGCCTGTTTGCGACCAAACGCTTTCGCCCCGGACAGGTCATTGGAGAAGTCACGGGCGAACGGTTCGACGATCCTGAGTACGGATCGAATTACTGCATCGACCTCGGTGACGATTATTCGCTGGAACCTGGTGAGCCCTTCCGCTTCCTCAACCACTGCTGCGAGCCGAACAGCAAGCTGTATCTGGTTTATGAAGACGGTGCCCCGATTGAACAACGCAAGGTCATCCTCGAAGCGCTGCGGAATATCCAGCCAGGCACGGAGTTGACCATCGACTACGAATGGCCGGCCGACAGCGCCATGCGCTGCGGCTGCGAGGCCGACAACTGCCGCGGCTGGATCTGTGACCCGGACGAGCTGCATCTGCTGAAGAAGTAATGAGCACTGCATTCCAGCCTGAGTGTGAGTTTCTCGCGCAGCGGCACTGAGGCGTCGAGAAAGCGCGTTCTTCAACTCCGTGCCTCAACGACCCTGCGCAAGACCATCGTTGTCTCCGTCACTGACGAACCTTGAGGCCCGGCGGCGAGTCGTTAGCCTTCGCGGCTTGCCGGAGAACGCCCTAACTCAAGGGAAACGAACGTGAGTGACCTGATCAAACCGCGGACCCTGAAGGGATTTCGCGACTATTTGCCCAGCGCGATGATTGCGCGCGAGCATCTCATCGAGACCGCTCGATCGGTCTACCGCAGCTACGGTTTCAGTCCGATCGACACGCCGGCGCTCGAGTACGCTGAAATTCTGACCGGCAAAGGCAGCGACGAGACCGACAAGCAGCTTTACCGGTTCCTGGATCACGGTCAGCGTGACGTTGCTTTGCGGTTCGATCTGACCGTGCCGCTGGCCCGCTTCGCCGCACAGTACGCACAGGAACTCGGTACGCCGTTCAAGCGGTATCACGTCGGCACCGTCTGGCGCGGCGAGAATACGCAGAAGGGCCGCTATCGCGAATTCATGCAGTGCGACTTCGACACGATCGGCACCGAATCGAACGCCGCCGACATCGAAACGCTGCTTGTCATTCACGACCTGATGGAGAAGATCGGGTTCGAGCGGTTCACCGTCCGCGCCAACAACCGCCTGGTACTCAACGGGCTGCTCGAAAAACACGGCCTCGGCGACAAGTCCGGCGGCGTCCTGCGGGCACTCGACAAGCTGCCGAAGATCGGCCGCGAGAAGGTTATCGCCGAAATGACCGAGCAGGTCGGTGCGACTGCTGAACAGGCCGCGGCGGTGCTCGATCTGGCTGAACTGACCGGCGACACCGCGTCGATGCTCGGTCAACTCGACGGGATGCTGGCCGGCAACGAGTCCGGTCTCTCCGGCGTGGCAAAACTTCGCGAACTGTTTGAAACCGCGACGAAGGCTGGCATTCCGACCGACCGAGTCGAACTCGACCTCTCAATCGCGCGCGGACTCGACTACTACACCGGCACAATTTACGAGACGTTTCTGACCGATCAGCCGGGCATCGGCAGCGTCTGCTCGGGCGGCCGGTACGACAACCTGGCCGGCCTGTTCACAAAGCAGAAGCTGCCCGGCATCGGCGCGAGCCTCGGTCTCGACCGTCTGCTCGCCGCGATGGAAATCCTCGAAATGGTCGAGACGGCCTCGACGCCCGCCGAGGTCTTCATCCCGCAGTTCGATGCCGAACGGCTCGGCAACTACCAGGCACTCGCCCGCCAGCTTCGCGCCGCTGGCTTTCGCGTCGAGGTCTTTCCGGAAGCGAAGAAGCTCGGCAAGCAGCTTCAGTACGCCGACAAAAAGGGCCACAAGCTGGCGGTGATCGCCGGTGAGGACGAGTTCGCCAAAGGCGAATGGCAGATCAAAAACCTGCAGGCTCGCGAAGAACCGACGAACGTCGCGACGGCCAAACTGGCGGACACGCTGCGAGAGTTGCTGGCCGATTAACTGAAACGGTAAAGGGGTCGGGTTCACGACAGAGACAGCGGAACGGTGCAAGCTGTCCGGTGACGCTGCCGCAATCCCGCGAAGACCGGACGGCTTGCGCCGTTCCGCTACTTCAAGATCGACCGCATCTATGCCAGCACACCCCAACATCCTCTGGCTCTGCACCGATCAGCAGCGGTTCGACACGATCCGGTCGCTGGGTAACGACCTGGTCAGAACGCCGAATATCGACCGCCTTGTCGAGAACGGCGTCGCGTTCACGCAGGCGTACTGTCAGAGTCCCGTCTGCACGCCGAGTCGCGCGTCGTTTCTGACGGGACGCTATCCGCGAACGACGCGCTGCCGACAGAACGGGCAGAAGATTCCCGCCGACGAGGTGCTCGTCAGCCGGATGTTTGCCGACGCCGGTTACCGCTGCGGCCTCGCCGGCAAGTTGCATCTGGCGTCGTGCTCGGATGGAAAAGTCGAATCGCGGATCAACGACGGCTATCACGACTTCCACTGGTCGCATCATCCGCAGCCCGACTGGCCGGAGAATGCCTACACGAAGTGGCTGGCGGACAAAGGCCAGAGCTGGCAGCGGCTCTATGCGGGGCCGTCGACGGGTTTCGTCAAAGAGGGCGTACCGGCTGAGTTTCACCAGACGACCTGGTGCGCGGAAATGGCCTGCGACTTTATCCGCGGCAACGTTGTCCAGCCGTGGTTCTTCAGTTTCAACTGTTTCGACCCACACCACCCGTTCGATCCCCCACCCGAGTACCTCGCGAAGTACGACCCGGCGGACATGCCGCTGCCCAAGCGTCGCGACGGCGAGCTGACATCCAAGACAACGTTTCAGCGGCTCGATGCCGAGTGGGCGCACAACAGCCCCGGCGAGTTCCACACGGGAGCGATGACCGACGACGACCGGCGTCAGGTCACGGCCGCCTATTACGCGATGTGCGAGCTGATCGACGACCAGGTCGGACGCATCCTGCAGACGCTCGACGAGACCGGCCAGCGGGATAACACGGTCGTGATCTTCATGTCCGATCACGGCGAGATGCTCGGTGACTACGGCCTCTACTTCAAAGGCCCGCACTTCTACGACGAAGCGATCCACGTCCCGCTGGTCATCTCCTGCCCGCAGCGTTTTGAACGCGGCCTGCGGATCAACGGTCTGACCGAGCTGATTGATCTGACGCCGACACTGCTCGAAGCCGCGGGCCTCGACGTTCCGTCCCGCATCCAGGGTCGCTCATTGATCCCGCATCTGACCGGAGCCGCCGATCCGGACCGACACCGCGAGCACGTCTTCTGTGAGTACTACAACAGTTGGACTCACCGCGACGCCTACGGCACGATGCTTCGCACTGAAACCGCAAAAATCGTCGTCTACCACGGGACGAATCAGGGCGAGCTGTACGACCTCGAAACCGACCCGGACGAGTTCTCAAACCTGTGGGACTCGCCACAGAACCAGTCGCTCAAGCTCGACATGCTGCGCCGCTGCTTTGACGCAAGCGTCTTCAGTATGGATCCAGATCCGCCGCGTCTCGGACCGTTCTAGCCGAATCAGTTGCACCGCGTCTTCCGTAGGCCGGACCGAGCGCAGCGAGTTCCGGCAGCCACAGTCGCGATCGCCGGAACTCGCTGCTCTCGGTCCGGCCTGCTACCTGTTTCTTAATCCCCGATCAGCGCTTCGGGTCTGGACAAGTTGAGATCGTGCCCGTGGTCGGCGGTCAGAATCAGTACCGTGTCCTGCCAGCCGCCGTGCGCTTCGATCCAGTTTGTCGCGGCACGAAACGCGTCATCACCGCTGATGACAGCTCCAACTGAGTTGTCGATATTGTTACTGTGGTTCGCCCAGTCGACGTCGCCAGCTTCAACCATCAGCCAGAAACGGTTCGAGCGGCTCGACAGAACATCGAGCGCCACGGTCGTCATCTCCGCGAGATTCGGGTTCTCAGCAACGTCTCCCGCGGAGTAATTCTCGGCGGCGGAATTCTTCATCGGATCGCTGGTGTTGACACTGACAGTCGGATCGTAATTCCCGTCGGCCGTCCGGAATGGCAGGTGGCCCGTACCGACTCCAAAGAAGCCGAACAGCCGATGCTTGCCGTCGATCGCTCGCTTCGCGGCGGCGTGCAGGGCGTCGCCGCCGTTGACGCCGAAGCTCCGCTCGACGACTTCATACTTCCCGCCGTTGCGCTGATCGATGGCCTCGCGGTCCTCTTTCGGCAGGTATCGGTTACCGGCAACGTAATTACTGCCCTGACTGCCGTCGGACGACTTGTCGACGCCCCAGCCGGCTCCGAGCAGGACATCGACGCCGGACAGTGCCTCACTGCGATAGTCCGTCTTCAGTCCAACCAGATCGCGGGACAGATCCTGATAGTCGTTCCGTGTCACGTTCTGTGCGTACGCTGCGGCCGGAGTCGCATGACTGATCGGCACGCTGGTCACAACACCGATCGAGAAGCCATCCCGCTGAAGCTGATGGGCGATTGTTTCAACGCGGTTGCCCTTCACGTCGACGTTGATCGCCGCATTGTAAGTCTTGATGCCGGATGTCATCGAAGTGGCGCTCGACGCCGAGTCCGTCACGTCGTGCGCGAGCGGGGAGCTTTTGCCGATCGGATACTTCGGATCGAGCGGCGTGGCCCACGGCGTCGCTCCGCCGATTCGTGTTGAATAACCGCCGGCCGGCTTGCCGAGACTCGTCACGCTCTGCGCGTTGACGTCGACCTTCGCGGAGTCGACCCAGGGGCTGCTGACAAACCAGCCGAAGTCGGTCGTTGTTCCATCGTAATCCTGGAAGTGCAGGCCGGTGCCGCGGCCGGACTCGTAAGCCAGTTCCTGCCGTTTATAGATCGCTGCTGCCTGCGTTGTCGGCCAGTCCATTCCGTCGAAGATAAACAGAATGACGCGCTTCGCTCCGCCCGCGACGGCCTGCTTCTGCAGCCGATAGATGTCCGTCTGATCGAAGTGAAGGGCATCGGGATTCGCGGTCTCATCCGGCACGCGACCGTACAGTTTTTTCAGAGCTTCCGGATGGCGGTACACGCTGTTTTCGCCGGAAACCGACTTCAGATCCATGCCGAACGAGTAGGCCGGGATCAGCCGGTTCGAGTGGCTGGTCCAGGTCGAATAAGTCTGCGGATCGGCTCCCCAGTAACCCCATTCAACCTGCCGCGTCTCCACCGCCTTCCGCTGCAGTTCGCGAAAGTAATCGCCTGCCAACGCATTGCCAGAACCCAAACCTGCCAGCAGAACTGCCAGAACAACGACCACAATGTTTCGCATTGTTATCTCCACGAAAGCTCGATCACGGGACGGCGGAGCATCTCGACTCTGAACGCGAACATCCAGTTTGCAGGCTGACAATCGCTGAAAACTCGCCTTGGCAACCAGAGTCCGAAGGCTTGCGACCGTTGTTTTGAACAGAAGGAAACCGAGGCAACGAAGAGGTTGATCGACTTCTCTCCGTTTCCGCTGTTCTCTCCTGTCCAGAATCCAAACCTGTCAGCTCCCGTTATGTACCGGCGCAGCGTTCGACGACGCTCCAGTCGACTTCGACACCCAGTCCGGGGCGATCGCTGACTGTGATCGTCGGGCCGGAGATGACCAGCGGATCTTTGACGACGCAGACCTCGTGATAATCCGGCCCCATGATGTCACCAGGGAATCGCTCGATGTTCATGTTCCGTGAGCCGACGACCAGGTGGCACATCGCGGCCGAAGCGATGTCGAGTTCGAGGTTTGAGCCGATGCTGCACGCGACACCGGCTGCCTCCGCGAGATCAACAACGCGGCGTGCTTTCCGAATGCCGCCCATCTTGCCGGGGTAGACACTGATGACGTCGCACGCGTCGTGGCGAATGCACTCGCGGGCCTGAGCCAGATCGAAGCAGATATCGTCGGCCATGACCGGGCAGTCGATCGCCCGCCTTACTTCCGCCAGCGCGTGATAGTCGTGCCGCGGCGTCGGCTGTTCGAACAGGCCAATGTTGCAGTCGCTCAGTTGGCGGGTCAGTTCGATCGCCGAGGCCGCGTCGGGGTATCCGCAGTTGGCGTCGATCACGACTTCGTAGTCCGGGCCGATCGCTTCCCGCACGGCGCGGACACGTTCGACATCGTCCGCGATGCCGGTGCCGACTTTGACCTTGATCGTTGTGAACCCTTTCTCGACGAGTTCTTTCGCACGGCGCGAGGCCCGCTCGGGCGGGTAAGCGCCCATTGAGAAGCGGCACTTGATCGTCCGGTTGCGAACCGGCCCGCCGAGCAACTCGTAAATCGGCTTGCCCGCGTCTTTACCCACGATGTCCTGGCAGGCCATTTCAATGGCCGACTTCGCAAACCAGTTGTCCTGCGCGACGGCGTCCATTCGCTGGTCAATCGCGTCGATGTCCGTTGGGTCGGCGTCAAGCAGTGCCGGTGCGAACACACGGTCGATCAGAGCTTGAGCCCCCCAGACCGTCTCGCCGCTCCACCGCGACATAACGGTTGCCTCGCCGACACCGTCGAGCCCCGCGTCCGTCTCGATTCGCACCAGCAGGTACTTCGAGACCTCGTGTCGACCGAGTGCCGACACCATGCGGTACTCCGGCTTGAGCGGGATGCTGACGGGAAAGGTCGTGATTCGAGTAATCTTCATGGTGCGTCCTGTCTCAGCTTTTGTTTGACCCGCAGCCGAAGTCGCAGGCGTGCTCTGTTTCGGCGAGTAAAACGCGCCTGCGCCTTCGGCTGCGGGTCAGGCAAGTGATTCACAATCTGAGGGAGTCTGTGAAATGTCCGTCCGCGCCGGAGCCCACCGTGTCTGTATTACGCCACCGCCCGGAGTCGAACTGACGGGCTGGGGATACTACCTCGAACGAACCTGGCTCGACATTCACGACGACTTGAACGCGACCTCGCTCGTCGTCGACAACGGCGAATCCGCTCTGGCCATCGTCTCGCTCGACCTGATGGTGATCAGCGAAGCGTTCACACGGCGCGTTCGAGAACAGGTGTCGGCAGCCACGGACCTCAGCGAATCCGCGATCCTTGTCTGCTGCGAACACTCGCACAACGCGCCGGCATCGGGCGGGCTGCTGGGAGTCGGAGAGGTTGATCCGAACTATGAGACATGGGCCGCCGACAAAGCCGCTGAGTCCGCCATCGCCGCCTGGCAATCGCGCGAACCAGCGTCGCTATCAGCCGGTTCAACGGAAGTCACTGGCCTGACCTTTAATCGTACGCGTGAGAACGGCCCCATCGATCCGACGCTGACAACGCTCCGAGTTGACCGCGCGGACGGCGGCATACTGGCGGTTGTAGTCGGCTTTCAGGCTCATCCGACGATCGCGACGGTGCTGCGACCGAGGTCCGTCAGCCGCGACGCGCCCGGCGGCATCTGCGACCGCATTGAAGCCGCCTTTCCGGGCAGCGTTGTTCTGTATCTGCAGGGAGCCTGCGGTGACGTCAACTTTCTGCGCGAGTTCTCAACGCTGGAGCGCTGCGAGGAACCGATCAACGCCGTTGGCGCGGCAGCGGTCGAGCTGTTACGCCAGACGACGCCGGTCGACGCAACGCGGCTCGGTTCGAGTTCGATTCGAGCCCGCATTCCGACACGCCGCTGGACGCGCGAAGAGATCGACCACGACCGCGAAGAAGCTCTGCAGCGGCTGCGGGACAAAGATGTCTCCGGCTGGCGGGACACGATCGGCCGTGTGATGACGAATCGTCCGGACGATATGGTCGCGCGGCACGGGGGCGATGAATGGAAAGCCGTTGCCGCAATGTGTCGCTTCAATCAGGCCTGGACCGACCGGATGCTCGTCGATCTGGAAACGCGGCCGGAATGGCTGGACACCGAGATTCAGGCTCTACGGATCGGCGACTTCGCCATTGTCAGCAACTCGTCTGAATTCTTTACGACGCTGGCTCTGCGCGTCCGCGACGGCAGCCCGTTCAGGCACCTGATGCTGGCCTGCTATGCCAACGGCCGGATCGGCTACATGCCGGATGCTCACGACGTCGAACGCAGAACGTACGCGTCGTACCAGTCGCCAAAGTACTGCAACCAGTTCCCGTTCACCGCCGAGTCTGGTGACGTCATCGTCGCCGCGATGATTGAGCAGTTGAACGCGGTCGCGGATGATTGACGTCGAACGGCGGCGTTCGAGTAGTCATCTCGCTCCGCCGGGACGCGCCGTCGTCAGAGGCGGTGTTCGATTGAGGACGCAGCAGAATTGCGGGAGTTGTCTGTGGAATCGGAAGTTGCTTCTGTCTGGAAACGCTGCCCAGGAATCGGCCCATCCCGGCGGAGCGAGATGGCTGCTTTCTGCTCGGTCCTGCTGCTGACAATGGCGGCCTTCGTGACGCAGATCGGGGAACTGCGAGCTGACCAAACTCCCGGCGAAACAGCATCACAACCAACACCCGCCAGCGCCGCCGCCGTTGAGTTTTTCGAGGCAAAGGTTCGACCACTGCTGCATCGACGCTGCGGCGAGTGCCACTCGACCGAGACGGGTTCCGAGAACGGCGAGCTGATCCTCGATTCCAGTGCCGGTCTGAAACGCGGCGGCAGTCGCGGCGCAGTCATCGTTGCCAACAAGCCGGAAGCCAGTCTGCTGCTGGAAGCGGTCACGTATCGCAATCCCGATCTGCAGATGCCACCCGATGGCCGGATGCCAGCGTCCGAGATTGCGGTTCTGGAAGAATGGATCCGCAACGGCGCGGCGTTTCCTGATTACGGCGAACAGACCGCGCGGCAGGCCGGCAGGACGATCGATATTGATGCCGGTCGCCAGTTCTGGGCGTTCCAGCCGCTGAAGCAGACAACACCGCCGGACGTTCGTCATCCCAACTCGGCCAGCAATCCGATCGACTGCTACGTGCTGCAGCATCTCGAACAGACGGCTGCGTCACTGAAGGGCGGCAACGCTGCTGCAGGCTCGAACTTCCTGCAGCCGGCGCCGCGGGCAACACTCCTGCGCCGTCTGCACTTTGATCTGCTGGGCCTGCCGCCGTCGCCGGAAGAGATTGCTGCGTTCGTCGCTGACGAATCGCCGGACGCGGTGGAACGGCTCGTCGATCAGCTGCTCGCGTCGCCGCAGTTCGGTGAACGCTGGGCGCGAGTCTGGCTCGACCTGGCTCGCTATACCGACACAACGGCGAGCTGGCTGAAGGCCACTGGTCAGGCCTGGCTGTACCGCGACTGGGTGGCTCGGGCGATGAACGACGACGTTCCGTTCGACCGGTTTGTGCGGTTGCAACTGGCCTCCGACCTGATGCAGAACGTCGCCCCGGGCGACTATGCCGCACTCGGATACCTCGGCCTCAGCCCGACGTACTGGAAAGAACTGCGGCTCGCGCCCGACGTCATTCGAGTGGTCGTCGCGGAAGAATGGGACGAGCGAATTGACGCCGTTTCGCGCACGTTCCTCGGACTGACCGTCTCCTGCGCACGCTGTCATGATCACAAGTTCGACCCGATCACACAGGATGACTATTACGCGCTGGCTGGCGTGTTCGCGAGTACGCAACTCGGCGACCGCCCGCTGCTGTCCGAGCCGGCCGCGAGCGCCGTGCGACAGGCGCGAACGACTGCTGAAGGACTCGAAGCGAAGCTCAAGGCAATCAAGGAGAAAGATTCGGACGAAGCGAAGGGACTGCGGGCTGAACTCGAAAAGCTTCGTCGCGAGACGCCGGACTTCGACGCTCCGTGGGCGCACGTCGTTTACGATGCGGCGATCTATGTGCAACCAAACGGCGAGGACGCAACGCGGCTCGAATACCGCAATGGGGAATTCCGCGACTTGAACGTCTTCCGCCGTGGCAACCCGGCGAACCGCGGAGCACTGGTGCCGCGCCGTTTCCCGGCCGTGCTTTCGTCCCACGACGCAGCGCCGTTCAAGCATGGCAGCGGGCGGCTGGAACTGGCTGAGTCCTTGCTGACAGATGCGCAGGCACTGACGGCTCGCGTCATCGTCAATCGAATCTGGGCGCAGTATTTCGGCCAGGGTCTCGTGCGAACCTTGAGCAACTTCGGAGCCCAGGGCGAACGACCAACGCATCCGGATCTGCTCGACGCACTGGCCCTCGGACTGGTCGAGCACGACTGGTCATTGAAGTGGCTGCACCGGACGATCGTCCTCTCGGCGACGTATCAGCAGAACAGCGACTTCAACGCGGCGTTCAACGAAGTCGATCCCGAAAACCGGCTGCTGTGGTCAATGCCGCGCAAGCGTCTGCCCGTCGAAGCGTGGCGCGACGCGATGCTCGCCGCGGCCGGGAATCTCGATTTGCGCATCGGTGGAGCCCCGCAGGCTGTTGATGATTCTGCCAATCATCGCCGCACTCTGTACTCGCTCATCGCCCGTCGCGAGCTGCATCAGATGCTGCGTATGTACGACTTCCCAGAACCCACTGCGCACAGTCCAAAACGCGAACCGACCACGACGCCCCTGCAGCAGCTTTTCGTTCTCAACGGCCCACTGGTGGGAGAGCAGTCGCAGGTGCTGGCGCGCCGGCTGCTGGCTGAGTACGAGACTCGCGACGACCGAGTCACCGCCGCGTATCTGCGTCTCTTCGGTCGCCCACCAGCCCA
>WGMU01000183.1 GCA_016124895.1 bacterium
GGCCGAACATTGTGATCATCGTCTGTGACGACATGGGCTTTTCCGATCTCGGTTGTTTTGGCAGCGAGATCGACACGCCGAATCTCGACGCTCTGGCGGCGAACGGGTTGCGGTTTACGGACTTTCATAACAACGCGAAGTGCTCGGAGACGCGGGCGTCGCTGCTGACCGGCCTGTGGCATCAGCAGTCGCGGAACCTGAAGAAGGCCGGGCACGTCACGCTGGCTGAGGTGCTCGGACGAGCGGGCTACTCGACGATGATGAGCGGCAAGTGGCACGTTGACGGGCAGCCGCGGGATCGCGGGTTTGATCGTTACTTCGGGTTCCTGGGCGGAGCGATCAACTTCTTCACCGGTCGCGACTGGGGCAGCGGGAAGAATCTGATGCGGCTGGACCGTGAGGTCTACAACGCGCCGGACGGGTTCTACGCGACCAACGCCTTCACCGATTACGCCATCGAGTTCATTGACGAGGCGAAGACGAAGGCACCCGAGAAGCCGTTCTTTCTGTACCTGGCTCACAATGCCCCGCACTTCCCGCTGCACGCTCTGCCGGAAGACATCGCGAAGTACCGAGGCCGATTCAGCGAGGGCTGGGACGCGATCCGCCAGCGACGTTACGCGAAGCTGCAGAAGCTGGGCATCGTCGACGACACCTGGCGGCTGTCCGAGCGTGATCCGAAAGTCGAAGCCTGGTCGCAGATCACGCCCGAGCAGGCTGAGTTCCTGCTGCCGATGATCGAGGTCTACGCGGCGATGGTCGACCGGCTCGATCAGAACATTGGCCGGCTGGTCAGCCACCTGCGCGAACGTGGCGAACTCGACAACACGCTGATTGTGTTCTTCTCGGACAACGGAGCGTGCCCGTACAACCGGATGCAGTCTCCGAACGTGCCGCCCGGCCCGGCGAACAGCGACATCGCGTACGACGCCCGCTGGGCGAACATGTGCAACACGCCGCTGCGGCTTTACAAGCAGTACGCGCACGAGGGCGGCTCGTCGACACCGATGATCGCCCACTGGCCGGCAGGCATCCCGAAATCCGCCAACGGCAGCCTGACGCCGTTCACCTCGCACCTGGTCGACCTGATGCCCACCGTCGTCGAACTCGCCGCCACCGAGTACCCGCAGACCGTCGACGGCAAATCGATCCTGCCGATGGAAGGCGTCTCCCTGGTCTCGGCCCTGAAGGCCGGCCAGACCGACCGCGGCGACAAGCCAATCTTCTGGGAATACGCCGCCAACCACGCCATCCGCGCCGGCCACTGGAAACTCGTCGCCGAACGCTCGAAGGACTGGGAACTCTACGACCTCTCGATCGACCGCAGCGAAACCACCAACCTCGCCGCCGAGCGTCCTGCGAAGGTCAAATCACTCGCGAATGCCTACGACAACTGGGCCACCCGAGCCGGAGCCAAAACCCATGCCCAGTGCCTGAAGACCAAACCGTCAACGCAGTCCCAGCTCTTCACCCTCCCGTAGGCCCGGTTCAATAGCGTTCAGCACGGGATTCGCGCACTCTGTGTGACTGGTTCCTGGGCAGTCACAATGGCAGGGATGCGGGGCAATGGAACGGAACAGGCGAGATAGAATTGAACCGGCGCAGATTCAGGGATGCAGGTATTTCATGCTGATCCCGGAGATGCTCGCACGGCTGCACGGGCAGGCCACCCAGAGTGACCGGGCCGGCAACCGGAGTTTTTCTGCGATCAGTACGTCGGTCTGCATCTGTATTTCTTCTCGCCGGTGATCACCAGCCTCAACGGACTGCAGGAGGCCACTGGCCTGGACAAGGCGCAGAAGCTGCTGGGCATCCGACGCGTTTCGATGGGGAAGCTCAGCGAGAAGAGAGGAGAGCCGTGACACACTCGGCTCTTTCTTTTTGTTTCTTTGCGACTTTGCGCCAGATGACTTCACGCTCGCGCAAACGGGCCGAACGGCTTTTTCGGATACTGCGCGAATCCTGTGGCGATGCAGTCTTTGACGATTTCGGCGGCCTGCAGGACCTGCTCGCGGTTGACGTCCAGGTGCGTGCAGGCGCGCAGCGTTTGCGGTCCCATCCCGCCGATGCGGACGCCGCGTTCCTTGAGTGCCGCTGAGAGTTGCATCGCGTCGCCGAGGTCCGGGTCGATACTGAAGAAGACCAGGTTTGATTCGACATCGACGGGATCAATAATCACGCCGTCAGTGCCAGCAAGGGCTTCGGCGAAGGCTTTCGCGTTGGCATGGTCCTCAGTGATGCGTTCGACATTGTTCTCCAGAGCGTAAATGGCCGCGGCGGCGACGATGCCGGCCTGTCGCAACGCGCCGCCCATCAGTTTACGGATCCGTCGCGCCCGGTGAATCTGCTCAGTGGAGCCGACAAGGATTGAGCCCATTGGACAGCCAAGTCCCTTGGAGAAACAGATCGAGACGGTATCGAATCCGGCGGCGATCTCCGCGGGAGACACGCCGGATGCGATCACGGCGTTGAAGAAGCGGGCGCCGTCGAGGTGCGTTTTCAGGCCGGCTTCGTGAGCCCAGTCGCAGACTCGCTTGAGCTGCTCGAGCGGCCAGACACGGCCACCGCCGCTGTTCGTCGTGTTTTCGAGGCACAGCAGTTTCGTCACGCACAGGTGCTGATTGTCGACGCGGACTTTGCCGATCAGGTCGTCGACGTCGAGCATCCCAAATCGGCCACGAATTGTCCGGCAGGAGATGCCGCTGATCGCTGCCGGAGCCCCGCCTTCAAAATTCGCGATATGCCCGCGCTCTTCAATGAGCAGTTCGTCGCCGGGGATGCAGTGCGTGCGCACTCCCATCTGGTTCGACTGGGTTCCCGAACACGCGAAGACGGCGGCCTCTTTGCCGAACAGTTCGACGGCCATTGCTTCGAGCCGATTGACGGTCGGGTCTTCGCCGCCCATATCGTCGCCGACCTCGGCATTGGCCATCGCCTGACGCATGGCCGGTGAGGGTTTCGTGACGGTGTCGCTGTACATGTTAATGACGGATTCGCTCATCGTGACGCTGCGTCCCTCGTTGATTTTCAGAGATTCGTGCCAGAATGGCCGGGTGTTTTCCCGTCGAGCGGTCAATCACCTAAACTCCGCGGCCCGACCGGGCAGAGGATGCTACCAGGCACGCCCTCTCGCGACTATCGGTCGGCGATTGTGCTTCGCGTTCAGAACTGTGACAGCCGGAAACTCATGGCGACAAGTAAGACGACCACCGAGAACGAAGATCTGCCCAGCATTCCCGTACGCGTGCTGATTGTCGACGACGACGAGCCTCATGCCGAAGCAGTCGCCGACAGTCTCGAACGCGTGGGGTATGAGTGCGTCGTTGCGAACTCGGGCGAACGCGGCGTGAATCTGATCGAAAGCGACGAGTTTGACGTCGTCATTACCGACCTGCGCATGGAAGACGTCGATGGCCTCGCCATCCTGCAGAAGACGAAAGAGGAACTGCCGGACGCGGAAGTCATTCTGCTGACCGGCCACTTTTCGTATCAGTCCGCGCTGGCGGCCGGGCAGGCCGGAGCGTCGATGTATCTGACCAAGCCGGTCGATATCAGTGAGCTGCGACAGGCAGTCGAGAAGGCGTCGACCCGCGTCCGGCTGCTGAAGAAGAACGCGGAACTCAGCCGGCGGCTCGATGAGAAGTTCGGTTTCGAGGGCGTTGTCGGCAACAGCCCGGCGATGAAGAACATCGTCGATCGACTGCGACAGCTCGCGCCGACACCGACCACGGTCCTGATCCGTGGCGAAAACGGCACAGGCAAAGAGATCGTCGCGCGGGCACTGCATCAGAACAGCGAGCGGAAGAACAAGCCGTTCGTGCCGCTCAACATTTCCGCGCTGCCGGAGAGCATTCTGGAAAGCGAGCTGTTCGGTCACGAACCGGGCTCGTTCACTGGAGCGGTCGACCGGCGAATCGGCAAGTTCGAATACGCAAACGGCGGCACGCTGTTTCTCGACGAGGTCGGTGAGATGCCCGTCGACACGCAGATCAAACTGCTCCGCGTTTTGGAGAATCGCCGCATCTCGCGCATCGGCTCGAACGAGGAACTGCCGATCAACGTGCGGCTGCTGGCGGCGACGAACGCGGATCTCGAAAAGCTCGTCAAGGACGGCAGGTTCCGTGAGGACCTGTATTACCGCCTGAAAGTCGCGTCGATCACGCTGCCGCCACTGCGCGAACGCCGCGTCGATATCCCGCTGCTGATCGAGCATTTCCTCGGACAGCTTGCCGACAGCTACAGCCGCGAAAAGCCAACAATCACGCGTGCCGCGCGGCAGTCGCTGATCGCCTACGACTGGCCGGGGAATATCCGCCAGTTGAGGAACTCGATCGAAAGCATGTTCGTGCAGGACCTCGACGGAGTGCTTGACATCGATGACCTGCCGGAAGAGATCCCGCCGATCGGCGGCGACGTACCCGACGGCGAACCCGGCCTGAGCGTGCCGGGCATCGGTGCCGGAGCCGACTCACTGGTCGGCCGTCCGATGGACGAAATCGAGAAGTACTACATGTCAAGAACGCTCGAACTGACCAACGGCAACCGTCAGGAAGCCGCCCGCCTGCTTGGCATTGGCGAGCGCACGCTGTACCGAAAGATCAAAGAGTACGGGCTGTAGCGTGTCGCCAGGACCGACGGTCGAGAAAGTTGGCAGAACGGCGCGAGTCGTCCGGTCCGTCGCCGGGCTCTCTCGCAATTACCTGGCGGCCCGCTCCGCTCCGGATGCCTCATGCAACCTTGAACGGGGCCATTACCTCAACTGTGCCGCAGTCAGTGTGTTGCGCAGGAGCATTGCGATGGTCATTGGGCCGACGCCGCCGGGGACGGGGGTGATGGCGGAGGCAACTTCCTTGATGGATTCGAAGTCGACGTCGCCGACGAGCTTGTCGTCCACCCGGTTAATACCGACGTCGATGACGACGGCGCCGGGTTTCACCATGTCGGCGGTGACGAAATTCGCCTTGCCGATCGCGGCGATCAGAATGTCGGCCTGGCAGGTGATCTCCGCGAGGTTCTTCGTAAGGCTGTGGCAGATCGTGACCGTGGCGTTGGCGGCTTCGCCGCGCTGGACGAGCATCATGGCCATCGGCTTGCCGACGATCTCACTGCGGCCGAGCACAACAGCGTGGGCTCCGGCAACCTGAGTGCCAGCGGCGATCAGCAACTGCTGAACTCCGTGAGGCGTGCAGGGCAGAAACCGCGGCCGGCCCTGCACCATCAGACCAACGTTTTCTGCATGAAAGCAGTCGACGTCCTTAAGCGGCGTTACGGCGTCAAGAACGGTCTGCTCGTTGATCTGCGATGGCAGCGGCAACTGCACCAGAATGCCGTGAACGTCGGCGGCGGCGTTGAGCGTCGCAATCAGTTCGAGCAGTTCCGCTTCGGTCGTCTCGGCCGGCAGCCGGTGCAGCGTGCTGAGGATGCCCGTTTTCTCGCAGGCTCGCTGCTTGTTGCGGACATAAACGGCGCTGGCCGGATCGTCGCCAACCAGCACGGCGGCCAGGTGTGGCGTCACTCCGGACTGAGCGGCGAACCTGGCAACGTCACGGCCGATCTGCTCGCGGATTTCCGCAGCAACAACTCTTCCATCAATGATCTGCGCGGACACGAAAGAGCCTTCTTTCAAAGTCGTGTTGATGGCCTCAAGCGAATTCTGGAGACGTAGTGGAGTTTACCGGATACGTCCGAAACCGCTTCTCAAAGTTCTGCCAGGGATCAGAGTGCCATTACAGCGCAAAGACGCGAAGTCGCAGAGATTCGCAAAGCCTTTGCGTTCCTTTGTGCCTTCGCGTCTTTGCGCTGCTGTCAGCCTGAAAAAGGACGGAAACGCTGCGGGACGTTCGTCATTTCTTTCGGACGTGCAGCAGGATCGGCCAGGATGTCTGGCCGCCTTCTTCCTTGCTGCGGAGGAAGAAGAGTCGTGACTGCTCGGGGACCCACGGAGCTGCTGTCAGGAAGAACTGACGTTCGGACGTGCCTTCGACAATCAGCAGACCGCTCAGGCCAATATTGTCGACGATGATTCCGTGCGGCAGGTTGTGTTCGATCGCCTCAAAGCCGATGCGACCCTTGAAGTCACCGTTCCGTTGAATGTGGACGCGAGCCGTGATCGTTTCGCCGGGAGCGATTGTCAGTACGAGCGGGTTGTCGGCGCTGAACTTCGGTGGCTCGACATCGGCTCCGTCAGGCGAGTCCGGACCGATCGCGACCAATACTTTCGGCGCTTCGGCCAATTTGATCTCACCCAGTGATCCAGCGTCGTGAGTGACGTCCTGTCCGTTGATCGTCGCCGTCGCGGTCAGCTTCGACGTTTTTGCATTGTCCGCAGTTGGAGCGGCCGCATCCGGCGCAGCATTGATTGTGCCGTACGCGACGTTCTGGCCGGCTTCGATGATCAACGGCGTCGAGACCTCAAAGCCCGGCGGCAGGCCGTCGACGGTGACGCGAATTTCGCCGTCGAAGCCGTCTTTACGATCGACGATGACGCGGAATTCTTTTCCACTGCCGACGTTGACCGATGGGTTCGCACCGTCAACTCTCACCGAGAAGTCCGGCTGAGCGGGCCGGGCAGTGACCTCGTACTTGAAGTCCTCGCCCTGAAAGCTGCGAACATCCGAGACGCGCAGCAGGTACTCGCCGTCGGCCGGGGCAGTGAAGTTGAGCCGCGAATCGCTCCCAAGTTCGCGTTCGGAATCATCATCGTTCTCGTAGTACAGCGTGAAGACCGGCAGGCCGTTCGAAGTCAACTTCGATCCAGGAGCGTGCGGCTCGACGATGTAACACGGTTCCTGCAGCGGATGCGACGTCGCGGTCGTGTCGAAATACGTCACGCGGTTGCCTCGCTGCGGGTAGAACTGAAAGCCCGAGTCCGGACCGCGCGGCCACAGCCACAGCTTCGCGACCTCGCCGTTCATATAGAGGTACTGGTTGAGGTCCATCTCCTCCCAGTTGTGAACGCGGCAGTCGCGGGTCTCCGAATTGATGCCGCGGAACGTGATGTACGAATCGCGGACCGCCTGCAGCAGAACGCGAGGAATCGGGTTGCCCTCAGCGTCAAGCACTTCCAGTCGCGAATCGAGCGGCGACTTGTCACGCGCCGCTTTGACCTCGAAGACCCACTTCTGTCCGGCCTTTGCCGTAAAGCGATAGAGGTCGACGTCCGGCTCGGCGGAGTTCGCGGCTGCGTCACTCTTCGCTGCGGTGAAGATCACGCCGGAAAGCTTCGCCGGCAGTGAGACCGTTGCCGCCTTGTCGGGTGAGTTGTTCGGTTCCGCTTCCGTCAGCGTCGTCCAGTCCGCGTTGGTAATACTGACTGGCTGAGTCATCGCTTTTGGTGTCTCCGTGTTACCCGGCGACGAGTCAGCCGAAACATCTGGCAGGCTGATTCGTTCGAGCGTGCCGTCGCTGCGGCCGACGACAAATGATCTGCCGTCGCGAGCCATCGCCAGCGCGGATGCCACATCCGGCTGCGGAACAAGAGACGCGAGTTCGGTGAACTCGGCCGTGTCCCACAGTCGCGTCGTCTGATCGTCGGCAATCGAAACGAGCCGTGAACCATCCGGTGAAAAGGCGAGTTGAATGACCGCCCCGTCATGAGCGATCCGGGCGAACAGCAGTGGGTTGATCTGCGGCTTCTCGCGCGAGACGACCTGCCAGACACGAATGCGGTGATCGAGTCCGCCACCGACGACGAAGCGGCCGTCCGGCGAAAATCGCACGACATACTGCTCCTTGAGTGGCTGGCCGAGCGTATCGAGCCGGACGCCCGTCGCCACCTGCCACAGTTTGATCGTCGCGTCGGCCGACGCGCTGGCGAGAATCGTTCCGTCCGGGCTGAAGGCCAGGTCGAAGATCGCTCCGTTGTGCCCGGTCAGCGTCCGCAGTGACTCGCCGGTCGCCGCGTTCCAGAGTTCGATCTGCCGGTCGTAACTGGTCGTTGCGAGCGTCTTGCCGTCCGGGCTGAGCGTCGCGTCGTACAGTGTGTCGCGGTGACCGTCGATCGTTTTCAGTTTCTGCCCTGTCGCGACGTCCCAGATCGACGCCTCGCCATACAGGCCGGAAATTCCCGACGCCGCGATCAGCCGTGAACCGTCGGCAGAGAACTCAACGGCGTTGACCTTGCCGGGAAATTCTTCAAGGCGGCGGATCAGTTCGAGCGAATCCGTGTGCCGCAGTTCGACGAGTTCAAACCTTGCGACGGCGAGCGTCTTTCCATCAGGAGAGACGGCGACCGAGGCGATTGGTTTCGGCAAGCCTTCCGGGGCAGGAAGTTTCGGAACGATCAGCGTGCGACGAACTGGCTCTTCACCAGCCGGCCCTTTCGCTCCAGCTTTGACCCATTCGGTCAGCAAATCGATTTGGGCCTTCGACAACGGCTCGTTATCTTCCGGCGGCATGACGGGCTTCGCCTTGCCCGAGATCAGCAGCAAGAGGCGGCTCGACGCGACCTCACCGGGCTGAATCGACGGTCCGTGTTCACCGCCATTGAGCAGGTCGGCAAACGTCTCGACCGACAGCCCGCCCTCGCGGTCGTCCGCGTTGTGGCACCCCGCACAGTGCTTCCGCAGCAGTGGCGCGACATCTCGCGAGTAATCCGGTCCGGCCGGTTTCTCTGCCGCAGCAGCAAACGGCGAGACCAACAGCATCAAAGCAACAGTGATCAGCAGGCAGTGTTTCATGACGGCAACCCCGTCGGGTCAGGTTGAGGGATCAAGCGTCGAGATCAGGTTTCGTCGTCGCGCGATCAGGATTCCAGTGAGAACTGGACGCGAAGAATAGTCCGGTCGGCGGCGGTCGGCATCCGAAGCGGCTGTTGTCGAGGGGACCACCCTTTGGGGACGAATCAGCCAACCGGACTCCTGTTGTTGATTTCCGGCCGGTAACCGTACGATCCCGCCTCGATCCCGGGCGGATGGAACGCTCGGGTTGCGCCGTGAGAACACCGACAGGCACACGGATGGTGCGTCGCACGTTTCGATTTCTGAAGCCGCTGGGGATCGCTCTGCTGATCCTTGCGCTGGCCCCGTGCGTCGCCGAGTTTGTTCTGCGGATTGTCTGGTGCCGTCGCGAGTTGACGACCGATCGAGACTCGCACCGCGTCGCACTCGCGCCCTCGTGGTTCACGTTTCACGAACTCGAACCACTGCAGAAAATCAGGATTCCGGTGCCCGATGCTGAGCCCGTCGAATTCCGTACGAACAGTCTCGGGCTGCGTGGTGACGAGATTGCCGATCCGAAACCGCCGGGTGTCTTCCGCATCGTCTGCCTCGGCGACGAAGTCATTCTCGCGCCGGAGATCGCCGAAGCTGAAACGCTGGCCCGCGTCCTGGAAAACGAACTGCAGCAGCGCAGTCGAGTGCGCATCGAAGTGATCAACGCTGGAGTGCCCGGCTACTGCCCGCTGCTGTCGTACCTGCAGTTTCGTCATCGTCTGGAAGGACTGCAGCCGGACCTGATCGTCGCGTGTTTTGATCCGAGTGACGTCTTTGATGACCGGCGGTTTCGACGGCTGACTGATCTCGGCCCCGGTGAACGACCGCTGGTCTGTACGCATCCGGATCTGTTGACCGAACCGATGACCAAGCCGCTCGGCGAGTCGTTTCTGACGCTGCGTCTGGGCGAACGTGTTCTGGCGAAGTGGTTGAGCCGCGACACGGGGGACGATCCGTCGCGGGCGGATAACCCGCGCTCTCGCTATGCCTGGCTGGCGGACGATCGTGGCGACTGGACACTGCAGATTGGACTGGCATTGTCGGCGTACGAGCATCTGGCCGAATTCTGCCGCGAAGCGGACATCCGGCTGCTGCTGGCCTCGCACCCGGCTCCGTGGCAGGTCTCGACAACGGCCTCACGTGGCGCCCGCATTCCCGAAAAGAATGGCGTTTATCCGGGCGCCTTGTTCGAGCGAGTCGAACCGCTCGAACGCATTCACGAATTCGCCCGCAGCCGCCGTCTGATTCTGTGCGACGTGACGGGCACGTTCCGCAGTGCGTCGACGCCGGACCTGCTGTTTCAGGATTCGACGCACGGATTCAGTTCACTCGGCCACCGCCTTTATGCGGACCAGCTCGCCGCCGCGATCCTGCTCTCGGTCGATGGCCCATGGAAGAGTGAAACGGTCAACGAACCCGCCATGCTGCCAGCCGCTTTTGAGCGGCCGGTGCGGCCCGATCTGTCATCGCTCCCCGAAAGCAATTTTCAGAGCGGAGCCTCGCAATTCGGCCAGCCCGCTCGCCCCAATCGGCCAGCCAGACTGACTCCCGGCGATCCACAACTGCTCGTTCCACCGACGCTGGCTCCGCCTCAAATCCCGCCTTCGCGATAACCGCCCTCTCTGTTCGCTGCTTCCTGTTTCCACCTGACTCCTCGCCCACTCAACTGATCTGGTCCCGTAAAACCGACACCGCTACTCTCCGCCGCCTCTCAGGCTTTCCCTGCTGAAACTGAGCCCGATTTCCAGACTGCTGGGCAGGACGCCCGGCCGATTCGGAAGGATCCGACCGCTCATGATTCGTCTCTTCGCCGGACGCCGTGTCATTGCCAGCCTGATCATTCTGATCATCCTCAGCGTCGTGAGCCCGCTCGCCGCACAGAACGCACAACAGAACAACGCTCAGGCCGGAGCGAACCTCGCCGCACAGCAACGTCAGGCCCAACTGCTCGATCAGGTTCTGACCGCGTGGTTCAACTCGTCCAAAGACATTCAGAAGCTGGAAGGCGAGCATCGCCGGTTCGTGTTTGATTTCGTCTTCAACGTCGAAAAACGGGCCACAGGACGCTTCTATTACGAATCGCCGGACAAGGGCCGCATCGACCTGACGCCGAACAAAGAGCAGGAGGGCCAGGTCGTTGCCAAAGTCAATCCGCTCAATGGCGAGAAGGCCATGCTCAAGGTACAGCCCGACGCGCCACAGCGCTGGGTCTGCGACGGGCAGCAGATTCTGGTCATCGACGACGTTCAGAAATCAGCTCAGCAGTTCAACATTCCCGAGGCACAGCAGGGCGTCAACATTATGGACGGCCCGTTGCCATTCCTGTTTGGAATGCCGCCAGAGAAAGCGAAAGCCCGCTACGAGATGCAGATTCTGAGCACCCAGAACGGTGCCATCGACATCTTCGTCAAGCCAAAGCAGGCCGTTGACGCGGCGAACTACAAGTGGGCTCGCGTCCGCATCGAACAGAAAACGATGCTGCCAATGGCCGTCCAGATGCTCGACCCCGCCGGCACGCGGGAAACCGTCTACACGTTTCCGCGCATCACCAGGAACCCGAATGCCGGCCTGTTCGCCAATATCAAATGGTGGAAGGAAAAGGATCCGTTCCAGCCGGATCTGAAAGGCTACGACGTTCAGGTCGCCGGGTCTGCGACTCTTGTTGAGGACTCTGCAAAGCCGGACGTCGCCGTACCGTCCGTCATCGGCTTCGACTATCAGGAAGCTCAGAAACTGCTGGAACGGGCGGGCTTCTCCGTCAAGTTCCGCAAGGGCGAGCCGGCTGTGGCTCAACAGTTGATTCACCACGTTCAGTCTCAGATTCCCAAACCGAAAGAGGCGGCAGCCAGTGGCAGCACCATCTGGCTGACGCTCTACATGCCGATGGTGGCCCAGACCAGTGGTGAGCAGCCTGCCAGCAAAAAGCCGGCTGTCGCAACAGCCTCCTCTGCCGAAACAGCCACGGCCGCGAAGCCGGCCACTGGCGACGTCGAATCAATCAAACTCCCGCGAGTCACCGGCCTGTTCTGGAAAGACGCCGAAAAGATTCTGCGCAATGCTGAGTGTGTCCCTGAGTTCGTGCCGGGCAAAGTTGCCGGACAGACCACGGACATTTACGTCGCCTACGACCAGTCGCCGCCCGCGGGCACCATCGTGCCGAAGGGGCAGAAGGTAACGCTGAAAGTGTTTGTGAAGCCGAAGGCTGGAAGCGGGCAGTAGGGAGTGGGAAGCAGGCAGTCGAGAGTCCGGCGTTTGCACCGAAACCTGAACAGTCACCTCTTTCCATCTTCAACTCAACAAACCTGGAAGCTCGTCGCCAATTGCTGACCGCCAGAAGCCAACCACTGCCCACGACACAGGATCGTGCTATGAAACCGTTCCTCAGCCTCACACTGATCACTCTTGTTTCCAGTCTCACGGGCTGCGCCGTTTTCGAACCCATGCAGCAGGCAACGCATGGCCTCTGGACTGCGTTCAAGCCGAGTTCCAGTGATTACGACAATGGTGACCAGGCAACCGGCGAGTGGGACTTTGTCGGCATCGAAGGCCGCGGCGATCGTCCGATGGACCGCGAGTACGACAAGCTTGACTACTTTCTGAAGTCGCCCAAACATCGCGAGATCGAACGCAACCTCGGCATTCAGTAGGCCGTCACTACTGAAGCTGGAACCCTGCGAGCTGACTCCGCTCGTCATGAGGCCTGATTTCGGAAGTCGTTACATCCCCTGACGACTTTCCGGCCCGACCGGGAATAATCCGGCAACGGACGGCATCTCAACAGTAGGCGACGTGATCGGCTGCTGGTGATCACGCCCGCTCGACAGCGAGTCCGTCCGCACTCGTACCGAGTGCCATCTTCACAGGGGAAGCTGCGATGAAACGAACTGTCCTGCTTTGCGCGCTGCTGGCGGTTGTGTCAGGTTGTGGTGACGGCAACTCTGGTGGACTGCCGGCACCAACAGCAGAGTTTTACGAACTGTCAACTGGTGACGCCTCGACGACTCATGCCGCCGCGGCGTTCGAATCGGAATCTGCAACTCCACCAGAGCCACAAGCTCCCTCCCTGCAGCCTGACTTCAACACGGAAGCCTACGACGCCATTGTCGAGAACCGGTTTCAATCACCGCTTGACGAACCCCTCTCGACGTTCTCGATCGACGTCGACACGGCGTCGTATGCGAACGTCCGCCGATTTCTGCACGACGGTCAACTGCCGCCGGCCGGAGCCGTGCGTATCGAAGAGCTGATCAACTACTTCGACTACGACTATCCGCAGCCGGAAGACGGGCACCCGTTTGCGGTGAATATCGAAGCCGCCCGCTGTCCGTGGCAGTCGCAACATCTGCTGGCAAAGATTGGACTGAAGGGCGTCGAGATCGACGCGAGCGAACGGCCGGATGCGAATCTCGTTTTCCTCCTCGACGTGTCGGGGTCGATGAACCAGCCGAACAAGCTGCCGCTGGTCAAATCGGGGATGCGGATGCTGGTCGAGCAGCTTCGGCCGACAGACCGAGTGGCCATCGTGGTTGAGGCCGGAGCATCCGGACTCGTGCTCCCTTCGACGCCGGTCGGCAACGGTCTGACTGTGCTGAATTCACTTGAGCGGCTCAAAGCGGGCGGCTCGACGAACGGCGGCGAAGGAATTCAGCTTGCCTATGGCGTCGCCGCGTCGAACCTCATCCGCGGCGGAATCAATCGCGTCATTCTGTGCTCGGATGGCGACTTCAACGTCGGCATCACCAGTCGTTCGGAACTGGTCGAGCTGATTCAACGCGAAGCGCAGCAGGACATCTTTCTGAGCATCTTTGGCTTCGGAACCGGCAACCTTAAAGACGCGACGATGGAAGAACTGTCGAACAAGGGCAACGGCACGTACGGCTATATCGATTCGCTGAATGAGGCTCGCAAGGTCTTCGTCGATGGGCAGCTCGGCACGCTGGTGACGATCGCGAAGGACGTCAAAATTCAGGTCGACTTCAACCCGCAGCACGTGCAGGCGTACCGGTTGATCGGGTACGAAAACCGCGTGATGACTGCTCAGGACTTCCGCGACGACCGCAAGGATGCCGGCGAAATCGGCTCCGGTCATACGGTGACGGCACTATACGAGATTGTGCCGCACGGCGTTGTCAGTCCCGTGCTGGCAGTCGAACCATCGAAGTATCAGGCCGTGACGATCGAGGTCAGAGACGCCGCCGCCGAGATGCTGACCGTCCGCCTGCGGTACAAGCAGCCCGACAGCGATGAGGGGATCGAGTTTCATGTGCCGGCAGCACTGCCGGTTGAAGCAAACGGTGGCTCGGAAGACTTTCAATTCGCGGCGTCGGTCGCGCTGTTCGGCCTGCTCCTGCGGCACTCGGAGTACGCCGACGCGGCCGACTGGCAGATCGTTGAGGCGCTGGCGATAACCGGCCAGTCAACGCGGCGCGACGAACACCGCGCCGAGTTCCTCGAACTCGCTCGAACTGCTGGGCGACTGAGCAGCCATGAGGTTGTCTCGCGGTAGCGCGTCCGCCTGGCGAATTCAGATGATTCGGTACAGCGGGCCACCGGGGGCGGCGAGCTGGTCGACTCGGCGCGTCACTTCCGCGTCTTCGATCAGTGGCGGCGCGTGATGCGGTTTGATGCGGGCATCAATGATCAGCGGCCCGCGGCAGCCCCAGTGCTTCTGATCGATCTCCGCTCCGACGCCATAAATATCTGCAGCCGGGTTTGACCGGGTGAATGTGACCCACAGAAAGTTCTTCCACTGTCGAGCGGCAGACTCACTGTCGTCGACAACGACGATCAGCGGCAGCGAATCAACACCACTCAGGCGTTCGAGCTGACCGGCGAGATGGTCGGCCAGACGCTCACAGGCCAAATCGCGGCCTCGTTCGTCCGCGGAAAACGAAGGCCCGTTCAACGCGACAATGCCTCGTTCGCAGAGTCGCGGATCGGAGAAACCGTCCGGCAGGCTGAAGCCACTCGGCAATTCGTTGGTGAGTTCTCGCCGCGTCGGGCCGCAGGCGGCCATGACGACCTTCGAGCCCTGATTCAAACCGTGTCCCGAATAGTCGAGCGTGTCGATGGTCGTCTGCGTCTGAAAGTGCAGGTCCCGACGCCAGTCGATTCGTGCGAGCAGGTGCCGGAAGAACGCGGGCGAGTCGTTGATGTCAAGCCCCGGATCGTCATGCTCGGCGACAATCAGCAGATACTTCGCGAGTGAGAGCTGCCCCTGTCCGAGAATTGCGTTGGCCTCAGTCAGCAGTTCCTGTGGACGCTGCTCGGTGCCGTACGGCGTGTAACGCTCGCTGCCGATCGCCAGCAGCAGCGGATGAACGCCGGCTTCATCGACGGCGTAAACAGCTCGCACGCCAGGCAGCACCGTCGGGATAACCGGGCCGGTGATCTCGTGAATGATCTCGCCGAACGACGTGTCTTCCTGCGGCGGTCGACCGACGACGGTGAACGGCCAGATGGCTCCATCGCGGTGATGCACCTTCTCGACACGCAGCACCGGAAAGTCATGCGCGAGGCTGTAGTAACCGAGGTGATCACCGAACGGACCTTCCGGCTTGAGCCGCTCGGGATCGACGGTGCCGGTGATGCAGAAGTCGGCTTCGGCGTAAATGTGCGGGCGACCGTCGGACTGACGGATCATCGGGACGCGACGTTTCTGCAGCGCGCCGGCAAACGTCAGCTCGGACAGGCCCTCGGGCAGCGGCATCACCGCGGCGAGGATCATCGCGGGCGAACCGCCAACGAAGATATTCACTCGAAACGGCTTGCCGGCCGCGATCGCCCGCTGATGATGCACGCCGATGCTGCGTTGAATCTGGTAGTGCAGTCCAATCTCGTTGTTGAGTTCGTACTCGTTCCCGGTCAACTGAACGCGGTACATGCCGAGGTTCGAGTTCATCACGCCGGGCCGCGTCACGTCTTCCGTATAAACTTCAGGCAGAGTGACGAAGCCGCCAGCGTCCCGCGGCCAGCTCACCAGTTGCGGCAACTGATCGATCGTTGTTTCGTTCTTCAGGACCGGCCCGCTGCCGACGCGCCGAGGCAGCATGTGCAGAGCGGTCAGCGGCGTTCCGAGGTATCGCCAGAACTGTCGCGCGCAGGCTGGCGGATCGATCTTCAGTTCAACGAACTTGCGGACCGCCGCGAGCGAATCGCGAAAGAGAAAGTGCGTCCGCTCGGAGGTCCCGAACAGATTGCTGACCATCGGAAAACGGCAGCCTTTGATCCGTTCGAAACAGATGGCCGGCCCGCCAGCCTCGTACACACGCCGCTGAATTTCGGCCGCTTCAAGCCGCGCGTCGATCTCCTGCGAAATGCGCACAAGCTGCCCCGTTCGTTCGAGGTCGCTGACGCACTCACGCAGATTTCGATAGCCCATCGCAGTTTCCGGCCACTCGGAGGGAGATCAGACTTGCCTGTCGGCCGGGGAGTGTAGGCGCGGATGGTGAGACTGCAAAAAGAACGAGTCGAACGGAGCAACGACGTCGTGAAAGTCGCGCAGAATGTCGGCGGTCCTGGAACACAGAAACTTTGCGCAAGCTCCGCGACAGCCCAGCCGATCGTCGATCAGGACTCTGGAAGCCGGGCTTCAGACGTCCGCGATCAGAAGTCCGGCGACACGATCTCCGCGACGCGGACACAGAAGTTGTCGTTGAGGACGAGCACTTCGCCGCGGGCGAGCAGTCGGCCGTTGACCAGAATGTCAACCGGGTCGCCCGCGAGTTTATCAAGCGGGACGACGGCACCTTCGCGCAGTGCGAGCACTTCTTCGATCAGCAGCTCGGCGCGACCGAGTTCGATCTGCAGTTCGAGTTCGACATCATCGAGCGTCCCGAGACTGAACCGCTGAGCCGAACCGCCAGTCCCTGCCTCGTCAAAACTCGACAATTCAAACGGAACCGCGCCGTCAAGATCATTGACAACATGGCCGCTGAAGCTGTCGTCTGACAGCGCGGCCGACAGACCGGCTTCGACGCGATTCAACAGCTCTTCGGCCTCAGCTCCTAATGTGGTCGCAGTCGGGCGATTCGCGGCTCCGGGAGTTGCGGTGGCCGGACGCGCTGCGTCGGCCTTTGAAGCAGCGGAACTCGAAACCGAACCGGCGGCATCGGGCTTAGCGGGCGCCCCGGCATTCGAGCCCGGCGCATCAGCGGACGGTTTGCTCGCGGCAGAGCTGCCACCTCCTGCGGATGCAAGCAGGCGTTGAATCTCGTCGTCGTTGAGTAGATTGTCGTCAGAGGCCACGTCCGTGTGTCCTCACTTCCGGTTGAGTTAAGTTTCGAGGCCGCAAGCGACCGGGCTGTTCAACGTCGAATGATGGCGACTTCCGCTGTTTACTGCTGCATCGTTTTGAAGTCGCTCAGCACGACCTCGACGATGTAACTCTGTTTGAGCACCTTGTTGATCTCTTCCCGCAACAGGCGTTTGAGTGTTCCCGCAGCCGGATCGTTGAGGTCTTCAACAGTGGCTCCACGGGCGATCCGCTCAACCGCTTCCCGCACGCGGGCTTTGTTTTCTTCGTTGGCGGCTCTGTCGAACGCGGACTTCTGGTCAGCCGCCACCAGTGCGTACAGCTTGAACGAGATATGAATGATGGAATCAGCCGCTGCGGTATTATTCGTCACATTGAAGGTGTGAATCTCGACCTCAGCGAGCGCGTCCTGTTCATCGTCCCGTCTTTCCTCGTCTTCCTTGCCCGCCTGGCTTTCGGCAGCGGACAGTTCCGGCCCGCTGGCGTTTGAACCAATCCCCAGGAAGAAGAACAGGGCAGCTTCGCCGACCATCGCCAGGGCGACGTTGATCATCACCTTCAGCATTCCACCCTTCCTGGGAGTCCCGGCTGGCGCAGCGCTGGTGTTTACTTCCTGTTGAGCGGCATTTTCCTCAGCCATCAGAGCGTCCCCGCAATTGCGACCGCTCGATGGCCGGAATCAGCTCCTGACAGCCGAGGTTTCCGTCGAATCGGGCGGCGAAACATATGAGTCAATTGTAAACACGTCAACACGGCGATTCTGGCGGCGATCTTCCAGGTTACGGGTCAGGATGCGTGGCTCCGAATCACCGGCCGCACTCACCTGGATGTGTCTCGAATCAATGCCATGAGCCATCAGATACTTGGCCACAGAATGCGCCCTGGCAAATGAAAGATCGTGAGGAGAATCAATCTGAGGGATCTCCCGCGTCGCCTGAGGGGAATCGCCAGCAAGCGACAACTGCTCTTCCCGCCACCGCGTGTAGCCTCGCACCGGCTCGGCAAATGCGTGCCCCCGGACGACGATCTGATTCGGGCGTTTCTTCAGCGTGTCGACCAGCCGGTCGAGCAGTTGTTTTTCGGCGTCAGTCAGTCGCATTTCAAACTGGTCGAAAGTGACCGTGCCGCCAATGGTCACAATTTCGCCGTGATTAATTCGCTCAACCGCCTGGTTACGGCCACCCGGGCCGACGGAATTCCGGTTCGCCGGTTCCAGCCCCATCCGTGACCGATTTCCGTCCGAATGGTTGTGCTTCATCATGCTGTTGTTGAAGAACGACTGCCCCGGCACGCCGGATGTACCGTCCATTGGAGCGAATCGCTCGTTGATCGCATTCAACGCCGCACGGTTCTTGCCCTCGTCTTTCAACTCGCTCATCGAAACGAGCATGATAAAAAACGTCAGCAGCAGCGACATCATGTCCCCGTAGGTGACGACCCACTCCGGTACGCCTGGCGGGCCGTCGTCTTCGATTTCCACGGTGGAAGCTCCTGCTCGGGAAGCGGTTGGCGGCTGGCAATGAGCGGCCGGCAGTCACTGCTCCCTGTTTACTGGTTATCGTTGACTGCTCCGTGCCCCCCTGCTCGCTCCCCCGCCACACACGGCACTCACTTGCCAGAAGCTGATCGCCAACTGCTACGGAACGCGTCTGAAACAACTTTCCGATGTGCAATCAGGCTCATCAGCCGCAACACGCTAGCGTCCGGATTCTCCTCCGGTCCGGCAGAACCGTGGGCTATCGCCCAGCGGCTGATTTTGGAAACCAGTTTTGGACAGGTTCCTAATTGGACAGCGCCACTTTGGGCGAAATCTGCGAGGAGACAAGCACGAAGCGCAAGCGAGTGTGTTTGACGTCTATGATTCACTCGCTTGCGCTTCGTGCTTGTACGGCAACCGAAAGTGGCGCTGTCCAACTAACTGCCAACCGCTCCCCTCATGCCGCTTTCTGCATCGCTTCGCGTTCCCCCTTTGACAGAAACGTCGACAGCTTCTGCTCGACGACGCGCGGGTTGTCTCCGTTCTGGATCGACAGAATCCCCTGCACAATGACTTCGCGGATCTCCATTTCCTGTTTGGAATAGAAGTTCAGTTTGTCGGCAAGTGGCAGGGCAAAGCAGTTTGACATCAGCGCGCCGTACAGAGTTGTCAGCAGGGCGACGGCCATACCGGGGCCGATCGCCGCCGGGTCGTCCATATTGCCGAGCATGATGACCAGCCCGACCAGAGTCCCGATCATGCCAAAGGCCGGTGCGTATCGTCCGAGGGTTTCCAGCAGGCTCTTGCCGGTCTTATGCCGCGACGCCATCGCCTGCATTTCGGTCCGCATGACGCTTTCAATGAGTTCCGAATCGCTGCCGTCAACAGCCATCTGAATTCCCATGAGAATGAACGGGTCTTCAATGTCCGCAACCTTGCGTTCGAGTGCCAGCACGCCTTCCCTCCGGGCGACTTCGGCACATTCGACGATCGTCTTGATCGCCGGAGCCATCGATGGAGGATTGGGCAGGACGCCTTTCAGCGTCACTTTGGGTGCCAGCAGAAAGGTCTTAAGCGGGAACGCGATCATCGTCGCCGCGATTCCCCCCCCGACGACCGTCGCCAGCGACGGATAGTCGATGAAGGCGCCGAGCGATGAGCCCGGCGCGATCAGAATCGAGCCGATGATCAGCACAATGGCCGCGAACATTCCGACGACAGTGGATTTATCCATAACGCGTCACATCGAACCCCAACGTCGACACTGCCCGAAACGCGGCGGCCAGGCAGTCGAATTCCGTTGCGGATGCGTTCCCCGTCTGCGGGGGAGCTGACGTCAATTGCCAGCCGGTTTGACGGCCTTCTGCTGACCCGAAGTGTGACCCGCGAACTCAGGCGGCCGGCATCAATCGCACCAGCCGGGCGTGAGCGATACAGCGGGCGACGACCTCTTCCATCGACTCACGGACAATGAATCGATCCTCGGTCGTCAGCGTCACGAAGGTATCGGGACGACTTTCGACAAAGCGGATCAGGTCAGCGTTGACGACAAACTCCTCACCATTGAGTTTTGTGAGCTTGATCATCCCCTGATCCTGTCACTGATGCGTCCTTGCTCAACCGCCACGGCGAATACCGAAGCGGAGATCGAAATGATTTACCGGCCCAGCACCAGCAGCTCGTCCACAAGCTGCTGCGTCGAGCTGATGACTCGTGCATTTCCTCGATAGTTGGTCGAAGCAACGATCAGATCGACAAGACTCCGGCCGACATCGGTGTTCGACAGTTCGATGGCCCCAGCTCGAATTTGTCCCGTGCCATCTGCGCCCGGCGTTGTGTTCCGACCTTCTCCCGAGCTGACACCTGCCCGAAACGTTCCGTTGCCAGCCTCAACCAGACCCAGATCGTTCTGGAATTGCCTGAGGACAATCTGGCCCAGAGGGCGAATGACACCGTTATCAAAGACGCCGTTAATGACGCCCGAATCGTTGATGTTGAAACTTGACAAAGTCCCCGAAGGCGCTCCGTCCTGCGACAGCAGGTTCAGCGAGCTGTTGGAATTTGACAGTCCGCTGATGTTCGACAGATCCAGGTCGATGCTCAGGTCATTTGCAGCCGTGTTCCCGCGATTGATCGTAAACGTCCGCAGGGAATTTCCTGTGATGCTGCCGCTCGAGTCGAGGTCGAACGTCCCGGTTCCCAGAAGTGTGGCCAGATCGCTGTCGTCTGAGCTTTCCAGGTAGTAGCGAATCTGCGTCGTTGGCGTCGTCGACTCGATCACGGTATGCATCCGTACGGACAATTGCTCACCCAATGAGTCGTAGACGGCAAACGTCGCGACCGCGCCGTCACCATCGGCCGACTGGACGCGATCAAATCCCAGATCCAGTTGCACCAGGCTGCTGCCGTTGGATTGCTGCAGCTCATTCCCGGCGGGAATGCCGACGTCCTGTGTCTTGCCCTCGTTCGATGTGATCTGAATTTTGCCGCCGGTTACCATGACGCTGGCTCCGTTGGCCGTGTCGAGCCCCAACACATCGCTCAGGAACGCAGTGAAGTCACTGGCCATTGATGTAGCCGTAATGTCAAACGTCTCTTCCGAATAGGTCGCTTCGCCCTTAGTCGGTGTGTAATGGATCGTTTCACCCACGGTAAAAACGGGATTGCCGTCGCCATCGCGGACATCAGACAGAAGGGTCGTGCCGGTCATCGAGTTGTCCAGCAAGGGATCAGTGATATTCGCGTCTGTAAACTGTGCTGTCGCAATGATGCCTCGCTGTGTGGCGACCTGGGCATTTCCGTCAGTCACCAGCGACCCTTCCATTTTGACACTGGTCGTTGCCTGGGCGACTTTGTCGGTCGGGAGCGGAAAGACCAGGTCACCTACAACGGAAGTGATGTTGTATTGGTCGTCTATGCCGTACCCCTGCACACGCAGCCCCTGGGCATTGACGAGCTGATTTTCCTTGTTCAGTGTGAAGCTACCGTTGCGGGTGTAAACGGGTCCCTGGTTCCCGCTCAGCACGAAGTAGCCTTTACCTTCAATTGCCAGATCCGATGGGCTCGCACTGGTCGAGATGGCGCCCTGCGAATTATCGCGGCGAATCTCGGCCACGGCTGCTCCGAGACCGACCTGACGGGGATTGGTTCCGCCGTTGACTCCTGGTGCTGATGCCGAGCCAACACTCAGCGTGCGGGCAAGCTGCGTCGTGAACTCCACCGTCGACGCCTTGAAGCCGTTTGTGTTGGCGTTCGAGATATTGTTGCCGATGACCTCGATGGCCGTTTCGTTCAACGCCAGACCGTTCAGTGAGGTGTTGAGTGCTGTCGTAAGTCCCATCTGCTCCTCCGATGGTTTGGTCTGACGAATCGAGAGTCAGACCCTCGACGAAACTGGTGCGGTGCTGTCATCGCGCAGGCGCTGCCACAACCCTGATCCACGCACTGCGGGAACACGCGCTGTCTCTCCTATCGGCCGCCGCCAGGCAGAGCTGCATCGGATGTGCAACCGGGAGGAAAAGACCCCGGCGAGTGCGGCACACTGCCGGCGCATTGGATTTCCCCGGCGGTCTCGCAGCCAGTCGCTGGATTCGCAAGAATTCCGTCAGCCTGATCGCGGACTGTCTGGAAGTCCGAGGCAGGTCACCGCAATCATGCCGTTCTCGCTGCAATGCCGCGACGGATTGACAAGCCGCTCAAAACGGATCCTCTCAGTTCCCAACCGGAGACCGCTCCCATGCTCAAGCTGACCGGCAAAGGCACCGCTCACACGTGCGACGGAGTTTCCCGCCGTGACTTTCTGCAGGTCGGGGCGCTGGGGGCGGCGGGCGTCACGCTGGCCGATCATGTCCAGGCCAGAGAACAGGGTCTGATCCGCGGCGGAAACGACAATCGCTCCGTAATCATGATCTTTAATCTCGGAGCACCATCGCATCTCGACACGTGGGATATGAAGCCCGATGCCCCCGCCGAGGTCCGTGGCCCCTTCAAGCCGATCGCGACGAAGGCTCCCGGCGTCGAAATCTCTGAGATGTTCCCCGGCCACGCGGAAGTCGGCGACAAGGTCTCGTATGTGCGGTCGTGCTATCACACTTCGGCCGCCGTTCACGACGCCGGCTGGCAGATGATGCAGACGGGCCGGCAGTTTCAGGGCGGAATCAACACGCCGCATGCCGGCGCGGTCGCCAGTTACCTGCAGGGCCGCCGCACCGACCTGCCGCCGTTCGTCATCCTGCCCGAAATCATGGGACGCGGCGGCGGCAACCTGCCGAACGGCCAGGCCGGCGGTTTTCTCGGCAAGGCTCACGATCCGTTCGTGCTGAATGCTGATCCGTCGCAGAAAGACTTCAAAGTCCCGGACCTGCTGCCGCCCAGCGAGATCGGGACCGTGCGCCTCGACCGCCGCCGCCGTCTGCGCGACCTGGTCGACGACACCGTGCGCAGCTTTGAGGCCAGCGACAACGCCACGCTGCTCGACAGCAACTTCGACACGGCCTACCGCCTGATGACCAGTGCCCAGGCGCGCGAAGCGTTCGATCTCGAAAAAGAACCGGCGCCCGTGCGCGACCGATACGGCCGCACGCGCTTCGGCCAGTGCTGCCTGCTGGCTCGACGTCTGATCGAATCCGGCGTCCGCTTCGTCACGATCAACACATTCCTGACCGTCTTCAACGAAGTCACCTGGGACATCCACGGCTCCGCGCCATTCACCTCGATTGAAGGGATGAAGAAGACGGTCGCTCCGATGTACGACCAGGCGTACTCGGCGCTGATCAGCGACCTGTCCGATCGCGGGATGCTCGACGACACGCTGGTCTGCAACCTCGCCGAATTCGGCCGCACGCCGCGAGTGAACCCGGCGGGCGGACGCGACCACTGGCCGCAGTGCTTCACGACCTACTATGCCGGCGGTGGAGTTCAGGGCGGTCGCATCGCCGGCACCAGCGACCCCATCGGCGGCGTCCCTGCCGAACGCCCAACTGATCCCGGCGACGTCGTCGCGACAATCTTCCACAGCCTGGGCTACAACCTCGAAAGCAAACTCCCCGGCCCGGCCGGCAGACCGTTTCCTCTCGTCGACTTCGGCAAACAGCCGGTGCGTGAGTTGTTTTAGTTATGATTAGCCAGTTGCCGGAGCGCGATGATGCCGGTTGAGATTCGTGCGAAACGCGTTTACGAGTCACCGGCTGAGGACGATGGCTTTCGGGTGCTCGTTGATCGGCTGTGGCCTCGTGGCGTTTCCAAAGCGGCGGCGAAGATCAATCTCTGGGCGAAAGTGTTGACGCCGTCCAATGAACTGCGACGCTGGTTCCACTCCAGCGAGCCGCCGTACGAAGAATTCGTCGCTCGCTTTGAAGCGGAACTGGCCGACCGTCAGAAAGAGATCGACGAGCTTCTGCCGGAACTGGCTCAGCCGGTGATTACGCTCGTGACAGCCACAAAAAACGTCGACGGCGGCCACGTCGAGCCGCTGAAGCGATTCCTTGAAACGCGGCTCGCGAAACTCTGACTCGGTCAACAACGGTCAATGACTTCGACGGTCAGTTAATCGCCATGAAGCTGTCTCAGGCGGCCTGACAGACGCAGCATGAGCTGGATTCGCTCGAATTCGTTGAGCCATTCCTGCGTGACCTGGTCGAGCAGCGACTGATCCGCACCTCCGATGCCAGTGGGGCAGGCAGCGCCCAACTGCGTGGCGGCCATGTCGCGGTATTTGGCCAGCGTTCGGTCGCCATAACGGCCGCAGACGAAGCCGTCTTCACTCAGGAAGAGAACGGAAGGGACTCGCTGGCCGCCGCAGGTCGAAAGGGCTTCAGCCAGGTCGGGGTGCGCATCGCGGTCGAAGTAGCGAATCTGCAGCTTCCCGCTGGCCTGAGCGAAGCGTTCAAAGATCGGGCACTGATTGACGCAGTCGCCGCACCAGGCCCCGGCAGTGACGAGCACTTTCATCTCGCGGACGAACCCGCCGAGTAGATCTGACTGTGCTTCCGAAAGCTGTACCTGACCGAGTACTGCGGCCCAGCGGGAACGCTGATCGGGAGTGCCGAACTGCTCAAGAAACGCATCGTAAGTCAGTCCCTCGCCAAACTTCGCCAGGTAATCCATCGTCGTCTCCAGGTTCGATCGTCGAGTCATTCGCTCCGGTCGGCAGCGTCTTGCGGGAATGCAATGCGGCAGCAAGCGAAATTCTAGCAATCGAGATTCTCAACGAAAGACGCCACCGGCGACTGACGCCATCGCTCTTTACACGGTCACGTTGAGAGACAGGCCGGCGCCGCCAGCCGCTGCAGTGGGGAACTGCGGAATTTCCAGGCCCTGGCCGAGCGGCTGATTCGACGATTGCCCCAATTGACCGGCCAGCGCGAGACCGGCGAGAAACGCTCCGGCGGCGTTACCGCCTTTCCTGTCGTCATCCTTGTCCGACGCGTTGGCAAGCATCAGTGCGATGAGAATCTCGGCGGAGCTGAAGTCTTTCAGCGTGTTAACCAGTGACTGCATGTTTGGAGGCAGACTGTCGAAGAAGCTCGGATTCGCTCCGGACGCACCTCCAGCTCCGGCTGTCTGCCCGGCCGAGGAAGCAGCTCCAGCGCCCGCAGAAATCCCGGCACCTGCCACCGCTCCGCCTGCGCCTGCTGCGCCACCCGCGCCAACGCCACCGACTCCGGAGATACCCATGACCGACTCCCGCCTGAACTGCTGCGATCTGCGACGGCTCGGAACCCGCGTCCGACCTGCGCGTGCCGTTCGGCTTCGCAACCGTCGGGCCGGATTCCGGAGATCCGTTCGCTGAATCCAACAGGTCGTGACACAGCAACGGGTTACGGCTCGCAACAGCAGGCAGTCTCACTTTCAAGTGACGTTGCGTGCCGGCAACACGATGCGTCGACGCATCGTGAGCAGACCGGACGCCGTGACAACCACGTGCGGCATTGCGTGACGTCCTGCAGGGATCCCCGCATATGGAGGATTGCCGCTTGACCATGAAAATCCGTGGCCCATTTTGCCAGTATCCCTCTGACGCGTCACGGAGCGACGGCCTGAACCGACATCTGAAGATCCTCCCAATCGCCGTCTCCTGTTCCGTTCAAAACTGCGTCGAGGTACCTCATGTCAACCTGGTCTGAAATTCCGGTTTTGACATTCGATGATGCGTTCAATGGGCTGGAGTCACTGGCCCGTCTGCAGTCACTGGCCACTGACGAGTCCGTTGGACCGACGGCAAGCTGGCATCAGTCGGCGACGACAATTCATGGCCGGCGGTCGCACCGGATTCCACTGCCACTGTCGATCTGCCTGACCGGCCTGGACGATCAGCTTCAGCCCTGCGCTTCGCCGGTTGTCGTGCGAGGGCGTGACATCTCCGTCGACGGGATCTCGTTTCTTCATGGCCAGCCGTTGCCGTACCGCTACGCTGCGGTTTCGATTCGGACAGCAGCGGGCATCGAATCGTCCATTTGCCGGCTGACCTGGTGCCGCTACTCGCGGGAAGGCCACTACATCAGCGGTGGACGATTCGTCCGTCACATTCCTGCGAGCATGATTCCGCCTGCCGACTGGGAAATGCTCGAAGACGAGTGATCCCGCGGTCGCTGCCACTCCATATTGACCGCAACCGGACGGCTCGCGTGTAATCCCGCCGCGAATGTCTGAGCTGGCGGGCCATTCCGAGTATTCAGGATAAAGGCTTCGTGCGTCAGCGACTGCGAACGGGACCGGATCGAAAGTCAGGACGACTGCCGACGTGACGCTGTTTGACCGCTACCTGCTGAAGCGATTTCTGTATGTCTTTGCGATTGGATTTGTCGCGACCTACGGGCTCTTTGTTGTCTTCGACGCTTTCAGCACGGCGGACGAATTCCAGAACCGGTCGGGCACGCTGGAAAATCATGTCGTTCTGCTGCGCATGGCTGCTCACTACACCATTCAGTCGTTCGCGTTTCTGGATCTGGTCGGAGCGATTCTGATCGTCCTCGCGGTGATGGCCGTCTTTGCTCTGCTGCAGCGGCAAAGCGAGATCTACCCGATCCTTTCCGCAGGAATTCCCACCTGGCGGCTTGCGGTACCGATTCTGGTCGGCGCGATGGGCATCATTCTGCTGATGACGATCAATCAGGAACTGATCATTCCGCGGCTCGCCGACCGCCTGCAGGCGCCGCGTGGCAGCCATGAGTCGGCACTGGAGATTCAGACGACACGCGATCTCGTCCGCAATATTCAGATTTCCGGCAGCCACCTGTTTCTGGACGCGCGCGAGATTCAGGATGCCGAATTCCTGCTGCCCGTCCCGTCGCTCGTCAGCGAACCGGCGACTCTGCGATCCCGCTCGGCGATTCAGGTTCCTCCCGGAGAGAATCGCCCGGCCGGCTGGCTGCTCAAGGACGTCGAACCGGCGTTCGAGAGCCTGGCACTCACGCCGCAAGGTCAGCAGAACATTTTTCGTTCACCGGACGGCAATGACATTTTTGTCGCGACCGACGTCACCGTCGATCAGCTTTACAACCGGTCGGCCAGCTACAAGTACCTGTCAACTGCGGCACTTGTGCGGCGCATTCAGAATCCGGTTCTCGGCCGCGCATCGATTCGCAGTCAGAAGAAGCATCTGCACGAGCGGCTGACGAAACCGCTGCTGATTCTGATTTCGGTTCTGGTCACGGTTCCGCTGACGCTGCGTCGGGAAAGCCGCAGCGTACTCATGAACCTGGCGACCTGCGCCGGCGTGCTGGGCCTGCTGTTTGTCCTCGCGCAGTCGGCGATTTATCTCGAACGGCTCAGTGGCGTCTCGTTCGATCTGGCCGCCTGGATTCCTGTCGTCGTCAGCGGAGCCTGCAGCGCCTGGCTGTCAGGCCTCGTGCAGACCTGATTGACAAGGTTCTGAGTCAATATCCGTCAGCGTCCCGAACTGTGGGCAGCGGAGATTTCCGGCTGCGAGATCGGATTCACCGTGACCCGCACGGACTCCAGCATTCGGCGGGAGATCGGCGTCCAGACTTCTTCCTGCGCAGCCGTCGCGTTGAAAGAAACCAGTAACAGCCGGCCGTTGAGGCTCGTTCCAGCGATCAGGTTCCAGACTTTCGTATCGAACGCCTCGGTCCGCATTTCAATCGTAAACCAGTCGAGCCCGTTGATGGTGGTCGTTGAGCTGCCGACCCAGTCGCTGGTGGCGATCTGAGTCCGAAACAGCGACGCCATCTGTCGCTGAAAGTCGGGAAGCTGTCGCAGCGTCATCGCATTGGAGGTCAGATTAAATGCGATGTTCACGTCAGTCGCCTGATTTGTGAGGACCAGTGACGGCCGCTGCCCGGCAGCGTACTTCCTCTCGCGCATCGCCTGCGACATGACGCGGAAGGTGACCGGAACCTGAAGCGTGATCGCGCCATCGAGAACCGTACGCGGCTCGAGCCGAATCCCGAGCCGGTCGCTTTCCGACGATGTGGAATCAGTCTGTTCTGAATCAACGCTCTGTTCTGAATCAACGCTGCCAGCCGCAGCGCTGTCCACAGGCGCAGTCGCTTCAGGCTCAGATGTCTGCGTTCTGCTGTGAGCGAAAGTCGACTCGTTTCCGCCGGGCTTCGAAGTCGTGACCGTTTCGTCGACGTCAGAAACCGGTCGTGATTCGGCCGTCTCGTTCACAACAGGCTCGGCTGATTGCGGCTCAACGGTTTCGGCGTTCGTGCTTTCGGCACATCCTGCTGCTGCTCCCAGTAAAAGTGCGCAGAAAAAGCCCCGAAAAGAAGTCACAGCAGAACTCCAGTTCTGTTCCGGCGAAATCAATGCCCGCCTGCGCAGCCATCCGGTTTTTGCTACGCCGCAGATCCCTGACTCAACTCGGGCATCGCGTGTCCGCTCAGAGGAATGCCGAAACATCCGTCGTAAACCCGTGTTAAGCAAGTCGCACTCTGTGCTGGCGGAAAAGCGCCGCAGTGAATCCTGCAGGCGAATCCTGCAGCCGGTTCAGCCGGCACTGCCCGCAAAATCAACATCCCGCGCGATCACCGGACTGATTGTGAATTTCTTTGATGTCTGGTGATTTGCTCAGCATTTCTTCGCGCAGAAACCCGTCTTGACCAGCTTTTCGCAACGCCGTACGTTCCCGCTCCCTCTCGGTCAGAGTGACCTCGATCTGACCTCTGCATCTCTGAAGTCCCATCCTGATTCTCTTACTGTTCTGTCGGCACGCGTGCCCCGCTCCGCAAAACAGTTCACTGAGACAGCAGTCATTTCGACTGCTCTCACCACTCCCTCCTCTGGTACTGCTTGCGACGGTCGGGTCCGTCTTCGTGTCTGCATCGAAGATTGCCGACAAGCGCAGTCACGTCTCGATCCGGAAAGGAATCCCATGAAACGCCTGGCTCTTACAGCACTGAGTGTGTGCGCGATCTCGTTTCTGAGCGGCTGCTGCTGGTGGCCCGGTTACTGGGGCGGATGCGGCACCGGCTGCTCTCCGTATGGAGGCTCTCCGTTTGGCGGATGCCCGAACGGCCAGTGCGCTCCCGGCGGCGGATATCCGGGAGTCGCTCCGACCAGCTATCAGACGGGATACGAGTCCGTACAGACGGGCTACCCGATCGCGACACAGCCCGTCTACACGAACACGGCTCTGGCTTATCCACAGCCTGTTCAGCCAACGATGGCGCTCGAATCGCTGCCGACGTATCGCTGAATCTCGTCGTCATCTGACGCGACTTTGCCACTCATCGAAACAGACAGCGCCGACTGGCACGCGTGGCCGGTCGGCTTTGTCATGCGCGGACGGTCTGGTCGCTGTGGTCGACCTGTCGCATCGGCAAGCCTGACCTGTACACTGCCGGCAGGCCCGAAACTTTTCCCTCCCTGTCCGGTTCAATGCGGACTCTGCCGCCAAGAACCGTCAGTCAGAGCCGCGAATGTCTGCCGCTGTGGCCACCGACTCCGAACGAAACGCCTGGCTCCGCGACCCGGATGTGCAGCGGATGCTGCGCGTGCGTGACGGTGACGAGGCGGCTTTCGGAGAACTCGTCGAGGCCTATCAGGACCGGCTGATCGGCATTTTCTCACACGTGATGCGCGAGCCTGACGCCGCCGAGGATCTCGCCCAGGAAGTCTTTCTCCGCGTGTATCGAGCCCGGTCGCGCTACCAGCCAACGGCAAAATTTGCGACCTGGCTGTTCCGCATTGCCAATAATCTCGCGAGCAATCGCCGCCGCTCAGTCGCCCGCCGCAAGGAAGTTCATCTGAAAACCACCGAGTCCGGTCCGCTGGGTCCGCGACCGGAAGAAGTGCTCGCGACGGACAAATCCGCGCTGATGCCCGGTCGGCAGTTTGACAAACAGGAAATGCGCGAGGTCGTTCGCGAGGCGCTCGAATCGCTGAACGAACGGCAAAAGATGGCCGTCCTGCTCAACAAGTTCGAGCATATGAGTTATGTCGATATCGCCGCGGCCATGGATCTCAGCGTCCCGGCCGTCAAATCACTGCTGACGCGGGCCAGAGAGAATCTCCGCGTCCAACTGGAACCGTATCTGTGATCTGTGAGTCTCAACTCGCAAATCGAGGACAACTGACTGCCACCAAGAACGCCAGAAGAGATAAAAACAACGCCACAGCCTTTCGTGCCTTCTGGCATTTTCGTGGTCAATCAATTGCCGCTGGATCATCGACAACGGAATCAACGTGAGCACGTCCGACTCCAGACAGACTGAAAACCTAGTCGCGTATCTCGACGGTGAACTCAACGACGACGACGCGTCGCGCGTTGAGGAGACCCTGACCGAGCAGGCGCTGATTCGGCAGGAAGTCGAAAAGCTCACGCGCGTCTGGGAACTGCTCGACCTGCTGCCCGAAGGGAAAGCTTCGGCGACGTTCACTGAGCGCACGCTCTTCGCCGTTCAGACTCAACTGGGGAAAGGCGAAGGCGAAGACGCCGACACTCGGCCGATCGACACGATGCGCAGCAGCCACTGGAAGCGCCGGCTGCGAAGGATTGCTCTGCGAACTGCCGCGTTCCTGGGCCTTCTCATTGTCGCTTCTGCGGGCTTCAACGGAGCGTTCCGCCGCGACACCGCACCGATGGACCAGTTACTCAACGACCTGCCGGTCATCGAGCGTCTGGATCAGTATCGTGAGGTCGGCGATCTGGAATTTCTTAAAGCGTTAAACAACAGCGGACTGCTCAATGGCAATGCCAGCGCCGACAACTCAACCAGTGAATGACTCGTCGCGGGACGGCTCGCCACGCCGCTTCGCGTGGGTGTTCGAGCACGGCTGGCTGGTCGCCGGCTGCCTGCTCGCGATTGCGCTCGTACCCGCCGAAGCCGACAAGGCCGAATCTGACACGATGCGCGCCAACCGCGAACGGATCGCCGCAATGTCGCGTTCCGAGCGCCAGCGGGTCGAGTTCAATTTTGAGGAATATCGCAAGCTCACTCCGCAACAGCGTCAGGATGTGCAGGCGTTGCACGCGGACGTCGCCGCCAGCCCGGAACTCGCTGCGACACTGACTGCCTGGCATCACTGGCTGGCCGGACTGAATTTCGAGGACCGCGAAAACATTCTGCAGACGACCGACCCTGCAGCGCGTCTCGCTCTGGTTCGAGACGTTGTCGAGGCAGCACTGCCGGCTGACAACGGTGCCGCAGAACCACCGTTCCGTGCCGGAAATTCGATGCCCGACCGCGGTCTCCGTCTGCCTTACTCAGCGAATGAGTTCAATGCCCTCATCGACGCTGCCGCCCGCCACCTCGACA
>WGMU01000135.1 GCA_016124895.1 bacterium
GACGTGAAGTACAGCTCGTCGTTCAACCTCGCTGAACTGCCCCAGGCCATCCGAGCCCTCCAGCTCGCCCAGCAGTACGTCGAAGACCAGGAAGCCGAGATCGACCTCACGGACTGAGACCACCGATTCGTTTCAACGCCGGCAGCTCCCTCAATTCGAGCTGCCGGCACTTCTTCATCCATTCCCGATCAGCACTCGAATCGAAAGTCATCCAGCCATGCTGCTCACCGTCAAAGACGTCGCCGACCGACTGAACGTCAGCCAGTCCTGCATCTACCAGCTCGTCGAAACCGGAAAGATCCCCCACCACCGCATCGGCGTCGGCCGCGGAGCCATCCGCTTCACCGAAGACGACATCAGCGAATATCTGCAGAACGCGAGAGAGCTTGCCACCGCTGGCGGGCACTCGCGTTCCGCCACACGGCCAAAGCTGAAGCACATCAAGCTGTGACCAGGCTTCTATTCGGCACTGTTTCCCCTGGCCCGTTCGGCCTGTCTGCGGAGATGAGCATGGTTCTGGGCAAGATGCTGATAAGTCTTCGCAACCATCGACGGATCGCTGTGTCCCATGAGCATGGCGAGGCTCACCGGATCGACATCGTTCTTGAGCCCTTCCGTCGCGAACGAATGGCGGATGCCATAAGCACAGATACGTTCGGTGCCCAGCTTCTTCTTCAACCGCTGAAACCGGCAGTTGATCGAATCCTTCGTCCACGGACGACCGCGCGTGTTGCGAAAGACAACCCCTTTTTCAACTGCTGTGATCCGTTGCCGAAGAATTTCTGTCGCCCGACCGGTCAGAATGATGACCCGCTCCGCCTTACGCGTCTTGTTGCTGCTGGGGGGCAGAACGGCGATCTGTTTCTTCAGGTCGACATGCCGGCATTCCAGCACGCGGGCTTCAATCGGCCGGCAGCCTGTCTCCCAGAGGAACTCCAGCAGGTCACGGAACTCCGCGTCCGGGATCGCCGTGAGAATTCCCGAGAACTCGTCGGGCGTGTAGACGACTTCCCGACGTCGGCGTCGGGGCTTGTCTTCCAGTTTCGGGAGCGGCAAGCGGGCGAGAATCCGCTGATTCACCGCCCAGTGAAATGCCCGCTGGACATGACTGATCGCATCGTTGCGGGTCGTCGATCCCCATGTCTCACTGTCGTTCATCCACGCGGTGATGTGGTGCGGCTCCAGTCGGGCAACCACAAGCGACCGCGGAATGGTCTTCGCGAACGAGGACAGGTAGCGAGTCGCCGCATCGTAGGTGGCTGGCGAGCGATTAGCCTGAACCCAGTCGAGGTACGTCTCGAACAACGTGACGACCGTCGTCGTGTGGGCGTCCAGCTCATCCCGCGCGGCCATGAGCTGCTGATACTTCGCCCAAGCCTGCTTCTTGTCGCGACCGAGATTGATCTGCTTGCCGCGAATCTCGACGTACCAGCTCTGCGTAAACTGGCGGAAAAACGGCTGTGGCTGACGCATGAGAAACCCTCCAGTCAATCGAACACGGAAACACTTCGTGCGGACTGAAAGGTTCGCGAGAGTCCACTGGCTAGCACCCAGTGGGCTCTTTTCTCTGCAATAACTCTGCAATCTTGCAGGACGAATCGACGTAAGTCGAGTCGGGATGACAGGATTTGAACCTGCGACCTCTGCGTCCCGAACGCAGCGCTCTAGCCAAGCTGAGCTACATCCCGTGTGAGGTGGATGTTAGCGTTGGCGACGAGTGGGTCAACGCCAGCCGGCACGCTTGTTTTCACGGACTCGAATCGCGCAATGCACGGCCCATTCACTCCTGCGAATATTCGGAATCGTGCCCTTCCGGCCCAGAGTCGTCACGCGAACTGACTCGAACGACAATGTTGTGGAACTCAATCCGCGACGTCGCCGGACTCCAATTCGATCAATGCAGACTGCATCCAGACGCTGGAAGTTCAGTGACACAGACCGGCTCGGCGGTTCCGATTCCAGCTGTTCGGGTCACATCCGTCCGGGTGTTCGGGCTGTGGTTACTTTCTGGCTTCCAGACAGGCCAGGCGATGGAAGGTTCTCAGGAACAGACGGCCGTTGGCGACAGAGGGGGTTGAGTGGCTCGGGTCACCGAGCGGAGTTGTGCCAAGCAGCTTGTATTCGGGTGACGCAGCCACCACGAACACATCTCCGGCCTCGCTGATGCAGTACAGTTTGCCGTCGATGCAGATCGGTGAGCCGCTGAAGTTACTGCCGACTCGTTTGATCCAGACGTCTTTGCCAGTTTTCAGATCAACGCAGGCAACGATCCCCTCGTCACTCCACTCGTAAAGATGGCCCTCGTAGATGACGGGCGTCGGGACGTAGGGGATCACTTTTTTTCGCTCCCAGACGACCTTCGCCAGGCCATCCTCGCCGATGTCGCCGTCGAGGCTGACGGCAATCTGTTCAACGCCGTAGCGACCGCCCTGACCGCAGGAAGCGATCAGCAGTCCTTCGCCGTATACCGGTGACGCGACTGTCCTCAGTGGGAAACCCCGGCTGCGCCAGTTCATGACGCCGGTGTCCGGATTGAGGCTCGTAATCCCCATGAAGCCGCTGACGCAAATGAGCTGCTCGCCAGTCGGGCCGGGAACGACGATCGGCGTCGCGTACGAGGTTTTGCGGAATTCACGGAGCGTGCTCCAGCGAGTGGCTCCGGTGTGCTTGTCGAGAGCGAAGATCCGGCTGGGCCCCATCTGATCGTCAGGGATGATCAGCGAATCGCCGTGCAGCATCAGTGAAACGCCGAGATTGTGCTGGCTCTCAAACTGCCCGACGCTGCGCCGCCATTCGACGTTTCCATCGAAGTCGTACGCTGTGACCGAGTAGTGTTCGATATCGGCAAACGCGACATACAGCAGCCTGCCGTCAGTAACCGGAGTGCTCGACGCCCAACTGCTTTTGTTGTGTTTGTGACTCTCGCTCATCGCGATGTCGCGGCGCCACTTTTCCTGACCGGTGGCCGGATCAAGGCACAGGACGTGCCGCGTGAGACCGCGGTCTTCGGCACTTGTCACAAACAGATTGTCGCCCCAGATGACCGGGGCGGAGTGGCCGACTCCGGGCAGTTCGATATTCCACTTGTAGTTGCCGTCGCTCCATTCCGTCGGGATGTCTTTCTGATCGCTGACACCAGTCCCGTTTTCGCCACGGAAACGAGGCCAGTTTGCAGCATTAATCGATGACTGAGCGAATACCAGAAGCAGCACAGCAAGCGAGCACAAACGCGTCATCTTTCGAATCCGTTTCTGTTCTGAGGACTTCCCGCCAGCAGGCCGGCCTGACTGAAACTCGCCTGCTGGAATCCAATCGAAATTGGGTGATCGGAGAATGGCGGAATGGTGCGGGCCGTTCAAGCAAGGGCTGATTGTTCCACTGGCTATCGCATGAAGAAAAACTGAGCTGATGATCGACGCCGACGCGTGCCGATAGTAGCGATCAGGCGGAGTCTTCCGGCTCGCTGGGACGGCTGTGACCTGCCTTAGCCAGACATTGCCAGCAGGCTCTGGCAGCACTGCGTCACCGGTTCGTCCTCATCGAGAATGTAAGGCCTCAACAATGTACGAAGCGTACTGGGGACTGTCCGACTCGCCGTTTACCAATCGTCTGAGTCCCCGCTGGTTTCACGAGAGCCCTGTTCACGAGGAGGCTCTCGCGCGGCTGTTTTATCTGATCGAACATCGGCGTGGATTTGGGGTGATCAGTGGTGACGCCGGGACGGGCAAGTCACTGACGCTGCGAGTGCTGTCCGAGCAGTCTCTGCGTTCTCAGCGGCGTGTTGCATTCATTGATCTGCTGGGAATGGACGAGCATGAAATGCTGTGGCAGCTCGCAGTTAAACTGCGGTTGTCACCAGCGGAGTCTGATTCCCGCTGGAGTCTCTGGCGGCGAATCACCGATCAACTGGCGTCGTTAGAACTGGCGAAGCAGCAGGCCGTCTTTGTGTTCGACCATCTGGAACGGGCCGAGCCGAGTTGCCTCGGGCTGCTGGAACGATTGTTTTGTGCTGCCGATTCCGGGGCAGGGCTGGCGACCTTCATTGCGTCTCTGCGCAGTGAAGGTGTGCCGCGTGCTTCCTGTTTCGTTTCAGAAATGACCGACCTGCGTGTCGAACTGCTGCCACTGCAGCTCGACGAGACAGACGAATTTGTTCACGATTTGCTGCAACAGGCTGGCTGCGATCGCGAGATTTTTTCCGGCGACGCACTGCTGCGTTTGCATGCTTTGTCGCAGGGCATTCCGCGATCGATCTGCCGGATCTGCGAGATGGCTCTGATTGCGGGCATGGCCAGCAATTTGGAAGCGATCGACGGCGAACTGATTGATTCCGTCTCTGGTTCTCTCGTTGAAGCCGTCCCGGCTGCTGCCGTCGAGCATCACGAATACGTTTGAGAAATCGACGGAAACTCTTCGACACTCGGCCTTCGCTTTCTGAGCCCGCCAGCTTGACTGGGAGTGGGCAAATTCGATTCCGAGACGTCTTGGATTCGCTGGGAACGCAGAGACTTACACAAGCGACGTTCATCCTGAGGAATGCGTGTGAGTCTCGTGCGACGACGCCGTTGACTCGTCATTGACTTTGCACTGCTCGCCGTCAACAACATGTTTTCCGGCAGAAATGCAGTTGCAGAAAACTGCAGGCAGCGAATGCGGCCGTGCGAAAAAACGCCCGACGCATCGGTCTCGACGCCAATCTGACTGTTTATTGTGACTGGGATTCCTGTCCGGGGCTTCGCCACGCTGCGCATCTTCGCGATTCAGCATCGCAAGGACTGCTCAGGCTGAATACCAATGCAGCGAATGGCGGGCTGTCACTGGCTGACTCGTCTGTGTATCAAATCAGCACTGGAATGCGAGGAGCGATCGATGTTTCGTCAGAAGACGCAGTTTGCCTGGCTGAGCAGTACGGTTTTCTGCGTGTTAATCAGCGTCACTCTCCAGACGCGAGCCGTTGATCAAAACGCTGCGTCGGATTCAAAAGTCGCAAGACCAGACAAACTGTTTCCTGGACTGGAAGTACAACTCTATCCGCGCAACATCGAAAAGCAGCCTGAGAAAGCCGGAGGGTATCTCGCCCCGGCAGAACTTGGTGAGCCGACTGGCGAAGCTTTCGTGACACTCACACTGGCGCCGATGAAATACGACGCGGGCTTCAATGCCGTCGCACGCGGCTATCTGAAAATCGAAACCGCTGGCGAGTACATCTTTAACGCCAACAACTTCTACGATCGCAATGCGTTATTCATCGACGGTGAGCTGATCTGTCCGTACCGGGATGGTGAGCACAAAGAGCAGACGGCAGCGCTCACGGCCGGTCTGCATGAGATCGTCGTGGCCGGATACGTCGAGGCTCGCGGCACGGTGACCATCCAGTGGAAGCCGCCTGGTCAGGAGAAACTTGCGCCGATCTCCGAACAACTGCTGTTCTGTTCGACGGTACCTCGGGCAGTTGAGAAACCGGTCGCCACTCCGGCATCACAGCCGGCGAAGTCGACGCCACCATCTCCAGCGAAGTCGGCTGCAGATTCGAAAGCGGCGAGTGTCGCGATCCCGGACGGTTACACGCGGCTCGGCGTCAAAGGCATGGTCCCACAGAAGCTCGATAAGCAGCCGGTTCACCCCTGCATCAGCGACGCGTTCATCTACGCTCGTCCGAAGGATTTGGGGCTGCCGGGCGGCGAGTTGGAATTTGAAGTCGAATCAGACGGTCTGGTCTTTCTGCTGGCTTCCTGGGAGTACGACGGTAATCCGTCAGGCGGCTGGACACAGAATGCGGTCAGTTACGGAATGCTCGCCGACGAGTGGGCTCCGCTCGGAGTATGTCCGTGGGATTTTCGGTACTCGTTGTTTTTCCGGGACTGCCACCAGGGCGAAACGTTTTCGATCCGCACGCGCAAGTACAACGCCCCGCAGCCGATCGTTGCGAAACCGATCGATATTCACGCCGAACAGTTCGCGTCACTGATTCCGGCTGAAGCTGAGAACACGTTTTCGCTGCTTCAGTTCCAGAAGCTGATCGCTGATAAGCAGTTTGCCAGCCTGGACGAACTGGCTGAGCGTTATCGGCGGGATCAGACCATCTTCCCTTCGGGCTCGACTGCGCTGGGGCTGCTGTACTGGTCGCTGACGCACGTGCGTCCTGAGAATTCCCGCAACCTCGAGCAACGGATCGAAGACCTCAAACAGTGGGTGAAGCAGCGGCCGGATTCCGTGACTGCAAAGATCGCACTGGCGAACACTCATGCCCGATTCGGCGATTTCGCACGTGGCGGGCGACTGGCCTCCGACGTGTCCGACACACAAATGGGAGCGTATGTCGAAGGCCACGAACAGGCGATGGAGATCCTGGAACCGCTGCTCAAAGCCGAAACTCCGGATCCGGAACTGTACGCCGCGCTGATTCATTCAACGCGGGCGCTCGGCGGAGAAGCTGATGACGTCCGCCAGTGGGCACTCCAGGCGTTACGCCTCTATCCCTGGTATCTGCACGCGATCAACGAATCGGCAACGTATTTTCTGCCTCGCTGGTACGGCGCTGAGGGTGACCTCGTTCGTCTTGCGGACGCACTGGCCGGTGCCGCCGGGGATGAGGGCGATGCGGCGTATGCGAAGGTTGTTCTCAGCGTCCGTGACTACGCAACGGTGACGACACTGCATGAGGACTCGTTCGATCTGGAACGGCTGCGGCGTGGTCTGAAGCAGTTGCAGGAGAAATCTCCGCGATCCCGATCGCTGCGGGACGAAACCTGCTATCTGGCCTGTCTGGCCCTGGATCGTGAGTGGGCCAGCGAACTGTTCGCGAAGATCGGCGAGGATCCGGAGCTCAATGTCTGGCAGAAACGTGAGTTCTATAAACTCTGGCAGAAGATCTTCAGCGACGAATCGTTTCAGGGCGAGCAGAAAAGTCTGTTCATGCCGCATGTGCTCGGAACGTGGCAGGCCATCTATTCCGGTGATGACAAGCATGTCGTCACTGCTGGCCGCGATGATTTCCTGCAGGTGTGGAATCTCGAAACAAACAGGAAGGTGGCAGAGGTTCGTTCGTTTGCTGACGGTATCTCAAAGCTGTGCCGTTTCGACGACCACACCGTGCTGACCGGCAGCAGCCGGGGAGTCATCTCAGCGTGGGACTGGCAGTCCGGAGCGTTTCAGCCGTTCGCCCGACTGCAGGGGACGATTTCGTGTCTGGATTATCGAGCGGACCGGCAACTGCTGCTGGCGGGTACGAATTCCGGAGCCCTGATTGTCGTCGAGCTGAAGACCGGAAAGACAATTCTGAGTGCGCAGAGCGGAATGCATGGAGGCAAGGTTGTGGCCCGTTTTTCAGACGACGGTGACTATTTCATCACGACGGGCGGCGATGGTCGCATTTCAATTTACAGCATCAAGGTCGGGCGGGAAGAGAGTGCCATTCCATCCGATGGAGCTGTGAAGACGGCTGTGGTCATGTCGCATGACGGCAAGTACGTGGCATCAGGTTCCCGGAACGGCGTCGTTGCCGTCTGGGAAGTCGAGACCGGGAAGCTGATTGGCAAGACTGATAAGACTGAAGAAGACGTCACAGATCTGGAGTTCTCACCGGATGGCAAGCTGCTGGGGGTCGCCTTCGGAACGGGGAAGTATTCTGAGTTCGGAAACTGCTCGCTGATCAAAGTGAGCGCGGACGGGCTCGCGAAACGCGACGTCGCAGGACACTCGATGGCCGTGTTCTCGCTGGAGTTTTCCGCCGACGGGACCGAAATGCTGACAGGTGGCAGCGACTGGACTGTGCGACGCTACGATGTGAAAGAGATCGCCGCGCGAAACTGAAAGGCAAACTGACTTCTGTCCGTGGCGTCGTTCACTCCAGAGGAGCGTGGCATGTTTTCATTGCATCAGTGGGCGTTTTCCGTCGTGGTCATCGTGGCCGAGGTCGCCATCGCCGGGAGCCCGGCTGCCGGTCAGAACCGTGAATTCGTACGCGAAACGGCTGCCTATAAAACGGTTGGAGATCTCGCGATTCATGCCGACGTCTATCGTCCGCCAGGCGAGCAGGTTGTTCCTGTTATCGTCTGGATTCACGGCGGCGCGCTGATCAACGGTCATCGTGAGGCGGTCAGTGGTCAGATTCGTCATTACGCACAGAGTCGTGGATTTGCTCTCGTGTCGATCGACTATCGCCTGGCTCCGGAGACGAAGCTGCCGGCGATTCTCGATGACATCAAAGACGCCTTCGTCTGGATTCGGGGCAGAGGTGCCCGGCAGTTTCATCTTGATCCGCAACGCATCGTCGTCACCGGCGGCTCGGCTGGCGGCTATCTCACACTGACAACCGGTTACCTTGTCAAACCGCCGCCACAGGCGCTCGTCGCCTTCTGGGGATACGGCGATCTGATCGGTCCGTGGTTCAGCTCGCCAAGTCCACACGAGCGGCACAATCGCGTGAAGCCGTCACGCGACGAAGCATGGCAGCAGGTCAGCGGACCACCGATTGCCGATTCGAGAGAACGCAAGGGCGACGGAGCACTGTTTTACTACTACTGCCGTCAGACCGGTCTGTGGCCAAAGAACGTCAGCAACTGGGATCCGCACACGGAACCGCAGAAGTTTTTCCCGTTCATGCCCGTGAAAAATGTCACGGCGAACTGGCCGCCAACGCTGATGATTCACGGAACTGCTGATACCGACGTGCCGTACGAGCAGTCAGTTCTGATGGTCCGCGAGTTTCAACAGCACAAAGCCCGGCACCGACTGATCAGCATCAAGAACGGCGAACACGGCTTGAGCGGCGGTGATTCTGGTGAGATCGAAGCCGCGTATCTCGAGGCCGGGAAGTTTCTCGACGAGTTTCTGCTCGAACCTGCTGGCAACTGAAACGCAGCCGTCGAGCGGTTGCCGCGAATCAGGACTTCGGTCGCAGTGCAAGCAGGCCGAAAACCGGCGCTTTGGCAGCCTCTGGCGAAGGGGCAGGGAATCCGGGAGCAGAAACAGCAGATCCTCAGTGAGTGGGGCCAATCGCACGCCCTCGCCAGTAGATCACTCACGTCAATCAGCCCCAGTATGAGGCGGAATTGACAGGCGGATGGAAGGCGAGGAGTTACTGGAAGCTCAACCTGTCCGCAGGAAAGACAGTTCGTTTTCGCGGTCAACCAACCGGCGACGGCATTCGTTTTTTGTCGGACGTGTCGCAATCAGCGATGTCGAAACGCCGGCGGGTTACACGCCGCACAGCCGTTCGAGGTCGGTGAAGAAGTCCGGATAAGTCTTCGCGGTGCAGCCAGGGTCGGCGATCTCGATGCCGTCGACTTTGACTCCGGCGAGGGCGAAGCTCATCGCCATGCGGTGGTCGTCATAGGTGGCAATCGTCGCGGGAGAAATTGGGCCGGGAGTGATGGACAGGCCGTCTGCGTGCTCTTCGGCGGCGACTCCCAGGCGACGGATTTCGGTCACCAGTGCTGAAACGCGGTCGGTTTCCTTGTGACGCATATGCGCGACATTGCTGATCCGTGTCGGGCCGCTGGCGAAGAGGGCGACGACGGCGAGCGTTTGAGCGGTGTCGCTGATGGCGTTCATGTCGATGTCGATGCCGGTCAGTTCGCCACCGGTGACGGTGATCGAGTTATCGCCGTACTTGACCGAGCAGCCCATGCGCTGCAGGGCCTCGACAAAGGCGACGTCGCCCTGCAGGGCGTAGTTGCTCAGGCCTTCGACCGTCACTTCGCCGCCGGTTATTGCGGCGAGTGCGAAGAAGTAGCTGGCGGCTGAAGCGTCGGGCTCGATGCCGTACTGAGCGGCTTTGTATTTCTGCGGCTGAATCTGGAACAGGTTCGGCTGAGGCGTTGCGACAGTCGCTCCGAACTGAGCCATCACGCCCAGAGTCATGTCGATGTACGGCAGCGAGACCAGCTCGCCAGTCACTTCGATATCGATCGGGCCGCCAGCGCAGGGGGCCATCATCAGCAGGCCGCTCAGATACTGACTCGAAAGGCTGCCTGCGATCTTCGTCTGACCGCCACTGACGCCTGCCGCGTTGATGACGACCGGCGGGCACGACGTGTCGAGTTCGCAGGCCGCGTCGACGTTCAGTCCACGCAGTGCGTCGACCAGATCAGCGATCGGTCGCTGCCGCATCCGTTTGTTGCCATCGAGTCGAATGCGTCCGTGACAGAGCGCTGCCAGAGCGGTGAGAAACCGGATACTCGTGCCGCTGTTTTCGAGCCACAGGTCAGCATCGCCAACGGGAGGCGTCCCGCCGCAGCCGGCAACGATCATCGTTTTTGCGGCCAGATCGTGTTCAACGGAGACACCCAGCCGGTTCAGACTTTCAACCATGACGCGCGTGTCGTCGCTGGCGAGAACTCCGTTCAGATGCGTGGTTCCGTTTGCCAGAGCGGCGGTGATCAGCGCCCGGTTCGTCAGACTTTTCGAGCCGGGCGGGCGGATCGATCCGCTGATCGGGCCGGAGACAGGTTGGACAGCATACGAGTCGGACATGATAAAGTGACCCTGCGCCGACGAGTGGCCTCACGGCCTGATGATCTGTTTGGAAACAGTGTAGCTGCAATTGTCAGAGTGCGGGAAACCCGCGTTCTGGCAAACGCTGCCAGGTTGATTTCGCTGCTTCCAGACAGACCACTGGTGAAGTGCGGATCGGCGACGCATTGGAAAAAAGAACCCGGCTCCCGAGGGAAGCCGGGTTCGTGAAGTGCGTTTCCCGGACGGGTGAGGTCACAGTTTACTCGCTTCTGGCTGCCTGCTTCACCTGAGCGGCGACGAATCGGCGGACTTCGATTTTCCGCAGTCCGGCGCTGGTCTGCCAGGTGCAGAAGCCCAGCGGCTTGGTCAGGTCGACTTCGATACGCGTGTCGAATTTGTGATCTTTCAGATCTTCGACCGTGAAGATTTCCTTGTCGTCAATCCACGCTTTCAGTTCGTTGTCGGTCACACGGATTTTGACTTTGTACCACTGGTCCTTTTTGAACTCGC
>WGMU01000062.1 GCA_016124895.1 bacterium
AGAGATCCGGAGTGAGTCCGGTCGACTGGTGCGATGACTGCAGGCAGCGGACGAAATGATTGACTGCAGTCTGAGCGTCACCGCGACGAACAGGATCGAAGACGGACCGGGCGCGCATCAGGTCAGCGATCCGATCTGGTTCGAGTTCGATGAGACGCGTCGAGAGTGCTTGCGACCTCAACCGGTCAGTCGGGAAACTCGCCGCAGCCGCTCGCGCCAGGTAATCCTGGCTGTTCTCCGGAAAGGCCACCGACTCCTGCGCCAGTTCCAGCACGCGATCAATGGTCTGCCTGACCGCTGCCGCCTGAACCACAAACTCCACTCCTTTGCGCGTCAGTTCGTCCGTTTCGACGGGCAGCATGCCGTCCAGTTGGCCGATGTCGGCGGCCAGTCGCCGAAGTTCGCTCCCCAGACGCAGTGCCTGCCGGAAATCCGGATAGATCAGTACGCCCCGCGGCCGGGTTCGTCCGACAGCTGCCGGAGCGATTGCGTCGGCAATCGTCTGATTCAATTCGGGGACGATCTCTGACACCGGGTGAATCCACGCCGTATCTTCCCGGTCGATGGTCTGCAGGTCGGCTTCCTGCGGAAGTCTCTGCTTCAGCCGCTCCAGCGATGCTTCCAAGGGAACGATTCGCCCGACGGCAAGGCGTCGAGCCAGAGCGATCCGGTCACCTGCTGTCTGCTCATCAGAAACACCGCCAGACGCTTCGACCGGTATCGGGAATACGTTCCAGTTCGGTTCGGAAAGACCGTTCTCATTGAGTGTCTGCAGGAATCCGGCCAGACGGCCTGAGGGCAGTTCACCGTGCGGATCCAGGGCCAGCGCATACGCGTAGTATTTCAGTGCCAGTTGATTCTCTCCGGCACTGACAAGCCGGTCCGCCTGATCCATGAGGCTGCGGCTTCCTGACAGCCGGGCCGGCTGTTCCGCAGGCAGTGCTGCGGAAGCGGCGATAACGCAGACAGTCACACTCACTGACAGAACCACATACTTCATCACTGTGACTCCGGATTGCAGTCTGCGGTCGAGCGGTGCCGGTACAGCCGCTCGCGGACAGGGTCCGCGAGCAGTAGGCCGAACCGGCTGTCGCGGTGAACCAGATCGCGAAGTGCCGGCTGCTCATCTCGACGGCAGATGACGTAACCCCGGCCGTCCGGATGGAACGAAATCGATTCGACCGGCCGGCCCGCAGCAAACCCACCCGAGATCAGGCAGTTCCGGCCTCGAATCACTCCCACCTGCACGCGGCCATCCTGTCCCCCGGAAAGAAGCCGCTGTCCATCCGGAGCGAACGCAATCGTGTTAACCGGCCCCTCGTGTGCGTTGAACTCACCCAGCATTCCCCCTTCGCGATACCACAGCCGCACTGCCCCAGTCCCCGAGGCCGTCGCGAACGACTGCCCATGAGGCGGGCGGAAGGCCAGGTCAGTGACAGACGAGTTATGCGCACGCCAGTGGCGCACCAGGTGAGGCCTCGCCCCCAGATCGTACACGCACACCCACCCCTGCTGACTTCCGCTGACCAGTCGACGCCCGTCCGGACTGACTGTCAGGGCCTCAACGGCGCTCTCGTGATCCCGGATGACAACTGCCTCACTGTCATCGCTGATGTTCCACAGTCGAACGGCTCCGCTGCGGTCGCCTGCAAGAACCCTGACACTGTCAGGGGTAAATGCGGCACAGGTCAGCGGGGCTGTGGTGTCGCAGCGGCGGACCAGCGAACCGTCCGCAGTACTCCAGATACGGATCGTCCCACCACGCGCAGTCGTCAGAATAAACCGGCCGTCTGGCGAAAAGGCGACGGCGACGACGGCGGAATGTTCCCCCTCCGGTTCCAGCCGAGTCACGACCCGGCCGTCAATCCAGCGGGAGATCAGCGCGGGAAAGTGTTCTCCTCCGATGATGACCACTCCACCACCAGGCGAAACTCCCGATGACACTGCCGTCTGGCCTCCTGACGGGACAGCACGCGCCGGAACTCGTCTCTGAGTGTCATACAGACCGGGAACTTCGTACGGAGAGAGATACCGGATCAGACCTTCCCGGCGGTATTTCTCAATGAATCCAGTAAAATGCCGTCGTGGCTGCGGAAAGGTGGGTTCAACTGAATCATCAAAGTATTCATTTACGATTGCGTAGATCGGATGTTCGTTCACAAACCAGAACCGGCGTCCCAGTCGAGTGATCACCAGACGTTCGCCAGTCAGCAGCGAATACTCCACACTCCCATCGTCATGTTCCCGGCGACCATCGAAGTAGTAAAAGTTGAAGTCATACCGGGCTCGCTTCCCCGGAAACCTGATGGATACCAGTCCGAGTGTTGTCTCATCACCAGTTTCCCCGGAACTGCTGATCCGGCACGGAACCAGAACGAAACAGATCAGGAATCCGACGACAAGTTGTGCCAGCAGACTGTTGCTACGCTGCCTCACGGTCGTCGTCTCCTTCAGCTTCGTCGGGCTCGGCCGGTAGTTCGAATCTCTGTGCATCCAGAAGTTCATACGCTTCAAGTTCTCTGGCGCGCTCGATATAGAGTTCCGGGTTGACACGGACCATTTCAGCGTCCATTGCCTTCTCTGTTCCGAGCACTTTTCTCCACGCCGGATCCTGGAAGGCCTGATGACCAGGCATCTGTTTTGCCGCGAGATCAAACTCCGGCAGTCTGCGCCCTGCCTGCAGCTCTGCCTCCCGCGCCATGGACCAGGCATCGAACGCCTTCCACAGATGCTTCAGGCAGTCCACATCGCTCGCGCCAGAGGCCGGGTCCGGCGGGAATTGAATCGTTGCCGAACCTGACTGATCGTCAAAGGTCACATGCACGTCAGCCAGCGACTGCCCCAGCTTCGTAAGCGTCTTCCGCGCATAAGGGACTCCGTTATTAAACGTCATCCGGCACGACAGCGAGTCGAGACTGAACTCGACATCCGCGTGAATGCCGTACTTCCAGTACCAGGATTCACTGAGAGCCCGTTCCAGCTTTCCGAGATTCCCGGCCACATTTCTCAGCAGCAGGATGAGTCGCCCCTGAGCGTCAAACAGATGCTGTCGGATCCCGGAAGACTCTGCCGGAGTCATCGGTCTGCTGCGCAGCGCTCTCTGCAACTCCAGAACCTCGCCAACGTGTTGCTGCCAGTTCTGTCGCTCAGTCGCGAGTCCGCGAAATGGTGGCCGGAAGCCCTGGGACTGTATCACTTCGATCCGATCATCCAGACTGCGGGAATACCACTCTCCGAACAGCAGTGGATGGTCACGTGTTTTGTTCACGATGGAATCGAACCGCAGATCGGAGGCGGTCGCCGTGTGTGGCAGCGCTTCTCTACTCACTCCATCATGCTCCTGTAGAGACGTGTGCGGGGGGACTGCTCTGCTGGACCTCGCTACGGCCGGGCTGGCGTCTGGACCTGCCTGACGAACATCTCCCCGCGCCGCCAGATAGAACGCAGCGCTGATAACAGCTGCGAGGCCGTAGCGTTCAAACAGCTCGTGCCGGATGCCATCGTGCTGCAGCACTTCGGCCGCAGATCCGAGATCAGACAGCGAATCCGGAACGAGGCGCATGCCAGACTCAGACCAGACGACGCTGTACTCCGTTCCCTCCAGTGCAGTCTCCACCTGCCCTCGAATCCCCTGTTGACGTTCAGGAGCCTCCTCACAGAGTAGATTCAGTAACTGCAGGTCAGTTCCCCTCAGCAGATGCAGTCTGGCACGCGTCTGGATCAACGTCGCCTGCCGCTCAATCGTCTCGCCATACAGGCTGGACTCCGGGCCGGATTCGAGACTTCCCGGACCGACGGTTTCTCCTGCGCCCTTGAGCCACAGCAGCCGCCCGTAACACCACTGGGAGAATTGCATATGTGTGTGTCGCATGTTACAGATAATATAACATATTGTCTGCCGTTGCGCAAGCTGGTCTCACTGCACAGCGGCAAAGTGTCAGGGAGCGGCCAGAAGTCTCAGGAATTCCTGATACACGAGTTGGTTAAAGACCTGATCTCGATAGACAGAGTCCTCATCTTCCTTATCGTTCGTTAGCCGTTCCAGCTCTTCCACCTTCGGGATCACGTTTTCCGAGTTCTTCTGCAGCTCTATCACCTGGCCGGCGACACTCATCAGAACACTGGACGCGTCCTGCTGCCGCAGCACAGACACAACAAGCTGCCTGTCTTTTCCATCCAGCGATTCCAGAAGTGATTCCCGCTCCGCTTGAGTCAATCCCTTGTTCTGCAGCTTTTCAAAGACAGTATCGGCGTTCTCCGGCAGGTTTTTCGCCAGAGCAGTTTTCAGGATCTTCTCCACAGTTCTCGACGCAACATGTCCCGCGACTGCGGACGCAATGTAGAGAGTCTTATCATCTGCCTCGTTCAGTCCACGAATGAACTGGTAAGTCTCCCATCCGAAACGAGCCCCCTGAATCACCTTATACAGACCGCCTGTTGTATATGTTGCTGCGACATCGAGCCCAAGACCGATGAAGAAGTCACGCACGTTGGCACGCTTCTCAGCATTTACCTGCCTGCGCAGTTCGGTAACATATTCCTCGAAACGGCGACTGGCATTGGTATAAATCGTCTCCCAGTCAATCGTCCGCGTCACGATGCGGGCGCTGCGGGACGGTGGCGGCACGTCCTGGATGTTCGTTACAGGAAACAGCAGGCAGTACTCACCGGCCTGCGGCGGACTCCAAGTCCAGACAGTCCTTGCTGTCAGTGCTCCTTCGCCCAGGACATCGTCCGGCGATGAGAAGCGGTATTCCCGGAATGGATCATTCGCATTGCCGGAAGGATTCAGTAGACGGGCCGGAATGAGATGCCGTTCGATGCCCGAACCGGCTGCCCCGAAGGCAATCAGCTCGCCATCGGTCACTTCCGGGACAGACGGCCCCGGCTGTTTCAGATGGATGATGTACTGAGCCAGCAGTTCTGAGTTGTCAAAGCGGAAGAACACTCCCTGCGCTGCCTGTTCCTCGGAGATCGAGAACCAGAACCCCTGAAACCTGTGATCACCCGGCACCATCGGGTAGTGACGTCCGAGTTCGTGGGTGATGGCACGCCAGGCGGCTTCGCTGTGCCTTCCGAAGACAAGCTGTGTAATGTGCGTCCTTGACTCTCCTGACGAGGCGAAGGCACCGAGGGCGTACTCGTTTCTGGTGTCGAGATTAAGAGCCGCCTGGGCGTCACGGACCGACGCGGCGTAGTGATCGATTTGATCGATCGCGTGCTGGCGGGACGCCGGGTGCAGTGTGAACAGTTCTGCCACCCTGCGATGCGCGTAGGAACGGACTCCGAACAGCCGCTCGTTCTGCTCCGTTACGTGCTGCAGAGACGCATATTCATCCGCAGCCTGATTGAGTTGAAGCAGGGCATCGCGTAGCGTCTGCTGCACTGTCTGTGGAGCTGTCCCTGGCGCGCGATTGCCGCCTGACACGAGCATGGACTGAGCCCACTCCAGCCGCGTGTCGGCAATCGTTCGCGCCAGTTCCGGGTCGTACGGTGCCAGCCGCAGCGCTTTCCCGCCGTCACGCACCGCCTGAGGATACTGATCCAGCAGCCGGTGACTTTCCATCCGTGTCCGGTAAAACTGCCTCACCGTGGGCAGAGAAATCACCGCCCGCTGCGAGAGCGTCAGGGCTTTCGCATGATCTCCGCGATCCTGATGAATCCGGGCTCCGAGTTCCGCGATCTGCGCCCGGGTCAGCCGCCACTCGGTCGAATCCCAGTCGGCTCTGATCGCCCGGTCGGCCAGTTCCCCAGCCGCATTCAGCAGCAGGTCGTGGTCTTCGTGAAGTAGCTCTGCGGCCACAGCGAAATCTGCCCCCAGCGACGCATAATAGCGCGCTGTCGGAAACAGTTCGATGGCCGCGAGATGCTGCTCGGTCGCCAGCCTGAGCTGGCGTTCCTGATGCAGTTGATTGCCGAGCGCCCAGTGACATTCCGCCTGACGCTCTTTCGCCGAAAGAAGGCGTGGGTACAGGTTGACGGCGGTGTTCGCGGTTTCAATCGCGACCGAATGGCGACCAGCCAGCGACTGCGTCTGCGCAAGCAACAGCCACGCCGTCAGTGTAAACCGCTGGTATTCCCCGCGTGGCGGCAGGGCAACAGTCAATGCTCGGAGCGAGTCCTCGACAGGCCGCAGTCTCGCATCACACTCATGATCCAGAAGCACTAACGCCTGCACTTCGCGCATGACCGTGCGGGCATTCCGGAACGTACTGTTGATCTCCACCACCGACGGAATATCACCGTGGCATTTCCCTCCATGAACTGACAGTACGCACATCCAGGTCAGCAGGACGACACACGCGCGCTGACGGACCCGGGTGAGAGTTGATCTGCTGGAGTTTCTGTCGCCACGGCCATGAAGGCCAACACGCATCATTTCCGTTAACTGGAGAGTGAGCAGGAACTTGCAGCCAGACACGATGCAGTGCTCCTCCGGCAGAAATCAGGCGGGTAACCGAGATGCACAGTCCAACGGTCACTCAACGGTTTTCCCTTCACCTGTGATACAGATTTCCGGGCACGCTGCTGGTCTCTGAACGGGACCGACCGGCCTGACAGGAATGACCTGTTTTTCCAGACGGCTGCCGTAGCTCACGTCCATGACCGTCGTCCAAGCGGTCACTTCTGCTGCGTCTACCTTCCTGGGCTCACAAACAGAAGCCGTCCGGAGCTGTCATGACTTCTGTATTCGCCTTGATGAGCGCCGAAGACCTGCTGGTTGAACTGCTGGTCGCCGGAGCCCTTGGACACGGACTGTGTCACGTCACTCAGCGCATGAAACGGTTACAGCCGTGTCTGTTTCGCGCGAGTGCATGGCTGGGCGGGATCACCGGTCTGCTGATTGCGTTCAGTCCGTCAGTGTCGGGAGATTTTACTCTGGCCGGAGTAGCACTCACTGGTCTGTTTACCGGAGCACTGGCGACCTGTGGCTGGTATCTGGCCGTGGCCGTGCTGGCCTTTGTATGGCAGCATGTGGTGACCACCCCGTTTCGCTGGCTGGGACGGTTGAATGCCGCCCGCGTGCGACGGCGCAATCAATGCAACACATCGAGAGCCGCCGTATGGAACGAGAATCAACAGGCAGACCACCTCCGGGAACAGGAACAGGCTAAACGCGACAGTGAACGCCGTCAGCGGGACGAGCAGAAGCGGCGGGACGACTCGAGGTTTGATTGCCAGATGCACTACGACCGGCTGGCGGCGTCATTGCGGGATCAGTTTTCGCCCGCTCGACTGCAGGAATACTTCGACCGCTACATGAGTGATGGGTCGAGTGCTGACGAAGTCGAGGATCGCGCCGCGAAGCTGCGGGACATGCTGGATGAACTCAGTGGCGGCGGGACCGATCGTTCGCGTAATGGTGCAACACTGGAATCAGTCCGTCAGGAGTTTCAGACGCGTCGCCAGGAGATTCAGTCCGCGGGATTTGATGAGAAGACGGAGGCTTCCATGCTCTCCAGTCTGGCCCGTGAAGAAGAACGAGCCATCCGGGAGTGTGGACAGTCATGATCCCCATCCCTCTGGGCACGGACAGAGAAACGAACCGGCGCATTTATCTCGACCCGGATGCGTTCCGGACGCACTGGCATCTGGTCGGGGCGACCGGCAGCGGCAAGAGCACGGCGCTGCTGACGCTGCTCGAATCACTGCTGCTGCAGCCGGGACAGGAAGAGTGCTGCCTGTTTCTCATCGATCCGATCGGCAACCTGTCACGCGACCTGCTGAACTGGTTCGCTCATCCGACACGCTGCAACGACTACGTCCGCGACCGGCTCGTCTACTTCGAGGCGGCCAACGAAGACTACATCCTGCCGTTCAACCCGCTGACTTACACGACCGAAGGCAGTCGGTATTACCAGACGATGCGCTCAGTCGACATCGTGCTGCGGGCATGGGCCGCTCAGGACGTGACGCAGCAGCCGCGTCTCCTGCAGTGGACGTACAAGGCATTCTGCGCGGCCGCGCAGATGGGGATGCCGATTGCCATGTGCGAGCACCTGCTGCATCCTGGAACGCCCGAGCACACGGCGATTCTGCAGCAGATTCCTGGCGACATCCGGCATCACTGGCAGGAGATTCTGTCCGCCCGCGGCAATGAAGCTGTCCGCATTCTGGAGTCCACGCGAAACCGGCTCGACCCGTTCTTCCAGTCGACAAACCTGAACCGCATGTTCGGCGCCCGACAGAGCCGCTTCAACGTCGAACGGATGATCCGAGAACGGAAGATCGTGATCTGCAATCTCGGCTGCTACGGGATCATTCCGCCGTTTGTCGCTGACACGATCGGCGGACTGGTCCTCAACGAAGTGCTGGAGACCGCCAACCGGCTTTCAACCAGGGAAGGGCGACAGGTGGTCGATCCGACCTACGTTGTCATGGACGAATTTCAGCGGTTTGTCGGCGTGGACATTGAGCACGCGCTGCCGACCGTGCGGCAGATGGGATTGCGGCTGATGCTGGCGCATCAGTCTTTCTCTCAACTGGAGCGGCCCGACGTGGATCTTACGCAGATGATCTGGCAGGCACGCAGCCGGTTGATGTTTGCCGCCAGCGCCCGTGACGCCGACATCGTTGCCGATGAACTGGCGAAGCTGACGTTCGACCCGCTGACCATCAAGGATCAGCGGTCGACCATCCGGCAGTTGATCACGGGCTACCGCAAGGAGTGGCTGGAGAGTGAATCGCGATCGAGCGGGAACTCCGGTGGTGAGTCGCAGCAGAACGTCTTCGGCTACGGCACTTCCGCAACCGAAACGCGACCGCCGTCCCGCCTGCTTCCGACTGAAGGGAAGAGCCGAAGCGATCAGCATTCGGAAGCACGAGGCCAGTCGTCTGGCTGGTCTGAGACGTCGTCATCCGGTCGTCACGAGTCTGTCATCCCCGAGCACCGTACGTTCCGGGAAGTCACGAACGTGACGTACGAGTCCTTCGACGAATTCGCCATCAAGTGGGGACAGAAGATCCGCCGGCTCAGCACCGGTGAGTCATTTCTGCAGCTCGTGAATGATCCGGAAATCCGCCCGGTTCTCGTCGATTACGTGCCGATCGAACCGAGCCACTCGCTGGACACTCGCCTCGGCGATCTGCTCGCCCGGAATTTCGAGTCGGACTTCTTCATCACGAAAGCTGAGGCTGATCGTGAGCGCGAAGACTGCCGTCGCTGGCTGCTGACGACACCGGCAATCCGCCTACCCGATCAGACAGTCGTGGAGGGTGAGGCGACCGACTCCGTTTCCGAGTCTGCTACCGATCCGTTTCGTTGAGGCTCTTTCAGCGAGTGTCGCGCGTGGGCCAGTGTGGCAGCTTCGCGGGGACTCAGTCCGCCGTGCTGCGCGGACTCCTCCAGCAACTGCTGAAACTCGTGCCGTTCTTCGGGGGTCACGCCGAAGTGAATCAGGTACTGCATTCGCAGCGAGTGTTCCGCCTCCATCCGGGAGAGCCGTTCTTCGATGGCCGCCGCCTGCTCCTGCTCGCGGGTCAGATCCGCCTCGGCGGCAGCCATGTCGCGGAGCGTGCGTTTCGCCAGAGCCTGACGGAGCTGCTGTCCGAGGTCCGTTGCCGCAGAGAATTCTGACAGCAGAGATCGCACGGCTTTGTCGTCCCGATGATCCGGCAGGTTCAGTGCCATGCCGCCAGACTGCCATCGCGCCATGAAAAAGTCACTTGCGCAACCAGCGGAAATGTGGTGCGGGGACGAGCGACGAAACACACACAGCACACACAGACAAACGGGTGAGCCAACTTGCCTCGGCCCACAAGGCCGAGTGCGAGCCCGCAGCTCAGAACCGACTATCCGAAAACACTCGATCGGGCTCGCAGGGGTGCTGGGGCGGAGCCCCGGCTATTTGCAGTGGCAGCGCGGCGTGGACCGTCCGACCATGGCCCGCAAACACATCGTGGACGACCTCAGGAGTCCACGATGATCCGGTTTCACCGCACTGCAAATAGCCGGGGTTCACGGAGCACCGCGAAGTGAGACCCCGGCACCCCCAAGTTGGGGCGGGCCAACAACATACAAAACAGCGCCCGTACCAGCGGCGCGACCCGGCCCGGACACCCTCTGGTACACCCTGCTGGTACACCTGAGACCGGTTGCAACGACCGTTTTCAGCTTCTGTTTTGACGCGACGGCGGAACTGATCAAGGTTGTGAAGCCGTCGCGGCTCAGACACATTCAATGTGTTCGAGCTGAGGTCAGACAGTGGCTGGTCCAGCTCGCAATCCTGACGTGCGCAATTCCACGGACTGTGGTACTGTCGCGGCATGGGACACTGGGGACTTCAGCCGTGGGAAAACGACGGGGCGGCCGACTGGCTCGACCAGTTCGCCGAACAGTCCCGGCTGTCGGAACGGATTGAGAACGGACTCCGACTGCCACTGGAACAGATCGACGAGATCCGGGCAACGGCGTACCTGCTGCTGAAGTTCAGTGAAGCAGGGGCGTGGCTGCTCGATGAACCGGAGAGTCTCACGGAACTGGCGATCGATCGGCTGAGTGAAGCCGTCGAGTCCGGGCTCTACACAAATCCGGCGATGGCCGACATCGTGCTGGCGGAACTCGTGTCGCTGAGGCTGCTGCTCGCGAAGCAGTCCGGCGAACCGGACAGACCCGATCCTGTCCTCGCGGAACTGACGCGGGTCGCCAGCGAATTCGGGCTCGCGCAATACAACGTCGTCGAGGTTGAAGGGAGCCTCATGGAAACACGACCGCGTGACGTTGTCGGCACGGGCTTTCTGGATGACGACGGCGTGCTGCATCTGCAGCTTGAAGACGGTCGCCCCAACGGGTTCCTGCTCAAGTGCCGCTGCGTCCCCGACGACGGCAGTCAATCGGAGTGATTCAACTTCTTCATTCGTCTTTGTTCTTGACACTCTGCCTCACGGATTCACAATGACCCGCACGACGTC
>WGMU01000132.1 GCA_016124895.1 bacterium
GGTCACAACGCTCACCGCCGCGGCCGGCATCGGCAACGGCAACGCGCTCGACACGACGATCACCGCGCTCGACGCGTCCACGACCTCCGCTGGGAACATTGACGTCGCCGAAACGGACTCGATCAATCTGCTGGCCGTCAATACGAACAACGGCTCGATCACCGTCACCGCCGGAGGCCAGCTCATCGCCACCAGCGTCGACTCGTCCAGCACGAACAGCGACGCCAACGACATCCACCTCACGACGACCAGCGGCGACATCAGTGTCGATACGATCAACACCGGTTCGGCTGGCGACGTCACGCTCGGCAGCGCCGGAGCCATCAGCGATCTCAACGCCGCGGGGAATAACGTCACCGCGGACGAACTGGCGATCACGGCGCAGAATGATGTCGGATCGGCAGCCGACCCGCTCAATACGACAGTCGCCAACGTCGAAGTCTCGTCAACGTCTGGCGGTGTCTTCCTGACGGAATCCAGTAGCCTGACGATCGGCGGAGCATCGTCCGGTCTGACGGGAATTTCGGCCAGCGGCGATGTCGCGGTCACCGTGACGACGGGTTCGCTGACCGTCGACGAAGCTCTTGCCAGCGGCGGCGCGGCCACGCTGACGGTCGCCGACAGCGCGACGATCAATGCCGCCGTGCAGGCGACCGGCGCTCTGACGATTTCGGCCGGCAGTGACGGTATCGGTGGTCTGCTGCAGAACTCCGGCGGCACGCTGACCACCACTGGAGCCGGTTCCGACATTCAGCTCACCGCAGGCACGTCTGGTGGGAACATCTCGCTCGCTGATAACGTCGCCTCGGCGAACAACATCCTCATCACCGTGTTCGCTGGTTCAACGGTCTCGCAGTCCGCCGGGCTGATCTCCGGCGACGTGCTGACGATCGATGTGACTGGAAACGGTGCCGTCATGCAGAGCGGCGGCGCGATCACCGCAGACCTTGAACTGACGGGCGCCGCCGATGTGACGCTCGATTCGGCCGGCAACGACTTCGGCACGATCGCCGCCATGCTCAGTTCCGGGCAGATTCTGCTGACTGACCTCAACGACGTGACCGTCGGGACGGTCGGCGCGACGGCCGGCATCGTCGCCGGCGGGAGCGATGTCCGGATCAATTCGGGCGGCACGATCACCGTCGACAATGCGGTTTCGACCGCTCCCGGCAGCGGTGGCACGCTGAGCATCTCGGGCAGCGTCACGATCAACGCGGCGCTCAACGCCGCTGGCGGCAACATCACGCTCAACGGGGACAACGCCGGCGACAATGACGATCTGGTCATCAACTCGGACGTGACCGTCAGCGGCGGCCTCGATCTGTCCGTCTCGCGCGACATTATTGTGAACGCGCTGCTGCAGACCACGGGCGCCGGTTCGGACATCACGCTCACCGCCGACAGCGACAACACCGGCGGCGGCGGCATTCGCGTCACCACGACCGGTCAAGTCAACTCCAGCGACGCAGTCATGATCACCGGGTCGGACCTGTTCATCACAGGCGATTCAGAACCTGCCGCCTTCGACAGTGTCGAGGTTCAGAGCGACGCGGCGCCGCAGATCCTCGCCGGCGGTTCGATCCTCATTCAGTCCGGTCCCGGCGACGTGAACGATTCGCGGATTGACATCAACGGCGCCGTCCAGACGACCGGCAGCGGCGCGACGGTCACGATCACCGCCAACGGCGACCTCAACTTCGGAGCCAATGGCGATGTGTCCGGCGTCAGCGGCACGGTCAGGCTGACGGCCGATGCCAACAGCGATGCCTCCGGCACCGGCGGTGCCCTGTTCATGGCCGACGGTGCGATCATCAACGCCGGCAGCGGACTGATCGACCTCGACGCGGACGCCAACGTGACACTCGGAGCCCTCACCACAACCACCGAGATTCAGGTCACCTCCGGCAATGGAGCGATCATCGACGGCGGCGACAGCGACACGGATCTGACTGCGGCGACCGCGGCACTCCGGGCCTTCACGGGCATTGGCGACGAAGCCGCCGGAGCGGAACTCGACACGCAACTGACAACGCTGGCCGCAGTGACAGACTCCGGCGACATCTTTGTCACGAACTCCGGAGCGCTGACGATCAGCACGGTCAACGGCCTCAGCGGCGTGACCATCAGCGACCTTGCGCCCAACGACAACTCGGGCAATGATCACATTCAGATCACAGCGTCGAGCCCTCTGACAGTCAGCCAGGCCATCCTTAACGCCGACGGCGGAAACATCACGCTCACATCGACGAACAACGGCGGCGCCGACGATGACTTCACGATTTCCGCTGATGTCACAGCAACGGGTGGCAACGGGTCGATTGACCTCAACGCCGGCACGGACCTCATCGTCAATAACGCCGCAACGATCTCGACCGTCGGCAGCGGAGCTATCACCGGCGACGCCACACGGCAGATCGCGCTCAGCGGCGGCGCCACCGTGCGGTCCGTTGCCGGAGCACTCAGCCTGAGCGCCAACGCCAGCGGAGCATCCGGCGAGTTTACTGGCATTTCGATCGACGCATCGACCGTCACTACGACCAGCGGCGCGCTGACTCTGACCGGGACCGGCGGCGATACGGACACGCTGCCGGCTGTCGCCAACCACGGGATCACTCTGTCGAACGGCTCCGTCGTTTCATCAACCGGCACCGGCGCTGCGGTCGGCAGCGTCGTTCTCAACGGAACGGCCGGAGCGGGCGCAGACGCTGCCGGCGTTCTCATCACTGATGCGAGTACAACGGTCACGACAATCGACGGTGAGATTCAAATCAGCGGCGACGGCGCGAGCAGCAACGTCGGTGTTCAACTGACAGCAAACGCAGCCGTTACGTCGATCGGAACCGGAGCGAACAGCGGCGGCATCACGCTGAATGGAACCGGCGGCACGGACACGACGACTCCAGGCACTGGAGTGCTGATCGACGGCGACGGACGAATTATGGCGATCGACGGCGACGTCTCAGTCACCGGAACGGGCGGAGCCGGCAGCGGCGACGGCGTCTTCTTCGATACCAACGTCGGCAATAACGCCGTCGCCATACAGATCACCGGCGACGGCAACATGCAGCTCGACGGGCGGCAGCCGGCGGCCGGCAGCGGTGTCGTCATCGATGCCGAACTCGTCAGCGCGACGGGCACAGTAACCGTGCTCTCGGCGGACGACCTAGTGTTCAACGCGAACGGGCTGATCGACTCGACATCGGGCGCGGTCATCCTGTCCGCAGATACTCTCGCTGGATCCAACGGCGGCGAACTGCTGATGCTCGACGGAGCTCTCGTCGACGCCGGCACGGGAAACATCGACATCGACGCAGACGGCGATGTCACACTGGGCGGGCTGCTCACAACAACTGCAGTCACCATCACTTCAGACAGCGGCTCGATTCTCGACGGAGGAGACACGCATACCGACATCGCCGCGACGTCCGTCGTTATGACTGCCGCAGCCGATATCGGTCAGTCGGCCGGAACAGGTAACGGCCCGCTCGAAACTGCCGTGACCAGTCTCGAAGCGACCGCTGGAACGGGTGGCAGTGGCAGTCTCGCAGTCGCAAACACCGGCGACCTGACGATCGGCGGAATTGGAGCGATGGTGGGAGCCACATCCGTTGGCAACCTGACCATCACCACCATCGGAAATCTGACGGCAGACGAAACTGTCGATTCCAACGGCGGCAATCTGACGCTGACAGCAACGCTGAGCGCTGGCATCAACGCGGGCATCGAGTCAAACAACGGCGTCCTGACAATCACGGCAGACGCGGCCGGTGCCGGCAACAGCGCGACGCTGACAATCGCCAACACCGCCCTCGTTGACGCGGGCAGTGGTCTCGTCGATCTCGACGCCAACGGCGACGTCACGCTCGGCGGCGTCCTGACCACCACCGAAGTTCAGATCACGTCGGCCGCCGGAGCGATCGTCGACGGCGGCGACACGCTCACGGATATCGCAGCCTCGACGATGGCTCTGCGAGCAGCCACCGGAATCGGCAGCGGCGGTAACGCGCTCGACACCGCAGTCACGACACTCGCCTTTGTGAACTCAGCGTCGGGTAACATTGCCATTGCCAACAGCGGAGCCCTGACAATCGACGACGTCAACGGGCTTACGGCGTCAAGCAACAGTGGAACAGGCACAACGACGCTGTCGGCGACGAGCCTGATTACGTTCTCGCACGACACCACCAGCGGCGGCACGCTGACGGCGCAGGCGCTCGAATCGGCAGCAAGCGACTTCGACAATATCACCGTCGACGCGGGTGTCACAGTCGAATCCAGCAGCGGCGACGTCATCTTCGAAGCCGGTGACCGGATCGTGCTCGCGAGCGGCTCGATGGTCCGCGCGAGTGCCGCGTCAGGCGGAAACATCACACTCGATTCCGGCGTCGGAGATATCGACGGCGACGGCCAAATGACGCTCGACGGAACGATCTCCGCGTCGACCGCTGACGGCGTCATCACACTCGATCTCAACAACCAGAATGGCGCTACGCAGGCGGCGAGCGGCACGATCACCAGCAACCAGCTCGCACTGCTCAGCGGCGGATCGTCCGGGTCATTCGACCTCGGCTCCAGCTCCACGAACGACGTCGACATTCTCACCGCCGACGCCAACTCGACGATCACCTACCGAGACGCCGACGCGCTGACGATCGGCACCGTCGGCACGACGGTCGGTATCGGAACCTCGGACGACAGCGTCACGCTGCAGACCGGCGACGCGGTCACGATTGACGATGATATCGGGATCGGCGCCGGCACGCTGACACTCAACGTCGCCGCCAACGGGGTCTCGCAGAATGCCGGCGACACGATTACCGCGATGAACCTTGAACTGCTCGGCAGTGGCGACTTCGTTCTCTCCGACTCCGGCAACAACGTCGCGACACTGGCGGCCGATCTGAGCCCCGGTACAGTCGACTACGCGGACGCGGACGACGTCCAAATCGGCACCGTCAACGCAACGGTCGGCATTCAGACTGGCGACGGCAGCGCGGGCGGCGGCGTCACCATCAACGCCACCAATGGCCGGATCACCGTCAGCAACGTGATCAGTACGATTCCAGGTACCGGCGGCGGGATCAGTCTCTCAGGGGCAGTTACGCTCAATGATACGTTGACTGACGGCGCGGGCATGATCACGCTCAACGGGCGTGACGCAGGCGACGACCTGCTGATCAACAGCGGCATCACCGCCAGCGGTTCGCTCGACCTGTCGGCGTCGCGCGACATCATCGTCAGCGCGACGGTGCAGACGACCGGAGCTGGCTCGAACATCACGCTCACCGCCGACAGTGACCTCGATGGCAGCGGCGGTGTGCAGGTCACGGCAACCGGCCAGGTCAGTTCAGCGAACGACGCAATGCTGACGGGCTCGGACCTGTTCGCCGATGCGAGCGGCATCGATGCCGTCCAGATCGACTCGGACACAACCAACGCCCAGGTGTTCGCCGCGGGCAGCATCACACTCGGCCCCGGCACGGCCGCCCCGGCGAACTCGGACACCGAGATCAACGGCCTGGTCCAGTCCACCGGAGCCGGTACGACGATCGCCATCGCCGCGAACCAGGACGTGCTGTTCGGTGCGGACGGCGACGTCACGCGGTCGGACGCCGGAGCAACCGGTCTGATCAGCGTGCTCGCCGACCAGTTCGACGGGACGAATACCGGTGGTGTGATTACACAGGCCGATGGCTCCATCATCGACGGCGGCGGCTCAACGATCGCATTGACGGCGGATGGTGATGTGATGCTCGCGGTGCTGACAACGGCCGGCGAAGTTGACGTCACGTCGACCAGTGGAGCGATCGTCGACGGCCTGACGTCCAGCGAAAACGCAAATATCACAGCCTCGGCCGCGGCACTTCGAGCGGCAACCGGCATTGGCAGCGGACCCGGAGACGCGGACATCGACACGTCGGTCGCAACGCTCGCGGCGAGCAACTCGACGTCCGGCGACGTGCAGATTGACAACACTGTCGGCGGGACGCTGACGATCGGCATAGTCAACGGGCTCAGCGGCGTGATGAACGACGGCGGCTCGGTCGTGATCACGAATGCCGGTGCGGTCAGCGTCAGCAAAAACGTCGCGGCCGATCAGAACGTCACGCTGAATGCGACGGACTCGGCTTCGGCGGGAGACGACATCGCGATCAGCAGCGGCATCAGTGTGACGGCGACGAACGGCAGCCTGACGGTCAGTGCCGGGGACAGTATCAGTGCGGCGGCGAACGCGGCGCTCTCGGCCGGCGGCGCGGTGACCCTGACGGCCGATGCCGGCTCAGTCGATCCGCTCGGAGCGATCACACTGACGGATACGTCGAGCGTTTCCTCGACCGGCGGCGGCACGATTGCGCTGAGTGCGACCGGCGATGTCGCCCTCAGCTCAGTCTCGACCAGCGGGGCCGTCACCATCGGCTCAGCCACTGGCTCGATCCTCGACAACGGCGACGACGCGGCGGACGTCGTGGCGGCAACGGCCGTCCTCACCGCGGCGGTCATGATCGGCCAGTCATCTGGCAACGGGAACGAGTCTCTCGAAACACAACTTGCGAACCTGGAAGCCGCGGCGGCCGGCGGCGGCTTGTTCCTCGACAACCAGGGCAACCTGACCATTGGCGGCATCAGCGGCACGGTCGGTCTGTCGACGACGGACGATCTCAATGTCTCGACCGTCGGCAGCCTGACGCTCAGCGAAGGCGTCGTCTCGAACGGCGGCAACATCCGCCTGTCGGCGACGACCGACATCCTTGTCAACGCAAGTGTTGTGTCGGACGGCGGCGACATCGTGCTCAACGCGGACAGCGACCAGCCGATGTCTGCCGGTGGCGGCATCGTCGTCACGGCAAGCGTTGACTCGACCGGTACGACGGACGGCAACATCACGCTCGGCGGCGGCACTGACCCGGCATCCAGCGCCGCGATTGGCACCGCGACCACGGTCAACGGCGTGCGTATCGACGGCGGCACGCTGACGTCCGGCGCGGGAAATCTCTCCATTAACGGCGCGTCGGCGCTCGGTAACGGCATCGCGGTCACATCGGACTCGCTGCTGAAGACCACGACCGGCAGCCTCACGCTGCAGGGCACCAGTTCGTTCGCGACCGGTGACGGCATCGTCATCTCCGAAGCCGCCTCGTCGATCACGTCGGTCGACGGTGCGATCTCGCTGACCGGTAGCGCGTCGACCGGCGAGAACGGCATCGATCTGCTGGCTGGTTCAATCACGGCAACAGGCAGCGGCACGATTCTGCTGACCGGTGACGGCAACGCAGCCGGTGGCTCGGCCGGCGTCGAGATCAGTTCGACGATCGCGACAAACAGCGGCTCGTTGACGGTACAGAGCGTCGACGACGACATCCTGCTGCAGGCCGATGCACTGCTGCAGTCGACGACCGGCACGGTGACGCTGACGGCTGACACTGCGGGCGGGAACTCCGGCGCGATGACGATGCTCGACGGTTCTGCAATCAATGCCGGCAATGGACTGGTGGACCTCGACGCCGACGGCGACATCCGGCTGACCTCCGTGACGACGACCACTGAAGTGCAGGCGACGTCGTCCACTGGCGGAATCTTCGACAACGACGTCGCGGTCGACGATGCCGACATCACGGCGGCGCGGGTTGCTCTGCGTGCGGCGGCGGGGATCGGCGACGATGGCAACGCGCTTGAGACTGTTTCGGACTCGACAGTCGGCAGTCTGACGCTTGCCGCGCTGACGGACTCGGGCGACATCAACCTCGTGAATACCGGCGCCCTGATCGTCGGCACGGTCGACAACCTTAAGGGAGTCACGATTTCCGACCTGTCGGGAACGATCGACTCCGGCAACGACAACATCACGCTCGTAGCTGCCAGTCCGCTATCGGTCAACGACAACATCACCAACAGCGACGGCGGGAATATCGCGCTGACGGCGAACGATTCGGCCAGCGCCGGCGATGACCTGACCGTCGCGACGGGCGTTTCGATCGCGGCCGACGGCGGAGACGGCAGCATCATGCTGCGCGCCGGTGACGACGTTCTGCTGAACGGGACTGCCGCCGTCTCGGCTGCGGGTGCCGGAGCAATCGCAATCACGGCGGACACCAGTTCGGTCGACGTGGGCGGAGCGATCACGATGGCGAACGACGCGACCGTCGCTTCGGTCAGCGGCACACTGACGCTGTCGGCCACGGATGACGTCACACTTGGCGGTCTGAGCACTGGCAATGCGACCGCGGCGGCCGTCGCGATTACGTCGACCAGCGGAGCGATCCTTGACGGCGGCGACGCGAACGTCGACATCAACGCCAACGTCGCCGGCGCCATGACGACGCTGACCGCCGCGACCGGCATCGGCAACGGCAACGCGCTCGACACGACGGTCACTGCGCTCGACGCGTCCACGACCTCCGCTGGGAACATTGACGTCGACGAAACGGACTCGATCAACCTGCTCGCCGTCGATACGAACAACGGCTCGATTACGGTCACCGCCGGAGGCCAGCTCACCGCCACCAGCGTCGACTCGTCCAGCACGAACAGCGACGCCAACGACATCCACCTCACCAGTACCGGAGCCGGCATCCAGGCGGTCTCGATCAACGCCGGAACAGACGGCGATGTCATGCTTGACGCACAGGGCGGAGCAATCACTCAGGACGGGATCGCCGACAATGACGACGTGATGGCTGACGTTCTGACGGCGACGGCGGCCGGATCGATCGACCTCGACACGACGATCGCCACCGCCGATCTGAGTACGTCGGCAGCCGGTGGGATCATGCTCGACGAATTCGACGCGGTCGACCTGTCCGATGTCGACACGGCCAATGGGTCGATCATGGTGACGGCGGGCGGTCTGATCACGGCCACGGATGTTGCCTCACTGACGGACGCAGATCCGAATGACATTTCGCTCACCAGTACCGGCGCCGGAATTCAGGTTGTCTTGATCGACGCCGGTTCGCAGGGTGACGTCACGCTCGATGCACGCGGTGGAATCATTTCGCAGGACGGTGTGGCCGACTTCGACGACGTCATCGCGGACGTGCTGACCGCCGACGCGGCCGGATCGATTGACTTCGACACAACGATCGCGACAGCGAATCTCAGTACCTCAGCGGCCGGCGGCATCATGCTCGACGAGTTCGATGCGATCGACCTGTTCGACGTCGATGCGGCCGATGGTTCGATCGCTGTCACGGCGGGTGGTCAGATCACGGCGACGGACGTTGCCTCGCTGACTGACTCCGATGCCAACGACATTTTGCTGGCCAGCTCCGGAGCCGGCATTCAGGCAATCCGGATCAACGCCGGATCGCTTGGCGACGTCACACTCGACGCACAGGGGGGAGCAATCTCGCAGGACGGAGCGGCTGACAACGATGATGTCATCGCGGACCTGCTGATCGCCGACGCAGCCGGCTCGATCGACCTCGATACGACGGTCGCGACGGCCAATGTGACGACGTCAATGGCCGGCGACATCACGCTCAACGAATTCGACTCCATCGACCTGCTCAACGTCGACACCGCGAACGGGGCCATCACGGTGATGGCTGGTGGCCAGATCACGGCGACCGATGTTGCATCTCTGTTCGACGCCGATGCGAACGACATCTCACTGACGAGTTCCGGTGCCGGCATCCAGGCACTTCTGATCAACGCCGGGTCGCTCGGCGACGTCGTGCTTAACGCTCAGGGCGGAGCCATCTCACAGGACGGAACTGCCGACAACGACGACGTGATTGCTGACGTCCTGACGGCCGACGCCGCCGGCTCGATTGACCTCGACACGACGGTCTCGACGGCGAATCTCAGTACGTCGGCAGCCGGCAGCATCATGCTCAACGAATTCGACGCGATCGACCTGCTCGACGTCGACACGGCCAACGGCGCGATCACAGTGACCGCGGGCGGTCAGATCACAGCAACGAACGTTGCCTCGCTGACCGACTCCGATGCGAATGATATTTCGCTGACGAGTTTCGGCGCGGGCCTCCAGGCCGTTCTGATCAACGCGGGTGCGGCTGGCGACGTCACGCTCGACGCTCGCGGCGGAGCGATCACGCAGGACGGAGCCGCCGACAGCGACGACGTCATCGCGGACGTTCTGACGGCCGACGCGGCCGGGGCAATCGACCTGGACACGACGATCGCGACAGCCAATCTGAGCACATCAGCCGCCGGCAGCATCACGCTCGACGAGTTCGACGCGGTTGACTTGTTCGATGTCGATACGGCCGACGGCGCGATCACCGTCACAGCGGGCGGTCAGATCACAGCAACGAACGTTGCCTCGCTGACCGACTCCGATGCGAACGACATTTCGCTGACGAGTTTCGGCGGCGGCATTCAGGCAGTGGCCATCAATGCGGGCAGTTCCGGCGATGTGATGCTTGACGCGCAGGGCGGAGCCATCACGAACGACGGGACGGCGGCTGTCGACATTGTGGCGGACGACCTGACGGCGGACGCGGCCGGTTCCATCACGCTCGACACGACGATCGCCACCGCGAACTTCAGCACGACTTCGGCTGGCGACATCGCGCTCAACGAGACCGACGCAATCGACCTGCTCAATGTCGACACAGCGAACGGGTCGATCACCGTCACGGCGGGCGGGCAGATCACGGCGACGGACGTTGCCTCGCTGACCGACTCCGATGCCAACGACATTTCGCTGACGAGTGCCGGCGCCGGCATTCAGGCGGTGCTGATCAACGCAGGTTCGGCGGGCGACGTCACGCTCGACGCGCAGGGCGGAGCAATCACCAGCGACGTGCCAGGCGACAATGACGACGTGATCGCCGATGTTCTGACTGCTGACGCGGCCGGTTCGATTGAACTTGATACGACAATCACGGCCGCTGATCTGACGGCGTCGCAGGCGGGAGCTATCCTGATCAGTGAGTTCGACGGTCTGGAACTGCTCAACGTCGACACGACAGACGGTGAGATCACGGTCGCGGCGAACGGCCAGATCGTTGCGACAGCCGTTGCCAGCGGCGACGCGGACAGCAGCGGTGGCGAGAACGTCTCGCTGACCACATCGGCAGGCGGCATCGTCGCGACCTCGGTCACGTCGACAGACGCTGCGATGCTGACAGCCGATGCGGGCGACATTCTCGTTGGGCTGATCACCGCCCCGAACACCGTGCAGATCAGCGCGGTGACTGGAGCGATCGACGACGCATCCGCGGACACGGTCACCGACATCATGGCGGACACGGTCGATCTCGACGCCGCGGCCGGTATCGGGCAGACCTCCGCGCTGGAACTTTCCGCAGCGGCAATCACTGCCGACAACTCCGGAGCTGCGAACATCGACATCGACAACCAGTCGGCCACGGCGGTCGTCGTCAACTCACTGACGACGGTCGGTGGCGACATCCACTTCGATCAGACCGGGGCAGGTAGTCTGTCGTTCCCCGGCACGGTGACCAGCGGCACGGCGGGGGTCGATGGCGGCGACATTCTGCTGACGTCGGTCGGTGAACTGACGATCGAAGCGGCTGCGAATATCAGTTCGGCGGACGGCTCAGGTGGAGCCCTCGAGGTCAGCGGCGCGCGACTCTTCAGTCTGCCTTCGACCGTCGGCGCTGGCGACATCCGGATTATCGGCGGTTCGCTCGATACGGTTGTTGCGGGCAGCGTTTCGACGACGGCGTCCGTCACGCTGTCGGCACTGCGTGACGTGCTGATCGGTGGCGTCGTTCAGGCGACCGGTTCGACCTCAGATATCACTGTCAACGCAGACACAGACAATGACGGCATCGGCGGCGTTCAGATTCAGGGCAACGGCGGACTTGTTGCCGGTAACGATATCACTGTCGCAGGCTCTGACGTCTTTGCGACTTCCGGGGTTACCGACAGTATTGATCTGCAGGCGGGTTCTGTTGCGGCGAAAACGACAGCCGGCGGCGACGTTCTGCTGACGTCACGGCCCAGCGCGCCGGGCGATTCAAACATCGTCATTGGTGGAACGGCGACGGCGGGTGGCGATCTGACCGTCGACGCAAACAGCAACATCACGCTCTTCAGTGACGTTTCGGCCGGCGGGGATGTTCTGCTGCGTGATCCCGTTGTCCTGTCCGGTGATGTGACCGCAACGGCGACGAACTTCACGGTGAATGGCACGCTCGACGATGACGGCAACACCGGGACGGGTTCGAACCTGACGGTCAACGCGTCGGGCATCACGCTGTTCAACGGCCCGGTCGGATCGACTCGCCCGATTGACAGCCTGACGACGGACGCCGCCGGCACGACAACGCTCAACGGCAGCATCACTGTCAGCGGCGACATCACGCTCAACGATGCCGTCACGCTGATTGACGACTCGACGCTCAACGCGACGAACGTCACGTTCGGTTCAACACTCGACGACGACGGCAACGCGGCGACCGGATCAAACTTCGCCGTCAACGCCAGCGGCACGACACGCTTCGCGGCTCCAATTGGCGACCTGGCGGCGCTCGAAAGTGTGACCACCGACGCGCCCGGCACGACGGAACTCAGTTCCATCGTCAACGTCACGACCGGGACAATCACGTTCAACGATGCCGTGCTGCTTACTGAAAGTATTCAGGTCAACGCTGGCGCAGGCGGCGCGATCGCGTTCAACTCGACGATCGATTCGAAGACGGGCGAGCACAACGGCATCACGATTTCCGGCGGTGACGTTTCGTTTGACGGCGATATCGGCAACGGCACCAACGGCGATCAGACCATCGGCGGCTTCGACGTCACGACAGCTCAAAGCATCACGTTCGGTGTGACCGGCGGACTGAGCACCGTCCGGGCCGACGACGCGATCAATCTCGGCAGCGGGAGCCCGATCGCCAACAGAGTGACGTTCGACGGCGCGGCTCTCTCAGTGACGACAACCGGCGACGACATCCGAATCGACGGTCCAATCACGCTGGCCGGAGCGTCGACAACGCTGTCGACGGGCTCTGCCTCGGCCGGAAACATCACGTTCACGAATAACGCGTCGATCGACAGCAGCGTTGGCGAGATGAACGACCTGACCCTGACTGCCGGGACGGGATCGGTCTTCTTCAACGAAGACATCGGTGGCAGCGTCGCGATCGGGATGCTGGACGTCACGCGAGCCGATGGCGGCGTCACGTTCGGCCAGGCGGACACGGAGATGCCCGACGGCACCGGCCCGATCGATCTCATCAACGCGTTCAGCGGCATTAACATTGGCAGCGCAATCGTGATCACCGGCGGCATCGTGCTCAACCCGTCCGGGACCACGCTGATGGTCGTTTCGTCGGGCGGCAACATTCGATTCAACGGCGACGTCGACTTCCAGGCAACCGATGTCGCGATCGACTCCGGAGCTACGACCGGTGGTGATATTGTCTTCGAAAACGGACTCACACCTCAGGGCAACGGAAGTACCGACCTCACGCTGACGACCGGCGGTGGTGACGTGCTCGTCCGCGGCAACCTGGGCACTGTGGTCAACAGCTTCAACGACGTACTGGTCGCACTCGCGCACGACGTCACGATCGACGGCGACGTGGCAGCCTCAAGCTTCACCCAGAACGCGGGCACGGGCACGACCTCGTTTGGCGGTGCGGTCACAACAAGCGATACCGCGACAGCCGGGATCGACATCACCACGAATTCCATTCTGTTCGGCGGAGCGGTCACAACGACCGGTGACGGCCGCGTTGTGCTCAACAATCAGGGTGGCCTGCTGCAGTTCGGTGATGGCGCGGCGTTCGACCTGAACGGATCGTTGACGCAGATCGGAACTGGCGACGTTGTCGTCAACGCAAGTGTGTCGACAACGAACGACGAAATTCGCTTTGCCTCATCCGTTGATCCGACAGCGGATATCAACGCGGCGGCTTCAATCACGCTCCGCGACGACGTCGTGCTCAACACGAACGGCACGGCGACAATCCGGCTGCGGACGGAAGGCGATATCGCGATCAGCCGACTGGTGACCGGCGGGCTGGTTTCTCTGCAGTCCGATCAGGGAGGCATTGTTGACGTCGACTTCCTGGCCGATCTCGACGGAATCGACGATGTTGACATCGTCGCTCCGAGGATCGCTTTGCGGGCAGCGGCCGGAATCGGCGATGACGGGAACGCGAACTTCGACCCGGCCCTCGCTCCCGACGCGGCCAACATGCCGACTGCAACGGCACCGATGATTCAGACGGCGGCGATCGATACGCAGACGATTCTCGTTGCGGGACGCAACAACGGCAGTGGCGACATTCAGTTGTCGAACTCGACCGGCAGCCTGCTGACGATCGGGACAGTCGATGGTCTGTCGGGCGTCAGCAACGATGGCGACGATAACTCGCTGATCTGGATCACGAATGGCAGCCCGATTCAGGTCGGGGCAATCGGCACGCCAGGTGTTGCGGCCAGCGATCAGGAGGGCGTTTTCAATCGCTCGGGCGGCAGCGTCATTCTGACGGCGATCAATGGTCCGGGCAGCGGCGACAACGTCGACCTGCGGGCTCCGGTCGAAGCCAGCGAGGGGCGTGGCAGCATTCTGATCAACGCTGGCGATGACATCATCAGCCGGTCGCACCTGATCACGGCGCTCGATCCGACGCTGAGCATCAATACTGGCAGTGCGGCAACAGACATCGCGGACCGCTACGGCAATGTCGACCTCAACGCGGGCGGTTCGCTGACCGTGATGGATGATCCGTCGACGCCGTACGAGATTCAGACAGGGACACTCTTCGGCGCAGGCACAACGCCAGGCGACTTCTCCTCGGCCGACGACGTGCAGGTTGACCGCGACGTTCTGATCGACTCGGCCGGCCATCAGATTCCGAACCGGCAGATCCGCTACACCGCCGCAAAGAACGCCGACGGGACGACGCAACTGACACTCGCCAACGGTGTCTTCCTGGCGACGAATATCGGCCAGATCGACGCGGCTGCGAGCAGTTCGCCCGACGTACCGCAGGTGCTGGCTCCGGCAACCGGAACGTTCCTGCTGCCGAACTCCGGTGTCATTTCGGATCCGACGCCGAAGCTCGTTCAGGAAACGTTCTTCACACCGCAGATCTCATCCGACGGTTACGTCAGTCTGACCGGCGAATTTGGACGGGCGGGCGACGTCAACATCCGGCTGCTGGTGAGCTGGGGTGACGACACGTTCTCTTACCAGCAGGTACTCGGCGCGTTTGACGACACACTGAACGTCAAAGATCCAATGACTGGCGACCCGCTGATCATCAACGGACAACTGGCAGACACCGTTCAGTTCCTCGGCCCTGACTTCCTGAATCTGCTGACGTCTGCTCAGCGGGACAGTTTCATTCGCTCGAACGCACTCTCAGACACACCGTTGCGACCGATTCAGCTCCCTGTGTTTGATCCGTTGCTTGACTCCGGCCAGCGAATCTTCGCGTTTGAGCATTTCTACGATCTGACGAACAATGCGCCGGATCCGGCCGACCCTGGTGCTCCCATTGCGATCCGTGTCTTCGCACAGGGACCGGCGGGAATTCTCGAAGTCGACTCCAATGATCAGATCGTCGCGTTTGACAATTCCGATCTGACGGCGACCGCCGATCCGGCCAACATCTCTCCGACAGCCGACCCCTCCGATTCGTTTCTCGCGAACGACCCTCAGTTCCTGATCAGCGACCTGCTGGCCGCCGATCTCGATGCGGCGCCGCTCGATGCGAACAACTATCCGCGGAACGACCAGTTGCTGCAGAGCAATACTGGTCTGGGGGCTCGAATCGACACGTACCGGCCGTTTGATCCGCCGCTGAGCGGACCATTTGCCGGAGACCAGACGGGCAAAATCATCGACGGGATCGAACGGCAGGAGTTCAACACGCGCGACCTGTCACTTGCTGGACGCCGTGCCGAGCCCGCGATCGTCGACGCGCTGCTGGAAGAAGCTACGGTCGCGGCTCAAGTGGCGTTTGCGATCAATCCCGCGGATCCAGCCAACGACCCCGCCGTCCTGCCCGCCACTCAGCTCGACAGTCTGGACCAGCCAAACACAACAGCCGGGATTACGTTCGCCCAGGTTCCGACGAGCAACAACGGCGACTTGTCTACGCCTGTCAAATCGCAAAGCTTCGGGGAAGCGGAAGAACTTCATTTTCCGAGTTCCTCGTCTGGAATCTCGGTGTTCGTCGTGGCCTCGGCTGCTTCCAATGGCGACTCCCGGGCGATCGTTCAGACAATGCGGTCCGAAGATTCAACGACGACCGAGCGGGTCGTCTGGCTGAAAGTCCTGCGGCCGACTGGGGAAATCGTCGACGAACTACCGGATGAGCGACCGGACAATCTCGTTTATCAGCGGCTGCCGAACGGAACGTACCGCGTCATGCGGATTGTCGAAGAAGTTCCGCTCAACGAAGACGTGCTCGACGATCTGCCTCGTCTGGTCTACAGCAAGCTTCCGGACGGCAACTACCAGATCTGGCTGCAGGAACCGGGCGAGAAGCGTCAGCGACTGATTCGAGACGTCACGATCCGTGACGGAAAGCCAGCCAGCGAAGAAGACGCTTCGCGCGACCGACCGCCGACGGGCTCGAATCAGGCCACCGAGACTCCGGTCGATTCGGATCAGTCAGATCCAGCGGGCAACGGCAATACTCAGCCGAATCCAGACGCAAAACCTGTTAACGACGACGCTGCACAGGCCGCGTTCGACGGACGTTCCGATCGAACAGTGTTTACTGAACTCGCCGCACTCGACGCGTCTGCCGTGGAGCACTCAGAATCCAGCATCCTGATCATGGACGCCGATGGTGGCACCGCAGATGACGAGACGTCGTCGCTCCGTCGCGGCTCCGACGCGATCTGGGCGGCCTGGAGCGAACGGTACAGTGCTCTAGCCGACGACGACGCGGCGACATTGCCGTCCGATGTCTCGATGGCGTTCGCCGGCAATGACCAGCCTGCAGCAGCAGGTGCGCTGCTGGCAGCCGGATTTGCCATCGCGCAATTGCGACGCGGTGACTGGAAGAAACAGGCGGAAGCGAGCCTGCTGCAGTGGGATCGCAAGCAGGAGACTCGGACGAAGCACGAACGGCCACCTCGATAAACGGCCGTTAAAAATCGGGACACGGCATCTGCCTGTCATTAGAAATGCGGTTTGCACGGGAAATTCAGACAGACGCGATGGCTGCCCCTCGACAGTCATCAGTGACAAATCAATCAGGACGGCAGGTTGCCAACCGGCAACGCGTCGTCAGTTCAGACAGCGATCAATTTGATTGAACGCTGACATTCAACGCTGATAATGACGGAGGCTCGAAGGCTGAGCAGTCCGTTCAGCAATCGGTCGTCTTTCCAGAACGGGAACTGGTGGTCATGGCTACGGAAAACGGAAGCAACCCCGGCACTCCGGAATCGGAACTGATCCGCGCGCTCGGCGATCTGCCCGAGTCGGTCCTTGCAGAACTGCAGGAACTGCCCCCGGACTTTCTGGAACGACTGGCTGCACAGCCGCCGGAAGTCCTCGATGGCCTGACGCGTCTACCGCTGGCGACCCTCAAATCAATGGCTGGCCTGTCCGCGGCCATGCTGACCTGGATCGGCACCGTTTCCGATCGAGTTGCGGCCGGTCTCGATTCCGCCGCGCTGACGCGGCTGGTCAGTCTTGCACAGGATTCACGTGCGTCGCTGCGCCAGCTCCAACGTCTCAGCCCGGCGATCCTGCGTTCGTTGACAGGACTTCCGTCAGGCGTACTCAACAGCCTGGTCGCGCTGCCTCCGGAACTGCTGCAACAGCTTCCGTCTGTGTTTTCAGCAACGGCCGAAACACTCGACGAAATTCCCAGTCTGAAGGACCTTTCTGACGACGCCTCGCCGGAGCTGATCGCAACACTCGATCAGATGCCGGCCGGCGCAATCGAATCTCTGTCGAGCCTCTCACCGGAATCGCTGGCGACAGTTGCCGAACTCAAACCGGAAACCCTGCAGGCACTGGGCGAACTCACACCGGAAGCGGCTGAAACTCTCTCTGACATCCCTGAGAACGTCCTCAGCACCGTCTTCGAACTCCCGCTTGCCGAAGCTGACTCGCTCGACACGCTCGATCCGACACTGTTGGCTGCACTCTCTCAGACGAAGGGCTCGGGACCAGCAACCACCGACACGATTTCAGCGTCACCCGAGCCGTCCGTTCCCAGACAGATCATCGTCCAGCTTGGTCGCCAGTCCGGCGGGAGCAGTCGCATTCTTGGTCGACTGCTCAGCGAAGCCCGCTCTCTCAAGGACATTCAGCAATCCAGTCTGCAGTTCGTCGACGACGACGATCCGTCGACACTCGACACGCTGCCGGAAATCGCCGCCGATACTCTGGCCGCGGGTGATGCGTCCGACGATGCAGGTGACTCCCGCGATGGACGCGCCACGCTGCCCGAGTCTGTTCCGCTGGACGCAGCGGCTGAATCGAACGACACGTTTGACGATGACGAAGACAGCTTCGACCAGACCATGCAGTCCGACGAGTGGTCTTCCGAAGGGCTGAGTGTCTTCGATCAGAGTGACTCGGCTGCGGGAGACGCTGACGACGTATCGGCCGACGATGCTTCCGCTGATGGCGCATTGAGTGACGACGCATCGGCAGACAGCGGCGCGACAATGGAGTCCGCAGATTTCAGTCACGCCATCGAGCCGGAAGGTCTGAGCAACGAAGAGAGCTACGATCAGACCGTGCAGATTCCCGAGGAGGGCATTTCCGACGAGAGTTTTTCGCAGACAGTGGCCCTTGATGAAAACTCTCGGGCGGCGGTTCGAGAAGCAACTCAGACGCTGTCCGATGATGACGACAGTTTCGGCGAGACGGTCCAGTCCGACGACTTTCAGGCGGCGTTTGACAGCCACGAGGAATTCCCGGATGCCGACGACAGCTATTCGGCAACCGTTGAATCCGGAGAAGGCTGGTCGTCGGAAGGGCTCAGCGCCCTGGAACGCGACGGCAGCGGCGACAGGCCGAATCAGACCATGCAGTCGGACGACTGGCAGAAACCGGCAGTCAACAGCCCGAGCGACTCTGACGAAGACAGCTACGCAGCGACAATTCAGTCAAGCGACCTGCCAGGGGGCGGCACCGAAGAATTCAGCTCGGCGGACGACGACGCAGACAGCTTCGGCGCTACCATGCAGACCGGCAGTGTTGACGGTTTCGGCGACGACGCGGACAGCTTCGACATGACCGTCCAGTCGGGCGAGAACGCGACGCATGACGAAAGCTTCGGTCAGACTCTGGAATCCGCCGAGCTGGACAACGACGTCAAAGCGACAATGGCCGATGCCTGGGGCACCGATTTCTCCAGCAACGCGCGTCCGGGCATGACGATCAAGTCGGACTCGCTGGAACAGTCGTCCGGCAAGAATACGTTGATCATCACGCCGAAGCAGCTCAGCACGCGAAACGTCAAGGACTACAACAAAGGGCGCGCCCTGCCCGAACCGGAAAACCCGGATTACGAGCTGATCAAAAAGCTGGGCGAAGGCGGCATGGGCGTCGTCTATGTTGCCCGTCAGCGTTCGATCGACCGCGAAGTCGCGCTGAAAATGCTGAAAGCCAAGACGGCGAAAGATAAGGAACAGCGAGCGAAGTTCCTGACGGAAGCGGTCGTCACTGGCGAACTCGATCACCCGAACATTGTGCCGATTTACGACGTGGGAGCGAGCCCCGACGACGCTCTCTTCTACGCCATGAAAAAGGTCGAAGGCACGCCCTGGCTCGACGACCTGAAGGAAGCCTTCAAGTCGCTGGAGACGATCGATCCCTCCCTGACCGACGAAGAAGACATCGCAGAAGCTCGTCGACGCAACCGGGCGAACTATCTGTCGCGGCATCTCGACATCCTGACGCGCGTCGCCGACGCCGTTGCCTTTGCGCACGACCGCGGCGTCATTCACCGCGACCTGAAGCCCGAAAACGTGATGCTCGGCGCGTTTAACGAAGTCCTGGTCATGGACTGGGGCCTCGCCTATTCGACCGACGATTTTCGCAAGTCGGGCAGCATCACCGAGAGCACCAGCATGGGTGGCACTCCGGCGTACATGGCGCCGGAAATGGCCACCGGACCGATCAAAAAGATCGGTGCGCACAGCGATATCTACCTGCTGGGTGCCATCCTGTTCGAAGTTGTTACCGGCAAGCCGCCGCACGCCGGCAAGAACGCCATGAAGTGCCTGATGGCCGCCGCGCGGAATCAGATTCGGGACGTCGACGAGGACAAAGTCAACGAGATCGACCCGACCGGCGAGCTGCTGGCCATCGCGCGCAAGGCAATGGAGACGAAGTCGGAAGATCGTTTCAAAACGGTCGCTGAAATGCAGGCGGCGCTGCGCGAGTATAAGTCGCACACGGAAAGTGTCGTGCTGACCATTCGCGCCGCGGGCGACCTCGCGGAAGCAAAACGGGATCAGGATTACGACAGTTTTGCACGCGCACGTTTCGCGTACGAGGAAGCTCTGGCGCTGTGGTCCCGCAACCGCCGCGCCCGAGAGGGACTGACTGAAACCCGCTACGAGTATGCAAAATGCGCGAAAGCGAAAGGCGACTTCGACCTTGGCATGTCGCTGCTCGACGTGAAGAACGAGCAGCACAAAAAGCTGTATGACGAACTCGACGCCGCGAAGCAGACCGTCCTCGCGCGTGAACGGCAGCTCGAAGAGCACAAGCGCCGCAGTGCCCGGCAGCAGAAGATTATTCAGACGATCGTCGTAGTTGCACTCCTTGTCGTTTCGGCGCTGGGCACATTTGCGGGATTCCAGTGGCAGGATGCCGTCATGCAGAAAGGCATCGCCGAGCAGAAGCGGCAGGAAGCCGAAGACGCTCAGAAGAAGGAGGCCGAACAGCGACTCATTGCTCAGGCCAATTTTGAGGAAGCTGAGAAGCAGCGTGAGATCGCAGAAGAGAACTTCGAGGAAGCCGAGAAGCAACGCACGATTGCGCAGAAGAACTTCGAGGAAGCTGAGACTCAGCGCAAGGTTGCCGTTCAGGCAAAAGAGGACGAAGAGAAACAACGCCTCATCGCCGACGAAAAGCGTAAGGAAGCCGTCGTTGCCCAGATGAAAGCTGAGGAAGCTCAGAAGAAAGAAGCTGAGCAACGCATGGTCGCGCAGAAAAACTTTGAAGAGGCCGAGAAGCAACGCAAGGCTGCCGTCGCTGCCAAAGAAGCAGAAGAGAAACAGAAACAACTCGCTCAGAAGAACTTCGAAGAAGCGGAAAAGCAGCGAAAGATTGCCGACGAGAAACGCAAAGAAGCCGTCGTCGCTCAGACGAAGGCCGAAGTCGCTCAGAAGAAAGAAGCTGAGCAACGCATGGTCGCGCAGAAGAACTTTGAAGAGGCCGAGAAGCAGCGCAAAGCCGCGGTCGCCGCACGTGAAGCAGAAGAGAAACAGAAACAGATCGCTCAGAAGAACTTCGAGGAAGCGGAGAAACAGCGGAAGATTGCCGTGGCAGCCAAAGACGCCGAAGAAGAGCAGGCCTACATCGCTCGGATCGGCCTCGCCGATGCCCGTATCCGCGAGAATGCGTTCGACACGGCGCTCGCCATTCTCCACGATTGCCCGCCGCGACTGCGCGACTGGGAATGGGGCCGGCTGATGCATCTGTGTACGCTGAGTATCGGCTCGTTTGACAACGGAGCCCCGGTTGAAGCAATTGCGGTCTCACCGGATCACAAACGCTTTGTCACCGGCGGCTGGAACGGGCAGGCGGTCATCTGGGACGCCGACAGCGGCCAGGCTCTGCTGCGTCTGCCGCATGGTGGCCTGTATGTCCACTCGGTCGACTGGTCGCGCGACGGCCGCTGGATCGCCACCGGCAGCAATGACACCGTCAATGGTTACGTGCAGCTCTGGGATGCCGAGACCGGCCAGCGCGTCGATCGTCGCTTTGGAGACGGTCGGAACACGGCTTCCTCACACACCGATGAAGTGCTCAGCGTGCGGTTCTCGGCCGACGGCGCGAAACTGCTGACAGCCTCGTACGACATGACCGCACGGCTGTGGAACGTCGAATCCGGAGCCCAGCTCCGCCGATTCCTCGGTCATACCTGGTGGGTCTGGGATGCGGAGTTCTCACCTGACGAGAAAACCATCGTAACCGCGGGCCAGGACGGGAAAGCCTTCCTGTGGGATACCGAAACCGGTGAGCCGGGCGCTCCATTTACCGGGCATGACGGCCCCATCTTCTCCGCCTCGTTCTCACCCGACGGCGTCTACGTCGCGACAGGCGGGTACGACAAACGCGTACTGATCTGGAAACCCGCCGATGTCCGGCCATACGACTTCCGCCGTCTGCAGTCAAAGAATGGAAACGTCATTCCAGAGCCGCGGTTTACAGCGCTCGATGGCCACTCCGGCCCGGTCCGCAGCGTTCGGTACTCGGAAGACGGCCAGTTTCTGATCAGCGGCAGCGACGACAACACCATCAGACTGTGGAGCACTGAAGGCGGCCAGCTCGTCAAGTCGTTCCGTGGTCACGACGGCGCTGTTCGCGCGGTCGCCTTCGCTCGACAGAACGCTCAGATTCTCTCAGCCAGTCACGACAACCGAATCCGCAAATGGGACATCGGTCAGTACGAGGAAGTCCGCACGCTGCAGGGCCAGGTGCTGGAAGGCCACGAAGATGCCATTCTGTCGGCCAGCTTTTCGCCGAGTGGTCAGCAGATTGTGACCGCCAGCCGCGACCGCACGGCGCGAACATGGGACGCAATGTCCGGCCAGACGCTGAAGGTCTTCAGCGAAGGCCATGCCTTCCTAGCGTCGTCCGCAGCGTTCTTCCCCGGTGGCCGGCGACTGGCGACCGGAGCCGTTGATAACACCGTTCGCGTCTGGGATGTCGACTCCGGAACGCAGTTGTTTGTGCTCGAACATACCGGCCGCTCGGCCGCACTGGCGATCTCGCACGACGGACGCTGGATCGTGACTGGCAGCGATTCCCGCACCGCGAAGATCTGGGACGCCGACAGTGGCGAACTCAAATTTGAACTGACGGGCAACGGGCAGGGGCAGACAGGCCATCAGAACGAAGTGACCGCTGTCGCCGTCTCTCCCGATAGCCGGCTGGTCCTGACGGGGGATGCCCGCGGGCGGGTCCTGCTCTGGGATCTGCCGACCCGGAAGATCATCCGTCAGTTCAACGGCCACAGCCGCATGCGAATCTCTGCAGCCACCTTTGTGCCCGGAACAGATCGCATTCTGACTGCCTGTGCAGACAAAACCGTTGCTCAATGGAATCTCAAAACGGGTAAAGAAGAGGCCGCGCTGATTCTCCGTCATCCGGACTCGGTCATTTCGATGAGTCTGCGACCCGGAACGAAGCAGGTTCTGACTGCTACCGCAGATGGCAGCGTCCGCCTGTGGGATATTGACAAGGCAGAAGTCCTCGCCACTCTGGATGGCGGCGGTGCAGCGACGCACGTTGCGATCGACGAAAGCGGTCAATGGGGTCTGTCTGTCGATTCCGATGCGCGGAAAATTACCGTCTGGCCGCTCGAAGGTGCCAGCGGATCGATTCCGCCGACGAGAGCTGTCAGCGTCAATTCGCAACTCTGGGCGGCGATCTTTGCTCCGTCCCGCAACGGCCTGAGCATCGTCACGCTGGGCGGATCGGATGCCCGGATTGTCTCTGTTGAAAACAGCGAGACGCAGACGACCTTCAGCCCGCACGGGATCGTCGCGTCCGCGAACTACTCGCCGGATGGCAAGCGGATCGTCACGGGAAGCTGGGATGGATCCGCTCGCGTCTGGGATACCGACACGGGTGCCGACGTGCTCAAACTGGCTGGTGACGATGGGCACACCGGAGTCGTCAACTCGGCAGTCTTCTCTCCCGATCCGACAGGATCCCGCATTCTGACGGCCAGTGACGACGGCACCGCCAAAGTCTGGGACGCAAAAACCGGCCAGCTTCTGCTGACGCTGAAAGGTCATACCGATCGAGTCCGCCACGCGGTGTACTCGCCGGATGGTGCGCTGATTCTGACGGCTTCGAGCGATCGCACTGCGCGACTCTGGAACGCTCAAACCGGCGCACCCGACGGTCAACCATTGCAAGGGCACGAATGGGCGATTCTCTCTGCTGCGTTTTCATCGGACGGTTCGCGGATCATTACCGGCAGCGAGGACAACACGGCCCGCATCTGGGATGTGAAAACCGGCGAGTCCATCGCCACGCTGACCGGTCACACGGCCCGCGTCACTTCTGTCACGTTCGCGCCGGGTCAGCGTCGGGCCGTGACCGCCAGCCAGGACGGCACCGTCAAGGTCTGGGACATTGACAGCGCGGAAGAGGTCCTGACACTGGACGGCCACACCCGCGAAGTCACCTCGGTGACGTTCTCACCAGACGGACGCTTTCTGCTCTCGGCCAGCCAGGACGGCCGGGCGATCGTCTGGCTGACGACCGACTGGCATGGAACAGCTCCGACGGCTGTCGCAGTGACTGCTGAGTAAAGAGACGTGAACGTTGCAATTCCCGCTGTTCAGAATCCACCGGCAGGTCCGGTTATTCCGGATGGCGAACCTGCACGTGTCGTTCGTAGTCTGATGCAGGCAGGACGTCGCGCGGTCAGAGGAATGGTTCAACTTCTGCCGCTTCCCCGTTCGATGCTGACTGTAACGGGTTCGGCCAGAGACGACCGAGCCCATGCCTGTTCGTTGAGAGTCGCCATGCAAATCGCGCCGCCTCGCTATCTGATCCGGCCGCTGGCCAGCAACTGCGTCTGTACCAGGCCGGCCTGAGCGTTCCCGCCAGGCCGGATGCCCGTGTCGCACAGCGGGTTTCTCGCTGCTGCCGACAGTCGCGGTTCCGTCGAAGCCGCCGCTCGCGCCAGCCTGCCCACTTCGACGCCCGCCGCATGGACCGAACCCTCTCTGCCCTTCCCCGCGGCAGTTTTCAGAAAGCCCAGGAAGTCATGGCTACTGACCTTTCCCTTCGAGCCCGTATCCCGCAACTCACTGACCGCATCGTCGCGTCCTACTCAGACATCGGATCGATCAATCATCTCGGCCACTGCCCGCTGCCGAACTCAAGCAAGGTCGTCGAGATCGCTGAGACACTGAAAGAAATTCTGTTCCCCGGTTACCGCCAGCGGGAAAACCTCAACTTTGACAACGTCGTCTACTACGTTGGCGATCTGGTCGACTCGCTGCACGACACGCTGACCGAGCAGATTTCACGAGCCCTCCGTTACGGAGCCGACGTCCTCGGTGAGCCCTGCGACCGGGAGCGTCTGGCTGACTTCGAGATGATCGCTCAGGAAAAGGCAATTCAGTTTCTCGAAACGCTGCCGGACATCCGCAGCATGCTGGCCAGCGACGTCAAAGCTGCTCACGACGGCGACCCGGCCTCGAAGGCGTACGACGAAATCATCTTCTGCTACCCCGGTCTGGAAGCAATCACGATCTACCGCCTCGCCCACGAACTGCACCTGCTGGGAGTCCCGCTGATTCCGCGAATGCTTGGCGAATGGGCTCACAGTCGCACGGGCATCGACATTCACCCTGGTGCGAACATCGGCCCGTCGTTCTTTATCGATCACGGCACCGGCGTCGTGATCGGCGAAACGTGCGACATCGCGGCCAACGTCAAGCTGTACCAGGGCGTAACGCTCGGCGCCGTCAGCTTCCCGCGCGACTCCGACGGCAACATCATCCGCGGCCAGAAACGTCACCCGACGCTCGAAGAAGGCGTCGTCATTTACTCGAACGCGACCGTCCTCGGCGGCGAAACCGTCATCGGAGCGAACTCGGTGATCGGTGCCAGCGTTTCAATCATGAACAAGAAGATCGCCCCGAACACGATGGTCACGGTGGATAAGCCGACGCTGCGGTTCCGTGAAGCGTCTTGAGGGAATGGCCAATGCACGAGTGACCAATGACCAAAGCCGCGGGCAGGCGTTACTGGTCATTGGCCATTCAGATATTGGTCATTTCAAATGGATCCTCCGGCCAGGCGTGCTTTGGATATCGTCCCCTCAGATCCTTGCGCACCTGCGGGTAGCCGTTTTTCCAGAAGCTGGCCAGGTCGTCGGTGATCTGCTGCGGACGGTTGTTCGGAGCCAGCAGGTGCAGCAGGACAGGGACTCGGCCGCGGGCGATACGCGGGCTTTCAGTCAGCCCAAACGCGTCCTGAATCTTCACCGCCAGAATCGGCGGTCGTCCCGCTTCGTACTGCAGGCGGTACTGCCGGTCATTTGGCAGCGTCAGTTTCTCGGGAGCTTCCTGGTCGAACGACGTTAGCTGCTGCCAGTCAAAGCGGGCTTTGACCGCGTCCAGCCAGCGTGCGGATTTCAGCTCGGCAAATGACAGCGACGTTCGACAGAAGCCGCAAAGAACTTCCTCAAGAAAAGCTCGGTCAAGGTCGGGCAGTTCGAGTTCCGGAAGCCACTCGCGCAGGCAGGCAGTTCGATTCAGAAACGACATCAAAGCTGTGTCGTCGCTCGGGAAAACCTGCTCCCAGGCCGCCACCGCTTCGCGGAACAGGACGTCGGCCGTCTCGTCGTTCGGCGTGACTTCGATCCCCGTTTCGTCCAGAAGGAGTTGATCCCAGTACGTCCGGCGTTTCGCCACAACCTTCTTCTGCGATGGATGGAAGAACGACTCGGTGACGGTGCGTAACTGCTCGATCGGCAGCCATTCCCGCTCGACAGCCGACGCCTTTCGGACAATCGCCTCGCCGCGTCCACCTTCGACGTCGATCGCCAGCAGCAGTTCGGCATCAGACACGCCGCATTGCGGAGCGAGTCGCACGCCGTGCCCGTTGGCGAGCACCCCGCGTGACTCGCGCGGCCCACGGCGTTTGACCAGCCGATCGGGAAAGGCCGCCAGCAGAGCCTGCATCAGCGCGTCATCGGATTCGGGCGCCGCGCCGCCGAGGATCGCATCCCAGATGTCGCCTCCAGATTGCGCTGCGGCCGCGTCGGCATCCCGGCCCGGATCGTCGCCGCTGCCGACAAGAGACTCGCGCAGTTCACGCACCAGTTGCTGCTGAGTTCGCTGCATGAACCGGGCAACGCTGACGTTGATCTCGCCGAATGGGAACTGCGTCGTTCCGGTTTGCTTAAACTGCTGCAGTGCGCGCACGCGTTCGACGATGTCGGATTCCGACGAGCCGCTTCGATCACGACCTTCCGCCGACGCCCCAGACCCCCGACCGCTCATCCCGGCATGTCGACGTCGAGCTTTCTTCCCACGCGGCGGCCCCTTGCCGAACGACTTTGACGTGCGGCCGAACGAACCCCCTCCGCTCGGCGCAGCGCGACCACCGACCACTCCACTGGCAGCCGTTCTCAAAAAGGGATCGCGCTCCGTCAACATCGCAGCCGTCAGAGCCGCAGCCTCAACGCAGTCCAGCCGCTGCCCTTCGATCAGCAATCGTCCGATCCGAGGCTGCACCGGCAGTCGGACGAGCTTACGGCCGAGGTCGGTCACGCCGGATTCGTCGACCGCTCCCAGTCGCCGCAGCAGCGCTTCCGCCTGCTCGAACGCGGTTTCGTCCGGCGCTTCAAACCACGGAAAGGCCCGCACGTCGCTTTCGCCCCAGGCCAGCAACTGCAGCACCGGCCCCGACAGATCAACGCGGCGAATCTCGGGCGTTTCTGCGTCCGGACGAATCCTGTTCGAGGCTTCGTCCCACAGCCGCAGACAGAAGCCCGGCCTGACACGTCCCGCTCGCCCGGTCCGCTGATCGGCCGACGCTTTGGAAATCGGACCGAGTTCCAGACGATCGAGCCCGACGGCCGGATCGAATCGCATCGTTCGAGCGAGTCCAGAATCGACGACGACGGTCACACCTTCGATTGTGATCGACGTTTCGGCAACATTGGTTGAAAGCACGATTTTCCGCTGCGGACCGGGCCACAAAGCTGCGTCCTGCTGCTCGGGAGGCAGGTCGCCGAACAGTTCGCGGACGACAACGTGAAACTCGCGGGCGAGCGATTCAATTCGCCGCGTGGTACGTTTGATCTCGCCAACGCCGGGCAGAAACACCAGCACGTCGCCATCCGTCCGCGGCAGCACGCGGCTCAAACCTTCGGCAATCAGTTCAGGAAGTTCGCGCGGATCGCGGCGGCGCAGGTATTCAATATCAACCGGATACAGCCGTCCTTCGCTCGCAACCGCCGGACAACCACCGAGGTACTCGGCCACCGGCTGTGGGTCGAGCGTTGCCGACATCACTACGATCTTCAGCTCAGGCCGCACCGTCTGCTGAACGCGTCGGGCCATCGCCAGAGCCAGATCACTGTTGAGATTCCGCTCGTGAAACTCGTCAAAGACAACCGCCACCACGCCTTCGAGAAACGGGTCAGACTGCAGTCGCCGCAGCAGCACGCCCTCCGTCATCACGATCAGTCGAGTGTCGCGACCGACGCGCCGATCAAACCGCACGACGTACCCGACTTCCTGGCCGAGAAAGCAGTCCCGCTCATCCGCAATTCGCCGCGCCGCAGCCCGAGCCGCCAGCCGCCGCGGCTGCACCACGATGACCGCTCCGTCACCACACAACCCGGCATCCAGCAACGCCGGCGGGACACGCGTCGTCTTGCCCGCCCCTGTCGGAGCCCGCAGAACGGCACTGTCACTCGTTCGCAAGGCGTCCAGCAACTCCGGCAGCACGGCATTAATCGGCAGATCGTCAGAAGGACTCGGCATCAGCAGTTAGCGATTGGCAGTTAACGATTAGAGGCAGACGCAGGCATCGGTTACTGGTCACTGCGGCTTTTCAAACGGCGTCTCTGTGATCTGGTCATTCAGCAACCGCTCAACGATCGCGTCGGCGACGAGCGCATGGCAGCGCTCGTTGGGGTGATTGTCGAAGCGGTTGACCATCAGGTCCTCGTCGCGATGAGACGTCAGCACGGGCTCCAGATCGAGATACTTTACTTCAGCGTCATTGCAGAATTCCGCCAGCTTCTGATGAGCGTGCTTGAACGGGTACTTCGGCCCCAGGTTGTGCAGGAACGGGAAGAAGACCATGCGGAATTCGACACCGTGCTCGTCACAGCGGTCTCGAATCCGCTGCAGCGCCGCCCGGACATTCAGCCAGACGGGCGAGTCGTATGAGTCGGCCAGGTGCGGGAAATAGTCGACTGTCCGCCCGGCGTTGTACTGCTGCCAGCAGAAGTGCAGCCAGTTGAAGAAGTACGTCCGCGACCACAGCCAGAACCGGGGCCGGATCTGCTGAATGCCCCGGATCGCGATTTCCGTGCGCGGATCGTAACCCTCGATATCGTTAAGCATGTAAACGTAGACGAGCACGTCCGGCTGGTAACCTTCCTGCAGCGCCGCCTGGATCGTCGACTCGATCGTCGAGACTTCCCAGCCGAACTCGCCGAGATTGAAAACTTCGATCTGCGGGCTGTCGGCCGGACGAAGCCGGTTCAGGTCCGCTTCGACACGATCGGTGAACCGGTCTTCCAGCCGATTGATCCCCTGAGCGATCGTGAAGCTGTCGCCGAAGAAGAAGATCTGCTTAACACCCGGCGGCTTCCTGATCGTCAGATTGCGGCGATCGCGGAAGTCGGCGTTGTTGCGATACGGATCGACGTGCCGGCGAAACCAGCGATGGCAGACGTTGGTTGCGTTAAACGCATCCGTCGTGTCGACGAACGCGGCAAACCCCAGTTCCAGCGATGTCAGCAGAGCCAGCAGCGACCAGAGACTGAACGCCAGCTTGAGCTTCCAGCCTCCTGCGGCCGCACCGTCGCCATCTTTCGCCGTGCTGCATATTCTCAGTCTCCGCCGCCACAACAGTAGACCCCGCAGCGCGACAATCAGCACCACCAACCAGACAGCCAGGACGATCAGATAATCGGTTTCGCACCAGAACAGCAGCATGTGAGGTCCGGACGGTTCAAGCAACGGGTTGCAACTGAAATGGGACAGGCATCCTGCCTGGCATTGGGACGCGGTCTTCTCCTGGAGACTTTGACCGGCAGGCTGCCTGTGCCACGACATACCAGGTCTTAAGGCAGGCTGGTTCATCCGGGCGAAGATTCGCGGTTCGTCTGATCTGTGTCGAGTGGCCAGTTAACCGGGATCAAGGCCACGACGATTGACCTGCCGACAACTGGCTGCTTTCCTACTCGTTCTGCTACCTGCCCTGCCTCCGAACTGCTGTCCGGAATCCTCAATGCTCACCCGCCGCGAACTGCTGCTGCAAACCCTGGCTGCTCTGCCGGTCTGTGCCGTTTCCGGCGGGCGCGAGGCCGCACTCGTCGCCGCTCCGGACAACGACTGGGAGGTCACGCCCAGCAGTGAGCTGGCGTTGCGGCGAGGGGTTGAGTGGCTGGCTCGGAATCAGGGGCCGCAGGGGAACTGGGAATCGAATGACCTGGGGCTCGTCGGGCTGGGCGTGCTCGCGTTTCTGGCCAACGGGCATCTGCCAGGACGCGGCCGGTTTGGCGCCGTCGTTGAACGCGCGCTCGATTACGTGCTGCGGAATGCTCAGGCGTCCGGTCTGCTGAACATCGCCGACCCGCAACGCGACATGTACAACCACGGCCTGGCAACGTTCGTGCTCGGGCAGGCTCATGGGATGACCGATGACCGGCGCATTTCGAGGGTCCTCGAACAGTCGCTCAAGCTGATCGCCAATACGCAGGCACGCGATGGCGGCTGGGATTACCGAGCCCGGCGGCAGAGTTACGGGCACGACCTGAGCCTCGTCGTCATGCAGGCCAAGGCGCTGCGGAGTGCCGTTGACAGCGGGCTCGAAGTGCGCAGCGACGTGATTCAGCTCGCGATTCAGAGCGTCCGGCAGAAGTACCGGGCCGCCAACGGGGCGAGAAACCTCGACGACCCGCGGATTCAGGAAGGTCCCGGACAGTTCACTTACGACGGCCACAACGGGACAACGGCGATGGCCGCGGCTGGCGTCGTCTGCCTGCAGGAGTTCGGCCAGTACGACGACTGGCGGATTCCGAAAAACATGGACGTCATCGCTCAGGCTGTCAAAGAGCTGAAGCCGTCGCGAGCGGGCGACGGTCGAGTCGCCTTCGACGCGTACACGCTGTACTACGTTGGACAGGCGCTCTACCAGGTCGGCGGGCAGTGGTGGAAAGAGTGCTACCCGCTGCTGCGTGACAATCTGGTCACATCGCAGATTCGCAAACCGAGCGACGTCTCCGAAGACGGTGCCTGGCGGGATCCGCGGTACGTGACCGGCGGTCGCCCGAGCCTGCTGTTCGGAACGTCCGTCGCATGCTTTCTGCTGGCGATTCCAAACCGTTACCTGCCGATCCTGCAGGAAGGGAAAATCGAAAGCGTCCGCAAGCAGTTCTGACCCATTACTGCCTGAAGGACTGGATCACCGTGTCTGACGCAAAGGCGAGAAGAAACACAGCGTGACTGAACCGCAGCGCGCGATGTCATACGTTTTGCGAACCAGCCAGCATATTTCGAGACCTGCCAGTCTTACTGATCGAGCCCGTGCGAGATTTCGTCAAGCTGCCGGAAAGTGGCCCGTAATGCGTCGGCGAAAAGCATCCGGTTCAAATCTGACTTTGGACTGTCTCTGATGCAGTCTGCCCGGAGGTATGCCCGCCATGAGTGACTGACACGTGCAGTTCGTTTCGGAGCGTTGTGACCCCTCTGATCGCAAAAGCGGCGGTCGTTGCCACCTGCTTGAGGTAGTAGCTGGAGACTTTTCCGGTCAGCTGGGCGCGGCCAGCGGAGACATGGACCGTCACGTGACGAAGCGCCAGATACCCGGTAGCGTTCAGGGAATGCTGAATCTCTTCCCGCAACCTGCGGTCGGAACCGGGAGTGCTGCCCGGTGGCAATTCGCGGACATGGACGGGCAGTGAGACGGTTCGGCGTTGATGGCGCTTTCTGAGAGCACGCTCGGCTGATAAAGGCAGTGTTGTCATGCGGGTTTCCTGTGGGACTCCAGAGGCGTGTCAACGGAAATGAAGCTGCAGGAAAAAGCCTCTGGACCGCATCTTGCGCGGACCAGAGGCTCTCGTGGCCTTTTAATTGGAACGTCGTGCCCTTGCAGTGAATCTGCCTCCTGCTCTGCAAAGCTGCCTGTCGTCAGCAGCCCAATTGGAAAGTTACCGAAATCAGCGAGTCCTCCAATTGCAGCCGAGAGAGATTCTCGCTCGATTCCTTGGCAGCCAGGCAGGCTGTACAGGGCTGTCACTCAGACCGCTACGACGAAGCACTTGTGATGACCACGATGATTTCGGCGCATGATCTGCTCGAACACCTGCAACAGATTGATCCGTTGCCCGTCCGAGTCCGAAAGCAGCATGAACAGCGACCCTTCAGAACCGAATTCAGGACATCCGCCCGCTCAGCCGGATGCCGACGGCAGAAACCTGTTTCTGCGGTTCCGCGATCAGAGTGACCGCGCTGCGTTTGATGAACTGGCTCGGCGTTACAAAGGAGAACTGTGGCGTTTTCTGCGCCACTATGTGCATAACGCTGCTCTGGCCGACGACCTGCTGCAGGCAACGTTTCTGCGGGTATACGAGAAGGCGGATCAGTACGATTCCGACCGAGACTTTCGCCCCTGGCTGTACAGCATCGCGACTCATGCGGCCATTGACGCGCTGAGGAAGTCCCGGCGTGAGCGTGCCTTCCGTCTGGATCAGTCGAACGCTGCCGGGCGTATCGAAAGCAGTCCCACGCAACTGGTGACCGACTCCAGTCTCACACCGGCTGAAATTGCCATCGACGACGAGCAGCAGGAGTGGGCGCGCCATGCCGTGAATGAACTTCCCGAACATCTGCGTCTGGTCGTACTGCTGGTCTTCTACCAGGGGCTGAAGTATGCCGAGGCGGCAGACGTTCTGGGAATTCCGGTTGGCACACTCAAGTCACGCATGCACGCTGCTCTGCAGAAACTCGGGCTCCTGGCTCGGGACATGCCGTCAAACGCGTCAGACGACGACGCTGGATTGACGGCCGGTGCTGAAACATCATGACCGTTAAGCGAGCTTCAGAATGACAGCACTCGCCTTGTACACTCTTATCTTCCTGTTTCTGTCAGGGCTGATGGCAGCCATTGACGCCGCAGTACTCAGCGTCAGTCGGCCGGAAATCGAAGAGCTGATTCACAATCGCCGCGCAGGAGCGAGGATTCTGCGAGACTTGAAACAGCATCTGGCGAGAACGGTCGTCGTGATCGTCATACTCACCAACACGATCAATGTGCTGGGGCCAATTCTCGTCAGTCAACAGGCGGTGAATCGTTTCGGCCGGCAGTCGCTGGTGCTCCTGACAGCCGTCCTGGCGATCAGCACGATCGTCTTCTCAGAGATTCTGCCGAAGGCGATCGGGGCTCATCACGCGCCGCTGGTCGGTCGATTGTCGGCAGGTCCACTGCGGGCTATTGAGCTGGCGATCTATCCGCTGGTCAGCGGACTGGCCTGGCTTTCCGGGTGCTTTACTCGAAGTTCACGTCCCATCGGCACCGAGCGGCAGGTCCGAGCGCTGGCCATGATGGGGCGTCGCGCCGGCCATATCGAAGGCGACGAGATTCTCATGATCTACAAGGCGTTCCGACTCAACGACAGCATCGCCCGTGACATTATGACGCCGCGGGAAGACGTCGTCGGAATCGCTGCAGACGACACGGTGCGAGAAGCCGCCGAGCAGGTTCGCCATGCCGGATTCTCGCGATACCCTGTCTATCGTGACTCGCTGGATCACATTCATGGCTTCGTCACAGGCAGGGATATTCTCGAAGCCATTCTGAGCGGTCGAGATGACGATCCGGTGACTTCGATCACTCGACCGGTCCTCAGGTTTACGGCTACTCAGCGGTCCGATGACATGCTGGTGGTGTTTCGCGACGAGCACATTCATCTGGGCGTTGTCGGCACAGCAGAATCGACGATCGGAATCGTGACACTGGAAGATGTGCTGGAAGAACTCGTTGGGCCGATCGAAGATGAGAAAGACTGAAACGCAAAGAACCCGCCCAGACGCCCGACGATTTCTCGACCGATCTGCAACTGCTGGAAGTCCTGCACCTTGCCAGTTCACTCACGGCCTTGTCACCGGTGTCCGGCACGGTGGGTCGCTGGCGGGGAATGATTCCCGCGAGGCTTCATCGATACTATCGAGTGGTGGCCGGAGCGACGGTTCCTGCGGCGCTGGCCTTGAGCACGCGAGAACGTCCCTGGAGGGATTCGATGCTTTCAAGGAGCGACTTCCAACGGCATGCGCCAGACCTGCGGAGCCTGCCGCCACCGCGAGGATCACGTAGTGAACCTCTTCCTCGACAGAAGGAACTCCGGCCAGAAGCACGACGATCAGCGTGGCGACGAGCAGATTGAGAACGCCCACGACGCGATGACCGAGATACCAGAGTCCGCTTCCGGGAATTGCAAAGTTCAGCGCTGCTGCGATCGTCGACGTTTTCATGTGACCAGCTCCTCAACTCTGCTGGCTGACCTCTCACTCTGCAGCCTGCCAGTGAGAATCGCGTGCCGGTTGTGTGGCACAAACTTCGTTCGATCCGGAATTCTCGAAGGAGACTCGCTCAGGTCCTCCCAGTCAGACATGACCGTCGAGCAATGCGAAACGACCGGCAGCAACCTCCTGAACGTGCAGCGCGGTATCCTGAGCACTCGGCCTGAGATTCGGTTCGTGACCTGGTTCCCAACTCGCACCTCCTGCACTCCAGCAGTCTCTGCACAGGGAAGGAAATCGCGCGAACCAGAATCACTTTCAGTCGTAGTAGAAGTGAAGGATCGAGAGCGGTGGACAGGATGTCCGGGATGGCCGAGTCGCCTCGCAAACCAACTCGGCAGGTGGGAGTGTTCAGCAAAGGAGGAATCGCGCAAGTGAGTGTGAACCGTGTATGGGAAGGCCACCCCGTGATCGGGGGCGGATTTCGCTGATTCGGGGCTCGACGCTTGGGGGCGCGGCATCCTGCCATCGGGGAACTACGATCCGCACGCTCGCGGGGTGGAGTGCTTTATGGCCGACCGGGGGGTCGGCATTTTTTCTGCGCGGCGAGGACCAGGAGGCTGGGAACTTCCCTGCCCGGCTGGCCTGCCCCCGCAGTTCCCCGATGCTTTAATCGCCTTCGTAGCGTCCGCTCGCATAATGCACGGCATAGGCTCCTTCGTCGTCGGTTTCCGCTCCGGCATCGGGTTCCATCGTGTACCAGCGTGCGTTTCGAAAGTCGTCCGACCAGCCGTTACCGGTCCACCAGTCGTGCATGCACTCGCTGGCTCGTTCGATCGTGTACTGTCGGCGCAAAGCTGAGGGTGGAGCACAAATCGTGGCAAACAACTGACCGCTCCGTGGGCCGCAGTTCCAGACTCCCGCGATCGAGTTTCCGCGGATTGTGGCACAGAATGTACATTTTCCGATGCCTTCAACGTCGACAGTTCCATGCACCGCCGGCCACTGATCGCTGGCAGTCAGCTCGCATGTGATCAGAAGGCCTTCTTCGGTCGTTCCGTGTTGGACTTCCAGACCCAGCAGCCAGTTGTTTGATTCCGGAATGGGTTTCAGAACTCCCACTGTGCCGTGAATCTGTCTCACTTCGAGGTGGCCATTCTGCACTTCCGCCACGCCGCCCTTGAGTTCAGCGCCGGCAAGAAGCTGCTCAAGCTGTCGATGGATGTTTGACATGGTCTGTCTCCGCGTCTGTTTCTGCCCGGTATCCCCGCCCCTCCCATCGAGTGTCGCGGAAGTCCGAGGCGTTTCGAGTTCAACACGAAGCACAAGCCATGCCGAGGGCAGCGACACTGCCCGACGTTCGTGCCAGTCGACCAGGTACGTTGCGGGCCGCCGATTTTCAGCCCCCACGTCCGCTAACGAGGCCCGGCTGACGGCGTGACGTGAGAAATGCCGTTACGCCAGCGCAGATGCCAGCAGCAAGTCTGGCGTTTGTCCCACCCTCAAATACTGCTCGTCGGAAGATCGCCTGTTCTGATCCGGCCTCTCACAACAGGCAGTGTCCCGTAGCGGGATTCGCCACCTGACTGTCACGCGTTCCTGATATCTCGATCGCTGATCGCGTTCGAGCGCACGAATCTCGCGCCATTCTCATTCTCTGTGCCAGTCCGCTCACTGAGACGTGCAGGCAGGAACGCGGGCGAGGACTGCAGAAGCAGACATCCTCGCGTTGTCAGCTCAGCCAGTCGGGGCGAACAATCATCACAATCCCCAGAGCAAGGATCACGATGCCGCTCAACAGCTTCAGCCAGCGGCCTTCACGTTCCTGCAGTTTGCGGTGTGAGAGCGTCGCCACGGCGATGACCAGCATGATCGTATCGTCGAACATGTAAGCGACGATGTAGAGGCCCAGATACGCATAGTTCTGCCACACCGGCAGCTCGTGTAACGTGAGGATTTGCGTGTACATCGCGGGCAACCCTGCCGTACACAGCAGCTCGATCACGTTGACGAAGATGGCCAGCGTCGCCGCACCGAACAGAGCTGCGGTCAGGTATTTCGTGCGTGTGATTTCGCGCACGCGGGCGTAAATGCCCGGTTTGGCGGACTCGGGAATCGACAGCGAGACACCTTGCTGGAACGCGAAAAAGTCCTTCACGTTGACAGCCCCGATGAACGTGGCCAGCAGGCCGAGCGCGATCTGCACAGGGCGGGCGAATCCAATCAGCACGAAGACGTTCAGCCAGGCCGCCATGAACGCGAAGTACGCCAGCCCGCTGATGAGCACAAATGTGCCGGCAATGGCGACGATCTTCCGTCGGTCGCGCAGGTTGACCAGGATCGACAGCAGGAAGATCAGCACCCACATCGCGCAGGGATTAAAGCCGTCGACGAGTCCAATAATGAACGTGAACGCAGGCAGGCCCACGTCGCTGACCCGCAGATGACCGAACAGCGGCAGGTCGATGCCTTCCGGTGTTTGTAGGGCGGGCACCCCTTCGATCAGGCCAGTTACTTCTCCAGGAATCGCCACCTCGTCAGGAACTGCCAGTTCATCAGCCGGCTGATCCGAGGAGATGGCTTCTGCCGGGACTGATTCCACCGGAGTCGCCTGCTCCAGAGAATGCTCCTGCGGCACGTCGGCAGCAGGCGGCGCTGACGCGGCGTCCGGCGGTGGTTCGGACAGCTCGCCGACGATTCCGCCCGGCAGCGTCACGGCTGCGCGCATGACGAGAGTAGCGGGCAAAGGTGAGAGACAGAACCGTTGACCAATCCATGACGGCGCAAGCGACGACTGTCGTGGATGAGACTGCTTTGAGATCATCGCCACGGCGCGCGTCGGCGGAGGAGCATCGAACCACCGAGGCAGCCGCAGATCTCGCTGGCCCATCGGTTCGTCGAGTTTCGGCGCAGGTGCCGGAGGCTTCGGCTTGACTTCTGCAGGTTTCGGCGTCAGATCGCGCGGCGGCTGAGATTCCTCCAGCAATCGTTCAATCTCGCGCCCGGTGGTGGCGTCATCCCGGTAACCGACCAGAAAGCGGCCGCAGACATACAGACACGGCAGCGACGTAGCGGCAACATGGTGCTGTTCCGCCAGCGCATACATTCGGTCGAGTGCCTGCTGATCTCGCGTGACTTCGTGCAGTGCCACGTAAAGCGCAGGCCAGCGCTGTTGCAGTCCGGCAAGAAACGCCTTCGCATCTCGACAGTGCGGGCAGCCGTCGCGCACGAACGCGTGCAGTGTCAGCAGTTCGTGAATCGTCTGCCGAACTTGATTCTCATCGCGAAACCCGACAGTGAACCGGTTCAAGACGAGAAATGCAGGCAGACCCGGCTTCTCGATCTGGTAGTGCCGCGTGAGCTTCCAGAAGCGTTCCCGGGCGGTCAGGTCATTGACGACGTCCCGCACCGCGACACGCAGCCCACGCTGCCCGGTTTCAAGAGTGGAAAGCAGTTTGACGGCGCGGTCACACAGTTCAGAATCGGGACGGATGAAGACTTCGATCGTGACCTGATGGATGGGTGGCCTGTCATGTTCGCCGGAAGCCGTTCCCGCGACGACTGTCTCAGGCTGTCCGCCTGCTCCGCGAGCAGAGACGCACAGCACGAGCACCAGATACACGGCGAACCACAGGCCGCGGCGCCTGCTGTCCGAATTCGTGGCCATTCCCGCGTCTGAGGTCACAACCGAGAAGGGACTCATACTCTCAAGAGGCGTTTTCCACAGGTCGTCCATCATGCAGCACTCCGTTGTCTCAGCAGACTGATCGCCGTTTGTCGCAGAGACCGGATTTGAGCAACGGATGTGCCGCTGTCTCCACACGCTGAGGGGAGTCCCGAGGAAACCACCAGAGAGATGGCCACACCAGAAAGACGGTCACACCAGGCCAGCACGGTCGAATTCAGTTAGACGGTGCGAAAGCGTATCACCGTGACGTCACTGAGTGTCTCGTCGAGGCTGAGCCGTCTCTCTCACCAGGTCCAGCAGATCCGGAAAGCCAACGGGCTTCTGGATGACGTGCTGAAAACCTGCGTCACGGGCTGAGTGGCCGGTCTCGTTACCCGCAAACGCAGTCACAAGAATGCCCTGCATGCGCGGCACGGCACTCTGCATCTCACGGAACAGCGTCAGGCCATCCATGCCGGGCATGTTCAGGTCGACGAGTGCGATGTCGTAGACTGGCTTCTGTCTGGCCAGATGCAGCGCCGTCAGTGGGTCGACAGCAGCGGTGCAGTCGAAACCGTTTTCTTCAAAGCAGTCGAAGAGGCTTGCACAGAAATCCTGGTTGTCGTCGACAATCAGGACGGAGGGAAGTGAAGCAGACATGGCTGGCCCGTTGTGGATGCCGGTCGTGACAGACAGCGCCCTTGATACCCGGATCGCTGCCTGACTTCCGACCCGACAAAGGTCGGGTTTGGTAGGTGTGATTGATGCTGTCGCTGATTTGCGACGTGCCTGTAGTGAAAGGCACTACGTTTCTGACGGCAGTCAGGTTTTCACGCTTTGAATGGCTGGCTGACTTCGCCGTCTGATACCATCTGTCGCTTATGTCGCAGCCGGTTCTGAACGAGTTCCCCCCCCCCCTCAGTGTCTATGAAAGCCGATCAGTTTCACGAGTTGTATCAGGATCTCCAGCGGTACGTCGGCTGGACCGAAGACGACGCCCGGCGCGTGCGTTCCGTTGCCCCGGTGGTGGCTCCTCACCTCGGCCCGCTGATCGAGGATTTCTACGCGGAAATCCAGAGGCATCCGCAAACGCTGAAAGTGATCATCGGAGGCGAGGCGCAGATTGCACGGCTCAAGCAGACACTGCGCCGGTGGGTCGAGGAACTGCTGGCCGCTGAGTGCGACCGCGACTATGTGTGGCGGCGATGGAAGATCGGCTGGCGACACGTCGAGATCGGGCTGCCTCAGGTCTACACAAATTCGGCGCTGTCGCGTCTGCGGACCGGCCTGGTACGCATTCTGAGCGAGCACTCCGGCCTGGGCTCGGAAGAACTGACGCTGACAGTCGAGTCTCTGGGCCGGTTGCTCGATCTGGATCTGGCGATTATTGAGGACGCTTACCAGGCCGAGTATCTGGCCCGGCAGGAACGCATCCGCCGACTGGCGACGATCGGCGAACTGGCTGGCGGCGTGGCGCACGAACTTCGCAATCCCCTGGGAATTATTCGCAACGCGGTCTACTTCCTGCGACTGACTCAGCAGGAACTCACCGAGGACGCGCGCGACGCCTTCGATGAACTCGAACGGGCGCTCGGCACCTGCAACCGCCTGGCCTGCGAACTACTCGACTATGTGCGCGAACCGAAACTTGAGGAAACGAACTTCTCGATCGCTGACGCTGTAACCGAGGCGCTGGGGACTCTGGAAGTTTCGGAGTCCATTGAGCTTGACCGTGAGACTGTGGAACAGGGGCTCAGGTGCCGGGCTGATCGCGGGCACGTTGTGCTGATCATCGGAAACCTGCTGCGGAACGCGATTGAAGCGATGCCGTCGGGTGGTCGAGTGGCAGTCTCCGCATCCCGCGCTGGGGACGGCGTGGTCGTGCAGGTCGAAGATACCGGTCCAGGAATTGACCCGACGGTGCTCGATAAGATCTTCGAGCCGCTGTTCTCACGCAAAGCCAAAGGCATCGGGCTGGGGCTGGCAGTGTCGCGGCGATATGCCGAACTGAATCACGGACGTCTTGAAGTCGAGAGTGAACCGGGGCACGGAGCTACCTTCCGGCTGACTCTTCCGTCCCCAGAACACGGTGAGTCAGGAAAGGGGCAGAGCTGACTGAGCGGGGTTTCCTGCTGGGGACGGGAACCGGACAGCCGTCACGCTGGTGTTGATCCAGACGACGGACCGCAGCACAACCTTTAGAACAAGGGCATTTTCATGAATGACGCAAAACCGCTTTCGCTGCTCGTCGTGGA
>WGMU01000157.1 GCA_016124895.1 bacterium
CAGCCGCTCACCCCAATCGTCGGCGCAGGGGTCGAGAGCCATCCGCTTGACCCGCGTATGAATCACCGGCTGCACGGGCAAACCATTCCGAGTCACCCACGAAAAGTCTTCGCGGATCTCATCGAGAACGTCCCGCAACACGCGGACTTCTGCCGTCAGTCGGTCGACTGAGTCAGCAACGGGATTCTCAGTCTCTTCGTTGGGAGCCGATACGGAGGCACGTTTGGCCATGTGGCGAGCAACATGCCACGCCTGGCTGGGTTCGATCAAACGGAAACAGCAACGTCGCGCCTGGTCCCTGCAAATCGCCTCTGCGAGACCCGCCGGACAATCTCCGACCGTTCGGAAGACAAAGCTTTCGATGGCGGGAGGGTTTCCATCGAGAACGGTTTCGAGGGCATGCCGTCAATGAGCAGCCGGACATAGGCGTTGTATCTGGGAAGCCCTGTCAGGTTCTCGGGCGTGATCTGGCCGGGGTATTTGCCGAGTTGGTCGGCGAGACGCACGGCATCGTCACTTCCCACCTGGAATGCCACGATTGAGCCGACGTTGCCGAAAACCGCGTCGGACGTCTCCTGGCTCAGTTGCGCCAGATACTGATGGGCGACAACGAGCGACAGCCGGTACTTTCGCGCTTCACTCAAGACGGAAGCGAAACTGCCGGTCGTGAAATTCTGGAATTCATCCACGTACAGGCTGAAATCCCGCCGATCGACCTCCGAGATATCGGCACGAGTCATCGCGGCCTGCTGGATACTGGTGACGAGCAGGGCACCCAATAGTGTCGAATTGTCTTCGCCCAGTCTTCCCTTCGACAGGTTCACGATCAGCACTTGTCCCAGGTCCATAATGCGCCGCAAGTCGAGAGCCGGTTTCGGATGGGTGATGATTTCACGGATCGTCGTGTTGACCAGAAAGGGCCGGAGCTTGTTCTGGATGGCTGCTACGGCTTCCGTTCTGTAGTTGTCACTCCACGAGGCGAATTCATGCAGCCAGAATGACCGCACTACCGGATCTCGAATGAGAGGCACAACTTGCTCGCGATACGCTTTCTCGCCCAGAAGCTGCATCACTGAGAGCAGATTGCCCTCCCGTTCGACGATGGCGAATACTGCGTTCCTCAACGTGTCTTCCAGTCGTGGTCCCCAGGAGTCGTAGAGCTTTTTCAAGGCACTAACGACACCCGAAGTCACTTGATCGATGCGGGAAGGATCGCTGCACGCCAGTGGATTGAATCCGATGACATCATCCCGACTGGCGGCATCGAACAGAATAACCTCGTTGGTCCGCTGGCTCGGAACAAGTGCCACAATCGCATCGGCGAGATCGCCGTGGGGATCGATCAGGCAGAGTCCCCTTCCGGTCTGCATGTCGGTGACGAGCATGTTCTGCAGCAGCGTCGTTTTTCCCATGCCGGTCTTCCCCACCAGATACAAATGCCGTCTGCGATCTTCCGGTGACAGTCCCACTAGCCGCTGGTCATCCCGAAACCGAGTTCTTCCCAGAATCACACTCCCCTCTTCTTCTGAGTAGACTGCAATCGGAGCTTCCAGCTCGCGAAATTCGCTGGATTGCATCCGCTCTGCCTGCGTCGCTTCGGTCGGCGGATGCCACAACGTCGCCAGTTCCTCGTGCGACAGCAGGAACGTCGGGGTTCGGGGGCGATTCCGGCGACGGGGCCTGGAGACGTGGAAGGTCGCCAGCCGCGAGCGCGTGAACGCTCCCAATGCCCCGGACATCCTGCGCAGGCGATCGAAACACACGCGGCGTTTCTGCTTCGCGCCGCATACAACCAACCGGATGCGTGTCTCGAAAAGGTGGCCTCCGACCTTGTCGGCGGCTGCCTGCAGATCGATCTCCCGTTCATGCGACCGGCTCGTGGATGTATCAATGGCCGATTTGGCAGATTGCTCCGTGGTCGACGCGATCAGGCCGAGCAGCCACGCTACATACCAGCGACGCGAGCGAGTTCGCCATTTCGCAAAGTACGCTGCCAGACGGCTATGTCGCTGGAAGAACTCTCGATCAAGGAGTTTCACAGCTTTCCGGGCTTCATGCACTCGCCGTCGGCCGGCCGGGTGAAACTGGATTTCTATCCGGCATTCCACGTCTGGTTCCGGAAGCACGGCCCGCAACAGTCCGCTGACGGGGTCGGCGAGACTACGAGTGAGCCCATCTTCAAATTGGGCGAAGCGGAGCAGCGGAAACAACTCGGGCTGTAATTCCGCGTCGCAGGACCAAGGCATCCAGTCCGGGTTGACTCCCTGTACCTCGACCGATGCCACTGTCACCTGCGGATAGCTGGCGACCAGCGGTTCAAGAACCGATTCCCGGTCCACAGGATGACAGTCGATGAACAAACCGACTTGTGAGACTGCGGTGCCGAAACTGAAGACCACCGGATAGCGTGCTCGCCCCTGGTGGATGGCCGCCAGTGCTTTCTCCATGAACTTGGGTCCACGATCACAGTCAGGCGGCGTCAGTACCTGAAAACGCATGGTCGCAGAGTATCTTGCACTACAGTTTTTTTCGCTGTTGGCTGACGGCAATTCGTTGTCCTGTACGGCGTCACGGAAAAGCCGCCTCGTTCGATGTGCGTGGGTCTCCCGAGGCGGGCTGACTCGCTTCAGGTCCGGAGACTCCTTTCCTCGCTGCGTGGGGGCGAAGGGAGGGGCACGGGTTGATAGCCGAGCCGAGCACTGCGGAGGAACGACCAGCAAAGCGAGACTATCAAAATGCCTTCACCTGCGCGACTGGCTGCGATAAACGCACGGGCTCGCGTTGGAATCTCGACGTCGGCTGGGGATCAACAAGAGCCTGCCAGGAACCATGATGATCGTTGAAAATCGGTTCCGTCACGATCAGAGGATGTCCAAGGAAGATGTCTTGAGTCGATGCATACACGAGCAGCCGTCTGGGATTCCTCGCCAATTGCATCGCCAGGGACAGTATGTGATGGGCACGTTCGATCCCGGTCGTCAGGAACACCACACGGAATCCGGGGCGTTCTCCCTGCTCGCCAGACTCTCGCCACAGCCGCAGAACCCAATCCTGATACGTCTCGTAGCCACTGATCTTTGTGCGGATGCTCTGCTCTCGCTGGGAGTCGAGCGGCTCGGTGGCGTTGTCAATCTCGAAGATCAGATTGAACGTCTGTCCTGAGTATCCCAGTTGCACGTGGAAGTCCGGCTGCTGTCGATGCTCCCCGACCTCCAGCGTCAGTTGGCCGTCGCCGAGAATTCGGTTCACCGTCACTCCCCTCTCGTGACAGGCCACCAGCGTCTGCACCACGACGTCTGCGGTGGCCATTGCGTGTTTCACGCGTGAAGGAGCAATCTCCTGCAGATTCGTTCTGGATGGAGCATCGACGGCGTTCGGAAAAGCAGCTTGATGGCCGTTCAGGGTCAGGCGGTAATAGGCCATCTGCCCGCCGCCGGGAATCCCAGTCGACCAGCTTCGTATCAATCCAGCTTCACCGAGTGCCTGCATTCGCTCTCGCACCCGGCGTTCATCACGGAACGGCTCTCCATCGAATGTCACGCTCACCTTGCGAAGCTGGTTTGCCGTCAATGGAGTCGCATCCAATAACTTCAGAAGCGATACGTCTCGGGGGCTGAGAATGATGTTTTTGGCCATGTCGCCGATTCACGATATCATCAGCCTGAACAATTCCTGATTGCCCATGCAGAAACCTGGTGGCTATATCGACGTTGATGCTCTACAGGCCCAGACCTCTCTCGAACAAGCGGCCGTCAAATGCGGTATCGCGTTGGATGTCAAAGGCAGCGGTCCAGAAGTGCGGATCGATTGTCCGTTTGGCTGTGCCGGCGATCACTGCGGCCGAAAGGAAATCGCCGTCAAAACAGACAATCCGCAGAAGGTCTTTCAATGCCATGCTTATGAATGCCAGTTCCGGGGCAATCTGCTGGCGTTGATGCACGGATTCCTCACAGGGTCGAAACCGACCGGCGGGAAACTCAAGGGCGATGAATTCCAACGAGTGAAGAAAGTCCTGGCCGGAACCGGCGAGCCCGCCGCGAGCCGTCCGGCCTCCAGGCAGCCGGCGGCCGCAGGCGAAACTGCAACTCCCCCACTCCCTGTGAATAAACCGCTGATCGACGCCACCAAGGAGCGAGTCCGCGAACTCCACAACATCGACGAGAAACTTATCCGCGACGTGGCCACGATGAACCCTGCCGCCGCAGCCTATGTCCGCCGCCATCCCTGCCTTACTTCTGAGTCGCTGTTAAAATGGCGTAGCGGTTATCTGCCTAACGACGGCGGCGGTGACAAGCGGGGCTGGTCGCTGCGAGGCAACATTCTCTATCCCGTGCTCTCCGAGCATGGCAAAGTCCTGGCTTGGGTGGGACGGGACGTGCAATTTGAGCAGAGGGAACGCGAGTTTCAGCAACTTTCCCCCGTTGAACGCTCCGGCAAAGAGCCGCCAGCCAAACATCGGTTCCCCAAGGGTTTCCATCGCGGCGTCGAACTCTTTGGGCAGCAAGCCAGCCGCCTCAAGGAACCGGGATATCGTGACTTCATTGCCGATCACGGCCTCATAGTTGCGGAAGGCTTCAATGACGTGATCGGTCTCGACAACCTCGGCGTTCCCGCACTCGGCATCATGTCGAATCGGATGACCGACACGCAGGGAGAGAAGATCGCCCGATTCGCGAAGCAACTGGGTGTCGAACGAGTGAACCTGATGTTTGACTGCGAAGCGACCGGCGTGGAGGGCGCGAAGGAGGCCTTGTGGTTCTTCGCGGAGCGTAAGTTCGACGTGCGGCTTGTCTGGTCGCCAGCCATGTACAACGGCGAGTATCAGGGAAAGCAACCCGAGTCGCTGACGCAGGAAGAGGTGGTGGGGTTACTGCGACGGCGATAGCAAGTCGATGGACGACGACGTGGGGCACGTCCGGCGTGCTTCCGGCACGCACGCACCGGCCGCGAGTGGATGAGTCGAAACGCACTCGTCCACGGCTGTTTGCCGTGGTGTCGTTCCGCTCTGCGGTCGCTCAGGCCGTAGGGCCTGTGTCGTGCGGGCAAGGCGTCGCGGGGTGACGGTAGTCAGCCGCGACAGGCGGGGTTACGCGCGCGTCGGTCACGAGGTACGAGTGCCAGCCCGTCGGAAGCCCGCCTGTCGCGGCGGTAGCCGGCGACGCTCTGCCCCTCAAGCGTGGCGGGCTTTTCGGCTGTCCCAAGCCGAGTTGCCGGTCGATCTCCGATCGCCTCTCGCTTCTTTTTGGTCGCCATTGGAGGCGAACGTCCGGCGGTCGTGCGGCGGAACATTGTGACCTGCCGCCAGCCAGTGTGTCGGCGATAAGGCACCTCTTTTCTACTGAGTTGTCCAGCTTCAGGACGGCTCCTGCCGTCCGTCGGACACGTCAACTTTTCTTTTCTCAGCAGGCGGGCTGAGGCCCGCCCCCGTTTGTTGAAACAGAATACGTTTTGAAACAAGCTTTGTAGGAGATACTTCCGCGAAGGCTTGCTGGCTTCCCCAAGCCAACAATTCACAGTCCCCTTTCCGGAAAACATCCGGCGTCTGCCGATACTCCATCCGGCAACTGCCGATGGTATCAGGGTAAAAAACATCCGGTGATTGCCGATAGGTTCAGGCATAACAGCGGGCTACGAAGTGCGGTTTCGGTCAAGTACCCAGACGCTGAAGTCGGGGTATGTGTTGTCGAAATGTTCGCGTTCAATTTTTAACTCCGTTGCCTCCCGAGCCGCCTCATGCGGGCTATGAGGATCGACCTGACGATAGAACTCCAGGAACGTCGGGGAAAATTGCGAAGATAACTGTCGCCCCTCCGCTGATGACAGGTACTCCCTGAACGCCACAGAACGTTCCGACTGATACTCTTCACGAAGCCGCTGCAAATCGCTGGTATTGTTCTGACGCTCGGCCTCCCAGCGTTCGCGTTGTCGATGCTTCTCATGGGTGTAGATCCAGTCGGGCGGCATTCGTTGATTCTGGACTCCGTCAATAAAAAATGCCGCAGGTGAAACTTTGAAGCCGGGGAACCCCGCTGGCTGCTCGTGGATGGCTGCTTCGGTGACCCGAATCCAACGTTGGATCAATCCCCTGCTGCACTGTTGGAACACGCGACGAATCCCCGCCTCATCCACTCCAATGGCCCGCAGTGGCTGGTACAGCGGGTCATCGGCGATCGCCTGCTTTTGCGTCGTGGTCCGTTCAGCGAGCGGCTGTCGGAAGTACCGGCCTTCGAATAGCTGCACCACATAGACGCCGGGTCCACGCTTGAGGAACAGGTCTTTCACACTCCCCTGCCCCCTGCCGAGTTCGACGATCCCGAGCCGGAGCAGTTCCTCGATGCAGGCTTCCAGATCAAACTTGCGTTTGTAGAGCGGTCGATCAGGAGAGAATCCCAGGCCGTTGATCGTGAGATCATCGACATTCATGAATACCTGGCTGGATCGCCAGAAGCGATCCTTGATTTTTAAGAACAACCGACGGGTTGCCGGCGTCAGTTGGCGGTAAAGATCGAGGTCGAACAGCAGCGTCCCGCCCGTCGCCTGACACATTTGAAAGAACAGCGGCGACCACTCGATTCGCCACGAGCGTTCGGTGTCCACCTCTGCTCCCGGCCCCTTCGTCGGCAAATACGACGAGAAGAAGTGCAAGGTCACCCGTTCATGCTGCTGCGTGACGGGGTTGTAGAATGCCGTGTTCTGGTACGCGACCAATGCCAATCGTTCGAGCGACTGACGGAACTGGTCATACTGCGACCCGCCGGTTCCCAGTCCCAGTTGTTTGAGCATCCAATACGGCGTCGCCAACAGCGATGAACTGCGGTCTGCCTGTGAAAGTGTCGTTCCCAGCAGTCCCCAGAGAATGTACTCGTCGATCGACTGCAACCCGAGCGGAGCAAATACCGCCACATCCGCCTGACGTTTCTCGTCTCCTGCCTTGAACGAGTAGGTTGTTTCAAACGTCGGCTGTTCCCGCACTCCCCCCTTCAGCGGCCAGAACGCCGTTTCCAGTAGCGATAATTGAGCAATCCCCTCTCGCGTGATTCCGGGCAACCGGTATCGCTTTGAGCGTGCCTGTTCGCCGCCGTTGATCGCTGCAGTGTCAGCCACGAACGATCAGAAGATTTTGCGATATAGAATCCGCCTGAGGAGTCCGTATTCGGCAGTCCCCTGTTCCGATGGGGTCTTCGGATGATCATCGACGACGGAATCCTTCGGCGTCTGTGTGGCAGACTTTGGCGGTGCGAGTTGCTGCTGCAATGAACCCATCAGGATGTTCCCCTCTCGTAATCGTTCCGACATGCTCTTGATGAGTTCATTCTGAGCGGCGATCTGCTGATCCTTGATGTCGAGCTGTTTCCGAAGGATCTCGACGATGGCATCGGACGCCTCTCCGCCGCCCTGTGATCGTGGCTTGTTGTCTGTCGTCGTCTTCGCCTCACTCTCCGGAATCTCGCGGCGGAGAAGTTCCTCGGAGACCCGCCATGCGAAGTTCTCGCCTTTCAGGCGGAGCGTCTTCACAGTCTCTGGATCGGGTTCAATGTGGTGACGATCCGGGTGTCGATCGTCCTCCAAGATTGGGTACAGGATTCGCCGGATCGAAGATGGTGATTTTCCGGTGAGTTGCGCGGCTTCTTTGACGGTCAGAAACTTGGTCATGGGGAATAGGGGAGTGATGGCTCGACACTACTCTCATGCGGATGATCTTGGGAAGGGGATTTGAAAGGGTACCGACAAGGCGTCTTGACATGGTTTCGGAGTGGCTCCGGCAAGGTTCTGATACCGGATCGTGCCGCTACCAGAGCGGTTTCCAACGGTTTCAGCGGAGGAACTTTGACACCTTCATGAAATGTTACGGAAGCCTATCGCGGCAGGGTTTCACAGTGGGATCGCTGGAAGTCTTTCACGGCGTGAGAATCGCCCGTTCCGACAAGCTTCCGTGAGAGCACTTCGGAACCCTCTCGGCACGTGATCGTGAAAGGGGATTGCATCTTCCGAGGCGAGTTTCAAAGGTACCAAGCGATAACGTGGCGGCAACGTTCCGGAACTGTGCCAGGAACTTGCCAGGACCAGGTGTCATCGGTCGCCCGAAAGGCTACCCTGGGACGGGAATCTGAACGAATCATCCTCAATCGCTGGTAATTGACTTGCGTTTTGGCGCAGAACCATTCCAGTGACTGCGGTGACCGAATCGTTTGCGCGACCAGGAATGCTGGATTTTACGTGTCTTTTTTGATTTGGCCAGAATCCGTGTCACCCAGCTTGGGTCCGCGGGCACTCTGTGAATAGGAGTTGTGATGTCACAAGCCGCAAAGCCCGACGATGATGGTTCCCTGGATGAATTGGTCAGGCGTTTCAAATCCACTGGAGATCGTGAAGCATTTGAGACTCTATGGAAGCACGTCGAGCCTGCCATACGCGGCGTATTCCGAGCCAAGACATTCACCCGAGCACTCAACGAAGAGGAAACAGCCGGCCTGGCGAACGAAGTCGCCATAGTCGTTCTGAGAAAAAGGGGAACGATTCCGGGAACCACAATGGCCGTGTTTCGCAACTGGGTGTTTGCGATTCAGAATAAGATCCAATTGAAGGCCAACCGCCACCGGACGCTTTTCATGAATCTTCCGGAAAGCTTTCGAGGTGCTGATGCGACCGTCTCTCGTCTTGTTCGGGATCAAGAGTGGGGAGAGGTAAAGTTGAATCAACTGGGCGGTGAGGATTCCAAGGTACTTCGGCAGTATTACTTCGACTCGCTCACGGTCAAGGGAATTGCTGATAGTGAAGGAGTGAGTCTCGCTGCGGTCAAGCAGCGGCTCAGTCGGGCTCGCAAACGACTACGCGATCTCGTTGAAGGTGAAGAGAAAGAAGGCAAACCGTGAATGAATCAGTGGTCGATGAAATAGTACGGGCCTATCGCCGTGCCCGGAACTCTCTTGATGCCTCGACGCCCGAAGCGATTACGAACCTGAGAAACTCGTTTGCCGCTCAGCATTCAGAGTATGCGGAGCATCTTCATGATTACTTCGCGTGCGAGGACCGTGCGGAGGACCTTCTGTGGCCCTATGCGGACTTGGATCGCTGGCCAGAGAATGAACGGGAAGAGATTCTTACAAGGCTGTACGCAGAGCATCCGGAACTGGAAGCGTTCATCGACGAGTGGTGGGACGGCATCGAAAACGCGGATGGACTGCTTGGCAGCCGCGAGGCGCCGCAACATCCGTGGATCGGTCAAACAGTCGGCGGCTTCCACTTGGAGCAAGTGATCGGACAAGGAGGGATGGGACTTGTCTTTCGCGGCGTCAAGGATACCGGTGCAGACGCCGAATTGGCTGTGGCCGTCAAAAGTGTGCGAGTAGATGTCCTGATCACGTCGAGCGAGGCGATCAAGGCGTTTCAACGCGAAATCAGTAGTTTGCTGACTCTTGAGCATCCCCACATCGTCCCAATCCGAGATGCTGACGTCTTTCAAGGCGTGCCATATCTTGTGATGCCACTGGTTACCGGTGGAACCCTGAAGGGTCGAATGGGGGAATTTCACGGTAATTACGATGAGATTGCCGATCTCATCAGGCAGATGGCACTCACCGTCCAGTTTGCTCACGACCATGCAGTGCTCCACCGTGATCTCAAACCAAGTAACATTCTATTTGACGAACACGGTCGGTGCCTGATCGCTGATTTCGGACTGGCGAAGGTCATTGGAGGATTCGGGAATGAGGTATTGGAAAACGGTGTTGTCACCAAGCAAGAATCGCTCTTTTCCCAAGGGCGTATTGGCACACGGGGGTATAGTGCTCCGGAAATCTGCCCCCCTGCAGAAAGTGCTGTTTCCAAAGTCCCGGCGACTGTCACGGCCGATGTATACAGCCTCGGGGCTCTACTGTACGCATTGATCACCGGAGAGACGCCCCCAGAAGTCGTTGAAGTCGGTGGCGTCTCGCAGGACGGAGTGCCTCGGTACCGCGATGTACCGAGCTGTCGCTGCAAAGACCCCAAGGTTCCCGCTCGGCTTGAGGCGATTGTGAGTCAGTGTATGAAACCTGAGCCAGGGGAACGCTACTTACGGGCCATCGATGTTGCAGTTGACCTGGAGAATTTCGTCAAACTCCGTCCCGTCAATGCGGCCAATGAAGGAGTGCTCGCCCGACTGTGTTTGTGTTTCAAACGCAATGTCGCCAGCAGCGTTCTTGCACTGCTTTTTTTCGCGGCGCTGGTTGCTTTCGGCTCTTATTACCTCCTAAGCGAGTACGCTGCGGCAAGAGCACTTCAGGAGGGGATGGTAGAACGCCTCGCCACATCCGGGATTCTGCTGAGCCAGAGGCCAACGCCGTGGCTGGATGCGCTGCAGGTAGCAGCCGCGGCAGTTGAGGGAGAACGGCTTGCGCCGGAAATATCCGACAGTGATTGCAACCTGGCGTTTAACATGCTGCGGGACGCGCCCCAGCCGGTGGGATACTGCGACGTCCGCCAGAACGTGGATGACGGTTGGACATTAGAGAAGATTGGGTTGGATCCCACGGGATCGTATCTATCGGTCTGCCTCCGAAAAGATCAAGTTGAAAAGTGGCGAGTATTTGACTGGCGGACCAGGAGGGAACTGTTTTCCAACGAAGAGAATGTGACCTCGCTATGTGCGTGGGGGCCGAATCCGGGACAGTGTGTCATCGGGACATTGGCGAATCCGTCGTTTCGGATAGTTGATGCGACCGACAGCAGTGGCGGTCTCCGCATCGAGTGCAACTCTCCGATTAGAAGGGCCGCCTTCGACAGTTCCGGCAAATATGTGATGACAATCGGCGAGCGAGTCGCGATCTGGCGAACGGACTCCGGGGCCGGTATTGATGTTGGTGACGAACGAGTGAACTCAGCGTTCGACTGTCTGGCCGATCCTCATCATCCCGGCCGATTCTTCGTCCGGACGTGGAGTGGGGGAGCATGCGTCGTCGTCGATGTGGATTCCAGGAATGACTTGGCAACGTCCATCCAGGCTTATTTTCAGTACGCCGACGGCCAGCACAATTTCTTCTTCGCAGCGGACGACACCATTTGTTCTCTCAACGACCGGCGTCTCGATGTTTTCGATTTAAGGTCCGGCGAGCTTCTGAATCCACGAGATGATGATCTACCACCGTTCTGGCTCGAAGGAACGCCTTTCACCCCAGTGGTCAGCCTCGGAGGACGCCATGTCGTGTTGTCACGCTATACGCAGCTCGTGTGCGTCGATGTCAGCCGCGAGGCCGTGCGGATCACGGGTCAGACCCAACTGGAACACGACATCCATGCAGTCGCTTTCACGGATGACGGCGACACATTTGTGACATGTGGCGACGATCATGCGATGCGGACATTCTCATTCCTGACCACCAGAAGCAGCATCCAGCCAATCCCGACCCATCCAGCGGCCCATTCAGTGTCGTCAAATCCACACTCCGGGATATTCGCGATCGGGCAGATCGATGGTCTCATCAAAATCTGGAAAACACCCGCAAACGAATGGCGGCAGAAGACCGCCCTCCGGGGCGAAATCGGACGAGTCGAGTTCTCAAACGATGGGTCGCACATCTTGACGTGTGGGCTGGCGCATCGCGGAGTACAGCCTGCCCCGGCAACGGTGATTGCATCTGAGAGCGGTCAGCCAACAGGCCAGCCGTTCGCGGCACCGGGGATTGTTCTGGACGCAACATTTGGGACATCGCCCGACGAGATATTGGTTTGTACGTCGACCTTTACCGAGGGTACCGAACGCGGAAAGCGAGAACACGACTCCGACGCCTGTAGCGGACAACTTAGCTGCTGGAATTTCCAATCGGGAGTTAAGAGCTTCGACGACATCCTGATGCCACACGAACCAAGGAGCGTGGCAGTGCGCCCGGGACAAACGCAATTTGCCATCCTGGATGGAACGGGGGAAGTCGCTCTATTTGATGGACGAAGCGGCGTCCGTGTGGCAACGCTGGACGCTGGACGCAATTGGTACACCATGCATCACTTTTGCAGCAGCGGAAGGTTGCAGTTCAGCCCGGACGGCGCCTGTGTGGCAGTTTTCGGTCGGCAGGAACCGGCGAGGATCATTGAAGTTTCCACCGGGCGGTTGCTGGGCGAACTGCCGCATCAGAATGAAGTCGTCCATGGATTGGCGTTTTCATCCGATGGGAAACGAATCGCGACGGCAGGCCTTGATAAAGTCGTGCGGGTGTGGCGAGTCGACAACGTGACTGAACCGGAATTCGTTTTGCCACACAGCGAGTGGGTGTACAGCGCGGATTTCCACTCGGACTGTCGGTATTTGGTCACAGGTTGTCGCGATGGGGATGCCAGAATCTATGATCTGGATACGGGAACGTTAATCACGGAACTTCATAATGGAGACATCAATGAAGTGTTCGATGCGAAGTTTCTCAACCAGGATCGTTGGATAGCGGTCGCAACCAGATGGGGCGTCTGCCGGATCTGGGACTGGGAGACCAAACGGCCGATTACGAGAGAATTCAGCGCTGATTCCGGCAACATGGATCTGTATTGTGCCATCGCGCCTGATGGTCGGCATGCTGCTTGGTCCGGATTCTCGAATATCGTGACCGTACTGCATATGGACGATTTGTCGACGCCCTCCGAATTCACCGCGCGGCGAGGTCTCCTCACGGCGGAATTGATTTCCGGCCAGCAGTTGACGGCGGCTGGGAGTGCAAAGTTGACTTCCGGTGAATGGATATCACGGCTCGAAGAATTACTCGATCAACGTTGAACACCAGCCTGCATCCGTGACTCGAAGTTGTCTGGCAACATCATTCCTTGCGCAATTTCCAGAGATGTGGGATAATAACTGCGTCTGCATGACTTCGGTGCCACGCGCATCATCGGGTAGCCCCGCTTTCGGCCCACCGGGAGAATGGTTCACCATTGCGGAGTTCACACTGCCTAAGCCTGAAAATTCAAATGAAGACTGGGCAGTCGATATTATCAAAGCGGTCCTGCGGGAGAGATTGAATCGTTGCACCTATCATCGCAATTTCCAGTTCCGCTTCGAATATGGAACGGGTGCCCTGCAGATTCGAGAAGAGGATAGCCGCGATGATCTCACACGCTACTCGCTCTCCATCAGCAAAATCCATCAAACGATCCGCGATAGCCTTGCGGAGATTGTCTCGACCGATGATCCGCCGCCGGCGTACGTGGATGTCCCACGAACCCGAGTGGCCGATCTCTCCAAGGAGGCGGGGACGCTGCCGCCCCAGGAACAACCAGCTTCCTGGCTCGATCGGTTCAAACGCCTCTTTCGCGCGGAAAAGCCAGAAGTCCCAAAGCCGATTGAGGATATGGGAAAGCAGAGGCTGTTTCAGTTTCTGGACCGGAATGACCAGATTCATCAACTGCGTGGATTAGCCGACTGGCTGGCAGGGAAGCAGTCTGCGGGGATACTGCAGGAAGTCCGCCAACGCCTCAGGAAGGTGGTCTACGGCGATTCAATTCAGGATTGAGGGTGGCAACGCAGCGGAGAACGGCGATCCACCCGCCTCCGGATGCCTGAAATCGTCAAACCCGAATTTCCAGCGACGATACTGGCTTCGGATTCCGTGATTTCCAGCGTTTCGGAGCCTTGATGACTGCATTTTGGAGATTCGGTCAAATCCCAGTCACCTTCGACGCCCGTGCCGGCACTCTAGGAATGGAGGCGGCACGGTTCGGCTCATACTGGTCGTGGGCTGCGTGTCGCATCTTCAAACTCACCCTGAGGATAGCGATCATGGCCACATTCAACTCCAGGTCTTCGAAACCAGCGACTTCTTTGGCTCCAGCTTGCGGCGTTGGCAGTGCCATAACGTTTTGTCAGGTGACAAGCAGATCAGTTTGGCAACGTTTGATGAATCTGTGTGGACTGGATGAGGGGATCCGGCCACGAAGACGAAGAAGCTTGATTTCCGGGGCCGAGGCTTTGGAAGTTCGGCAACTGCTTGCGGGCGTGGCGGCCGAGGTGTGGGTCGCCGACGACGGAACGCAGATGGAGACCGTGACGGAGGAGGTGGTGGTCCAGTTTTCGGGGCTGGAGAAAGGCGTCCACCCGGTGAGCTGGACGGTGCAGGTGGAGGGCTTGGGGAGCGTGACCTTTGTGGGCGACCGGAATCTGGTGGTGACCGATCAAGGGATCGGATCTGGCGTTGATGGCACGGGCGTGGCGTTCGCGATGGTGCTCAATGATCAAGAAGTGTTAGTGAAATCGATGGATCTCACCTTCCAGGGGACGTCGGTCTCCGGAGTGGTGGGGACGGCTGCGGGGAATCCACGAAACTACTTCGGGAGCAGGATTCCGCTCTCAGAACATGTGGACGTGAATCGTACGCTGAACCAACTCGACTGGGGTCAGGACCGAGGGACGGCGTTCTTAAAGAGCGTGACGGTGGAGAAGACCGTGACGAGGCCGGTGGTGCAGCCACCGAGTGATTCCTCGACGACTTCAGCGGCCAGCGGTGTGCATAACCTGCAAGTCTCGGACGTGGAGTGGGCTGCGGGGCGCGACGACGCGCGGGGCGTGCTGGGAGTCGGTGACTTCCTGCCGGGAAGCAACCTGTATGGCGTGGAGTTCAGTCCGGATGGATCACTCTTCATCGTCAGCGGCCAGTACGGTAAGGCGTCGATCGTGGACTCCTCGACGGGACAGGTACAGTCTAAACTTGCCGGGCACGGATCGGGGGTCATGGACGCGGCGTGGATGCCGGACGGTTCGTCCGTATTCACCGCATCGTACGATCACCACGTGCGGCAGTTCTCGAAAGATGGAACGCTGTTATGGGATTCAGGAGATCTGGGGCAGTTGGCGGTCGGCGTCGATGTGACGGCAAATGGGAAACAACTCCTCGTCCGGCTCCACGAAGTGCAACCAATCGTTGTGGACATTGCGAGCAAGGAAGTTCGAACTTTTGGAAGCGGATTGAGTCTCATCGGAAGTCTGGAAGCGCTCAGTGACGGCGGAGCGCTCCTGCTTCAGAACGATTGGGCCTACAAAGGACAGCAGAACAGAGTTCTGGTGCTCGATCCGGAGACGAACGCAGTGGTCTGGAATCAGGACTGGCCAGGACGACAGATCACGATTGCCATGGCGGACCCGAGCGGACGGTACGTATTCACTGCGTCAGACGACGGACTCGTGACGATGACGGACCGCCTGAGTAACAACACGATGACGGTTCGGCACGCAGGGTTGGCGGCGTTCACTTTGGGGATGGATGCATCGGGCACAGTGCTGCTCGTTGGGACGCAGCAGGGGATTGAGGCGTACGATGTGCAGGGAGCCATGACTGGAGGTGCTGTCGTTGTATTACCGACGATCGCCGTACCGGCTTCAAGGATGAGCGTCGCCGGAACCGTGCTGGTGGCGAATAATACGGCGGCGGGTGCCGGAACTCGGACGACCATTGTGGACCTGGGGAAGAACGTGCCCATCACAGTGGAACGGCTACGGACAATGGAGGCGACGACAACGCACATCGCAGATACATCAATCCTGGATGAAATCCTGGCCGACGACTCTCTCAGCTTCCTTGATGAGACGGAGAACTTGGTTGAGTCGCAGACAGAGTCGTTGGCAGCAGTACCGGGAACAGAAGAATTCGTCGTGGCAAGGGGCTTCAGTGTGAGGATCGATGGAGGCAAGCTGTGGATCGGCTCGCCGATCAATGAGAGCGTGGTGGAGACACGGCTCGGGACCTTCGCGGTCAGTAACCAGGGTGGGGGTGAAGCGTTGGTATTAAACAGGACTGACCTGCAGGGGCTAGTGGACGAAAGCCGAACTGGCGTTGTGACCGTCTACACGGATGCAGGAAAGATGACGCCGGTGTACCGGGTCAGCCTGTTGATGGATCACTGGGGAACGGTGTCGGTGAATTCGGCCGTACCGGTTCCGGTGCGGTCCGGGGATCTGCCGGCATCCGTGGAGCAGGAACGCGCATCCAGCCTGCAGGTGGCGAAGATGGAGAAGAATACGATGCTGCTTGCCGTAGAAGCCGGAGTAGATGCAGAGGTGGTCATCCGTGGAACGTGGCAGGATTCGCTATTCGATCGGATGAAGGTGACGGCAAGCGACCGGATTCAAATCATCGAACTGTCGATCAATGCTGCGAACCCCTCGGGAGTGTATGAAGTCGTGATGACAGGCACGGACGACGGGATGGATCGGGCAATGACGCGGATTCGTTGGAATCAAGAGGCCGCCCAGTTGACGCTGGTCGATGGAGGGGCGTTCTGGGTACCCGGCGAGGAGCAGCAGTCGCTCCTGGAGGATGCTGTAGAGGCCATGCGGCTCAGTATGATAGATCTCGGAGCTACAGGTCTGTACGGAGAAATCCAGCAACAAATCATGCTTGCTGAGACCGCCAAATCCCTGCCGGGAATCGGTCTCGACATTGAAGCGATCTTTCGGGCGAAGCACCCGGAGTGGACCGATCCGGACACCCTGCACGCGAAAGCTGTGGCAGACAGCCAAACGAGCAGTTTCTCGGCAACACAAATCTACGAAGGGCTGCTCAGGACAGGCTTAGACCAGCTTGGAGTCGTGCGAAATGCGTACGCAGGGTACAGCAGCATGGTGGGTGGCCTCTTGAAGCAAGCCATGAGCCTGCTGAGCAAGATGCGAAGCGGCGGCAACGAATTGCAACTCAAAGAGCAATTCGCAGCGAGTGTCGCGGAGTTCTACCCGCAGATTGCGATGCTGGCTCTGTCTCCGCTCGGCATCAAGTGGCCGAACGCGGTGCAGATCCTGAGCGCGGCGCGGGATGCTTCTGGGGCGGTGACGCAGGCATTCCTGAGAGTGAAAGAGGACGAGAGGATTGCAGAGATTGCGCTCCGGAAGGCACAACAAAGCCCGACATACGCCGGCACGGGCGCACAATCCAACATTTTTGACGAAGCTTCGCAGAGTGCCTTGTACGACAGTTCCGTTGCAGACACTGACACACAAAGTGCCGAGCAAGTAATTCATGTTTTGGAGCAATCCCTACGAGCTAGGTTGGAGCGATCCGGTGCAACTCCAGAACAGATAGAGCAGAAATTGCAGAACCTTCGGGGCGTCATGATGACATTGTCGGCTGATCCCAATCTTCATCTTGGCGTGAACGATGGTCAGATCAATTCATCGCGCGTCGCGGATGATACGATGATCAGATTCCCCAATCTCCAAGGCAACATCGACAGACTGCGCTACTTACGAGACATCGGGCTTTCGAGCTTCGACACTCAGATTGCAGACATCGATGACGTCATACGTTACCTCAAAGACGTTGACAATGTCATTCAGTCATATGCTGACGTGCCTGGGGAAATCATTGGACTGATTGAAAAAGGAGTTGCCGTGAATAACGCGATTCAGTCGTCCGGCATTACGTTTACTGCTCTTCTAGACGCGTACCGTGATGAGTCTGCAGACATCGGAGTCACGGCGCTCGATGCAATCGCGGATGCGAACCGTGCAATCGCAACACTCGATAGCAACGATGGCTTCATTCATCGTCTAGCCAATGAATTGCAGCAGGGGTTACTCGATTTGGCTTCTGCGACACTCTCAAATTCGACCGGCGTGGTAGCAGAGACGGCAGCATTCATCCTCAAGAAGTCAGTTCACACGGCAGTATCTGTTTACCTAGCAACAGCGTACCAGGAAAAGGCTCGCCTTTCTGAGGCAAGGACGGCATTCGATGCAGCCGCTTGGTCATTAATCCGATCAACGGAAGGCTTGCAGCCGTGATCAGGATGTTGCGCAAGGTCTTTATGGTTAGTTATACTCGATGACATGGAGATTCTCGACGTCCTCAGAAAACCGATCAGTACTTGGCTACTCGACTTCGAATCAAGCAAGTCATGGAGTGTTTCAATTGTATTTGTGATATCGTGGTTTATCCTGACCGGCGTCGTATCACTCGGGACTCTGGGGCTGATTCTAATCACCAGTTCGTGGTTGCATCTACAGTTTGAGGTTCAGCTTCCAACGAAGCTGCTCGGATCGGCAGTGGAGTTCGTCGGGAGCGTGACGCCAGTCGTTCTGGCGGCGTTCTTGGCAAAGAAGAAATGGCATCCAGCAAACAGACTTCTGATATTATTCCTTCTTATTGCCACAGGGTTGCCTAATTTAGTTCGATGGTTGCCCTTGGTGGGATTGGCACATCTCCGAGTGAGAAGTCGCTGAGTCGTTACTGACTCGAATCCACAGGTTCTCTATCCCGCCTCACGAGAATCATCCGTCGAATTTGGCGACCCCTTGTCCGATTCAGGAGCGACATCAAGGCGTTTCAACACTTGAGTCACTCTCGCCCTGCTGACTCCCAGAAAACGGGCCAACGCCGCCCGCGATTCGAACTTGCCGGTATCGAGTAATGACTGGTAGTACCGAGCAAGCCGCATGGGATCGGAGCGAGGCTTCGTCGACTTTTTTTTTGGCTGCTCCTGCGTTGTGAGAGGGGAATTCCAAGGATAGAATTTGATGACCGGGATGCGATGTAACCTGTTGCTGTCAAAGGCCCCAAGCTGTGTGAAACCACGGTTCGACCTGAGACCGCCTCGGGGAGCTTGTCTAGTTGTCACACGATACGAGAAGCCCTCAAAACCAGTGGTTTTTGAGGGTTTCGTCGTTTCTGGACCTGCTCCAGATGGCTCCTGATCTGCAGAGATAGAACCACCAGTAGAACCACAAACGGCCCGCTCGAAGGAATCGCTGGTGGCCATCGCGTAGTGCTTCATCGCCACGGCCTGCGAATTTCCGAGCCAGTCGCAGACGTCTGCCGCCGGAAACTCCGCCAGAAGTTCCGTTTGTCGGCTTGCCCGCAGGTTGTGGTACAGCTTCGGCCACGGCTTGATGCCCGCCTGGATCAGCAGCTTCTGGAACGCCGTCCGCAGATTCTGCCGGTTCGACCGCCAGCGACTGATGACCGGAGTGCTCATCGGGCAGTTGATACCCGGCTGCGCCCGGTTGTGAAGCTCCCGCAGAAACGGCAGCAGTTCCGGGAAGATCGGACAGAATCGCAAGCCGCCGTCTTCGTGGTGTTCGGTCTTCTGAGCCCGAATCGTCAGCCGCCTGGCTTCCAGATCGACGTCCTGCCACGTCAGCGCGACGACTTCGCTGGGAATTCGGATGCCGGCATACCGGCTCAACGCGATGACCGCCCGCAGTTCCGCACACGAGCACGCATCCAGAGCCGTTTGAATCACTGCGCGGCTGACGAAGTGCTGCCGCTTCGTGTTCCCATGAACGGCCACGCTGAAGCCCGTGAAAGGATTCTCATCGATCAGCTTCAGCTTGACGCCATGCTGGAAGAACTGCCGGCAGCGGCCTGCAATCCGTCGCGTCGTGTTGTCTGACCAGCCCGGATCGTTCTCCCGTCCGCTGCCGTGCTTCCGAACGTGAATCCGCCAGCGTTCGGCATCTGCTGAGGTGATTTCGTCGAGCCGCTTGTCGGCACCGAAGAACCCGACCAGAGACCGGATCGCACAGCGGTACTGCAGAAGCGTTGATTCTTTGACGTCGGACCGGAGCGCTTCGTAATCAGCGAGGAACGGCCCCAGCGTCGCGGGACCACGGTCTTCCGCCGTTGGTTCGATCAACTCTGCCTTGATCAGCTTTTTCCGCAGGTCAGGCCCAATGCTGCCGAGCCATCGGGCAACGTGAACGTCAGGCGTGTCGCCCGCTGCCCGCGACACAAGCAAGTGTTCGACGTTGGTCTTCACCGTTGCCGCCTGTCGCCTGGAGAAGCCCCCGAGCCACATCGACCGCTTTCGTTTGTCGACCCCGTAGAAGCTCAACCGGAAGCCCTTGCGGCCCTGTTCCTGACTGATGCTTGCCATCGTGCATTGCCTTTCTGGAACGCCCGGCCCACAGATGCGAGGTTCCAGTCCCGCAGGGCCACGGACCGGGCAAAGGTTTGAGGAAGGTAATTCGAGTGCCGGCCAGCGGCCAGGCGTGTTTCTGGTCAGCCGATGGCACGACCATCGATCGGCCAGGTCTGCGACTGAGCAAACAGCGTCCGTGCCGGATCGAAGGACAGCCGTAGATTCGCGGTTTCGCCGTGCCGGTTCTTCATCAGGTAGAGCATCGCGTCGGTCCTGTCGCCGTCATCTGGCCTGACCGGACGGTCGAGCCCGATCAGCACGTCGGCATCTTGTTCAATTGATCCGGAGTCCGCGAAATCGCTCATCAACGGACGCGGGTTTTGACGCTTCTCGATTTCGCGGGAAAGTTGTTGTGCCGCAACCACGGCCAGGCCAGTTCGCATTGCCAGCAGCTTCAGGCTGCGACTGATGTCGGCTACCCGTTCCCATTTTGGTGGCCGATTATCCCGTGGCCGAACAAGAGACAGGTAGTCCACGATCAGCAGCCGTACGCCGTGCCGCCGGCTGTACCGTCGCGCTTCCGCTTCAATCCTGTCGATGCTCCAACCCGCCGCCTCCCGGATGTAGAACGGCAATTCGGCCAGTTCATTCAGCCCGTCAACGTCGTCGCTGCTGCGGATGCCTGCCTGGCATCGCAGGCGGTTCGTCATCTCCCGTCTGGTCATCTCCAATGGCAGAGCCAGTACAGGAATGCCAGTCCTTGCGACTGACAATGCGACGCCCGAACAAAAGGCTGTCTTTCCGACTGACGGGCGTGCCCCAACACAGACAAGTTGGCCAGCTCCGAATCCACCGTGCAGGAACATATCGAGGTCATCCAGCCCCGTCGTGAATTTCTCGACGGTTTCAGTATCCATCGCCAGCAGGTGCTCGCTGATATGTCCGTCGCCGTCGCCGGTATCTGCATCCAGCAGCCGCTCGATCTGTCGGGCGTGTTCGTTGAGCACTTCATCGGGAGAACGGTCGGCTTGCGCTAGTGCTCCCGAAGTATCGGTGACGACATAGCCAAATGACCGCGCCAGCCAGGCAGCCTTGACCTGCCGAGCATAGTGGTCCGCATGAAGTCCGTGTGCTACCAGCCCGTACGCCTTCTCCAGCGCGTCGATGATGCCGCTCTCTGCCCCCAGTTCAGCCGCTACGGCTTCAACCGCCGTTGGTCGATCTTCGCGTCGGAGTCGTAGCAGGACGCCGTAGATGGCCCGCAGCGGCTCGCTGGCGAAGTATTCTGGCTGAACCGCCGCAGCCACATCATCGATCGCGTCTGCGTTCTGCAGGAGGGAACCGATCAGCTCGAATTCTCCCTGTCGGGATGCCGCCCGCCGCAGTCGTTCGTTCGCGAATTCGTCCATCAAGCCGGCCCTCCATTTCCGGCTGCCTGTTCTGCCCGCATCCGGGCGAGAACATCCGCCGTGTGTCGGTCCATCACGTCGTCAGCCGATCCGGAGTTGCTGTGCTGCCCGTTTCGGTCGTCGTACTTCCCCTCCAGAATCCGCGTCACTGAATCCGGCTGGATGAACCAGTCGATATCGGCCTGCCAGCCTCGGTCATTCTCGCCCCGACAGAATGACGATCTCACAGTCCTGTCGAGTGCTTCCCGCCAGTTCTGCCGCCAGTCAGAATCAGCAAGTCGCTTCCGCAGAGCAGATCGGCGCTTGTCGGTCAGCTTCCGACATTGAGCCAGCCCCGACTCATTCCAGACCGTGATAACGTCTTCGATGTCGGCAGCAGACGGACCGGCGTCAGCCGGTTTACCCCCCTTTGGATTAGGGATAGGGAACAGGGTAGAAGGCGCTCCGTTTCGGTTCCGTGTTGGTTCCGCATGAGTTCCGTTTGCCGTTCGATTTTGGACCGGTTCGGATTCATCGCATGGACCATCAGGGAGTTGCTCATAGCCTGTCGGCACGAGACACCAGTAGCGGCCAGGTTGAGTTCGGCCTCCGGTTTCATAGTGGAGCCACCCGGACTCAACCGCTGATTGCCTCGCCCGATTCAGTCGGCCCTTTGAACGGAAACCGCACAGCGGCATCAGTTGTTCGTTCCAGTACGTGACCGGACCGCTGTACCGCTTCGCGTCTTCCTGGTGAGCAATCACGGTCAGCAGCCAGGTCACCTCCGGCCCCAACTCTTGAGCCGCCGCCGTCTTCGTCAGCAGTCGCACAAACCGATGGGCGAAGAACGATTCACGGGCGGGATACTCACTCGCACAGACTCGCCTTTTGCGAGCTTCATCAGCCATGATTTCACGACCTTTGTGAGTCGCTCCGGTGACGCGGCAACGTCAGCCGAGCATGTGTTGGATGCGGAAGTTGCGAGCGAGCCCGGCCCTGTGGTCGGGCTCAGCTCGTTTCAAGCGTCGACGCCAGGCAGACGCTGCTGACGGTCACGCTTGCGAGCGGCCACGGCGGCGAGGCGATCCCGCAGGGCGATGGCCTGCTCCCGATCTGTCAGTCGGAATCGACCGATCCGGCGACCGTGGGCTTTGCTACGCGACGTGTGCCGATCACCAACCCGGTCGATAGTCACGGCTGCCAGCAGTCCGGCGATGAGCCCTCCCCAGCAGCTTTGGTTGACCGATTCCGGGAGTTCGTACCGTTGGTGCGCGTCGTCAGTGCTGCCCTCGCCTTGTTCGATCAGCACGCAAAGGAAAGCGTGTTTGGCTTGAGCCTGTTCGACAGCGGTGGCCTTGCGAGTCGTGGGATGGCTCATTTTCCCACCTCGCTTTCGTTCGTGGTCAAGGCGGCGAACACGTCAGCCGGACGATACAGAACGCGCCGGCCCATCCGGACGAATGGCACGTCGCCAGCCTTCCGGTGCCGTTGCAGTGTCTGAGGGGACAATCCAGCCAGCAGCTCTGCCATCGCCGGTTCATCGACCAGCCCGTCAGGCCTCGTTGGCGTGTCTTGCTTCGCTTCCAGGCGAACAGCCACGGCATCCGCCAGCCGGTCAACGATCACGTCCAGCAGAGCGTCGAGTGAGGTGTCAGGCATCATGCCGCACCTCGCTTTCTTCATCGACCGGTACGGTCGCCGGCACTGACACAACAACGCCAGCGACCTCATCAAGACGAAAACGGATTGAGCCGTCCGGCAAACGGTGATGCGGCAACAGCCCACGTCTGGCGAGTCTCAGAGCTTTGCCCGGACTCCAAGCATAGTGGCGATCCACTGCCTCGGGACGCACGAACATGAGAAGCACTCCTGGTCTAAGTTCCGGGGATGGAACCGCCACCCCTCAGAAACTCATGGCCAGCAGCGCGCCGGGCGCATCAATTGAGACGTTTCGTCACCTTTCGTGACCTTTTACTCCCAGAAATCTCCGGCAGCACAGTTCCGGACCGCCCGTAGTCGTGCTCGGGAGACAGACTTGCGGCAACTTCCGCGTCTTTCCGGCTCCGTTCTTCGACGGCATCGTCGTGAGCCAGCATCTGGCGATTCCACCAGGCAATCAGATCAGCTTTCGGCACCTGCGGTTGTGCTCCCTGACACTTCGGGAGACGGATCGGCCCCGAAGTGGTTGAGTTCAGCTCTTTGACTCGGACACGTTCTCGCCGCTCGTTCGGTCGCCCGACGGCGTCGAGAATCTCCTGCCAACTGAACAGCATCTGAACGGCATCCGCCACAAACTCCGTCCCTGACTCGCCACGCGGTCGGAGGCTGCGACCAGCCTGTCCGCTGTCGCTCGGGGTTTCTAACCGGGATTCGTTGTCCGCCTCTGCAGGTTCTTCGTGCCACCCCGAAGCCAGCCTTCGCACTTCGTCGAAGTTGCTGCACGCTGCGATCCGGTCGTACGAATCGAATGCGCGGCAGGCATGGATGGCGATCCAGGCATCTTGGAAGTCATCCCAGAACGTGCGGTATTCCCAATTACGAAATGCGTCGGACAGTAGCTCAGTGATTGTTTCGACGTCGCCTGAGCAGGCATGTTCAATCATGCTCAACACGAGTTCCCGCCGATCCCGCCACTGCCCCGGTTCTTCGGTGTCGAGTTGCGACCGCACGAACTTCACAACAATCTCAGCACCATGCCTGATCTTTGGAACTGAGACAGCTTCAACAAGCCGCTCCGCGATTTGTACCGGAGTTGCGTGCCCTGACAGCGTGTCACCTGGGACAGCGAGCCAAGCCACCCCGCTGTTGATCAGATCCATAAGCGAACGTTCTTCGTTCCACTGTTCGATCTGCTCTTTCTCCAGACGGCTCGTCTCTTCCCGCTCTTGGCGCAATTGCTCTGCAGATTTAGCCACGGCAGTTTCCTTCCCTTTTGGACGGGCGTGGTTCGGACAGTGTCGCGGGAAGGAATGCGACTCCTGTCCAAACCAGCTTCCGCTCGCCGCGTAGCTAGCGCGACAAACAACCCGTCAGTCCGTTGTTTTGCAGGTCGTCAGGATCTGAGTTTATGCCGACTGCTGTCCAGTTTCAGACACACCGAAACGGTCGATTTGTGAATGCTGCCAGAGCTTCTGAGCGTCGCGACTGCAGGCCGTTTGGAGAATGGTTAAACCGGCGTCGGAGCGGAATCAGCGGCAAGGCGTTGCATCGCTCCCTCGAAAGCCGCTCTGAGGTCAGCGTCTGCATCGTCTCCCGCGTCCGATCCGTCATCGTCGCCGCTTCTGCCGCGTTCCTGAGCCGTGAGAGAGCCGTTTGTGATTCCACGTGGAAGTGGCCCCAGAATCCGTTGCCATTCGGTCGCGATCAGAGCGATGGCTGCGTTGTCGCGGACGTTCTGCCGGACCGCTTCCATCATCAGGCCGATTCGGACCAGCAGTTCGTCAAACCGCACCATCGCGTCGAGTTGCACCATCCGCCTGTGCTCCCGTGCGGCGATCCGGCTCCGCTGTTCCATCAGGTCAGCGAACTCGAACACCCGCTGCATCTGCGTCGCCTCCGCGTCCAGCAGAGCTCCCTGTGCGTCCACAGCCGCCGCAAGCCGTTCGTCATCGCCAGCCGCGATCGCTGCCTGGATTTCGTTCTGACTGTCCCGCAGCGTCGCGATGCCCTGTCTGTCGAATCCGTCGAGATTGCTGGCGAAGTCCGCCAGAATCGCATCCAGCGCCGCCAGTTCGTGCTTCATCGAGGCGAGGTCAGGATCGGCGAGTGCGGCCTCATAGACCGCCTGCAGCCGTTCCGGCAGCCGGTACTTCGACCGCTCGCCGTGTTTCCAGTGCGGCGAGTCAGGCCCTTTGGGCGTCAAACCCCCGTGAAATCGGCAGCGCCCGTTCTGGAGCGGTCTCTGCCGGCATGGTGCCCCCGTCCGCGTCTTCGCGCCACAAATTGCCTGGTCCCGTTGGGGTCTCGTCTTCCTCATGGGGTTACGCCTCCATCTCCGTGCGGTGACGATGCAGCCAGGCCGGTCAGGTTTTGCAGTCGTGAAACCACCCACTCCCGGCCGTCCGGATCCAGCTTCTGCAGCTCAGATAGAACCACCCGTAGAACCACATCCGGGGAAGATTGCGTATTTCCCGGCGTTTCCGGGGATGCTTCGCTTCCAAGCGGGGGAGCTTTGTTCACTAGCAACGCGAAGCGATGACTCGCAAACCCCGGCATTTGCCGGGGTTTTTTCGTGCGCCGCGTTCACCGGTTGCGACGCGTTTCTTGAGGTTCCGTGCGGTTGCTGCACCGGATTCTGCAGCGCGTTTTCGGCATCCGATTGAACGCCAGCTGCTCGCTCGAAATGCTCGCCGGTCACCTGGAGATAGTGTTTCGCGGCCACGGGTTGAGAGTTGCCGATCCACGCGCAGACGACGTGCAGCGGGAAGTCTTCGGCCAGCTCCGTCTCTCGAGTGCTCCGCAGATTCTGGAACAGCTTCGGCCACGGCTTCAGTCCGGCCCGGTGGATGATACGTTCCAGGTGCGTCCGGAGATTCTTGTCCGTGTCGCGGTACTTCTTGAGCACATACTCCGCCCTTGTTTCTGCCCGCTCGAATGCTTCCTCCAGATGTCTTCTGCTCGCTCCCTGCCGATTCAGAACCGACGCCAGCAGCGGACAGGACCGACAGCCAGCCAGGCGACAGTGAGCCAACCGACGCCGAAAGCACGAGAGCGGTCAGTCTGCAATTCCTGCTGCCCGACGCTGACATCGACCGGATCATCGCCGAAGTGTGGCCGAAGCGGTCCGCTGGTCGCTGCAGCGTGCCGGACTGATTCGAGACTCCGATGTCCTCCGCCAGTTGCTCAATCAGCGTCTCTGCCATGATTTCCCACCTTCCATGATGAGGAGAACTCGATTTCAAAAGCTTACCGCCCGCGAATTCAGCGCCATGCCCCGGCTGCACGCCCCGGCCCCACCGGCCAAAGGACCCGCCGATTTCTCGCCGACGCCTGCGCGAAAGAAAGTATGCCGCGTACCCGAACTGTTCCCGTCAGGGGCAGGAGGAAACATTCCCAGAAAGGACCCGCGACCGCGTCACATGCGACGACAAATCGGCATCGGGAACTTGCCTGGGAACTTGCCTGCGACGAATAGATACGCTTGCGCATCAGCTTTCTGCTTGGTCAAGATGTGAGCTAAGGTCGAACGCATCCTGAATCTGCCGGTCACTTTGCCCCCGAATCGAACTGGATGCTTTGCATGACTTCAATTGATGTAAAACCGCTGCAGATAGCTGGCGCGCCCATGCCTTCAGATTTTCCTCGGACACCGTACGAAGCAATTCAAAACCTTTGCACGGCCAAGCGGGAATCAAGTCTCGGTCCACTAGCCACTTGGACGGAGTACTCGGCAGCGTGGAATGCTGTGGCGTATCGCTTCCACGCTGTCACCGACCACGACGAAGCATTCATTGAGGCTGTCGGCAAAGGTGATCCGGCTCGATACCTGCAGGAGCGCGAACTCTTCAGTTTTTTCGTTGCAGGACTGTCGGCTATCGAAGCATTCGCCTACGGGCTGTACCACTTGGCTGCTGTCGCTTGTCCCATCAAATTTCCGGTCAAGGATTCTCGCTCGATAACTCTCGACCTAACACAAAAGAAATTCGCGACTTCCTTTCCAGCGCAGACCGTCACAGTGGAATTGAGCAAGCTGGTTGTTGACCGCACATTCACCGAATGGAAAATCTGTCGAAATGTCCTCGCACATCGGTCATATCCAGGACGGATTATGTCTGGGACCACTGCGAACCAACCACCAACCGACGATGTGTGGAAACTTGAGAATGTGACGATCAACTCAGAAACAACCAGCAGTCGACGCAAGTGGCTCTCTCAGACCCTGCAGGACCTGCTTGACTCAGCGAAGACATTCGTCGAACAGAAACTCTGATTCATCGCACGTTTCTGTAGAGCTTCTTCCAACCAATATCGGAATGACTCGCGCGCAGGCTGGTAACACGCCATGACTCAACCGGTTTCGATGGATGACATTCGGCAGCTCAGCGTTGCGGAGCGGCTGTTGCTGGTCGAAGAAATCTGGGACAGCATCAGTGACGAGCCGGATTCGTGGTCGCTCAGCCCCGACCAGCGCGACGAACTGCAGCGCCGGGCCGATGCACACCGGGCAAATCCCGATGAAGGCAGCTCTTGGCAGGATGTGAAAGCCAGTCTGAGAAACCGTCCATGAGCGTCTCGTTGCTCATCCACCCTGAAGACTGTTTTCTGCTGTGACGGTTAGCACTATCGGAACCGATACCGCGTTTGAGCCTTGTCTCCTGACCTGGTCAGTCGCTTTACGTCAACGGCTTTGCGCAGATCCCGGCTGCCGGTTGCGGTGGAGAGACCGGGGAACAACGCGAGGTAGTCCTTGCGCGAGAAGCTCTGTGACTGGAAGTGTTCGGCGGCGGCTTCCAGTCGCTGCGCTGGCGTCACCGGCGACGGAGTGAACTCGCTGAGTGTGCGTTGCAGGGCTTCGTGTGTGGCTCGCAGGGAGAACTCGACGAACGCTGTCGACGTGCCGGTCTGATCGCACGAACGCAGGACCGTGTAATACTCGTCCTGGCGTTCGCGAATCACGGATTCAATCGGCACGTGCAAAAAGACGCGGTGATAGCGGCTGAGAATCAGCGTGTGCCACAAGCGGCCAATGCGACCGTTGCCGTCCTCAAACGGATGGATGAACTCCAGCTCGTAGTGAACCACGGCCGCTTTGACGGCCGGATGCGTGTCGGTGTCCGTCGCGAGGAATCTGAGCACGTCGCCAACGAGACCGGCCACTCGGCTGGCGGGCGGGGCAAGGTGAGCGACTCGCGTTCCCTGCAGCACGCCCACACCACCGCGGCGCCAGCGTCCGGACCGGTTGATGAGTCCGCCCATCAGAATGCCGTGAGCAGCCAGCAGATCGTCGCGGTTCTCCGGAGCCCACTCCGGCAAGCGGTCGTAAGCCGCGAGCGCGTTCTGAGCTTCCAGGATCTCGCGCGACGGCCCGGCAACGCGGCGGCCATCCAGCAGCGCCGTGATCTGTTCTTCGGTCAGCGTGTTGCCTTCAATCGCCACGCTGCTCTGAACTGTGCGGACTCGCAGCGACTTCCGCAGCCGCGGTGCCGGACGCGGCTGGTGCAGCCCTTCGTACCGGCCAAGCTGCCGCTCGATTTCGGCCAGCAGCCGGATGCTCTCAGACGTGACTTCAAATGGCGGCATGACCGATAGTATCACCTGATACTATCGCCTGCGGAAGTCTCGCTCGCGCGGCGGGCCATTGATTCACAGCGAACGCGACTCCCGGCACAATGCAGGTTTGGTCGGAAGCGAGTTTCAGTTCCGACCGTTTGTGGAATGACTCGCGGACGCAGGCAGGTAATGGGAGAAGGAATCGCAGCAGGTCCGAAGCAAACCGATCTGCGATGTGTGCCGCCATCGGCAGTGATCCGTCAGCGCGGTTGCCGAATACTCTTCGCTGCGTCCAGTTCAACATCGGGGCGGGCGACGTTACAACAATGGGCTTCGATCTGTCCCCGCCTCCCGGAGCCCGCCATGACGTCGCCTTCCCGAGTCACTCCTTTCGCCGCAACGTGTTTTGCGCTTTTTCTCGCGGTCGTTCTTCCACTGATCATTGCTGCTCACACAGCCAGCGCGCAGGGGGCTGCTGGCTGGCACCGACTGACCGTCCCGGAAGCATGGCGGAAAGTTCCCGGTGGTGACCTGACGCCGGTTGGTGGTTACTCGTGGTACCGCGCACTCGTTCGTGTTCCCGCCGACTGGCAGGGCGAGAAGCTGACACTGTTTGTCGAAGCGCTTGACGACGCGCGCGCTGCGTACGTGAATGGTGTCAGTGTCGGAGCGACCGGGACCTTCCCGCCGAACTATCGCAGCGGACTTGGCGAGAAGGGCCGTTACTCGATTCCGGGCGATTTCGTCCGCCCCGGCGAGTTCAACGCGGTCGCCATTCGCGTTTTCCAGAACGATCCGCGACCGAACTTCAACGTCGCGCCGCCGGTGCTGCTCAACGAAAAGCGCAAGCAGGCTATCCGGATGGACGGAGAGTGGCAGTACCGGCCGGGAGATGACTCAGCCTGGGCGAAGGCAGCGCCGGCGGACTTCAAAATCGACCCGGCTAAGCGACTGGCCGAAGCGGATCTCAGGAAGCTGGGCGGTTATTCAAGCGTCGACGAGGTCGACGACGTTGAGCGTTACGTTTCGCGGCGGGCGGGTGACAACGACCCGCTGACTCCGAAGCAGGCGGAAGCAGCGTTTGAGGTGCCTGACGATCTGCAGTTTCAACTGGTGCTCAGCGAGCCGGAGATCGCTCAGCCGCTGTTCATGACCTGGGACGAACGTGGTCGGCTGTGGCTGATGGAGTACCGTCAGTACCCGGACATCGCCGGCGTCAAAATGATCAGCCGCGACGTTTATCTCCGCAGCGTTTACGACAAGGTGCCCGAACCGCCGCCGCACGGAGCGAAGGGCCGCGACCGGATCTCGATTCACGAAGACACCGACGGCGACGGCGTGTACGACCAGCACAAGGTCTTCGTCGACGGGCTGAACCTGGCAACGTCGGTCGCGATCGGACGCGGTGGGGCGTTCGTCACCAACCCACCGTATCTGCTCTTCTACCCGGACAAAGACGGTGACGATGTTCCGGACGGTGACCCGGAAGTGCTGCTCGAAGGCTTCGGCCTCGAAGATTCGCACTCGGTCATCAACAGTCTGCGCTTCGGTCCCGACGGCTGGCTGTACGGCGCGCAAGGCAGCACGGTGACCGGCAATGTCAAACGCCCGGGCACCGATGACAAACCGATCCGCACGATGGGGCAGTTGATCTGGCGCTACCATCCCGAGCTGAAACGCTACGAAATCTTCGCGGAAGGCGGTGGCAACACGTTCGGCGTTGAGATCGACATGAAGGGGCACATCTTCTCCGGGCACAACGGTGGCGACACGCGCGGTTTCCATTACGTGCAGGGCGGCTACTACCGCAAAGGCTTCGGCAAGCACGGACCACTGTCGAACCCGTACGCATTCGGTTACTTCGAAAATATGAAGCATCACAGCGTGCCACGTTTCACTCACAACTTCATCATCTACGAAGAGAACGTTCTGCCTGACGAATACCGTGGCCGGCTGTACGGCGTCGAGCCGCTGCAGGGCCAGGTCGTGATGAGTTCGTTCGAGCCGTACCAGTCGTCCTTCGAGACGAAAGACATCAGCCGTGTCGTCAAGACCGACGATCAGTGGTTCCGCCCCGTCGACATCAAAGCCGGCCCGGATGGCTGTATCTACGTGGCGGATCTGTACGAGCAGCGGATCGATCACAGCAGCCACTACGCTGGCCGGATCGATCGCACGAACGGCCGTGTTTATCGGCTGCGGCCGAAAGGGGACGCACTGCCGGTCGCGAAGAAGTTTGATCTCGCGAAGTCGTCGAGTACCGAACTGCTCGCGTCGCTGAACTCGCCGCACAAGTGGCAGCGGCAGACGACACTGCGGATCCTCGGTGACCGCAAAGATTCGTCGGCCGTTCCTGGCATTCTCAAGCAGCTCCGGAAATCCGGAGGCCAGACGGCACTGGAATCTCTGTGGGCTCTGCACCTGAGCGGCGGTCTGACGGACGATGTCGCGATCGAGATGCTCGGTCACAGCGAACCGCTCGTGCGTGCCTGGACGGTACGGCTGCTGTGCGATCATTACCAGGTACCGGCGGCGGTCGCGCGAGCCCTCGCCGATCTGGCTGCTCAGGAACCGTACATTGAAGTCCGCAAACAGCTCGCCTCGTCGGCCAGGCGACTTCCGGCCAAAGACGCGCTACCGATCATCCGCAACCTGCTGAAGTACGATGAGGACGCGGAAGATATTCACCAGCCGCTGCTGCTGTGGTGGGCGCTCGAATCTAAAGCCGATGCCGACGGCCGCGATTTGATCGTCGAGCTGATTCTGTCCGACAAGGAGAACTGGCAGCGTCCGTTGATGAAGCAGTATCTGGTTGAGCGGCTGATGAAGCGTTACGCGCTGGCCGGGTCACGAGAGGAACTGCTGGCTGCCGCCGAACTGCTGGAGGCGTCGCCCGACAAAGCCAGTTCCGATCTGCTGCTGAAAGGCTTTGAAGAGGCGTACAAGGGCCGCTCGCTGGCTGGCATTCCTGACGAGCTGGTTGACGCGATCGCTGCCTCCGGTGGTGGTTCGACCGCGTTGAAGGTGCGGCAGGGAGACGCCGCCGCCATGAAGACGGCCGCTGATGCGGTCGCAAACTCGAAGACAAAGAAGGAAGACCGGCTGCAGTTTCTGGAAATCTTCGGCGAGGTCCGCCGGTCAGAATTCATCCCGGCACTGCTGGCCGTCGTCGAAACCGAAAAGGACGCCGACCTGGTTTCCGCCGCACTGTCGTCGCTGCAGGCCTTCGATGATCTGCGCGTCGGTCAGGAAGTCGTCCGTCACTTCGGAGCGATCCCGGCCGGTGCGAAGCTCGCCGCCGAGACACTGCTCGCCAGTCGCAAGGTCTGGGCGACGGAACTGCTGAAGGCTGTCGACGCCGGCAAGGTCTCGACTGACGCCGTTTCGGAAACTGCGCTGCGCAAGATTCTGCTGCACAACGACGCAACGATTTCGCAACTCGTCGAAAAGCACTGGGGCGCCGTCGCCGGAGCGTCGACCGAGCAGATGAAGCAGGAGATCGCGCGCCTGACCGAACTGCTCGGTTCAGGTTCCGGCAACCCGAAGAAGGGCAAGCCGGTCTACATGGAGAACTGCGGCAAGTGCCACGTGCTGTTTGGCGAGGGCGGGAAGATCGGCCCGGACCTGACAGCCTTCAAACGCGACAACCTGGAACGCATCCTTGCCAACGTGGTCAACCCGAGCCTCGAAATCCGCGAGGGCTTCGAGAATTACGTCGTGATTGCGACCGACGGTCGAGTCGTCAACGGGTTCCTCGCCGACCAGGACAGCCAGGTCGTCGTGATTCGCGGTGTCGACGGCCAGAACCTCGTCTTTCGTCGCGACGAAATCGACGAGATGCACGCCATCCCGCGATCGGTCATGCCCGAAGGAGCGCTCAGCAAACTCAACGATCAGCAGATTCGCGACCTGTTCGCCTACCTGCGGTCGAGCCAGCCGGTGAATTACTGACGCGACTGACACGGAGAATTCGAACGAAAGCCGCTCAGTGATCGCGCTGACGGGAAGCTGGCCTGACTCGTTCTCGATCGTCGGGCTTTCAAGTCACGCCCGTGCCGGCTTCGGTAGTCGGATGCTGGCCTTCCTGAGCACGCGGTCAAATACGGGCTGCGCGACGCTGGTCGGACTCATGCCACCGGCGTCTTTTCCATTGATGTACCACTTCGTAATCCAGCACTCAAAGCAGATCAGAAATTCGTGAACATTCCCGTCGTGGGTGACTCGAATTCCGTGTCGCGGCGCGAAGCAGGCGGCTCCCACTCCTTCCAGATTATCGGCGATTCCCCGTTCGAACGCCGAGACGATCTCTGCCTGCGTGGCGCGGTCGTTGATTGCCGTGGCGCCGAGAATCTCAAAACCGTGGAATCTGTTCTCTCCTTCGGTTTCCTGTCCGCCGTTCGGTTCCAGCGAGAGCAGCTCAAACTCCGTTCCGTGCTCCAGTGCCTGGGCAGTGGCTGACGGCAGAGCCTCTTCTGGAAGAGCCACGACCTGTACCGCAGCATTCTCACTCGGAATGCACCCGGCGAAACTCGACACGCCGGCCACAGCCAGCAGCAGGGTGACATCGCGCAACATGAGTGCGTCCTCCATTCGGCCACGATCGTTCACCACGGCAGTCAGTCATCTGCGGCTCTGCCAGTGGTCAGCAAACTGTGGAGCGGCATACGTCTTCAGCGTTGACTCGTCAATCGCGGCACCGAAGCCGGGGCGGTCAGGGACCTCGATCCAGCCATCGAGGATTGGCGGCTGACCGTCCACCCAGCCCATCCACGGTCGCCCGGATTCGGCGAGCGGCTGCAGATCGAGTGCCGCGATGGCGTGCAATGACCAGAGTTCGGCCCCGCGATGCGGACAGACGCGAATGTCGTCGTGCTGCGCAGCGAGTTCGTAGATTCGAATCAGCTCGGTCAGCCCGCCGACCCAGTTGACATCAGGCTGCAGCACCGAGTGCAGCTTACGCTCGACGAGCCGCTGGAATGACGCCGACGTATATTCGTGCTCGCCACCTGCGATCGGCACGGTTCCGAGCGCGACGAGGGCTTTGTAACCGGCTTCGTCGTCGAGCGGCAGAGGTTCTTCGAGCCAGCTTAGTTGGACATCATCAATTCGTTCGATGACCGCCTCGGCTGCCGTCCGCGACCACTTCATCCAGGCGTCGGCCATCAATTCCCGATCCGGGCCGATCAGCCGCCGCGCTTCCCGCAGTTCCGCCGCGATCCGGTCGGCAAACTCGTCGACGGATTCGTCCAATGGCGACTGTTCGCCGAGATGCAGCTTGAAGCCCTGGTGCGACCGATCGGCGACTTTCGCCAGTGCGACGTTATCCCACACCGTGATATAGGTCGGCAGCCGCGTCTGTTTCGCACCGCCGAGCAGTTCGCTGATTGACCGCCGCTCGCATTTCCCCCGCGCATCCCAGAGAGCGAGATCAACGCCGGACATCGCCATCAGCACGATGCCTTTCTGTCCGAACGCCAGCGTCGCGTCGTACATCGCAGACCAGAGCGATTCAATCTGATTCGGATCCTGACCGAGCAGCACGTCGCGCAGGACCGACTGCACGACATGAATCCCGGCAAAGCCGCCGCCTCCGACACCGTATCCGGTCACTCCGAGATCCGTATCGACGGCGACAAGAATCTGACCCATCGACGTCCGCCAGTCGTCTGGAGATTCCGGCGTCAATGGCTGACACGCACGCACGTTCGTGATCTTCATGGCGGGTCTCGTCTCGTTGCCGAAGACCATTCCGGTCGACGTCTGGCTGATTGAGAAGCGTGTCCGAAACAGGTTCCCGACGCTGAAAAGTGGCCACGGAACCGGCACTTTTGAGGTGGAGAGGCAGAGAGTCGGGAGCAATGCTGTTCGGCACGGGTTTTGGTTGTGCGGTGTTCCGGCGGGTTGGGGGAGTTGGTTCCGTGTCATTGTGAGGGCAGCTTGACGCTGCGGGAAGCTCTGGAATGCGTCGAGCGCTGCCTTGAGCGCTGTCGAAGCCGTGGCGGCCTTGAGTACCGTGCGTCAGCGAACCGCCCGGCAATCGGATTTCGCGAGCGGTTCAGTGTGGCGGTGGCTGCCGTTTTGCGATGTGACGCTCCAGTTCGTCGAAACTGGCCCAGCCACTCAGGGAGAAGCAGATCATCTCGAAGGTCCGCTTCGTCGGCGTGCGGCCCGCGTGAATCAGGATCAGCAGGCAGGCGATGATCGCACAGTACGCCTGGATCTCGACGCCGTTGTGTTTCGTACTGAGCAGGTGCCGGCAGCCGAGCAACTGCTTGAACATCCGGAAGAACAGTTCGATCAGCCAGCGATGCCGGTACAGTTGCGAGATCAGTTCGGCAGGAACGTCGAGCGGCTGGTGGCGATCCGCAGCACTCCGTCGCAGTCTGGTCCGGTGCTCGTTCTTCGATAGCGGTCGCGGCTGGTGTGAGGCGTTGCCCGGACGCAGACGATGCGGACCGCGTGGTCCGACCTTGAGGCGGACTCGTTGGTCGCCCCCAGCGGCACGACTTCATTGGACAGCACGGCTTCCGCGGACAGCTCGCGGGATTCGAGCACGTCGTACCACGAGTTGTCACGCACGTGACAGAGGTACCTGCTGCTGGCCGCGACGATCGCATTCCACAGCGCGAACTTCGCGTACCCGCGATCCATCAGATACAGACGCCGTGTAGATCCGGGAAAAAGGGTACTCTGGATTGCATCCTCTTCCGGTTCGCATGCTCTGCGACGGCTCGAACTGTGCTGCATCAATAAGCTGATTGATGAAGTCGTACGCTTCCACGATCCTCGCGCCGTACGGTGCTGATCTCCAATCATCAAAGAGATATCTTCCAGAGTCAGATCACTTTCCTCGATCACGCGCGCAGCCCACGCTGCCTTTGCACAGGAATCTCATGGCTGAGAAGCTGCAATGTGGCGAACACCGGGATACGAAAGCAATTCGCGGTCGTCTTCGAGTACACGGACAGGAATCCGATCGATCGGTTCCTGCCCTCGCTCATCCTGAATTCTCTGGAGATTTGCAGTTCTACGCTTCTGATGTTTTGCTCTGACATCGCCGGCGAGGATCAGACATGCCGCTAATCGCCGGTTTCCTTCCGCAATTCTGAAACCGCCGGTGGCGTCGTCCTGCACCAGGGCTCAAACCCAATGAACTCTGTTCGACGACTCAGCTTGTTTGCACGGCAGTATGTCCAGACCTCTCGCAATCGACGCATTCGTCAGACAGAATCCCTGTCCCCGTCGATCCAGCAGGCGGCATCGAGATTCACTCACTTCCGGACCGGGACAGTCGGAGCATGGCCAAAGTCAACGCCGTCGCGAAGAAGATTCTTGCCAACGTCGAGAAGGTCATTATCGGTAAGCGGCAGGAGGTCATTCTTGCGTTGATGGCCGCGTTTTCTGAGGGGCACGTCCTGCTGGAAGATGTGCCCGGCGTTGCGAAGACGATGCTCGCCCGGGCTCTCGCGATCAGCTTTGGTTGCGATTTCAAGCGGGTGCAATGCACGCCCGATCTTTTGCCGAACGACATCAGCGGGGCGTCAATCTTTAATCCGAAGACGACGGAGTTCGAGTTTCGTCCTGGGCCACTGTTTACTCACGTCCTGCTGGCGGACGAAATCAATCGTACGACGCCGCGGACTCAGGCCGCGCTGCTGGAAGCGATGGCGGAACGCCGCGTCTCGGTCGACGGTGAAACCTATCTGCTGGAACGACCGTTTCTCGTCATTGCGACGCAGAACCCGGTTGATCAGGAAGGGACGTTTCCACTGCCTGAAGCGCAGCTTGATCGCTTTCTGATTCGCCTCAGCCTCGGTTACCCTGGCCGCGACCAGGAAGCAGACATGCTCGATCGGCTGCAGAAGGAGCATCCGATTGAACAGCTTAAGCCTGTCGTCACTGCTGCCGAGATCGTTGCGTGTCAGCACGAGTGCCGCGAAGTCACCGTCGATCCGAAGGTCCGCAACTATATTCTCGATCTGGTTCTCGCGACGCGGTCACATGGTGACATCCTGCTCGGTGGCAGCCCACGAGCATCGATTTCTCTCTTCCGTTCGGCGCAGGCACTGGCGGCGATTCGCGGCAATCAGTTTGTGTTGCCTGATGACGTGAAGCGCGTCGCGTCGGCAGTGTTGACGCATCGAATCATCGTCAAGCCGGAGAGTCGGCTGCGGCGAGTCACGGCGGCCAGCGTCGTCGACGAGATCCTCTCTGAGATCTCTGTCCCGACGATGAAGGGGGGAGCCGACCTGATATGAGATGGGTACTCGGGGCGATTGCGTTGCTGCTCATCGGGATCGTGTTTCAGCTCGGCCTGCTGGTTTACTCGATGTATGCCCTGCTCGGCGTCATCCTGCTCAGTCGCTTCCTTGCACACCAGTGGATCGAACAACTCACGGCGGCGCGCGAGTGTAATCGCGACGCTGTTGAAATCGGCGATCGCGTCGCTGTCGTTGTCGATATCCGCAACGGCAGCGCGCTGCCTGTTCCCTGGCTGCTGCTTGAAGACGCCCTGCCGCGGGATGCACTGACGGAGAAACCGCCACGGTTGAAGGTCGAGGGACGCCGCATCGCGTTGATGCAGATCGGGCCGCGTGGAATGAAATCACTGCTTTATCAGGTGACGTTTCTGCGCCGCGGTTACTACCAGATCGGGCCGCTGTTGATCGAAAGCGGCGACCTGTTCGGGCTGCATCGCCGGTACCGGGTGGAATCCGAACCTCAGTTTGTGCTTGTTTACCCGAAAGTGATTCCGCTGCAGGGGTATGATCTGTTTTCCCGACGGCCGATCGGTGAGATTCGAATGTCGCACCGTCTGTTCGAGGATCCGACGCGCGTCGCTGGCGTCCGGCAGTACCAGCACGGTGACCCGTTGAATCGGATTCACTGGAAGGCGACGGCACGGACAGGAACTCTGCACAGTCGTATCTTTGACGCGTCATGCGTTGCCGGTGCGACACTGGTGCTCGACTTTCACCGCGAGATGTACCCGGCGCAGGGTGAACCGCACCGGTCTGACCTGGCGATCACAACGGTGGCCTCGCTCGCGAACGCACTGTGCCAGCTTGGGCAGCAGGTCGGACTGATCACGAATGGCCGCGACGCTGCCGACCGAATCCGAGCCGAAGGCTACGCACGCGAATTCAAAACCCGCGACGCCGCACAGCAGACACTCGGTATCCAGTCGGAAAGCGATCGGCTGCGGCCGGTGATCGTGCCGACGCAGCGCGGGTTCGAGCAGTTTCAGCAGATTCGCGAAGTGCTGGCGCGGCTTGAACTCACCGACGGGTTGACTCTTGCGCAACTCGTCACGGAGACGTCGAGCCGGATGCCGCGCGATGCGACAGTGATTGCGATCCTTGGAGATGTCTCGACAGAAGCGGCCATTGCGCTCGGCAACCTGCGTCGTAATGGCTACGCAGTGACAGCGATCGTCGTTCTGCAGGGCAGCGAAAGCGCGATGGGCGGAGCAAGCGGCACGCGGTTCCTCGATGCCAGTGGCATGGTCGATCAGATTGGCCGTTTAATTGCCGAAGGCATCGACGTACGGCACATTGATCACGAAGCCGCGATCGCGCAGCTCTGTTCTGAGCACGCCGTCCGCTGACATCGCAATCCGCCATACCGACTCGCCTGGCCGTTCATGTCTGGCGGGAAAGCCGTGATCGACAGGTTGATGTCAGCGACGTCCTGACGGTTCATGTACGGCATGGATGCACCGACCTCTCACCGCTGTTTGACGCGATGCGATCTGGTTCGTCGCTGATACCGCTCAATCTTCTGTGTCGAGTCATCTGGCACTGCGGGTACCACTTTTGAGGTTGGTTGAATCTGCTGAGCCAGTTCGCCGGTCAGGTCCGAGACGAACTGTCGGCTCGCCTGATTGATCACGACAATCCTGCTTGGCGCGTCCGGATGGTCGCGGTCACGGACGATGCAGACGACCTCAGCCCCGTGAGCGGCTTCCAGCGTCTCCTGCAACGATTCGACAGATGGTCCGACAACCGGTCGGCGACCCGGTTCTGGCCGGTTTTCGGCAGCAGCTTCGGCCAGTTGGATGTCTGTTTTTGTAAGCGTGTTTCTTCCGAGTTCTGGAACGCGGTCCATAGCGTCGAGCTGGCCTCCGCTCGTTCGGATTAATTCCGCGTTTGACGATCCCGGAAGCACATCTGCAAAGGCTGAGTCGTCAACCGTCGGCAGCAGGTTGTCGAGGCTGAACTCGCCCACTGTTGAGGGCAGTCCTCGAGGTGGCGTTTCACTCGACGGGAGCGACTCCGGGTCGAGTAATTCTGTATCTGAGAGGAACGGTGGCGTCTCTGCGTCGAACTCGTTGTCCGCGGCCAGCCGATCAAACCGATCGGCGACGTCACTTTTGCCAGCGACGTCACTTTCAAAATGCGGCGTCGACTGGTTGCCTGCCAGATGATCCGACGATGACGCCAAAGCGGCCGGCTGCAGCCAGCTCAAACCACACTGGGTCAGGAGTCGCGAGATGGTGCCGAGGCCGGCGTACAGACCACGGCGAGCGGCCGGGTCGGCAAACACGCAGACACCCGCCAGCTTGCCGGACTTCGTGAACAGGCCACCGCCCGAACGGCCTTGAATCGGCGTTCCGGTACACTCGACAAAGTCCCGGTACTTCGTGGTCGAGGTCACCAGATGCTGCAGCTTCGTCGGGTCGTCTCCGCCGCCGCAACCGACACTGAAAACGTGATCGCGCGCTGTGACGGGTTGGGCAGCGATTGGTACGACGGGCAGGGTTTCGAGCGGAGAAACGGAAATCAGTCCGATGTCCTCATCGAGATTGTGCCGGATCAGCGTGCCATCGAGCGTCTGCGGCTTTGGCCCGAAGATATCGACCTTGATCTGCCCCTGACTGTCGAAGTGTCGAAATAGATGCCCGCACGTCAGGATCAGCGTGCGTCCCGGTTCGCTGTGAATGATCGTTCCGGAGCCGACATCAAGGCCGTGCGAATCACGGACGCGAATTCGCGTGCAGCCGAGCATCGGATCGGTTGCGATGCCCGGAGCCGGTAGATCATCCGAGTTGGCTCGAATGACCGCTGGCGGAAATTCGTCGAGTGTCACGGACGACGGGGCAGTCGGAGCCGGCAACGGCAGCCTGATCAGCGACTTCAGATTAGCCATCAACCCGGACGGCGAGTTTTCGGAACGTGGCGGAACCGACTTTTTCTGCGCGACGGGAACCGCATTCGTGACGGGAACGGGCAATGGATCGGTCTTCTCCGGGATCCTGCCGAGCATCCGACGCAACGTCGCTTCGGAAACGGCGCCGGAAACCCGTTCGACTTCCTGACCGCGAACGATCAGCACGAAGGTCGGGAGCCCGGTCACTCCGTAGTGTTCGAGCACGGCGGGCTGCTCGTCGGCGTCAATCTGACGGATTGGATAACCCTGACGCTGCAGGCGATGAACAACCGGCTCCATCGAGCGGCAGGGCGGGCACCACTGTGCAGAAAAATCGAGCACGACTCCGTCCGGCGTCCCTCCGAGAACCGCCAGACACACCGCCACACCACAGAACGCATCCATGCCGGGTTTCTCCCTCCGGGTTTCGATGCCACGCTCCCTCGCGGCACCGCTTTTCACTCTCCACGCAGATTCCTGGAAATCGCCGATCGCCTCCAGACGAACTCGTGGTCTGCCATGCAACTCTTACAACTTTCCGCAGAAAAGTTTTCGCAGCGAGCCTCGGCATTGTTCGATTCGCTCAGATTCGGTCGGTTCGAGCAGTCTCGAAGGCGACGCATCCAACCAAGCAAGCAGTGTGCCGGACTCAGTGCCGCAGTTTCGCCTCAGTCAACAGCTCGCGGATTTCTGTGATCTCGGAGTCGGAGAGCTTGATCAGTGGCGGCCGGACAAACGCTGCCTCCAGTCGTCCGAGCAGAACCAGTGCTTCCTTCATCCGGTTGTGCATATCGAGCAGTGGTTCGTGGTAGAAAGCCTGCACGGTCGGGTAGAGGCGGTCGTTGACGGCCTGTGCGGCGGCTAGATCGCCCGACTGAACCGCTCGCCACAGCTTCACCTGCAGATCGGCGACGACACTGCCGGCACCGGACAGCAACCCGTCGCAACCCATGGCCAGCGACCCCAGCAACCAGGCACTGTGAGTCGACAGAACGTTGACCGGACGGTTGAGCGCATGCAGTTCGCGAATCTGCCGCTCGTGCAGCGGCGGATCGTTGCACCAGTCCTTGATCGCGCGAATCTGCCGAAAGCACTCGCAGAGCCGCAGCAGAGTATCGAGCGGGTAGCCCAGGCCACTGCCCATTGAATACTGAAAGAGGATGATCGGCAGATCCGTCGCATCGACAATTCGCCTGAAGTGTTCGATCGCCATCTCCGGTCGACGCTGACCGCCGAGCGTCATGCTTTCGGGCGGAAATACGAGCAGGCAGTCTGCTCCACCAGACGTTGCCATCGCGGCCAGGCGAGCGGCTTCGAGGCTGCCGGACGCCGCAACGCCCGCAACAATTGGCATGCTGCCGCCCAGTTCGTCTTTCGTGATGTCGAGCAGCCGGCGCTGCTCGTCGAATGTCAGTGCGTGAACTTCGGCGGCGTGGCCGTTGATCGTGATCGCTGAGATCCCGTCGATCGCCGCAAGGTCGCGGAGATGCTTCCGATACGCGGCCTCGTCAATGTTGAGCGACTCCGTGAACGGCAGCAGGCACGCCGGAATCACGCCGCGCGGTTCGAATGGACCATTCGTGTCTGCCAACCGCGATTCCGAAATCATCGTCGTCCCCAGTCGAGCCGTGCGTAACGCTGCGTCTCCAGTTCACTGGCCCGTTCTGTAAAGCACGCCGGCCAGTCGAAAGTCAGATCGACGTTGCCAAGCTGCCGCGCAATCGATTGTCCGAGTGTCTGTCCGATTTCTGACGTCACTCGCTCAGCGTTTGACAGATCGTTGACGCCCGGCAGTTCGGCCGCGTGCGGTGACGCATCGAGCAGCAGACTTCCATGCTGCAGCACGGCTCCGCGTCGGCGCCGTTGAGCACTGCCGACGACTTTGTAACCCTCGCACACGATGTCATGCCGGTCGCCGCGGGTGAAGCAGAGAAACGGTTCGCTGGCGAGCTTCCTCGCCTCGCCTCGCATCGCCGCCGCGACTCCAGCCGAGCGCAGCACGCCGAGAATCGCCTCGTGGACGATCCCATAAAGCTGAGTCGGATCTGCAACCAGCGGATCGCCCTGAGGCAGCACCAGTGAATACGTCAGTTCGAGGTGATGCAGAATTGCTCCGCCGCCCGACAGACGCCGCACTGCCGGCAGGTCCGCCAAACGATTTTCCGCTCGAAACTCAGCCTCATTCTGAAAGTAACCGAGAGAAACGGTCGCTTCGTCCCACTGATACACTCGCACGGCCCGTAACCCGTCCGTGGATGCCGCCTCCAGCAGACACTCATCCGCCGCCATGTTCCAGGATCCGCGATGCGGCTCCGCTTCGACAATCAGTTGGACGGGCAGGTCAGGCATGGGAGAGGCGACGCGATCAAAGCAGAAGAGCAAAGTGAGACGGCGATCAGTGAAGTGTTACAGTCGGAGAGCCTGAATAATGGGCCAGCCTCACGCGAGCAATTCTCCGAGGGCGTAACCATGTACGCCAGTCAGACGGCGATCGATGCCGTTGTGATCGTACGACAGTCGCGCACGGTCGAGACCAGGCAGGTGCAGCGCCGTCGCGTGCAGACTGTAGCTGTAAGTTGGATTGACGTCGGCCTTGAAACCTGGTTCGTCATCGCCCACCGCC
>WGMU01000112.1 GCA_016124895.1 bacterium
ACAGGAAAAATTCACACGGACTGGAATACCCTGCCGCTCGCCACTACTCCAGGCCGCCGAACAGATTGTCGAACTCAAACGGATCGACTGCTGGTGCCTCCTCATCGTCGAACTCCCAGGTCAGGCTGGCGTTGATGGCCTGCAGCGCGGCTCCCGTTTCCTCGAAGTCAACATCGGACACCTGGAACAGCGAGAAGATACTGAAATGATCGGTCTCGCACGCCCGCAGCGCGACCTTGCTGACAACGTCCAGACTGATCAGATCGAGATTGCGGGCGATTGTCGGCAGCAGGCAGATCGGGTCGTCGACCTCGTAGACGTCGACTTCGCCGTACTCTTCCTCGAAGCACTGCAGCGCGGATTCAATGACTTCCTCGGCGGTCGGCCGTTCGGGGATCAGGCTGAGCGTCCAGAACGCGGTGCCGGGGCCTTCGACGGTGATGGCCAACTGATCGTCGCTGTCATCGATGCTGAGTTCCCATCCATCGGGATACTCGAATCGAATGCCGTGCGCTTCGTAAACCTGCATGGGAAACGGCTTTCGTAAAATGTGAGACGGGCGGAAAAACGTGCCGCTCGCGGAGCTTGTGGCTGTGACAGGGACGGATTAGATTAAAAATCGTTCGAGAATCACATCCACCAGGCGTTGCAGATTGCAGTCGGAAACGGCTGTTTCGTTGCTTCTGAACCCGGAAGGTGTCAGCTTCTGGAAGTCGGCGGACCTGATTCAGGCCGCCGGATCAGAAGGCACGCAGGCATCACGCTCTTCCACTTGCCGGAAGCCGCACTTTCGAGGCCGGCGGTTCGAGTGGATCTCTCCGGGCGGTGACCTCGATCTGGCAGCGCGACAGTTTTCATCTGGTTGAATCAGGAGTTGGACATGGCATCGGCACGGGCACAGGAAGTCGCAGAGCTTCTGTGGGAAATGAAACGCGCGGGCAAAATCGGAACGTACACGGCCGTCGCCCGCAAAGCCGGCTTCAGCCCTGGAGCGGGGGGACGCACGATTCAGACAGTCGTGAAAGCCGTCCGCCGCGACTGGCCGCACCTGCAATGGTGGCGCGTCTTTCCGGACGATGGCCTGATCGAAAAAGACGGCGAACAGGCTCAGGCCGCGGCCGAAGCCGGCTTCGAGTTCGCTGACGAGAAGGACGACAAGGCCAAAGTCGTCGACTTCACCGAGCACCTGATGGTCTGGGAAGAGGAGAGCACCGGCGACGAGGAAGAGTGAGCCGCTCCGGTCCACCCTCGGAAGCATTCAGAGGAGCCCTCGAGGAGAGCCCATCAGGAGGTTCCGCGATGGCTTTCATCAAATGGCGCGGCCGCTGGTACTCATTCTCCGTCGCCTGGCAACTGATCCTGCTGAGCGTCATGCTGGGCACCATCCTGCTGATCGAACTGCTGCGGGCATTCAGGTAACGGCAAACGGTCCCGCTGTCGTAGCTGAGCAGGGTGCGTCTCGACGCACCTTCCGAGCAGAAGAGCCCAGCGGTGCGTCAAGATGCACCCTGTTTCACCGCGGCAACAGCATGGGCTGCAGCTAACTCAGCCCGAATGGTGAGTCCGTTCGTCCGCTCCTCGACCGGACTCACCCATCAGACCGTCACGTGACTGCCGACGGATTCACAGACCTGTCCTGAAAGCACCCCGGTTCCTGATGGAGCCGGCGTGTTTCGTTTTTCCGGAACCCGTCATTGTACGGCAGTCGTTAGCAACTCGGCGGCAGGATCCGTCTCGACGCATCGTCTGACTCGTCAGGCCGAAACGGTGCTACACGACACAGACAGTGATTGCTGCGTCAAAAGAGCACGAGTCAAAGGAGGCCGAACGTGCAAACTCCATCACACGAAGACCTCTACATGTATTTCGGCTGCTCCGGCGAAGATGAGGGGAGTATCAGACAGTCTGCACAATTGGCAATCGAATCCCGAAAGTTCAAGGTCTCCCGATTTGACCGTCTCAACGATCCGTTTGAGTGCCGTATCGTGGCTCCCGTTAATTCCGGCCTTAAAGAGATGTTCGAGAATATGACTCGGACGGTACGAGAGACATTTGGACTGCTTTGCTTCTGCAAAGGCAAGTGGAGCGACCCTCTGATGTGGAGCCACTATGCGAGCAAGCACGAAGGAATCTGTCTGAGATTCAGCTTCGATGGGTTTTGTGACAACATTCGAGCGGTGACGTATTCGGAAGAACTTCCTGTTGTTCCATCTAGCTTGTTGGAACTCACCGAGAATCTGATTCTTGTTCGTGGCGCCATCCAGGATCACGGTACTCATGCTGTCAGCGAGGGTTTGCTCAACGGCCTGGAATATCGCGCCACTGAATTACTTGGTCCGTTGACGGAGCAGATGCTGTCGCGTAAGCACCTAAGTTGGAAGTACGAAAACGAAGTTCGCATGCCGATCAGCTTGAAGAATACAGAAGGCGGGTACTGCGATTGGATTGGCGACGATGGGACGGGATTTGTCGTTAGGGAAGTGATACTCGGCGCAAGATGTTCAGCGAAGTACAGCGATGTTGCAGCGTGGTGTGCGCAGATTGATATGCCAGAGGTAAATAGGTGCCATCTGCATCGTCGGAAATACGAATTATTAAAAAAGCAAGAAAGCAGGTAATGGCAGATCGCTGGTTGGGAGCGCCCACGACCTGTGATTAGACCGGACGGCTTGTGCCGTTCTGTTATCTGATGCCTGCAACCTTAAACGTACGGAATGCGGCCGGGCATTGATCACGTTCGCTGCTGGGCGATCTGGGTCCAGACGTCGCCGTCGAAGAGGGTGATCAGGGTGGCGAGGCCAGCTTCGACGAATTCGGTGCCGGAGACGAATTTGCCCGGTCGAGTCCACTCGGCGACCTTTTCTTCCGAGATGCCGAACAGCTTCGCCGTCAGTTGATCGAGGTCTTCTTCGAGCACTTTGAAGTGACGAGCCCATTCGGCGGCTTCTTCCAGGCGGACGTCTTCTTCGCTCTGCCAGCGGATCGGGTGAAACAGCAGTGAGCAGTGCGCGGTGACAAAGCGCCGCTCGCACGCGGCGAACGGCAGGATCGCTGCTGAGGAACACTCGCTGGCCACGACGCCGGTCACGCGCAGGCCGCGCAGCTTGATGATGCTGCACAGAGCCAGACCGACGTACGCGCTGCCTCCGCCGGAATCGAACCAGATGGTCCCGCGACTCTTCCGCGGCAGTTCGATCAGCGTGTTGATCAGGTCAAACTGCTTGTCTGTCAGGTCGCCGTTGATCGAGATTTCCCAGTCCTCGCCAGCCGCGGCTTCACGCGGCAGGCCGGCTCGGCCGACTGACGGCCCGGGGTGGAAGCGCGAGGAGCCGGATCGTCGCGGTTTCAACGAAGAAGATCGGTGATGAAGCGGGGGGCGTTTGGGAATTCGACGTCGAGGCATTCTGAGATTCCGCGGTCAGAGTGATCGCCATTCAGCGGCAACGGATAGTGGCGGCCAGGCACGATTCAGGGAAGAGACTGCCTCGCGCAAAGTAGCCATCTCGCTCCGCCGAGATGAGCCGCCGTCAGAAGGCGGGTTCGTCTGTCTGGACAGATACCGCGGCGGCGGTCTTTTCGAAGGAATCGGCTGCACGACGATGTGGAGGCTGTGACACGCTCGGCTCATCTCGGCGGAGCGAGATGGCTACAGTGAGGCGCCGATTCGCTTGCGCGCCTGCCAGATGGAGTCGAGGACGGCGTCGACGTATTCCTCGTCGCTGAAGGGGCTCATGATGTATGACTTCAGGGCGACGATCGGCTCGCCATAATCGGTCTCACGGTAACAGTCGGTCAGCGAGATCACGACGCCGCGGCCCTGCAGGGCTTCGGATTGAATTGCGTCGAAGATGCGGCGGTTGTACTCGTTGACGCGGAACAGTTCGTTGCGCATCGCCGGGTTGCTGAGTTCCTGTTTCGGGGCCTTGAAGGTGTCGACGCCGTCCGGGTACACGCGGAACAGCGTGACCGGGCCGAAGTTCTCGCTGTTGAGCACGGTCGTCGCGGCGTGGCCTTCGAGATGCTCGGCCAGAGATTCCGCCATCGTGACGAGGTGGCCGAGCAGTGCTCGCAGGCCGTTTTTGCCGAACAGCAGCAGGTTGGCCAGAGCGGCCATGGGACCGAAGCCGCTGCGGCTGGTTTCGAGTGTGTACATGCCAGGGTGGTACTCGCCCGACTGAAACAGGTACGGCATGGCTTCGGGATCGCGGGCGATGCGGGCGAGGTCGGCGGCGTCGCGGACGAGAATCATGCTCGAGATGTAGGGTGTGAATCCTGTCTTGTGAAAATCGATGCCGACCGAATCGGCCAGGTGCAGGTCGCGGATCCGGCGTTTCGTCCCAGCCAGCGAGCGCACGGTGCGATGTCGGAAGCCGAGCGGGTTGGCGTCGAAGTCGTAATCGTTGAACACGCTCCAGGCCCAGCCGATGACTGCATCCGCGTGTAGATGAGGGACGTAGTCGAGCGAGAATTCGTCGACGAGCCGGTCGCGGATCTCCCGGATTTCCGCGAGGTCGTCGAGTCCAAAGGCGTCGGTCGTACCGAGCGTCGCGACGATCATTGCGATCTTGTCGCCACGCTGCAGCACGTCGCGAAGCATTGACTCCAGCAGACAGGTGCGGATTTCATTGTCCGGTGTCGAGGGGACTTCGATGACGTTCTCGTCGCCGATGCCCAGCCAGCCGGCGACGGTGCGGTTCGCGTAGTGGGCACAGTCCGAACAGACGATGACGGCCCGCTCGCGGATGCCACTGCCTTGAAGGCCACTGCGGCTCGAACCGGGCAGCGCCTTTTCGAGACCGATCTTTCCCGCGTAGAGCAGCGTGCCGGTGCCGCCGAACGTGAACACGCCACCGGCCTGATCCGGATCGAACAGCAGCAGGTCGGCCATTATGGCGGTGACTTCGCGTTCGGCCAGAGCGACTCGAAACGACGATTCGTCGCTGGCGAGATTCGCGTTGTAGATCGACGGCAGCAGCCCACCGATCAGGCTGGGGATTGTCGGCGGCGGGATGACGTTGATCTGGGCTCGCGGATGGCCCCAGACAAACATTCCGTTGAGATGCTCGACGAGTCTGGTCGTCGTCTCTTCCAAACCAATCGGCTCGTCGGCAATGCGACACTCAGTCGACGTCATGAATGACCGATCTTCCGGCGTGCCGAGCACCGGCGTCCGATTCTTCAGGGCGTCAACCTGTTCCAGCGCGTGCATGACGCAGCGGCCGAACCAGGCGTCGTGAACCGGGTCGGAGACGGGTTGCGGGAAGCTCAGACGGAGCTGTTCGAGGTACTCGCGGTACGCGGGTTTCAAGCGGTTTCTCCAGGAATCGAGAGGTTGTTCGGACGGGCGTTTGCAACTTTTACAACGAATCGAACCGGGGGCGGGAACACATATTGACCCGTTTCGAGGAAGCCTCCTACCTTCCGCCCCACGCGTTCAGCAAGCCAATCGCCGCCCGGAAGTAGCTGGAGTCCTTCGCCCCCCTGGGACCCTCTGCTTCCGGGTTTTTTCGTGCGCTCAGATGAATTCTGGCCCAGGCTTTGAGAGTCAGGTCGCTTGATGTTATTTCGGCTGGGCTCCAGGTTGCGTAGCCAACACGCCGTCCGTCGAGTTTGACGGCTCCTCTCTCACTGGAGACGCCGACCGATGACGACTTCTCAACCGTCTGTCGTAAATCGCCGCCGTGGCCTGCTGACGTTGATTGGTCCTGGATTACTCGTCGCGGCGACTGGGGTTGGAGCCGGGGACCTGGCGACCGGAGCGTTCAGCGGGGCGAAGCTGGGTGTCGCCGTGCTGTGGGCAGTCGTGCTCGGAGCGGCGGTGAAGTACGTGCTCAACGAGGGGCTGGCTCGCTGGCAACTGGCGACGGGGACAACGGTGCTCGAAGGCGTGGCCCGGCACTTCGGGCGAGTGGCCATTGGACTGTTTCTGCTCTACCTGATGGTGTGGAGTTTTTTTGTCGGCTCAGCGTTGATGAGCGCTTGCGGCGTGGCGGCGCACGCGATTGCTCCACTGGGCGAGGCTGCTGACGACAAGGTGCTCTACGGCGTGCTGCACAGTGCCGTCGCGGTCGTCATGGTCTGGCTGGGCGGGTACCGGCTGTTTGAAAAGATGATGAGTGTCTGCATTGCCGTCATGTTTCTGACCGTGGTCGCATCGGCGATCGCGGTGCGGCCGGATTGGGGCGACGTGCTGACCGGACTTGTCCTGCCGAGAATTCCCGAGGCTGACGAAGTCGGAGCCGGGCTGCGCTGGACGGTCGCGTTGATGGGCGGCGTGGGGGGAACGGTCACCGTGCTGTGTTACGGCTACTGGATCCGCGAGGAAGGCCGGGCAGGCCTCGAAGAACTGCGGACGTGCCGCATGGACCTGCTGACCGGTTACGCGATGACGGCGCTGTTCGGAATCGGGATGGTGATTCTCGGCAGCCGGCTCAACATTGACGGAGCCACCGGAGCGAAACTCGTCGTGCTTCTCGGCGATCGACTGGCGGAGTCCCTCGGACAGGCGGGCTCAGCGGCGCGGATCGCCTTTCTGACCGGTGCGTGGGGAGCCGTCTTCAGCAGTATGCTCGGCGTCTGGCAGAGTGTGCCGTACCTGTTTGCGGACTCGCTCGCTCTTCTGCGGGGCGAGGCACCGGAAGACGCCAGGCGGTCGCTCGATACCTCTTCGCCGGTTTACCGTGCTGCTCTGCTGGCCATCGCGATCATTCCGGCGTCCGGACTGCTGGTTTCGTTTGAGAAAGTGCAGCTCGCATACGGCATCGTCGGCGCGGCCTTCATGCCGATCCTTGCCACAGCGCTGAGCTTTCTGAACGGCAGCGTGAAGCGGATTGGGACCGCAGGAAGAAACTCAGTCGCCGTGACGCTGACCCTGATTGCGGTCATCGCCTTCTTCTGCTGGTACGGGTATTACGACATTCGGAAGGCGATCGAGGACTCGCGAGAGAAACCTGCACCAGCAGCGTCTGAACGAGGCACGAATGAGCCGGACAGGCTGAGCCCAGACAATCGAGGCTGACGGTCGCTTCAACACGTCGGACAGGCAGGCTACCGGTCATTTCTCTACAAGTCGCCAGGTGGCCTTGTTGAACAGAAGGAATCGAAGGTAACGAAGAATGTCGATCCACGGGCTTCGTTGTCTTCGTTCCCTTCTGTTCAAGATTGATACCACGCGACTTGCGGGTAATTGACAGGCAGGATTCCTGTCCCACGTTCAGCCACTTTGTCACTCCAGCACGATGCTGTCGGTTCGGCGGTCGGCTCGCGACAGACTGACGATGATACCGAACGAGACAACCGTCACGACGAGGCTCGAACCACCGTAGCTCACCAGCGGATGTGGGATTCCGGTCGTCGGAACGAGCGCCGTGACGACTGCTGCGTTCAGCAGAGCCTGGCCAACGATCTGTGTCAGAAGCGTCAAAGAAACGACCGACGCAAAGCAGTTGCCGGGCAGGGTGCGGAACAACCGCACCCCCGTCCAGAAGATGCCGCACCACAGCAGACAGAGGCCGGCCGTCCCAGCCAGCCCGAGTTCCTCGCCGACGACTGCGAAGACGAAGTCGGTATTCGACTCAGGCAGGAAGCTGAGCTTCTGCTGGCCGCGACCCAAACCGACACCCCAGAAGCCACCTGACCCCAGAGTGATCAGCGACTGCCGCAACTGCCAGGCATCGCTGTGCGCGAAGTTCGTCCAGACTGAGACAAAATCAGTGACGCGCCGCAGACGATACGGCTGCGAGAAAATCAGAAAGACGACGCCCGAGACTGCAGCACTCGCCCCGAGCACGAAGTTGTGAATCGGCCAGCCAGCGAAGAACAGCGTCAGCGCCGCGGAACCGATCAGAAAGACCGATGTGCCGAGGTCCGGTTCCAGAATCACGAGCCCAATCGTCAGCGCAGCGGGAACGACATACGGAACAGTGCCGAAGAAGAAGTGCCGGATGCGATCGCGTGCGAATATCGCGGTCCTTGCCAGAAAGAGCGGCAGAGTCAGCTTGGCCAACTCAGACGGCTGCATTGAGAAGCCAGCGAACCGCAGCCAGCGTTGTGCGCCGTTGACCTCGGTCCCGATCCCCGGCACCAGAACCAGTCCGAGCAGGATCAAAGTTGCGACGAACAGCCACGGAGCCGCTTTGAACCAGAACCGCGCGGGCATGCAACCCGCAGCCGTCGCCGCCAGCACCGCGACAATCAGAAACTGCAGATGCTTTGTCAGGTAAACTCGCTCGAATTCCGTCGGCCACGACGTGATGCTCGCGCTGTGAACCATCAGCACGCCAAAGCCGACCAGCACGCCCGCCAGCGACAGGAAAAAATGCCGGTTGTCCGGATTGTGGCGGATCGACGGGTAACTCATGGCGCAGCATCAGCCGGGAAGTGTTGAAGACGTCTTCAGATCGACCGCCCCCCGGTTACGAATCGAGGTTTTCGCCCGTGGAACCCGATGGGTATTCTTTGAGACGTTGGGCAGACGCGTCGCCCAACCGAATCCGACTGGCGCGATTACGCGACCTCATGCCATTGCCTGAGATTCGGGCAATCCGCCACTGTCGCGATTCCAGCTCCCAATCTCCGCGTGTTTTTGTGCAGTACGCTGCGAGGTGACACATGGCCACAGTCCTGACTGACCAGACAATCGACGAACGGATGCAGGAAGTCCTCGCCCGCGATGGCCTGTTTGAGGTCATTGGCGGCGAAGTCGTGGAGATCGAACGCATGGACGCAGCGGAAACAAAACTGGCTTCGCTTCTGATCCGGCTGATCGGGCAGTTCACCGATGCCGACGATGCTGGACACGTTGTTATGGAAACGATGTTCGACCTGCACCTGCCATCTGGTCGACAGCGACGCCCGGACCTCGCGTTTGTGTCGTGTGAACGCTGGCCGCTCGACAAACCTCTTCCGCGGGGCGAAGCTTGGGACGTCATTCCTGATCTGGCGATTGAAGTTGTCAGCCCCTCGAACCGTGCCGACGAGATCATGACGAAAGTGATTGAGTACTTCGGTGCCGGCGTGCGAAGTGTCTGGGTTGTCTTCCCTGGACAGCACACAATTCAGGTCTATTCGTCACCCACCGAGCTGCGGGGATTTGTCGACAGTGACGAGCTGTCCGGCGATCCGGTCCTTCCAGGTTTTCGTCTGCCGCTGGAAAAGCTGTTCCGGAACTTCCCGAAGTCGGATCCGCCACCGAGTGATCGGCCGCTCGATTGAGCCGATGAAGCACCGACAACCAGTCGCGTTTGCCCGATCTGCTCTGTCCCGACAGAATGTCCGGCATCAATGAGCGTTGATCGGCGGAATCGGGCGAGATGTCTCGCTGCGATTCCGCTGGCCAGAAACAGGGCAGTGATATGTGCCGTTTGAGCGTTGTGTTGCAGCTTGTCTGCGTGGCTGCCGTTGGAGCCTGTCTGCCTGCGGAGACTTCGGCGGACGATTCGGTCGTCGACTTCCGCACGCAGATCAAGCCGATTCTGCAGAAGTATTGCGTGAGCTGTCATGGCCCTGATGAAACAGAGTCGGGCTTTCGGCTCGACTTTGGCAGTCTGCTGCTGCGCGGTGGTGATCGCGGGGCGGCGGTTGTGCCGGGTAAGTCAGCGGAGAGTCTGCTTTACAAAGTTCTGATCAGCGACGGCGAGGTCGCGCGGATGCCGGAAGGTCAGCCGCCGCTCGACAAGTCGCAGATCGAGCTGATTCAGAAGTGGATCGACCAGGGAGCAAAAGGCGGCGCCGAGGACGCTCCTTCAAATGACGGTCGGCCGGGCAGTGATCACTGGGCGTTTCAGCCGATTCTGCGGCCGGCGCTGCCGCGCGTGTCGCGGTCGGAGTGGTGCCAGAATGAGATCGACCGGTTTGTGCTCGCGCGGCTGGATGCGGAAAAGCTGGCTCCTTCGGGCGAGGCAGACCGGGCAACACTGATTCGCCGACTGTCACTCGACCTGACGGGCGTGCTGCCAGCACCGGATGACATTGCAGATTTTCAGGCGGACCAATCTCCGAACGCGTACGAGCGGCTCGTCGACCGGCTGCTGGCCTCGCCGAGGTATGGCGAACGCTGGGGACGGCACTGGCTGGACATCGCCCGCTACGCGGACTCGAACGGATTCACGATCGACGGTCCGCGGTCCATCTGGCCGTATCGCGACTGGGTTATCCAAGCGATCAACGAGAACAAACCGTTTGATGAGTTCGTCATTGAGCAACTTGCCGGTGATCTGTTACCGAAGGCGACGCGGGATCAGATTGTGGCGACCGGCTTCCACCGCAACACGCTGATCAATCAGGAGGGCGGCACCGATCAGGAGCAGTTCCGAGTCGAGTCGATCGTCGACCGCATCAACACGACCGGGGCGGCGTTCCTGGGCATCACGATCGGCTGTGCTCAGTGCCACGTCCACAAGTACGACCCGTTCACGCAGCGCGAGTACTACCAGTTGTTTGCGCTGTTCAATAACTGCGACGAACCGAACCTGCCGCTGCCGACGGATGAGCAGGCCGCCTCTCAAGCCCGCGTGAAGAAAGAGCTGGCGGAACTCGACAAGCAGCTCAAGGAGCACGATGCCGCGCTGTCCGCCGGGCAAACCGACTGGGAAAAGTCACAGCTCGAACTGCCCGTTGCTGAGTGGACTCTGCTGAAGCCGACCGAAGCCGCGTCCGAAGCCGGCGCGACACTGAACATGATCGACGAATCATCAATTCTGGTCGGCGGCAACGGCAACGTGCCGGCACAGGATGTCTTCTCTGTGACGGCCGGAGTTCCCGACGGCTTGAGCGGATCGATCACGGCCGTGCGGCTTGAAGCGCTGAACAATCCGCTGCTGCCGATGAAAGGCCCCGGCTGGGCGGACAATGGTAACTTCGTCCTCAGTGAGTTTGAGCTGTCTGTCTCCGATGGTCAGGCCGCGGGAACTGCCGCCGCTGAGAAACCTCAGAACATCGAATTCGCTCAGGCACTGACGGACTGGCAGCAGGATGGCTACCCGGTTGAGCAGACGATCGACGGCAACCTCAAGACGGGCTGGGCGATCAACGGGACGAAGCAGAGTTCGCCGAATGTCAGCCGCGAGGCGATCTTCGTGCTCAAACAGCCGCTGAAGATCACTGAGGGGACGACCCTGACGTTCAAGCTGCGGCACGCGCAGAACTCGAAATACCTGATCGGCTCGTTTCGGTTGTCGGCTACGAATACCGCACTTCCGGACGGTGACGGGGCTCGGCTCGTCTCAACGCGGATCCGCGAGATTCTCGACGTGGCCGCGGACAAACGCGACGACGGGCAGAAGGAACTGGTGGTGGCGGCGTACGGGCGTTCGGATCTCAGCCGCAAGCCGCTCGAAGCGCGACAGACGAAACTGAAGGCCGAAGAAACTGAGCTGGCCTCGGCAATCCCGACGACAATGATCCTGCGCGAACGGACAACGAATTCGCGGCAGACGCACATCATGATCCGTGGCAACTTCCTGGCAGAAGGAGCACTCGTTGAGCCAAACGTTCCGGCTGTGCTGCCGCCGCTGTCGGCGACCGAGTCGCCCCCGAACCGGCTCGACTTTGCCCGCTGGCTGTTTGAACCCGAGCATCCGCTGACGTCGCGTGTCACCATCAACCGCTTCTGGCAGCGGTTCTTCGGACTGGGACTTGTCGAGACTGAGAACGACTTCGGGACTCAGGGCGAACGGCCGTCGCATCCGGAACTTCTCGACTGGCTGGCGTCGGAATTCATGCGGCTCGACTGGGACGTCAAGGCACTGCACCGGTTGATCGTGACGTCAGCGACGTATCGTCAGTCGTCAGCGATGCGGCCCGAACTGCTGAAACGTGATCCGCGGAACCGGCTGCTGGCTCGACAGAGTCGCGTCCGTCTGGAAGCTGAAGGAGTTCGCGACGTCGCGCTCTCGGCCAGCGGTCTGCTCTCCCAGAAGATGCTTGGTCCCGGCGTTTATCCGCCGCAGCCCAAAGGCATTTACGTCGTGACTCAGGTGGCGAAGCAGTGGCCCGAGAGCAAGGGCGACGACCGTTACCGCCGCGGGCTTTACACGTACTTCTGGCGATCGAGTCCCTATCCGATGCTGCCGACGTTCGACGCCCCGGACTCAAACGGAACCTGTACCCGCCGCAACCGCTCGAATACCCCGCTGCAGGCACTGACACTCGCCAACGACGCGTCCTTCATAGAGTTCGCTCGCGGAATGTCTGATCGCCTGCTGGCTGCTGGCGAGATGTCCGACGCCGATCGAATCCGTCTGGCATTCCGGGCCGCTCTGTCACGCGAGCCGGCTTCCGCCGAACTCGAACGACTGACGCCATTCGTCGCCTCACAACGCAGCTACTACGAACTCAATGAAGACGCTGCCAGTGAGGTCGCCTCACCGAATCGTCCCGCGAAAATGTCAGCAGCCGAATCCGCCACCTGGACGGTCTTCGCTCGAATTCTGCTGAACCTGGATGAGTTCATTACCCGTGAGTAATTGGAACCATACGCGTTCCGTAACCGCCATCGAAGGGCACTGCAATGACGACAACCATCAGCAATCTGCACGCAGAAACCCGCCGTCACTTCTTCGCCAACGCTGGATTCTCGATCGGCGGGCTCGGCCTCGCTTCGTTGTTGAGCGACGGACAGTTGTTCGCGGCTCCGAGCAGCGATCCTCGGGCGACGAATCCGCTGGCGCCGCGGGACGGACATTTCACTCCGAAAGCAAAGCGAGTGATCTACCTGTTTATGGCCGGAGGACCGAGTCATCTCGAACTGTACGACGATAAGCCGAAGCTGCAGGAACTCGACGGCCAGGTCATTCCCGAGTCGTACGTCAAAGGCAAGCGGTTCGCGTTTCTGAAGAAAGACGCGAAGCTGCTCGGCACAAAGCGGAAGTTTGTCAATCGCGGCGACTGTGGAACGCGAATGTCCGAATGCCTGCCGCACATCGGCTCAATCGCCGACGATCTCTGCCTGATCCGCAGCATGAAGACTGAGGTCTTTAATCACGGACCGGCGAAGCTCTACATGAATACGGGCTTCGAGCGGTTCATGGGCCGGCCGAGCATGGGGGCGTGGGTCACGTACGGCATCGGCAGCGAGGCGGACGATCTGCCGGGCTTCGTTGTGCTGAACTCGGGGCCGCGCGGACCGCGCGGCGGGACGCCACTGTGGGCGAGCGGATTTCTGCCGACGACTTATCAGGGCGTGCCACTGCTCAACGGAGCTGATCCGATCCTCAATCTCTCGAACCCGAAGGGCATTGATTATCAGCGGCAGAAGGAATTCATCTCGGCGGTGACCGACCTCAACCGGCAACGGCTGGAGCAGGTGGGCGATCCGGAGATTGCAACGCGCATCGCCGCGTACGAAATGGCTTACCGGATGCAGAGCAGCGCGCCGGAGCTGACGGATCTCTCCGGCGAGACGAAAGAAACGCTCGACGCCTACAATATTCAGGACGTCTCGAAACCGACGTTCGCCCGTAACTGTCTGCTGGCCCGGCGGCTGATCGAACGCGGCACGCGGTTCGTCCAGCTTTACCACACGGACTGGGACCATCACGGCAATCCGGGCACGGACCTCGGCAAGGCGCTCGACGCCCGCTGCCAGGAAGTCGATCAGTCGAGTGCGGCCCTCGTCAAAGATCTGAAGCAGCGCGGGCTGCTCGAAGACACGCTGGTCATCTGGGGCGGCGAGTTCGGGCGGACTCCGCAGGGCGAGCCGCGCGATCTGATCGGCCGCGACCATCACATTGATGGGTTCTCGCTGTGGCTGGCCGGCGGCGGAGTCAAAGGCGGGCAGACGGTCGGAGCGACCGACGAACTCGGCTACTACGCGGTCGACACGCCGGTCCACGTTCACGATCTGCAGGCGACCGTGCTGCACCTGCTGGGGCTCGACCACCTGAAGCTGACCTACCGCTTCCAGGGCCGCGATTTCCGCCTGACCGACATCGGCGGCAACGTCGTTGATCAGATTCTGGCGTAGCGATCGGTGACTGAGACGAGAGTCGTCTTCGGCAGATTAGCAGGCCTTTTCTGAGTCGACCTCAGGCCGACCAGCTTCGGCTCTCAGTGGGCCTGCTGCCGGGTGAGCCATTCTTCGGCGTTGAACAATTCGCCGGGCGAGCGGGCGAAGACGGCGGCCATCGCTTCCGATCCCGGTTGACCCTCCGGAATATCTGGCGTCAGCCGCAGCAGCGTCGCGCTGCCGCCACGCTGGCCAGAGTCGTTCCATGAACGTACTCGTTCTGACGGCACGCGCAGCAGTGACAGGCAACCGTCGGCGGCGAGACGAGTCTGCAGCGCGAGGGCGATTCGCCCCATCGACCAGCGGGCGTTGATGTCCTGAACCGCTCGCACGCCCAACTCGCCGTTCACATCGCGATCAATCATCGCGTCGATACCGAGCGGTCCGATATAGCCGAGTTGTGCGACCGCAACGGCTGTACGCCGAGCGGTGGTTTCGATCTGCGAGATCAGACGTTCGGCTGTGTGATCGCGCAGCTCAATGGAGACCGCTCCAACGCGGCTGCCGAAGTACTGCCCCTGCAGTGTATTGAGTAACTGCGTCCGGCCGACAAAGCAAACCCGAGCGTCGAACGTCGCCGTTGCGTCGTCCGGCAGGATATCCCAGTGAGTGCTGAACTCGGCAACACGGTCGAGCCACGGTTCGAGATAGACAGCACCGGACTGTTCGACACGGCGATTGATCCAGCCATGTACAGACGGCGTCAGAACTTCGTCGCCCCGCATCACGATCCGTTCACGACCGGACATACCGAACTCGGCCTTCAGCACGACCCGATGCTCGGCGACCGGCCGGCGCCAGGCGGCGTCAGATTCCGTGACGGCACCGAGAAGCTGCCGCGAGGATTCGAGACGCGCCGAACCCGGCGGTGCAACACCGAGTGACTCTTCCAGCGCGAACGAGAAGGTGCGCGAATTCGCCTGACGGACGGCGTCGAGATCGACACTCGGGACGTTGACGTCGAGCTGTCGCGCGAATGCAACAGCGGCTGCCGACCAGCCCCACGGTTCCAATACAATTGGACCGTCCAGTCTCAACTGACTGGTAGCCTCAGAAGATCGCCAGTCGGCCCGGAGCAGTCCCGCTCGGGTGAGTTCGTCCGCGCAGCCTTGCGACGGCGGTTCCGGGAACCAGATCTGATCCCCCGGATCGGCCAGCGCATTGAGGCACGACGTCAGTGCGGCGTTCACTCGGGCCAGACGCTGCGGACGGTTGTAGTGTGGCGTGGCCAGCTCATGCTCAAAGTCGAAGTTCCCGTACAGCAGTCGAGCCATCGCGGAGTGCCCGTTGAGAGAGTGGTTCCGGACGGGGCGCCAATACCTGAGAATCCGGTTCTGTCGGTGCCCGCGTTCGGTAAAACTGTAGCGGGGACTGGTTGCAGAAACTGACTTTACTTACCCAACCGGTATTGCCAACCCACTGAAAACACTTAAGTTACGATCTTGTCGTCGTCACTTTTCCGCCTCGCCCGCTGGCGTCTGAGGCAATGTTTGTGGTGATGCCCAGGAACGGGCATCTGTCGACAGTTTCCACTGACGGCAACAACGGAGGTTGCTTGCAGCGTTCCGAATGAACAGGGACAGGCCAGCCGCAACGCTGACAGGCCGGCAGACGCAGCATGGATTACATCCTTCACGGATACTCCGTTAACGAAGCGACGTGGTTTTACCTGTCGCTGCTGCTGGTGATCGCGGTCTTCTTCCGCTTCAACCGAATCTGGTCGCTGCGGAACCTGGACCTCGCCCTGCTGCTGAGCTTCTCGCCGGGGCTGCTGCTGCTCGACGGCAACCATCGTACCGCGGGTTACTCCTGGCTGTTTGTCTGCACCGGCCTGTTTCTCGTTCGGCTGTTTGCTGATCCGTGGTGCCGTCGCCGTCCGCTGCTTGCTCAGAATCTCAACAGCGCCGGCCTGACCTTTCTATGCGTTGCCGCGTTCGCCTTTCAGATCACGCGCGTGGCCACAGAACCGCCTGAACGCTCAACCGTCGAAACCGTTCGACATGCGGAAGAGCTGCTCGAACGCAAAGACCGATCGACCGAACGCGAAGCAGCCGGTGCTGTTCCGGGCCCGGCCACTCGGCTGATCACAGCCACGGCGGTTGCTCCAGCAAAGATCGTCGCTGGCAACACCGGCACGCCGCACCTGGCCGAACTGATTGCTGCCCGACTGATGGCGTGCCTGTCGCATCTGGCAGTGGTGATGGGGCTGGTTGTTCTGGGGCGTCGCCACCTGGGCGATATCCGGCTGGGCATCGCGATGGCCACGCTGTATCTGCTGCTGCCCTGCACCGCGTATCAGGTCAACCGGGTTGACCATGTTCTGCCTGCGGCGCTCGTTGTCTGGTCGCTGACGTTCTATCACCGGCCGATGGTGGCTGGCGGTCTGATGGGGCTTGCGTGCGGGACCGTCTTCTTCCCGGCGTTTCTCGTCCCCGTCTGGATGGGTTTTTACGGGAAGAACGGGGCGATCCGGTTCAGCGCAGCGCTTGCTGCTGTCTCAGCGATTCTGATCGGCACGATCGCCTTCACGGCGAAGGATTCAGCGTCGTTCATTCAGCAGACGATCGGCTCGATTGACTGGAGTCTGCTGCAGTTCTCGCACGGCCAGGGAGTCGGCTTCTGGGCGTCGATCGATTCTGTTTACCGTGTCCCGATGATGGCCGTCTTTCTGGTGATGGTTGTCTGCCTGACGTTCTTCCCGCGGAAGAAGAACATCGAGCACCTGATGGCTCACTCGGCGGCGATCGTCGTCGCCACGCAGCTCTGGTACCCGCTCAACGGCAGCGTTTACGTGCTGTGGTATCTGCCGCTGCTGCTGACCGTCGTCTTCCGCCCGCGTCTGACGCATCTGGTCCCGCCGGAAGCCGCTCCGCTGCTGCGGCTGGCCCGCGAACGAGAGGCTCAGAGCGAAGCCGAGCGGACATTCTCAGCAGGCAACCGCACGCCGCTGCGGTGACCGCGGTGCAACGCCAGTCAGAGCCATTCCTTCGGCACAACAGGGTGGTTAACGGCGGCATGCAGTCATTTCACTGAACTTCGCCTGTGAACGAAAACCTCGCAACCACTGACTCCAGCGATGGCCTGCGATCGATCGTTCTGACACTCGATGAACTTGTGCCGCGCGATAGCTCCTGGGTGCAACTGACTCAATACGGTGGCGGGCCGGACGAAGGTCAAATCATCGGCAACCGCAGCGGGTATCAGAGGCTTGGAATCGAATTCCTTAAAGCAACCATCGCTACTGACGCGGACAAGGAGTTCGGTGTTGACCTGGAATATCTGGTGTTGCCGAATTCAACCATCGGCTTTGATTGGTTTGAACTCTCGGAAACGCCTCCACCGGCTTCAGCAAATCGCACCTGGCTCAACCGACTCATCGCCCTTGGACGCCTGACGTTCTTCGTGACAGTACTGGGCCTGTACGCAATCGGCCTTGTCACCGTGGCCCAATGGGTGGCCATGTAGCAGCACGTCCTTCCCGGCGAGTGAAAGCTGGCGTGGTGTAAAGTGGACGACTTCCGGTCGACGCCGAATTGCGGAGACGCTTATCCGGCGGAGGGTGTATCCGGCGGTGGACTTGGCTTTGCGTAGAAGTCGGCGAGGTCGATGCCGCCCTTCTGTTCCTGTTCGACGATCGACAGACGTTTTTCCAGGAGCTGGAAACGCTGTTCGATCACCGGGTGAATGATCTTCTCGTCGTCGGCGGGCTTTGACTTCGGGACGGCCGGGTAACCGAGCTGCCGTTGCAGGGCGGCGAACATGTAAAGCGGATCCTTGCCGCGGTTCGCTTTCGCAATGCGGCCTTCACGCTGACCGAACAGGATGTCGATCTCGGGTGACCAGTCCGGCTGCTGCAGTGCTCGACGCTTTTCTTCGACGGCGAACTCCGAACGCAGATACAGAAACTCGCAGAACTCGGTCGTGCCGAGCTGGCGGCGGACCCACAGGATCCAGTCCGCCCAGATCTGGTCGAACTGCGGGTCGCGTGAGATTGCTTCCATGCCTTCGTGATAGCCCAGCCGGTTCCGCGCGATGCACTCGAACTGGTAAATGAACAACCCCGGCCGCGTCAGTTTCCCACTGGCCCGGTACTCGGCTTCGGCTTCGAGAATCTGCAGCGCGATCAGCATGTCGAATTTGATTGTTTCGTCTTCGGCTTTGTTCATCAGCAGCGTCTGAAACGGCGCAAAGTAGTGCGGCATCAGCGCCATGCCGTCGGAGAGTCGCCCTTTGTGCCGAATTTCGCCGAGCAGAAATTCGAGCGCCACCGGCAGCTTCGTGGTGCTGAGAATTTCCTCGCGCACCTGCTCGATGACATCCTGCGCCGGCACACCATCCTGCACGCGTTCGAGGAACGTGCGCCAGAAGTAAGCCTGTTCGACGTATTCTTCACGGTCGAGCATGTCGTGAGGACTGAGGGGTAAGGGGCGAGAGCTGGCCGTTGCGGCCAATGTTGAAAGTCGGTTGCGGCAGCGTTCAGCATTTATGACGCTGCCGTGGGAACCGTGCAATGCGGCGACTGCCCGTCGCGAACGACCGTCGAATTCTCGAACTGTCGATCTCCGACCGTTCATTCAGGAACACGTTGGAACCAGCTTTTGGATGCGACCACCTGGCAGTATATCTCGAAAGCTCAGCAAGACGATTTGTGGCCACAACAAAGCACGAGAAGACACAAAAACAGTCTCGATTTTCGTGCGTTTTGTGCCTCTTCGCTGGCGACATCTGACTGTTTTGCAGCGTCCGCGAGAGCAAAACAGGCAACTGACTTCTGGACGCATTCAGCACGGCCGACGGACATTCAACCGCATCTTTCAGCACTCCAGGTCGTGAATAATGCCACTCTCCCGCCGCGAACTGCTGACTCGATTTCTCGGCGCACCGATCGCGACGGCTGCTGTCGGCTGCGGCCTCGGGATGCCACGGCTGCCTCCGGCTGGCGAGTTTGTCGGAGCGTCGGTCTCGCTGGGGCATCGGCTGCGTGGCGGGACGCTTCCGGTGTTCGATGTCGACGCGGCACAAGACGTCGACGTTGTGATCGTCGGAGGCGGTGTCGCCGGGCTCAGCGCGGCGCGTCGGCTGGCCGAATACGGGCTCGACTTCGTACTGCTTGAACTCGAGCCAGAACCAGGTGGAACGTCGGCCAGCGGCGAGTCGTCACTCGTTGCGTACCCGTGGGGAGCGCATTACGTCCCGGTGCCGCTGCCTGAGAATGTCGAGCTGATCGACCTGTTCGACGAGATGGGAATTCTCGACGGTCGCGCCGATGACGGTTCGCCGGTCGTCGCCGAACAGTTCCTCAGTCGTGACCCTCAGGAGCGTCTGTTTGTCGATGGGCAGTGGCACGAAGGCTTGTTTCCGTGGTCGCTTGCCGACGACGAAGGCATTGCTCAGCTTCAGGCGTTTCAGAGCGAGATCGACGCTCTCGTTGACTGGCGGGACGCCGACAGACGCCGTGCCTTCGCGGTCCCGATCGCAAACTGTTCGGCGTCTCCGGCGATTCTGCGGCTCGACCAGCAGACGATGGCCGACTGGCTGCGCGAGAAGAAGCTGACCTCACCGCTGCTGCGCTGGTACGTCGATTACTGCTGCCGCGACGATTACGGGCTGACGGTTGAGCAGACGAGTGCCTGGGCCGGGTTGTTCTACTTCGCCGCGAGGAAGTCGTCGCCAGGAGCGGACTCGCAGCCGTTCATTACCTGGCCGGAAGGAAACGGTCGGATCGTCAGCCATCTGCGTTCGTTCTGCGCAGACCGTATTCGGACGCAGCATCTGGTGACGGAAATCGCGACGGTCAAGCGGGACGGTCAGCCAGCCGTCGAAGTCGTCGCCATCGACGCGTCGGGCGCCAAGGAAACCGTTCGCTGTTTTCGCACGAAGCGAGTCATCTTCGCGGCGCCGCCGTTTCTCGCGCCGCGGTTGGTTCGGGGCTACCGCGAGACCGGCCCGGGCAGTGTCAGCGAACTGCAGTTCGGGAGCTGGCTCGTCGCGAATCTGCATCTGACACAGCGGCCGGCAGAAAACGGGTTCCCGCTGAGCTGGGACAGCGTTCTGTATGGCAGCCTGTCGCTGGGTTACGTCGCGGCGACACACCAGAAACTGCTCGATTATGGACCGACGGTCCTGACGTATTATTACCCGTTGTGTGACGACGACCCCCGCGTCGCCCGGCAGCGGCTACTCGACCTCTCCTGGGAACAGTGGGCCGACGTGGTGCTCACCGATCTTGAACAGGCGCACCCGGAGATTCGGTCACTGACCAGCCGACTCGACATCATGCGCTGGGGCCACGCGATGGTGCGGCCTGTGCCCGGACTCTTCAGCAGTTCGGCCCGTAAGGACTGCTCGCGGCCGTTTGGCAACGTCCACTTCGCTCATGCGGCACTCAGCGGAATCGCTCTGTTTGAGGAAGCGTTTCATCACGGCAACCGGGCGGCGACTGAAGTGCTCGACGCGCTGGCAGCTTCGACAGAAACTGCTGTTTGAGCATCGCGGCAGTTTCGTTCTGATGCGGGCTTCTACAGCGCTTGCTTTCTCCGTTTCAGGCAGGATGCCGTGATGACGAATTCCAATCGCCCCGACTTTTCGGCTTCGCAAAGCGTCCCTGCCGCTGCGCCACTGCAGTCTGGCTTGCTCGACCCGACAACCGCTCGCTCAGCTTCGGACGTGCTGCAGGATCTCGATCGGCTGGACCAATTGCTGACACGCGCGAATCGCTCGCTCGACCAGTCTGAGTTCGAGTCGGATCGACTCTCGACGGAAGACCGCCGCCGCGACGAACGCCGCAACCTACTCACGGAGATCGTTATCGTGCGGCTCGACAGCGGGAACACCGACGCGGGCGGTGGGCCGATCGAGTTCGTCCGAGGGCAGACGCTGAATCTCTCGGTCGGTGGCGTCGCCTTCGTGACGGAACAGCCGCTGATTGGGGATTCGCACATCGCCCTGCTGCGACACCCCGATTTTCCGGTGCCGCGATGCTGCTTCGAGCTGACGTTGTTCCGCAGCCAGCAGCTTGCAGGCGGTCGTTGGGAATACGGCGCCGTGCTGCGTCCGCTCGTGCCTGGTCCAACCGGGCTCTGACGACAGGTTGGTACTGCCACGTCCGAGGTTTGACGGTTTCAGAACGTCGCCCCTATCGTTTGCTTTCGTTTTGCCGACCGGCGCCTGATCGTTTGCCGGCGGTTCTTCCGGGAGCCATCAACTGAGAGAGGGGGTCGACATGAGCCGAGTGTCTTTGTGTGCCTGGCGGCAACGAAACGGGTTTGTTCGAGCAGCGACACAGATGTTGGCAGTTGCTGCGCTGGCGACACTTCTGACGGGATCGATGGCGATGGCGAACGATGATCTGTGGGTGCTCGTTGGAACGTACACGCGCGGCAACGAGGGTGGAATCAACGTGCTGCGGTTCGATCCTCAGACCGCAACACTCACGAAGCACAGCGTCGCCAGGATCGATAACCCGTCGTTTCTCGCCGTCCATCCGTCAGAAAAGTTCGTCTACTCAGTCGCCGAGGTCGCAACTTTTGACGGCAAACGAGGCGGAGCTGTCGCGGCATTTTCTTTTGACGCGAAGGCCGGGACGCTCACGAAGCTGAATCATGAATCAACGATCGGTGCCGGACCGTGCCACGTGGTCGTTGATCAAACCGGGCGATACGTTCTGGCGGCGAATTACGGCGGCGGCAGCGTCGTCGTCCTGCCGATCGAAGCCGAAGGCAAAGTCGGCCCGGCAACGTGCTTCGTTCAGCACGTCGGATCGAGCGTTGATCCACGGCGGCAGAAGGAACCGCACGCTCATTCGATCAACCTCGACCCGACCAACCAGTTCGCCGTTGCTGCGGACCTCGGCGTCGACAAGGTCTTCGTGTACCGGCTCAACGGAAAGAACGGCACACTGACAGACGCTCCGGCTCCGTTCGGCAAAGTCGCCCCTGGTTCCGGTCCGCGGCACTTCGCGTTTCATCCCAGCGGCCTGTTTGGGTACGTGATCAACGAGATCGCTCTGACGGTTACCGCGTTTACGTTCGATTCAACCACCGGCGAACTGTCGGAGATCCAGACGATCTCGACGCTGCCGCCCGGCGTGGAAAAGCAGGGGAGCACCGCGGAAGTGCGCGTGCATCCATCCGGCCGGTTTCTGTATGGCTCAAACCGCGGCCACGACAGCATCGTCGTTTACTCGATCGACCAGGACACCGGCCGGCTGACGTACGTCGAGAATGAACCAACTCAAGGCAGCACGCCGCGCAACTTTTTCGTTGAGCCGTCCGGTCAGTTTCTGTTCGCCGAGAACCAGCAGTCCGGCACGATTGCTGTCCTGAAGATCGACCAGCAGACCGGAGCCCTGTCCCCAACCGGCAACTCGATCGAAGTCCCCAGCCCCGTTTGCATCCGCACGGTCCCGGTGCAGGACTAGCGGCAAATAAGTCGCTCAACAAAAAAGAACTCGTTCCCAGGTCGAGCCTGGGAACGAGTTGTCATGCTGGCGTCCTGGTTGCATGTCAATCGATGTGAACGGCCGGGCCATTAGCGGCTTCCGGTGGCCTCGACGGCAAAGTTGCGAAAGTAGGTCGTGTCCTGACTCTGGCCGCTGCGGAGCCGGTAAATGTTGAAGCGGTAATTGCTGCGGAGCGCGAAGCCGGGGCCGAGTTGAGCATACGCCCGGCGGTAGGCCGACCGAGGCACTGGTTGCGGGAACATCGGGTCGTTGGCACTCGCGAGTTGTCCCGCGTCAGCCGCCATGTCGGCCGGAATCGCGTGGCTGTAATACGACGGTCGGAACATCCAGTCGTTCGCTGTTGCGGTATTCGCCGCCGTCGAGCCGCAGAATGTCAGAACAATCAGCAGAAAAAAATACCGCATAACAGCCTCAACTTTCGCGAACGTTGCGGAAAAGCAACATCCTGGCAACACGTTGACGCGAGCTGTTGCAAAACGGCAGCAGAATCGACGTCGTCAGAGCCCGCAGACTCGTCACGCGAATGTGATGCCGGAGCAAGCGACATCAACTGCGAGCCGCAAACAGGACCGGCGTGGCCAGCGTTGAATTGAAAACGTGAGCCACTGGCTTTCCTGCGATGCCAAAGGCCCGATAAGACGCACTGGCGGAGTCGGTGGCACACCTGTCAGATGAGTTTTTTCAACGGCCTGTCAGCGGTCCGCTCGCCTGACCACTGCCGCGGCCAGGTGGCCTCCGAAGCCGAGCGAAAGTTTCAGCGCATGCCGGAGTGCTCGCGGGGCTGGCTCGCCAGCGACAAGATCGAGCGTCTGCGTTGCGAGCGGGCTCGTCAGGTTCGCTGTCGGGGGGGCGAGACTGTCGCGGAGGGCGAGCAGTGTCAATGCAAATTCGACGCTGCCAGCGGCGCCGAGAAGGTGGCCGATCGATCCTTTCGCGCTGAAACTCGGCACGCGAAGGCCCGTAGTCGTGTCCGGCGACACTGACCCGGTCGATGCCGCCGGCCGATGTCGCGTTGCCAGCTCGGCGTCGAGGGCTGCGGTTTCGCAGACGTCGTTCGTTCGGGTGGCTGTTCCATGCAGGCTGATCAGGTCGAGGTCGTCCGGGGTGATCTGGCCGCGTCTCAAAACGTCGCGAAGCAGTCGGCGCAGGGCTTCGGGGTTGTCGGCGAGTTGCGTTAAACCGGCGGCGTCGGCAGCGAGACATCCGGCAAGCCATTCGGCGTATGGTTTTGCATTTCGTCGGGCAGCGTGTTCGGCGGATTCGAGCACAAAGACGGCAGCGCCTTCGCCGATCAGAAACCCGTCGCGTGATTCGTCGCAGGGGCGGATCGCCGTTGCCGGTTTCTCAAAACTGCGGGCCAGAACTCCAAGCCGACGGAACGACGCGACGATCGCCGGCGTCAGCGATGCGTCGGAACTTCCTGCGAGAACAATGTCACAGTGACCCGATTGAATCAGTTCAGCCGCTCGAATCAGACTGATGAGCCCCGTCGCGCAGGCGGCCACAGGAGCCAGAGCGGCCGCCTGCGTTCCAAACAGCGCAGCGACGGTGGTGGCTGCGCCGCTCGGACAAAGCCTCGGCCACCAGAAGTCGCTGGACGATTCCGTTGATGACGAGACCGGATCAGCGTGGGCTCGCAGCGTGTCCTGAAACGCCGAGTACATTCCGCCTTTGCTGGTGCCAATCACCGCAGCAGCCCGGTCCCCGAGTGCCCGAGCGTCGTCGAGGCCGGCATCGGCAGCAGCTTCGAGGGCAGCGGACAGAGCCAGCGAAATCACCGGCTCAGCGATCAGCGGTGCGAGATCGCTCCGTCCGCGAGCGGCCAGTTTCTCCGGCAGGGTGTCGTCGAGCGGCACCGGACCACCGGCAGATCCTTCCGGCCACAGCAACGCGCCGGGAGCAGAGGCGTCAACCGGCAGCCAGCGAAGACCGCTATCGCCGGCGCAGTACCGAACCCAGCTCGTCTCACGATCACTTCCCAGCGGCGTGATGAGTCCGATCCCCGTGATGACAACGCGCGGTGTCGACATACAACTCAGCAGAATGATCAGAGATGGAATGCGAGCGAGAGTGAGAGGTTTGTCTTCGACAGTCGCGGCTGAAAACGTGGCCTCGCAGACATCGGCATCGTCAGAAGAATACGGGATCATCAGACCGACTCGGGTCGTTCGGGCAGTGATCAGAGAACCTGATTGATGATCAGGTCAAACTGAGTTTCCGAGAGCGGCCGAAACTCTGTGCGGGGTTTCGCTACGCCAGAGAAACGCCGGAATCTGAAACAACCTTCTTCCGCGAATTGTCAGATAACGCGCCGGTGTGGCGTCGCACAACGGTTCCGTGGCTCTCTCCGCCGATCCGATCACAATTCACCGAACGAATCGGTGGCGACGGATCAGTTTTCAGTGGCGGCAGATCACTCCGTCCTTTCGCTGCCGTTGCGCGTGCTCAACTGCTGCAGCGTGTGCAGTGACGTGCGGTTCGACAGAAACCGGACCGAGCCGTCAGCCATCAGAAAATGAGCCCCCGTGTCGGATGCGTTGCCGAATCCCTGCGGTGATTGATTCAGTCCTGGCCCGATCGAACGCCAGTTGTCCGGTTCTCCCCATGCGGGAATGGTCTGAGCGATCTCTCCGGCGGCCATCGTCTGCGACAGGCCGTCGATCACGTCGTCATGCGTGACCTGTGAGTTGCGTCCGAAGATGCCCAGGTCGCCGGTACCGAACTCGGTCTCAACTCGCCCACCGACACCGGCAAAATGTGCCGGAGCATGACCGGTGGCCGTCAGCGCGTAAGGCGTGCCGGGCGTCAGGAAGGGTTCGACGCGAGTGCTCATCGGGTCCGCGTTGACTGGATCGCTCCACGGACGGCGATGGTCGATCTGAGTCGCCAGCTCCTGATACCCCAGATGCGGCAGCAGGTCGGTCATCCAGCCGTGCATTCCGACCGGGAAGCCGTCGGAGGAATCGACGAACGAGCCGCCAGCCGGGAATCGCTGGTGCTCGTTATAAAACGCGTCGAGCGCCGAGCCGATGCTCTGCAGATGAGCCGTCACAACGCGGCTTGTCTGCTCGTGCCGCCAGCGGTCGCCGAACTCGTTGAGCCACAGTGGCCCAGCGAAGATGCCCAGCAGGCCGAGCCCCAGTCCCAGTGTTGCTCCGACGTTGCTTTTTGTCGACGACCGGCGCTGCGCAGCGAGTCCCAAGCAGCCATAAATCAGAGCCGCAACGCCGATCAGCGTGGGCAGTATCCGCAACGCGGCCAGCGACAGCAGACACAGCAGAGACGTCACGACCGACACGCTGCCCAGCAACAGGGCTGTGTTTCCATGTGAGGGAACTCGCCGATGGTCCGAGCGATCGCGACCGGAGCGTTCCTCCTGAGTAACAAACGGCAGAGGTCCAGCATCCGGAGCGGCCATCGCCTCCGTCGAGTCGTCGTCGGTCTCTGAAGCGGAATCGAACTCGCCGCACTCCCCATCCGAATCGATGCTGTCGGCATCTGATTCGTCTGCAGTCGCGAACTCGACATTCTCGTCTGCTTCGAGTCCTGCTGCTGCATCTTCCGACAGGTTGGCTTCCGACAGGTTGGCTTCTGTCGCGGCGTCGGTCCCGTGTTCGATCACCGACCATAGGCCGCGGGGACGGGGCGCTTCGTTGGGTACTTTCTCGGTGTCGCCTGGTTCTGCTGGCTCCGACTCGCCAGAGACTTCAGCTTCATCTGCTCGCATGACGTCCCACAGGCTGCGGTTCGCAACGGGCGACGGCTTCTCCGTATCCGAGTCGCGCTGTTCATCGTCTTCCGAACCAGCCATCTGCAGGGCACCACCTTATGGCCAGAGTCTCAAAATCGTTGCTCAGTGGTGTCGATGCCAGGTCGCGTGAGCAGCCTGCCGGTCAGAGACTGCTGTAAAAGCCCCAGGCACCCGCGATCAGCAGTCCCAGGCACGAGACGACCAGGCAAGCGTCCCACGCCTTGCCGGGTTGAATGGCCACACTCGTGTGACGGTACCGGAAGTACAGCGCAGCGAAGCCCAGCATCGGCAGCATGATCGCCTGCATCAGGCCGCTGAGCAGAACAAGCTTCACGGGATTGATCCCCGTGCAGTACAGAGTGAGTGAAATCAAGGGCAGAACGACCGCCAGAATGCGAATCGATCGTCGGTGGGCGATGACTGAGGTGCTCGACATCAGCCCAAAGATCTTGAAGGCGTCCGTATAAACCCGGGTCCAGGCGGCGTTGGCCACCAGATAAGTCGAGTACAGTACGGCGATGGCTCCGGCCAGGAACAGCCATTTGGCATAGTCGCCGAAGACGGGCACGTACTGTTCCAGCAGAGTGCTCACCATGCGCATGCCTTCCGGGTCGAGTCCGCGGCTGTGCATGACCGCGACTCCCATGTAGAAGAAAGCGAGCGTCGCCAGCGTGTAGATGATCATCGAGGCAAACGCGTCGTACTTCATCACGCGAATCCAGCCGAGTGCCCGCTGCTTCCAGGAATCCTCACCAGTATTCGGGCCGACAAACCGGGCGTAACCCTTCTCCATGCACCAGTAGGGGTACATGATCAGCTCAGTCGCGCCGACGCCGATGATGCCGAACGTCGCCAGCGCGGTCGCCAGCGGCTGCTTGAGTTCCCAGTTCGGAAGGCCCGGCGGCCGGATGCCCTCGGGCGGCAATGTCGGGATCAGCCCGCCGAGGATTTCATCGAGGCCAATTGAAAACGGCGAGTTGAACTGCAGGGACAGAACATTGCCGATTGTCACAAACGTGAAGGCAACCACCAGTACCGTCGACACGTTCTGAATCAGGCCGTAACGGCCGCGCACCAGCAGAATGATCGTGATGATCGCCACGCCGACGGACCAGTACTTGTCGTCGACCGTGTGAGGACTGAGCATATCCTTGACGGCCTTCTTCGCACTCGCCGCGTCTTCCTCAGTCGTCTCGCCGCGTTCCGCTTCGATCAGTGTGCGAACGAGTGTCAGAATCTCCTCGCTGCGTCCTTGATGGACCTCGTCGAGTTTTTCCAGTCGATCACGGATGACATCCTGGCTCGCCTGAATACGCTCGCGAGCATCTTCCGGAACGGCGTTGAGTGCCGTGCTGCCAGCGGCGATGTCGTCTTCCCAGGCAATGTAATGTTTCAGTTCGTGCTCTGACGGCATCATGACCGTGCTGACGTAGTCGCCAGTGATCGGTTTGGCCATAGCCAGCGACTGGCCGACACCGCCAACGATCCCGCCCAACTGGCCGAAACCGACGAGCATCATCACCAGCCAGTACCAGAGGATCCAGTTGACTCGCAGACGCGGTCCGGGCACGCGGTTGAGTGAAGTCAGTGTTGTTTCCTGAAGCCCGATCGCGGCCCGGCCCAGCTCGATCTGCACGAAGACTTTGATGATGCAGCCGACGATGATCAGCCACAGCAGCGACATGCCGGCCTGGGCACCGGTCTTGGTCGTCGCGATCAGTTCTCCCGACCCAACTATGCTCGCCGCAATGATCAACCCTGGTCCCAGTTGCCGAATAATTCCGCCGAACGCGACCGGCGGTTCGAGGATGCCAGGCGTTTCGGCAGCGGTCTGTGTTTCTGCGGCGTTGGAGTCGGTCATGGCCAGTCAATCCGGGGCGAGGAGAGCGATACGAAACGGGAACTCGGGCAGGGTTCAGTTCACCGCTGGTCGGAACTTCTTCTGGTACTCCGGCTTCGGCGAGATGTCCGTATCGTCGGCGTAGCGCTTTCGCAGTCGGGCCACTTCCTGCTTCAGTTCCACAATCTGCTTCGCGTACTTCGGATTGTCGTACTGATTCGTCAGCTCTTCCGGATCGGCCTGCAGGTCGTAGAACTCCCACTCGCCGAACTGGTAGAAGTGAATCAGCTTGTAGCGGTCGGTCCGCACGCCGTAATGCGCCGCGACCATGTGGACCGACGGGTACTCGTAGTAGTGGTAGTAGATTGAGTCCCGCCACTTCGCATCGGCCTGGCCCTTCAGCAGCGGGACCAGCGAGCGCCCCTGCATGTCGGTCGGGATCGGGGCTCCAGCAACGTCGAGAAACGTCTCACCGTAGTCGAGATTCTGTACGAGGTGCGTGTCGACGCTGCCCGGCTTCGTCACACCCGGCCAGCTCACAATCAGCGGCATCTTCAGCGACTCTTCGTACATCCAGCGTTTGTCGTACCAGCCGTGATCGCCGAGATAGAAGCCCTGGTCGGACGAGTAGATCACGATGGTGTTGTCCGCGAGGCCTGCCTCTTTGAGATAATCCCGCAGCCGGCCGACGCTCTCGTCGACACCCTTGACGCAACGCAGGTAGTTGCGGATGTAGCGGTTGTATTTCCAGCGGACGAGGTCCCGGCCCTTGAGGTTGGCTTTCAGGAACGCATCGTTCTTCGGACCGTATGCGGCGTCCCAGGCTTTGCGTTGGGCTTCGGTCATCTTTTCCAGATTCTTGATGCCGGACCGATCTGTCTGCACGGTGTTGATATCGAAGCCGGCGGGTGCCGGACCGAAGCAGTCGCCGACCAGGTGCAGGTGGCGGTCGATCTCCATTTCCTGGAAACGGGCGGGGCTGGCGTTGTCTTTCCAGTCGTCGAACAGCGTCGGCGGTTCCGGGATTTCGATGTCGTCGTACAGCGTCAGATGTCGCAGCGGCGGCATCCAGCAGCGGTGCGGAGCCTTGTGCTGGCACATCAGCATGAACGGCTTGCCGGAGTCCTTCTGCTGCTTCAGCCAGTCGATGGCCATGTCAGTAACCAGATCGGTGCAGTAACCCTCGACCTCCAAAGGTCCGTCTGGCGTCTTGAATCGCGGGTTGTAGTACTCGCCCTGCCCGAACAGGATTTTCCACTCGTCAAAGCCCTGCGGATCGGACGAAAGGTGCCACTTGCCGATCATCGCCGTGCTGTAGCCGGCTTTCTGCAGCAGTTTGGGGAACGTCTGCTGATCGCCGTTGAAGCGGTTGCCGTTCTGGCGGAAGCCGTTGATGTGGCTGTGCTTGCCGGTGAGAATCACGGCCCGGCTTGGCCCACAGATCGAGTTCGTGCAGAAGCTGTTCTTAAACAGCATCCCATCCGCCGCAAGCTGGTCGATATTCGGCGTCGGATTCACTCCTTTGAGCCAGCCCTCGTAAGCACCGATCGCGTGCGGCGCGTGATCGTCGGTAAAGATGAAGACGATGTTCGGGC
>WGMU01000116.1 GCA_016124895.1 bacterium
AGATCGTCACGACCGGACGCATGCCGGGGCAGACTATCATCTTCCCCACGGTGGAGCACGCCTACCAAGCCTGCAAATCCACCTCGGCACTCGATTGGGATATCATCCTCAATTGCCTGACGCCGGGTGCCGCGAAGAAAGCTGGCCGCAAATTTCATCTTCGAGCGGATTGGGATGAAGCTCGCCTCAGCGTCATGGAACGTCTGCTTTGGCAGAAGTTCACCCAGCATGAGTTCGCTCGCAAGCTGGTACAGATCGACGGGAAGATCGAGGAAGGCAACAACTGGCACGATACGTTCTGGGGTGTGGACCTCGCGACCGGCGAAGGCTTCAATCACCTCGGCCGGTTGCTGATGAAGGTGCGCGATGGACTCCGTGGATGACATTCATTCTTTCCGCCGCGTCTGCCGACATGGCGCGGTCAATGAGCTTCGCATGGAGTCCAACGTCGTCGGCGATGTGAAGTCCGGCATCTTCTTCCGTTTCAACTTCACCGAGCGGCTGTGCAGCCTTTGCCTGTCCGAGATGGCCATGGGAGGCGTGATCGGATGGCGATAAGCTACCAAAAAGAACTCAACCGCGCTCACGCTCTGCGTGAAGAAGCTGAACGTATCGAGAAAGAAGCGCACGCAAATCGTCCGCTGCCGAAATACTGGAAACGTGGTCAGAAAGTCCGTTATCTGCGATCCATTGAATGGGGACCAGATCGCGGCTCTATCGGTTTCGTTCATGGACTGCGGGACAGCGTGCAAAAACCGGCCGCCGAGTATCAGGTGTTCTACACCGGACCCTCCCTGCGCGCTTCACCGTCATACTGGACGACGCCGGACGATGTGGAGCTTGTCGTATGAACGCGGTGCCCTTCAACAAGGAAGCCTTCCGTCTCGCCGTGAAGCGCGGCATCCAGAGCGGCAAGGTGATCGTGTTCTGGAACCTGCCGTCGCGCATGTTCATCGCCGACTGCTTCTTCCCCGGCTGCACGGAAGGCGATCTCGACTGCGGCTTCCTCCAACCCTACCTGTGGGACTTGGAGTTCTCGAAGATGAATCGCGAGGGCACGATGCCCACCATCGACGACATCCGTGGAGGTACTGCGTGATCCTGAACGCGGTCGTGACCTTCTACGACACCGCGACCGGCCAGACCTTCGCCGAGGAGTTCTGCGATCCCAACATCTACCTCGGCCCGGACGGCAACCTGTGGCACTGGAACGACAAGGAATGGCATCGCGGCATGATGACGTGGGGCGGCCAGCCGATCCCCGACCGGCTTCTGCTGGCCCCGGAGGCCCGGCAGGGCGGCCCACCACCGTCGTCAACGTATCCCGCCGCCGTTGTGACGAACTGATCGACCGGAACACGGACTTCGGCAACCCCTTCTTTCTCGGCCCTGACGGCTCCCGCGAGGCTGTGCTGGCAAAGTTCCGGGCCTACGCCCTGCGGCGCATGGAAACAGACCCGGCGTGGGCGGCCCGCGTAAGGGCTCTGAAGGGGAAGCGGCTCGGCTGCCACTGCAAGCCCAAAGCCTGCCACGGCGATGTCTACGTCGAGATACTTGACGGAGCGTCATCTTCGTAATGTAGCATATATACTACTTTAAGCGGCTTAAGGAATGCTATATCGGTCATTTTTGGCACTTAAGGCCCCCGGAAGGCGATTTTTTGGGGTTTAAGCCCAACGCTCGTCAGCGGTGCTCGATCAACGGGTGCCGAGGAGCCTTCTGGAAGCCGCTGAGAGGCGTCAGGACGCGGCGACCGTCCATGCGGATGAAGCCCTCGCGGACGCCCTCCGACCACCTGAGCGGCCGTGGCCGGTCGTTTACATCGACCTCCACAATGCCCCGGTCAGACGTGCGCACCCACAGGGTGGCGTGGGCGTACCAGCCCTTGTCCACGTTGATGAGCATGAACTGAAGGTCCATGTGGTCGCCAGCCTGCCCGGCACGGGCCAGCAACTCGCTCAGGGTCAGGGCGTAGTCCTCGCAGTCGCCGCAGGTGGTCCAGTTGTCGTACCAGTCGTCGAGCGGCGCATGCAACGTCAGATCGTCCCTGTAGCGGAAGCGCGGCCGGTAGGCGTCGTCGATGGCCTTGACCTGCGAGAAGGTCAGGAGCCCGCCACCGCGCGTCCCTACGCACACCACGGCGGCCGGGGAGGCTTTGCAGAGATCGGCGAAGGCGGAGTAGTCGATGGAGTCGGTCGAGGTGCCGCCCTCCTCGTTGTCCACGCCGGGCTTGTCGGCAGGGCAGTAGCGGCCGCGCATCGTGGAGAATTGGTCGCCGCCGAAGGCCGAGGAGGAAAGTCCAAACCAGAAGGCCAGTGCGAAGACGATCCAGCGCATGGCGGCTACTTCGGTTTGTCGGCCTTGGTCTTCACGCCCTCGACGGTTTCGAGAACGGTGATCCGCTTCTCGTGGTCGGTCACGACGCCGGAGATCATGTCCTGCCGTTTGCCGATGTCGCCCACCTTGTCCACGAGGACCTGCACCTGCGCGGCGGTCTGGCCGGAGTTCACGTCCACTTTGTCGAGCTTGTCCAAGGCGCGCTCGGCGTCCCAAACGAACAGGCCGAACGTCAGCCCCGCCACCGCGACGAGTGCGGCAATGAGATTGTGGGTGGAGAAGATCGTCTTCTCAACGGCGGGAAGCGAATCGTTCGACATGGTGACAGTGCTGCTCTACTTGGTGGTGGACGAAGCTTTCCCGCCGACGCAGGTGTCGTACAGCGAGTTGTAGTCGGCGATGTCTTTTGCGTGATCCTTCCGCTCGCCGAGGAACATGGCATAGAGGTTCTCCATGAACGTCTCCACTTCGGGGACTTTCTTCATGGTCTTGTGCGCCGGAAGATCGGCGGCGGGTTGGCAGTGGCCGTTGCCGGTAACGACCACCGGAACGGGCGGGGGCGTGGTTGCGCACCCGGCGAGACCGGCCGCAAGGACGGAGAGCCAGAGCAGCGATGCGAAGACGCGATAGGGGAGGCGGTACACCATTACTGCGCATCCTTTCCAATGAGGTCGGGATCGTTGAGGCGCTTCATCGCTTCGGGCGAAATCTTGCACACGTCCTGATGCGGGACGAGAATCTTCAGGTTCTTGATCGTGGCTTCGTAGGAGGTCATGCGAGCCTTGTCCTCACCCAACCGCTTCTCGTAGTCGGCCTTGGCCGCCGCGTAATCCTTAGCGTCCTGCTCGGCCTGCGCCTTCGCAGCCTCGGACTTCGCGTTCGCGATCTGCGCATTGGATGCGTTGATGACCTTGGTGATGACGTGATCGTTGCCCTTCAGGTAGCCCGCGCCGAATGCGCCGCCGAGCGCGAGCACCGCACCGAGTCCGAGGATCGCCCACGACATGGGGTTGCCTCCGAGGATCGCTTTCCAGATCAGTTCGAACATTGCCAGCCTACTTCATCCTGAACGTTGCCGCGCGATTGAGCCAACCCTTCAGAAACTTCGCCTGAGACGGGTCCTCACGCACGATTGCATTGTACCAAGCGCAGCGCGCGTCCACCACCGCGTTGACCATGGCCTTGACCCCAAATTTCGCAAGGGCTTCCTCGGCTTTTGTACGAGTTCCGGGGCCGATCACGCCATCGGCGGCGATGAATTCGTTCAGTTGCGCGCGGAGCACCTTCTGCAACAGGATGATTGCGCGTGGCGGCCCGGAGTTGACAGCAATGTCGAAGATGATGGGTTGGAGCGGCTCCGGCAGCCGGTCGATGTGCGGCGCGAGATAGAAGTCCTCCTTGTAAAGCCGCGCCGCGATCTCCGGCGTGACGATCCGAATGTCATCCTTGTCGATGTCGCCGTCATGGTCGAGATCGCCGCGCTTCAGGCCGATACCTTTCAGGTAGCGGAGCGAGATGCCCTTGTTGGTCGCGCCACCAGCATCACCCCGGATGTCGTTGTAGCCACCTTCCTTGCGCAGAATATCGGCGATCATGCGGTCGATCTGCGACTGTGCCTGCGGGGCGGGCGGAGCCGGGGGAGCGGGAGCCTTCACGTCGGGATGGTTCCACGCATCGACCGCGAGCTTCACCTGCGGGATGATTCCGAAGAAGTCTTTCAGTTGCATGCCAGTCTCCTATGTGCTGGTCGGGAATGCCGTCGTCGGCAGTTTGAACGAGCCGTAGCGGGACACGCCTTGGGTGATACGGATTTGGTCGTAGTAGCCGCGCAAGCCGAGAGTGGCGTCGCTGCGCATGCCGATCTTCGCGCTGCCGCCGCCGTGGCCTGTGGTAGGGAAGTTGAACTCGCCGACAGTGCGGCCATTGACGAACATCGTGAGATGGTGGCCTTCGATGTTGAAAGCGTAATGGTTCCACTGGCTGAGCGTGAGCACGGCACCAAGACCAGAAAACACCGTGCCGTCATAATAGCACATCTGCCCGACGCTGTTGAAGAACCACACGAAGCCCGGCGTCGAGCCAGAACGGTTGTCGAAGATCACGTTGTCGGAGCCGGTGGTCGCGGTCGGATAGACCCACATCTCAAACGTGCCGGTGCCGGTCGCGTCGTAATCGCTGTTGTTCGCAAGCGACAGGTACGCGCCGGAGGCCGTGAGGTCGATGGAGTTGTTCGTGAACTTCTTCGTGCTGCTCGACGTGGAGACCGAACCGTTCGAAGTTACCGTGCGAGCGTTCTTGAAATCGGTGATAGTGCCGGAACCATCGCAGCCGATCAGCACCTTCACGTTCGCCCAATCCGCATCGCTGAACTGGTCGGTCTGCTTCGCCCACTGCCGCGAGTAGTCGCCGCTTCCGTTCTTAACGATGCGCTGATCTTTCGAACCACCAGCGTTCACACCGGCCAGCATGAACTCCCAATAAGTGGGCTGGCTGACCGGGTTCTGGTCCGAGCTTGCTTGCAGCGCGTAGTACAGGTTATCGTCGCTGCCGCGAACGATGTCCTTCTCCGCGTAGCTCGTGCCGGAGTCCCAAGCACCTTTCCAAGCCATGAATTCGTCCTCGGTCGCAATCGTGCCCGCGAAGGCATTTTGGATCAAAAACAGCGTTTGCTCTACCGTGCCCACCGGCTTCATGTATCCGCTGGCATCCTGCGTCGGCTTGAACAAGGTCTGCGCGATGTCGCCCCGGTTCCCGTAGGTAGCGCCGGTCGCGGTCTGCCCGATCTTCTTGAGCACCACCGGCATCGTGCCCCGGATCGTGGCCCATCCTTCCGCGTCTTGCGAGATCGGCCCCGGCAGCGTCATGCGAATGATGCCGTTGTCCACACGACCCTCGACGTGCTGGAAGACAGGGAACAGACGCATATCGTCGATAGTGCCGGGGAACACCTCGACCTCCTGCACCGTCTGGAACGGCTTCTTCAGACGCATCGAGATCGTGCCGTACTCCGGCGACTGATGGCCTTCGCCGGTCGAACGGATAAGCGAAAGCGACTGGATGATCTGGCCGCCCGGAGAGTCCTTGCCCTGCACGTTCTGAAAGAGCGGCATGATCGGGACGTTGTTGCCGCCGCGATGGAACAGCAGCATGTCCACCGAGCCGTACATATTGGCATCGACGCCGCGAACTTCCTGCGAGATCGGAAAGAGAAACTGTGCGGCCGTGCCGTACATATACTTGTCGAGAAGCTCTGCGCTCTGTGTCGGCTTCTTCAACACGGATGCGATGGTGCCGTGCGTGTAATTCTCGGCCGTGAAGCCGACGCCTACGCTGCTGACCTTGTGCTCAACTACCTTGAACAGCGGCGAGATGCTCTTGCCGATGATCTGCTGCCCGCCGCCGATAGCCTCAACCCAATTCCCGACGAAGCCTTCGTGGCCCATGGTCATCTTGTAGAACGACAGCTTCGTCGTCATCGTGCCGAAGGCTTCTTCGCCAGCGACGGCGCTCTGCCGGATAGGCTTGAGCTTCTGCACGATGACGTTGGTGCGCGCTCCGACCGCAGCTTGGCGAATACCGCCGAGCGTTTGCGTGATATGACCCGTGAGCGTGCGCGGCCCCGTCACGTCCATGTCCGTGATCGGGGAAACAAGCGGATTGAATACCGGGGAGCCTACCGGCCGCTTCAGCTTCCGATGTGTGCGGAGGTCGGCCACACTGCGTCACCCATTACCGGGTCGGCAGTTGGATCGTCCAACTCGTGATGCTCACCGTCGAGCCGGAAACGATGCTCGTGGTGTTCAGCACCATGTCCGCGTTCGACGTTCCGACCGTGCCTTGGATGATGACGGTGCCCGCCGAGTTCTTCGCGCGGAAGTAGCCAGCCGTGCCGGTAGCTGCGGCGTTGGTGTCATCGGTGATCGAGTTCGCGGTCGCCTTGACGGTGCCGTCGCCGTTGTCCACGGCCGCACCGAACGACGTGGTGGAAAGCGTGAGCGTGGCGAGCTTGGTGCCGCTGTCGGCCGTCTCCGGCGTCGCGGGCATGGAGCCCGTCCAGATTTCAACGTGACCGGCAGTGGACACATCGAGCAGATCGAGGATCGCGTCCAACCCGGCCTTACCGGCGTTGGTCGAGATCATGGGATTCGTTGCCATTGGGGCTTCTCCTTAGTGAACGCCGAGCCGGACCGTAGGGCTACCGGAGCCGAAATCGCCGGTCTTCACGCCGATCCGCAAGAAGCCCGTCTCGTCAGCAAAATACGTCATTTCAGTAGGTGCGGTCCACCCTGCGGACCCATCCGGCAGGGGAACGTCGTTCCAGTCCGAGCCGTTGAGGTTGCGCTGAAGTGTGATCGTCGCGGTGAAGCTGCCGGAAATCGAGATCGACACCGCCTCACCGGCCTTGACCAACAGGCCATCGGTGAACTCGTCTTCCGCGTCGATGTCGAGGTCAACCGACTGATGCGCGGCGGAAGCCTGTTGTACGATCTCCCAACCATTCGTCTTCGTGTACTGCAACGTCTCACCCGCGTCGAGCCGCATGGACACGATTGTGCGCAGGGTGCCGTTGTTGTCGAGCTTCACCGTGAAGACATGCGCGGCCGTGTCCTCATTGTAGATCGTCATGTAGATGATATGCCGCTGGATCATTGACTCCGGCGCGGAGACAACTTCCGCAGCGGTCGCGCCAGTGGTGACGGCATCCTGTTCGCCGGGCGTCGTGCTGGCGGCCGCATAGTCCACGTAGCTCGCGATCACGGAGGATTCGGTCGTGTCGGCCGCTCCGTCCACGGTGACGGTCAGGCGCTTGGTCGTTGCGTCGAGAAACATCTGCTACTCCAAGAATGCGGCCTTGCGCACTGCGGCCAAGAACGAGGTCAGGTCTGAGGGGCTGTACGGCTGCCACGACCCGGCGAGACGAATGTAGGCTCCATCGCCTACGACGTACACCACCATGCCGTCGCGGGTGCGCCCGGCCGGGATCGCATCGCGCTCCGCCGTGCTGCTGACTTCACGCCAGCCGCCTTTGCCATACTGGCTGTCGTGCGTCGGATACTGGTCGTCCGTAGTGAAGGGCACGACCGGCGCGGCTACGTTGGTTCCGGGGACGCTGCTCATGCTGAAACCCTCAGATTGCTACGCTGATCGTCGTTGTGCTTGCGGTCGCGCTTCAGCCAGCGGTTATCTTCGCGACCTTCCGACCGAGCGTGAACCCTATGCTCATTTTCCCGGCGCGTCTTCTTGATGTGGCAGTTAGCACAACGGATGTCACACTTATCCATCTCTGTCTGAAGCCGAGCGAAGGACACGCCGCCACGGCTCGTAGCGCACCCAATGGTGAAAGACTTCTCCTTCGGATCGCGATGATCGAACTGCAACACGATAGGATCGTCCTCTCCGCAGTCCACGCATGGATGCTCGTTCTTATGTTCGATTGCCATCTGACGCAGCTTTTCAGTATGCCGCATCGTGGCTTCCACAGCCGCCTTCTTCCTGTCTGCGTCAGTGCGATACTTGCTTTCCATTTCTACCCCCACACAACCTTGATGCTCGATCCAGTCTGAATGCCGTTGAAGCGGATCACGTAGTACGACTCCGCGTAGCCGCTCGCGTTGGTGAAGGTCTGCGTGTTGATCGCGAAGTCCGTGAAAGCGAGGCCACCCACCGTCACATTCTGCGGCTGGCCGAACGAAGCCGGATATGCGAAGTACGGGTAAGCGCCGCCCGTGCAGTCGTAGGTGATCGACTTCGACAAGTTCGTCGAGAACTCGCTGTTGCCGAGCGCCAGAATGCCGGAATTGTCCAAGCTCGTCTCGGAGGACACGCCCCAATACCGCTTCTGCCGAAACGCAACCGACGTGCTGGCCTGCGTCTGGCTGGTGCCGTCATCCGCCGTCAAGGTATAGGTCGTGTCACTGGTGAGGCTCACACTCGTCACATCGTAGCTGGTTGCGTCCGCGTCAATCTCACCGATGCTCTGGTTGAGCGACAGACTGTCCATGTCCTTGTTCAAGCTCCACGAGAGATGCACACTGGTGATCGTCGATCCTTTCTCCACCGTACCGCGATTGTTTGCGAAGCTGCCGATCTGCGGAGCAACGTACAAGAGGCCATCGAGGATCGCCTGTACGTCGCTGTCTCCGTAGGCAACGTCGTCGGCGTTGATAGGCCCGGTGATCCCACCGCCGCCCGCGTTGTCGAATTCATACGGCGTGATAATCGAACCCGAAACACCGAAGTCGAAGATCGCGAGAACATCGGACACGTCCGCAATCGTGTCGGGATACGCTGAACTGGAAGGAGCGCCGAGAAGACTGAAGTCGGCCGTAATGTCAACCGGGTGGCCGTACTTGGAAACATCCGACAAGGTGAGCGGTGCGAAACCGAATACCGCAGCCGCCGCGTGCTTACGACTCGGCCGCGCAGTGAGGCCGGTCTTGGAAGCGAACCCGAAGCGGAGCGAATGATTTGCCATTGCGCATTACTGCAACCGGAGTTGGACTGCGCCCGTGCCAAACGAGATCGTGTCGCCGACCGGCGCAACGCGCGCGGCGGAGAGCGGACCATAGGCGAGCATGTTGCCGTCCTGATCGAAGATCGCCGCGTAGCTCACCTGCGCCCAATCAGAGCCGGAGGCCGCGCCGAAAACAACGGGTGCGCTGTTCGTGATCGACGACACACCGCCCGACGCGTTCACGCTGCCAAAGGTGATCGACTGCCGCGCGTAACCGCCGCTCGGCTCGCTCACACCGCTGCCGTCTGCGTTCGGCGCTGCGGTCAGCAAACCGATCTTCAAGCTGATCGGCGCGGTGGGAAACGAAGTCCCCTTGATCCAGTTCAGGAGGTAGCCCTGAACGGCCGTGGTGAGGTAGGCGCTGCTCATTACGGCGTCACCTTCGAAATCCAGATGTTGCCGTCCGTCTCGCCCGTCATCGCGACGAAGTGCAGCACGCCGTCTTTCGACAACGAGATTTGCACATGCTCGTATTCGGGAATCGGGAAGGAGTCCTGCGTCGCCGCGCCGTCAATGTTGATGAGCGCCTTGCGGTCTGCATAGACGACATAGTTGCCGCTGGAAACAGCCTTGGCAAAGCTGCCGTCGGTGCTCGTCAGCGCCTTGCGCTGCGTGGCGGAAAAGGATGCGAACTTCATGGGCGGCCTCTCTGCGATCTAGCCAGAATTCTACCAGTGGAATGCAACCCTGAGAACCGCCCCTATTTGGGCTTTGCCGTCAGGTCAAGACTGTCCAAAGCCGCGTCGGCGGCCGAGGAGTCCGGCGTTGGAGCCGCCAGCGGGGCGTTCTCGGAAGGGATCGGCTGCGGCGGTGCCGGATACGGAGGCTGGCCTGCGTCGTACTGCTTCTTGCGCCGGTAGGCGTAGTTCGCAAACGACATGCCGAGCGCGCCGAGAGCGTAGGAGAAATAGGCCGGAGCCGTGAGCGCGATCACGAGCACGCCGACGATGGACACCCACACCGCGATCTTCGAGAGCGACAAGACCATGTGGCCCGGCTCAAGGATGTTGAGCAGCCTGAAGAACTTCTCCCACCAACCGCCGCCCCTGAAATATGCGTTTGCCATTACAACCCCATCACTGCGAGCGGCGTGTGCGGGACACCCGGCGTTCCGCTGTTCGACACAGCCATCTTCGTCATGGCCGCGTACATCGTCATGTTCGTCGTGGACGTGACCCAATCCAAGTTCACGAGATCATCTGCGACCACGGTGTCGGAATGCGTCGTGTCCTCGGTTACACCGGAGGAGCCAATCGTGACCGTCTGGCTGCCATCCGAGCCGCCGATGCGGCTGTGATGCGTAACCGACCCGCTGTTCCAAGTGCAGTCCACGCGAAGGTTCGACCACGTAAAGGACAGCGCCGCTTTCCACTGCACGTTCGCTTCGGTCGCTTCCGGCGAGTTGCCGCCAAACCACGGAGAATAGTACCGGGTGACACCGGAAGACGTTTGCACGAGTCCACCGGCACCCGCGAAAGTGTCGAAGATGCCACCGGACGGGCTGAATGTAACCGCGAGAAGTTGCTGTGCAATGCTCACAGTGCTCGCGCCGGTCGTCATCTTGTCATTCAGCACGTCGCCGGACGTGATCGTATCGGAATGCGTAGTATCCTCGATGTATCCGGTCGTGCTGCCGGAGATCGTGAACGTGTTGTTCCCGTCACCGCCGTTCTTCCGCAGCACATGCGTGATCGAATTGGTGGACGTGTTCGCCGACACCCGCGCGCCCATGCGAGTGATGGTTCCCCCGCAGCGCGTAGTCCATTGCGGAATCGTGCGACCCTCCGAAGTGGGGAAACCACCTTCACCGATGGGGCTGTTCTGACCGCGACGAGCGCCGCCGATGGGCAGATACACCGACGTGCTGGCGGTGCTGAATGTGCCAGAAAGGCGCGTAGTCATAAGAATGGCAGCCGAAGACGTTCCGGTGAACTTCAACGACAAAGATTTGTGAGAGACATGCGCAAGGAAGGATTGAGTGGTCTTGTAGCAAAGCAAATCACCCTGCGCGATGCTGTCGGTATGCGTGGAGTCGCGATACTGCCCGGTGGTGTTGCTCGGAACGGAAATCGTCTGATTACCGTCCGCCGTATTCTTACGAAGCGTGAGCACATTGCCAGCAGCGTCGCCGGTATGCACGGCAACGTTCACTTGGAACATCTCGGCGGTCCCCGCGATGTCCATTTTCGACTGTGCATTCGCCTCACTGTTGTCGCCGGAACCACCGTTGTCGGCATAAAAGCCAACGTAGTCAGTGGCGTCGCGGCAATCTTGGTTCGGCGAGCATCCGATGATCGCGGCTACGACCATAACTACTCCTTGATGCGGATTACCCGCTTCAAGCTTTTCGACAGACGCGGCGTGTGAACCGGCTTCAGCTTGCCATGCCGCAAAACGAGTTCACGCTTCTCGTCGTGTTCCCATGTCAACACACTGTCGCGCGGCATGGGGGTGAGGTTGTTCGCCTCGCACTCGTCGAGATGCTTCTGGTATTCCGCCTCGGTCATCACCGGGGCGTCCTCGCCGATCAGGTCCTTCACGGCCTTGATGGCCTCGTTCTTGTGGCGGTTCTCCGCAAGCACCTCCTCGTGGTGAGCCTTAACATGCGGAACATGCTTGTGCCCATGCTTGTGCGTGAAGTGCGACGAATGATGGCCGCAAACCTTGAGTGGGTGATGCGCGTGACGATCCTGCTTCTCAGGGGAGAGATGACGCTTGTGGTGGTCCACTGCATGCTGCAAGACACAGCCGCAGGTATCCACGTAGGCGGCGTTTCCGTGAACCTGACACAGCGTCGCGTCGGGTCCGTAGATGTCGCGCATATCGCGGCCGTCGAGCCACTTCAAGGCGCGGTTCATGTTGACCACGGTGTCACATGCGCTGATTACGCCGCGTTCTTCTTCCGAGATGCCCTCCCGCTCGCTCTTGCGAAGCAGAGTGGCAATGGTGATCCGCGCACGGTCGCTGTTGATCTTCGACCATTCGTCTCCGAACGCCGACTTCAACTGCACCTCGACGGTGGAACTGATCGGGTAACGCTGCCCGTCGTCCGCAATGAAAACTGCCATGACCCACTCCCTTACGTGATAAAGCACTTCAACGCGATGGACACGTCGGCCAACGTCGCGTCATGCGAACCCGGCGCAATGATGTCCAAAATGTCTCCGACAGAGAAGTCAACCTGAGACGCCACGGTGAAGGTTCCGTCGTCATCCGACGTGAATGTGATCGTGCCAACGCTTCCGCCGTTCTTCTGAATGTCGAACGACACAGTGCCCGTGGACGCGGTGTCCGCTTTCGCATACGAGCCGGTGCCACTGGCGGGGAGGCTGAAGGCAACCGGGGTTTGAAGCTTGTAGACCTTCTGGCTGTCGCTCAACGTGCCCGCGATGAACACGGACGGGATAAACGGCACTTCGACGAATTCCAATCCGTCCGGCGTCGAGTTGACGCGGACAAACTTGCGTCCCGCTCCGGTATAGGAGCCCGGCACGTCGCTGAGGCCGGTGAAAGCACCGCTTCCGCCCGTCGCCCCGGTGTCGCCCTTGTCGCCGTTCCGCACGAAGGACACGGTGAGGATGTCGCCGTTGGAGAACGGGTTGGACCCGCTAGACGCAACTACGGCGACCGTGATGTTCTTGTATCCGGTTTCCGAGCCAACCGCCGACACCGAGAACAGAATGAACTTCGTCGGGTCGCTTTTCTTGAACAGGCGAATGAAGCCCTTGATGGTCGAAGTGCTGTCGTCGAGCGTCGGCAAAACCGCGCTCCAATCGGACCCGTGGCTGTCGAGGTGATCCGCGCGAATGACCGTGGAGGTGTTCTGCGTCGCCGCACTCAGGCGCAGCAGGCCGTCGCCCGGATCACTGTCGGTCGTGGTGGTGCTGAAGGTGTAGTCAATGGAGATCGCGCCCGAAACGATGTCGGTGAATTCGAGTCCGTCTTCGGTTGTCTTGACCACGACAACCTTGCCCGCTTTGCCGGAGTAGGAGCCGGGTACATCGGAGAGGTTGGTGAAAGCGATGGAGCCTGCCGCCGTGTTCACGCGCTCAAGACCGTTGGTCGTTCCATCCGTGGAGAACCAACCGTAAGAGGATGCGCCGAGGGTCAAGGTCGTCGATCCGCGCACGATGTTCAAGGTGGCGCTGTTGCCGTTGTAGATCAGGAACACGGACTTCTTGATCGCCGGAACCGTCAGGTTCACCGTGCCCGCGTTTCCGCTCGGCTTGAAATAGATATTCTGCCGGAACTGCGAATTGCTGAGCGCAACCGCTCCGCCCGACATATCGACGGCAAGTTGCTCCGTGATCGCCTTGTCGAAGATCGCGAAGTTCGCGTTGGCCGTCACCTCCTTCTGGCTCTGGCTCGCGGCAATTTCCGTGTAGGCGAGGTTTCCGCTCGTCATCCGTCAGCCCTCCGATGGGCTCCTAGTATCCGCCGACCCGGCGCATGTTCGCACCGTCGATCATCACATGGACGATCTCACCGCGAGAGACTTTGATTGGGAGCGACACGCCGCGCCGAATGGACACGTCCTCGCCGCCGTCATTGATGAAGTAGATGCTGCCGCAGAGAGCCGGAAGACTCACCTTACGGGGCGTCGAGTGGCCGAACAGGCGAACACGCATCCAATCCTTGAACTGGTCACGAGGAAGTCCCCCGTCGTTCGTGGAAAGGTCGATCTGAAGGTCGTAAAGACTGTCCATGGCTACACCTGTTGCCCGGTCGGGATGATACACCCGGTGGCTCCAACCCGCCTACCGTGCGCCCTGTTCCTGCTATTCCACATCAATCGTGACCTTCTTCGTGAAGCCCCGGCCAATCTGCGCGCTCATCTGATAGACGGCGATGGTCAACGTGCTCGGAATGCTCCCGAAATCAGTGGTGATGTCCGCATCCGCGTAGGTTACGGACGTAGTGCTGCTGGTGAGCGTCCGCAGCACGGTAGTGCCGGTGCCGTCGTAAATGTCCACCTCATAGGCTTCGCTGGTTTCGCTCAACGGAACAGAGCCCGTGCCGTCGAGCCACTGGCCTCCAACGCGAGTACGACGTTCCCATGCGAGGTCAATGTCGCTGCCGTCAATGGTTGCCGTCTGACTCACGGGAGCATAAGGCTTGAGCGCGCGTCCGGTGTCCGTGATCTCCACCACGGCCGCGTTCTCCAACAAGGTACCCTGAGTCACGCCCTTGAAGAACCGCAACACATTGAGATCGCCGAGGGACATGCCGACCGTCGCAACACCCTCATCGACAGTGCCGGAGCCATCCGTCAGAAGAATGAACACCTCACCCGCAGCATGCGTGCCGGTGTAGACCTCAGTGCCGCGACGACCACGCACGAGATCGGACAGCGTGTAACTGCCGTCACCGTTCAACGTCACAGTCTGAAACTGAATAATCTCCAACACACCGTTCGACGGGTTGTACACGATGGCAGCGTTCGCCCCGTTGCAAACTTCTTCCAGAGTCGCACTGGCGAGGTTGTCGCCGCCCTGCGTCATAATAACGGTGAGCGTGTTCACGCTGTCCACACCGAACGGAGTGTCGGTATCGCCGAGCGTGTTGGTGCAGCTTCCCCACGAGGCCGAGGAAGCGACACCACCAACGTCCGCATACGCACCGCCGTCCGAACTGCGGTAAAGCTCCAAGCCCGGCCAGTTCGCAACGTAGCCGCCAGCGGCGTAATAGAGCAGGGTGTAGGTTTGGCCCGGATCGTCGATGTCGCGAAGCAAGGGGGAGTCGAGAAGCATCAGCTTGCTCGTCGTGGGGCCGGTCACGACCTGCGGCTCGAAACCGTCGCCACCGTCAGCTTCCACAACGCCCGGCGTGTAGGTGGCGGCTTGTTCGCCGACAGTGCTGAAGTCGATCTTCAGATCAGCACCGACGTTCATCTCGACGAGGCGCGTTACCACGCTGGCACCGTCGCTGAGAGATACGGTGACAACATCGGTGGGATCGTACTTCGCGTATTGCCACGGCACCAGCACTTTATAGGCGGTGCGCTCGATCCATTGCGTGTACAAGATTTGCTCGCAAAGCTGCTTCGCGAACAGAGGCTCCATCACAATCGGCAGACCGATGGTGTTCACGTTCTGCGAGTACATCGTCTTCACCGGGCTGAACGTCCGGCGCATGTACTGCGTCGCCTGCTGGTAGTCGTGGTGCGGATCGAGGAACTGCAAGCTCACCTGCGAAGACAGATCGACTTCCTGCGTGCGCGTCTCTTGGCTGGTGGCATTCGTCTTCGGGTCCATGATCGCGAGGTCAGTGCTCGGAATCGTGGCCACGCTGTCACCGCCGCGCTTGATGAACTTGATCTTGTCGTCGCTCTCCACACCGTCGAACATGAAAGCAAGGGCCAGCGGCGCAATAGAATCCTTAGCGGTCTGCTGGTTGGAGATGATGTAGCCCTCCACCGTGTCCGTAAGCTCCGTCACGTCGATGTCGCCGGAATCGAGTCCCGCACGAGAGCAAATGTCGGACACAACATCTCCGACTCCAACGGCTCCGCCTGCGGCGCGGTCCGTGTAAATCACGATCCACTTGCTGCTGCCGATGCCGGTCATGCTGCCATGGAACAAAAGCGCCGACGCATCACCGTTCCACACCTGCGGAGTGGCTTCGGTCGTGATCGGCCATTCTTGGCGCGTGTAACTGCCGTCCTGAGTCACGATGTTGTAAACGGCACGATAACCGGCCGCCGAAGCATCGCCCGCCCCACTGTAGCTCGCGGCGGTCGCTCCGACGAAGGAGTAGACACCGTTGGAGATCGCAGTCTTCGGCATGCCCTGCGAATCATTCTGAATGGCGTTGACCGGAGCCTTCCACATGACCGCCCCGGTGGCGACATTCAACTTGATGATGTAGCTCTGGCTCTCGCCGCTCGAAACAGTGCTGGTCGTGGACACGCCGAGAATAACGTTTCCGTCCGACACGTCGTAGACCAAGCCGTCCACGTTGTTGAAGTTCGCCCAACTCGCCAGAATGTCTGTCGGCGCGAGCGTAGCGATCTCGGTGCGCGTAACGTTGCCGGGGAAAGCAACGTCCCACCGCAAGAAGGTCAGCGTCGTGCCGGGGAATGTCGGGGCCTCGATGCCGAAAACAGTTCCCGTCGTGTCGTCGATTTGGGAGCCGGGGCAAACAGCCACAGTGCTTCCCGATCCGGGCGCGGTAAAGCTAGAAGCAGACGGCGACACGCTCATGGTGTCGGCATTGAACACGCCAACGTCGGTTCCGAGAATGGTCCCGCGCGCGCTGCAGAAGACGTAGTTGGTTCCACCGACCTGCAACGGAACCATGAGCCCGGACGGCGGAAAGCCGTCGTCGTTGTAATCGGGGAAGATGGACACAGACGGTCCGAAAGAGCCAACCACAGTCAAGCTCTCCGGGTCGATTTTATGAATGGACTCTTGGTTGCTCGCTCCGTAGTTGGTGACGTACAGATAACCATCAAGCCCCATGCACGCAGCTTTCGCTTGTACGTCCGCGCCGATCTGAGCAACCGTGGCGAAGTTCTCAACGGCTCCGCTGTTCAGGTCGCACGTCTGGATACCCGCTGTCGATCCGCTACCGTCCGTGATGAAGAACGCGCGATCACGGTCCCAATCCACGACCACGTTATCGCTCGACGGCGTACCCAACGCGCTCGTAAAGGTAATCGCGTGCGCAGTCTGCGTGTCGCTGGTCGTGTTGAACGCAACTTCGAACGTCCAGTTGGGCACGCGGTTGCCGTAGTCTTGGACCGGAATGTTGTCGAAGACGATGTAGGCGAGACCACGATGCGCCGTGGCGTTCGATGCCCCGACCTTCGCTTCCAACGCCGGGTCCGGCAGTTGGGTCTCGGTGCCCTTGTAGAGACGGAACTTCAGCTTGTACCTGTTGAGGGTTTTGCCGCTGGTCTGTCCGGTCTTGTCGAACACAATCTTCGAGTCAGCCCAAATGCGCGTCACATCCGCGACGGGACCTTCGCAGATGCCTACGCCACCCGTCCAAGAATAGGTGTAGCTGGTTCCCCCGCCGCCCTTGCCTTGGTGGTGCTTGTGCTCTTTGAGCGCATTTCCCCAAATGATATTGCCGCCGATGCGAGCCGTGCCGTAACCGCGCGTGATCGGAGACCCGTAAGTCGAAGCCGTAACGCGAACGTCGTTGACCTTGCCAACATTCTTCGGGCCGCTCGGCTGGAACAGGAACGATCCAAGCAGAGAGCCGACCAAGAAGCCAAGCTGCGGCACCCCGAAAAGGGAGCCGATCAACCCGCCCGCGACTGCGACAAGAATTGCCACGCCTAGTCCTCTACACCCGGATACCGGAATGCCGCCCGTGTCAACGTGCGCCACTCGTTCGAATACCGCTCCTCAACCACCTTGTGCCTGATGAGGTACGAGTGGACGAAGCGCAAATTGCCTTGTTCGTCGGGGTCAGTCATAATCCCGCAATGGCACGGGAATACTTCCTGCCGAAACACGAGAATGTCGCCGGGGCGGACATCCGCGATCTGGATTTCCTCGAAGCACAACTGGAAGTGCTTCAAGAACTCATTCCACTTCGCGTTCCGCTGGTACGGCGGCGGCTCGTAGTCGGTCACACCGAGAACCTTGCCAGTGTAAAGGATGACCCCGGCGCAGTCGATCCCTTGGCCCGGAACACGCCCTTGGTGGACCCATTTGGTTCCGAGACAGCTACGCGCCGCCTCGATGATTTCCGCGCGCTTGACCATTACGACTTCGCATCCGGGTAGAAGAAGACCTGATCGTTGCCCGGCAAGTACGGCTCACCACGGAAGTTCAGGCGGTTGTTGAATTTGGACTTGCAGGTCCCGATGGACTTGTCACAGCCCGGCCACATATCGAACTCATCATTGGTCTGCATCGGATACGGGGGTTGGATAAAAAGCTCGATCTGCCCCGATGCGTGATGCTTGATCTCTCCGCGCCACCCGGTGTTGTTGCCCGTGGTGAACTGAAGCACGCCGTAGGTGAAGAAGCCGGAGTTCGCGACAATGCCGGACGGATAACCGGGCGGCGTCGGGTCCACTCCGTTCACACCCGCAATCGTGGTCCACCGATTCGGAAATCCTCCGACGCCTTGCGCGTTCAACTGAAGATGCGCTTTCCAGTCGTCGGCATCCAAGGAGCCTCCACTCGCACAACGTCCGTCGAACAGGTCGGCGCGGCATTCCGGGCCGTACAACTCGATGGTGTTCTGTTGGAGAAGCTGCGTGAGACCGCGAAGCTCGCTCTGGAACCAACCCTGCGGAGAGGACGTGACCTCGCCGAGCTTGCCCCTCCGCATCTTCAGGACGCCTTGCGTGAG
>WGMU01000063.1 GCA_016124895.1 bacterium
GACAGAACGGACTGGACGTTGACGACACGACGTGGTCGCAGATTGTCGCTGCAGCTCAATCCGTCGGCGTTGACGAGTCGCTGATCGCGGCGACTGTCCTCTCGTGACGCCGTGGTATCTGTTCGGAATCTGAATTTTGTAAGGCAGCAGCCATGACAGTCGGATCGGGAGAACTGACGTTTGGAGCCGTGCCGGGCTGGCCGGACGTGCCGCCCGAAGCTGGTCTGATCGAAGCAATCGGCGTCGCCGTTGATTCACGGGACCGCGTCTTTGTGTTTGCCCGGGCCGAACTTCCGATTCTGATTTTTGAAGCCGATGGCCGTTTCGTTGGCGGCTGGGGAGCGGGACAGTTCGTCCGGCCGCACGGAATCACGATCGCCAGCGACGACACGCTGTACCTGACCGACGATATGGGCCACTCGGTCCGGCAGTTCAGTGCCGACGGCGAGTTGATTCGGAAGATCGGCCCGAGTGGCGTTCCGTCGGACACGGGAGCGGATGGCTTCGATTATCGGAAGATTCGGCCCGAGGCCGGACCGCCGTTCAACCTGCCAACCAACCTGATCGTCGGACCGCGCGGCGATCTCTATATCACCGACGGCTACGGCAATGCGCGTGTGCATCACTTCACTGCTGACGGCGAGTATCAGTCATCATGGGGCGCTCCCGGCGATCAACCTGGGCAGTTCCGTGTCCCGCACGGCATCGGTACCGACGGCGAAAGGCTGTATGTCGCTGATCGCGAAAACAGCCGCGTGCAGATCTTTTCGCCCGACGGCGAACTGTTCGGCATCTGGGACGATCTCGCCCGTCCCGCGCAGGTTTACGTCTCTGACAACGGTCACGTCTACGTGTTTGAACTTGGCTTCCACACGGGCATATTTCCGTGGCACTCGCCCGACAAATCAAAGCCCAGCGGTCGGCTCAGCATTTTCGACCGTGAAGGTAACCTGCTGACCCGCTGGGGCGGCAACGGGTTTCCCACAACACCGGATGAGTTTTACGCGCCGCATGATCTGTGTCTGGATTCGCGCGGCAACCTCTACACCGCCGAAGTGAAAGCCGCGGCCGCTGGCTTCGTCGGTGATGACACGTCGGAGCTGCCGTCGCTGCGGAAGTTCGTTCGCTGCAGCAGGTAGCGGTGCAATGGACGTCACGATGGAGAATCAACTAATCGTTTAACGCCCAGTCGCAGGCACCGGCGACCCTCGACTCGTAACCTTTCTGGTGGCCGGCGCCTGCGGCTGGGGTGCTCAACAAATCGGAGACCGACCCATGTCAGACAACGATCGCGTTGACTTCGGATCGAGTGATCTCGCGCTGCCAGACGAAATTCGCGGGCCGCTGCTGCAGCATCTGGCGGATCTGAAGGAGCGGTATCTCAAACGTGGCTGGGGGGCTCGCGTCGGATTCGGCAGGAAGCCGGCACTGATCGTCATCGATCTGGCCTGGTACTGGACGCGACCAGACTGCCAGATCGGAACGCAGGCGGATTCCGTCGTCGAAGCCGCCTGCAAAGTTCTCGCGGCAGCGCGCGAAGCCGGCATTCCGATCTTCTTCACATCGTTCGCTTATGATCCCGCCGATCCGCCGAGTCCTCAGAACCGCAAGCTTGTCATGGACCTGAGCCCGGAGCAGGCGCACCTGTTCGACCTCGACGACCGGCTGCAGCAACGCCCGACGGAAAAGCTGATCCGCAAGCGGTACGCGTCGGCGTTCAAAGGCACGAACCTGCACGAGATGCTGACGTCGCTGGGCGTCGACACGCTGATTGTCACCGGGTTGAGCACCAGCCATTGTGTCTACGCGACCTGCCGCGATGCGACTGACAGCTTTCGCGTGATCGTTCCCCGTGAAGCCGTCGGCGAACGCTGCGAGATCATGCACCTGGTCAATCTGCTCGACATCGACATCGATCTCGGTGATGTGACGCCGGTTGACGAGGTCGTCGCGTCAATTCGCCGGCTCGCTGAAAAGTAGATCGGAATTCGTTCCGTTCGCGCGACAGGAGAAACGAGATGAGCCTCGTTCATCATCCGAAACGAGCGGAGTGACTCCCGTTCGACGGATTGACGCTCGCTCGCGATTCCGGACCAACCGCGCAGCAGACAGCCCGGCCGATCACGACCGGGCTATCTTCGCTTTCATCAAACGTCGAGGCCAGAACTCCCAAACGGCCTATGTCTCGGCTTCGCCCTTCTTCGGACGACGCTCTGTCAGACGGGTAGCCTTGCCGACGCGATCGCGAAGGTAATACAGCTTCGCACGGCGCACGCGGGCGTGGCGTTTCACTTCGAGCTTCGCAATCTTGGGCGTGTGCAGCGGGAAAATTCGTTCGACACCTTCGCCAGCCACGATCCGGCGGACGGTGAAGGATTCGCTGATCCCAGTTCCGCGGCGAGCAATCACGACGCCGGAGAAAATCTGAATCCGTTCCTTATTGCCTTCCTGGATCCGGCAGTGGACGTCAACCGTGTCGCCGATCGCAAACTTCAGCGGCTCTTCACGCAGGCTGCCGCCTTCAATCACGTCAAACAGTTCGTTTCGCATGGTTCTTACCCTTTGCTGATGCAGAGGTGCCTGGCTGCGGTGAGCCGGTACTTGCTCCGCCCGGTCGGCGGAAATGTCTAAGGAGTGGTTGGTTCCGTGTCGGTCGATGCGGGTTTGCGTCGACGCCGTTTCTTCTTTGGCGGTACTTCCGGAAAGCGTTCTCGATAAGACTCGAACAGGTCTTCCCGGCGTACTTCCGTCGTCTGCTCGGACTGTTCCGTCCGCCAGCGGTCAATCTCTTTGTGATCGCCGCTGAGCAGGACTTCGGGGACTTCCATCCCGCGATACTCCCGAGGCCGCGTGTACTGCGGGTACTCGAGCAGTCCCTTCTCCGCGAACGATTCGTATTTGCTGCTGGTTTCATCACCGAGGACGCCCGGGATCATCCGGATGACGGTCTCGATGATGAGCATTGCCGGCACTTCGCCACCGTTGCAGATGAAGTCTCCGACCGAGATCTCCATCGGTTGAAGTCCCTGACGAATCCGATCGTCAAAGCCTTCGTACCGGCCGCAGAGCAACAGCAGGCGATCAAACGTCGCCAGCTCATGGACCAGTTGCTGATCAAGCTTCCGCCCGGTCGGCGTCAGCATGATCAACTGCCCCGGCGATTCTGCTTCGGCCTGCACGGCTTCGACGCAGTCGAAAACCGGCTGGCACATCAGCAGCATTCCTGGGCCACCGCCGAACGGCTTGTCATCCACCGAACGGCGTTTGTCCGTCGCCCAGTCCCGAATGTTCCACGTTCTGACATCGACCAGCCCCTTCTGGATAGCCAGCTTGAGCAGGCTCTGCCCGAGATAACTGTCGAACATCTCGGGGAAGAGTGTCAGAACGTCGAACCGCATGGCGCTGTCTGCGTCGCGTTAAGGACTGAAGGACGAACGAAACACAGCGGCAACAAACGCAGCGACGTTGAACGTCCGACTGAGCGAATCAGCCAGAGCATCCTACTCTTCGCCGCCTTCGGCCGTTGCGGCAGCTTCGGCTGATGCGTCCGCAGCGGCTTCGGTCGCTTCTTCGGCCGGAGCTTCCGGTTCCGGCTGCTTCGGTGCCTGAGCCGGCGGCGGAGCAGCTCCCTGTGTCCACTTGCCGTTTTTCACCTTCTTGATCAGGACGGCGACGTTATCACTCGGTTGAGCACCAACGCCGACCCAGTAGTCGTAACGGTCAAGCTTGACGGACACGCGCTGCGACTTGTCGGCGACCATCGGATCGTAGTATCCGATGTCTTCGATCGATTTGCCGTCGCGTGCCTTCTGCTGGTCCATCACCGAAATACGATAGAACGGGCGATGCGTCCGTCCCATCTTCTTCAAACGAATGCGTACCACGTGAAAACTCCTTGAGAACAGGCCTCTGTGAATGCGTTGTCTGATTTCGAGGCGTAACTGGCGGCTGACTTATTTGTTACGTTTGCGGGACTTCTTCGCGTCCTTGCGTTTCTTCTTCTTGAGGTCCTTGAGTGCCTGAGCATCCTGCGGACCACGTTTGCTGCGCTGCTTGGTAACTCGGAGTGAGCCGCCTGGGTCCATCGCACCGGAACGGCCGAGTTCCTGCATGGCCCGCAACTGGTCCATTTTCCCCATGCCCGACATCCGCTTCATCAGCGTGGACATCTCAGAGAACTGCTTGACCAGACCGTTGACCTCGGCGGGCTCGACACCGGCTCCGGAAGCAATCCGGTTGCGACGGCTGCGGTCGATTTTCGTGGGATTCTCACGTTCCCACGGGGTCATCGAGTTGATCAGGCCGTCGATGCGTTTCAGGTCTTTTTCCGGGTCGCCCATTGCCGACATGGCGTCGGCCATACCGCCCAGGCCCGGAATGTATTTCATGATGTCTTTGATGGAGCCCAGACGCTTCATCATCTTCATCTGTTTCTGGAAGTCGACCAGCGTAAACTTGCCCTCACGCATCTTTTCCTGCGTGTCGAGCATCTCTTCTTCAGAGATCTCACGCTGAGCCTTCTCGAACAGAGTGACGACGTCACCCATGCCGAGGATCCGGCCGGCCATCCGGTCCGGATGAAACGCTTCCAGTTTGTCGAGCTGTTCGCCGACGCCGATGAACTTGATCGGGACTCCGGTGACCTGCTTGACGGACAGCGCCGCACCGCCGCGAGTGTCGCCGTCGAGCTTCGTCAGGATGACGCCGTCGAGTTCGAGAGCCTCGTTAAAGGCCTTCGCACTGTTGACCGCGTCCTGACCGGTCATTGCATCGCAGACGAAGAACACCTGGTGCGGCTGGCACTTGCGGTCGATTTCTTCGAGCTGCTGCATCAGCTCATCATCGACGTGCAGCCGACCGGCGGTGTCGAGAATGACGACGTCCGCGCCTTCAGCTTTCGCCCGTTTGATCCCGTTCTGACAGACAGTCAGCGGCGTTGTCTTCTGCGGATCTTCGGTGTGGACGGGAACGCCCACCTGATCGCCGACGACTTTCAACTGATCAATAGCCGCTGGCCGCTGCAGGTCCGCCGCGACCAGAAACGGCTTCCTGCCGGACTCCTTGAGCATCCTGGAAAGCTTGCCGCAGGTGGTCGTCTTACCAGACCCCTGCAGGCCGCACATCATGATGATGCTCAGTGACCCTTTCTGCAGATGCAGCGAGTGGTCGACCGGCCCCATCAGGTCGACGAGTTCCTGATGGACGATGCCGACGATGTGTTCGGTCGGGCTCAGCGACTTCAGCACCTGATCGCCGACGGAGCGCTCAGTGACGCGTTCAACGAACTCCTGGGCGACATCATAATTGACGTCCGCTTCCAGCAGCGCCTGCCGCACTGTCTGCATTCCCTCACGGATACTGGCTTCGGTGAGCCGGCCCCGATTCAGGAACGACAGCGCGTTTTTCAAGTTGTCGGTAATGCCTTCAAACATTCCGAACCTGTTGGGCCAGAGGTCGCTAACGCCCTGTGAAGACACGGGTTACGCGGCGACATGGTTCAAAAAGAGCCGCCCGGAAGCCTCCGGGCCAAGCGGGAAAGCGAGGCATCTTACGAATGCAGTCGCCAGATGACAACAAAGCGGCTTACGCGGCGATCCAGTTAATTCGCGGACGCAAATTGGTTGGCAGGCGGATTCATCTACAGACCGGCGAATAGTTGACGTTTGGTTCCCATCGGGAGGTAAAAGGCTCGTGTTCCTGCAAAAACGGCAGGTGGTCATTGGGAAACTCAATGGTTGTTTGAGTATGTCCGTGAATGCAACTTCACTCCGTGAATGGCTCGCAGTGGCTGTACTGCTTGGATTCATCCCACTCGGTGCGACAGTCGCTGGCGTTTTGCCTACGTCTTCCCGCACTCTGAAATGTGGCTTTTGCTTTCTTGCATCATCGTTGGTGGCTTGGGGTTTTATTTCGGCGATTTGCCACCGCTCGAATACGCATTTGTACTTACTGTCTTTGTAATCCTTTCTGGCCTTCTGATGCCGCAAACGCCTCTTGCGGTCTGCTTGCCGGGCGCCTGGTGGCGTGCCAGTTTTCTCCGGTGGCGATGTCGACGGTCACGGGAACGTCGAGGAGCATGGCGTGTTCCATTTCGTGGCGGACCAGATCGGTCAAGGAGGCGACTTCGGAGTCAGGCGTTTCGAAGACCAGTTCGTCGTGAATCTGCAGGAGCATTCGCGCGGGGTGAGTCTCGCGGTGCAGGCGGCGGTGGACTTTGAGCATCGCCTGTTTGATGAGGTCGGCCGCCGATCCTTGAATCACTGTGTTAACCGCCGTTCGCTCGGGCATGTTGAGCTGGCCGGTGCGTTTTGACGCCGGGCGAACTCCGCTGATCGCTCGACGGCGGCCGAGGATCGTTTTCGCGTAGCCGGTGGCCAGGCAGGTTTCGAGGGTCTCGTTGAGGAACGCCGCGACACCGTGGTAGCGAGCGAAGTAGCCGTCGATAAAGTCGGCGGCCTCCTCGCGACTGATCCCCAGAGCCTGCGACAGACCGAAGGCACTCTGACCATAAATCACGCCGAAGTTGACGGCCTTGGCAATTCGTCTCTGGCCGGAGTCGACATCTTCCGGCTCGACACCGAAAACCTCGGCCGCCACCGCGCGGTGAACGTCGACGCCGTCGGCGAACGCCTTCCGCAGACTCTCGTCGCCGCTGAAGTGCGCCACCATGCGAAGTTCGATCTGCGAGTAGTCCGCGCAGAGCAGTTTCCAGCCGGGCTCACCAGGCACGAATGCTTTGCGGATGCGTTCGCCCTCGGGCGTGCGGATCGGGATGTTCTGCAGGTTCGGATTGCTGGAACTCAGCCGGCCCGTCGCCGCGGTGACCTGGCTGAACGACGTGTGAATCCGTCCGGTCCGTGGGTTAATCAGTTTCGGCAGAGCGTCGAGGTATGTGCCCTTCAGTTTGACCAGGTGCCGATGCGCGATGATGCTCTCTGGCAGTGGATGAATCGCCGCGAGCTGTTCGAGCACTTCCTGGTCGGTGCTCGGGCCGGTCTTCGTTTTCTTGAGCACCGGCAGCTCGAGTTTGTCGAACAGAATCGTCCGAAGCTGCTTCGGCGAGTCGATGTTGAACGCCTCACCTGCCGCGGCATGAATCTCTGCGATGAGCGTTTCCAGCCGGGCCGACACCTCGGCGTTCTGGCGGTCGAGTTCGTCGCGGTCGACGCGGATGCCGGTGGATTCAAGGTCGGCGAGCACGGAGATCAGCGGGCGTTCCAGATCGTCGTACAGCGGAGCGAGTTCCTGAGAGATCAGTTCGCCGTGCAACTGGTCGACGACGCTCAGCGTCAGGCACGCTTCTTCGGCCGAGTGGTGCGCGAGCTGTTCCGCGGTGAGCTTTGGCAGCTCGCCCGAATTCGCCTCGTACAGAGCCGACAGTGGTGCGAGTGTGCCGTCACAGTATTGTTCCACCAGCCTGGCGAGACTGTAGTTCCGCGAACCCGCCGCCAGCAGATAGCTGCCAACCATCGAGTCGACGCCAGTCGCTTCTTCACCGATCGCCACGCCAGCCTGTCTCAACGCGACGAGGACGGCTTTCAGATCGTGCCCGGAGAATTTGACGCGGCTGCCTGCCAGCGTTGCGGCCAGCTTCGACCAGACGGTTGCCGGCTTCAGTGCTGAGGCACCGGCGTCCTCGTTGAGCGGAACGAAGGCTGAGTGGCGGTGATCCCAGGCGATCGTCAGCGCAGCAATTTCCGACGTCAGCGGATCGAGGCCGCACAGTTCGATTCGCACGCCGACCTGCGACGCCTTACTCAGCCGGTCAAGCAATGCTTCCAACTGCGTCTCGTCAGCAACGACGTCGACGACCGGCTCGCCTGCTTCAAACAGGCCGGTTTTCGGAGTGGCCTCGCCGCCGTCACTCGCGAGCTGCCGGATTTCGTCGGTGAACCGCCGGAAGCCGCACTCGCGGAAGATCTCGGTCAGACGGTCGATGTCGAAGCGGCCTGGCCGGGCAGCGTCCCAGTCGAAGTCGAAATCGAGGTCGCGCTTCAGTTCGACGAGGAAGCGGCTGATGCGCGCCTGCTCGGCGTACATTTTCAGGTTCTCAGCCAGCTTCTTTCCGGGAGCTTCGTCGGCGTGGGCGAGCACGTCTTCCAGTGTGCCGAACTGGTTGAGCAGAGCACTCGCCTTCTTTGGACCGACGAGCGGGACGCCGGGCACGTTGTCGACCTTGTCGCCGACGAGTGCCTGAAAGTCGACGACCTGATCCGGCCGGATACCCCAGTCATCAAGCAGTACGGCTTCGTCGAGTTCGACGTCCTTGCGTACGTTGTACAGTCGGACCAGGGGGCTGATGAGCTGCCGTGCGTCCTTATCATTCGTGACGATACGGGCCGCAATCGACTGCTCTTCCGCCCGGTGAGCCAGCGTCGCGAGCACGTCATCGGCCTCCCAGCCGCTCAGACCGATCGCCGGAATGCCAAACGCCTCGATCACTTCGATGATGACCGGAATCTGCGGCCGCAGCTCGTCGGGCATTTCATCCCGGTTCGCTTTGTAGTCCGAGTACGCTTCCTCGCGCTTGCCGGGACCAGGCGAATCGAGTGCGCAGACCAGGAAGTCCGGCTGCTTCTGCTTGAGGATGTTGAGCAGGTCACGCGTGAAGCCGAACACGGCGTTCGTCGGCTGCCCGTTTGCGCCGGTCATCGGCGGGATGGCGTGAAACACCTGAAAAACAAGCGAGAAGACATCAATGGCGTACAGCGTGTCGGGCATCAGATTGTGGCAGTTCAGAGACCGGGACCGGTCGGACAGAAAGCGTTTTACTGGTAGCGGAACGGCGCGAGCCGCCCGGTCGAGTGACTCAATTCGAAACGTGTGCCGCTGGCTCTGCGAGTGCGAATCTCGCGACCTCGGCAAGTCGATCGACGCGCAGGATAAGGGCGGCCGGGCGACCGGGGCAGTCACTCGAACCGGGAATTGCGGAATGATCGCGCGAACCTGTCCGACCGGCATTCCTTGCGTGCCTCACCCGTTACGACACGTCTGTCTTGCATGCCCGTCCTGCTCAGTCTGCCGAGACGGCCGGGTACAAGGGTTCTTTCTTGACTCACTCCCGGCGCCTCGTATGCTTGCCGATCAGCAGGTTCCAGCGGCCTTTGGGACCGGTTGCGCCCGCTGGCCACTCGGCCGTCTGAAGTCGAATTCAAGCTTCAGCCCCTCACGTTTTCATCGAGCATCTGCAGGTTCCCTGACACTTCCGCAGCACGGACGCTTCGGCACGGTTCCTTCACGACGAGGTTTCTTCAATGGCGTCCTCGAAGCAATCCACAGGTCTGATCGTCACGATGTCTCTGCTCGGACTGTGGTGTCTGGCGGCGACAACGGCTGCTTATATGCAGTTCCGTGAACTGGAGGAGAATAAGGCGAAGTTCAAGCAGGCAGGAGACGACCTGCAGAAAGAGCGGCAGGCGGCGAAGAATCTCGATGATCAGATTCAGGCACTGAAACAGCGGACCGGTTATCCGCAGCCGGAAGTTGGCTCGGTCGAAGACGGTGCCGCGAACACAATGATCGGCGCGATGACCGCAGACATGACTGGCGTCAATCAGAAGTACCCGATCTCGAATATGACGCTGGCGGCGACCGTCGAAACGCTGCTGCAGAAGGCGACGTCGCTGGAGTCTGAGTTGAACCAGGCACAGACGGAAATCGGCACGAACAATCAGGCGTATGCTCAGCGGGAAACCGAACTGAATGCAAAGGTGCAGGAACACGAAGCCGCTCGCCGCAAAGCCGAAGCCGATAACCAGGAACTGATCCGCAGCAAAGATGAAGAAGTGCGGGCCAAGCAGGCTCAGATTGAAGAGCTGCGTCGGACTTACAACGACCTGCAGGTTGAGTTTGACGATGCGAAAGCCTCGTGGAGCAGCGAACGCGAAGACCTCAAGACAGAACTCAACGATCTGATCGTGCGGGTTGATGACCTGCGGCAGAAACTGAAGGATGTCACGGCCGTCAGTTTTGAGAAGCCCGATGGCTATGTCCGCTGGGTCGACACAACTGCCCGCACAGTTTCAATCAGCCTGGGATCGCAAGACGGACTGCGGGAACGTACGACGTTCTCCGTTTATCGTCGGAATCATCACGGCGTTGCCCGCAAAGGATCGGAAGAGATCAAGGCTCAAATCGAAGTCGTTCGTATTCGTGACGCGCATTCAGCCGAAGCCAGAATTCTCGACGACGATATCTACGATCCGATTTCCAAAGGCGACCCGATTTACACGCCGCTATGGAGCCCTGGAATGGAAGAGGTGTTCGCTGTCGTTGGCCGCGTTGACCTTGACCGCGACGGAATTGAGGATCGAGAACAGTTCCATGACCTGGTGAGCGACGCCGGAGCCCGTCTGAATCACGAAGTGCTCGATAACGGTGTCCGCGTTCGGTATCTGGATTTCCCGAGCAAGTTTGTCGAATGGAGCGACGGCGATCCGATCCTCGATTCAAATACCAAGTACCTGATCATCGCCGATATTCCCGATCCGGCACTGGCGGTGCTCGATGACGAACGCGAACAGCGGACGTTGATCTCCTCACAACTGAGTGCGATGCGTGCCGAAGCCCGCCGTCTGGGTATCGAAGAAATCAACCTCGGCGCCTTCCTGTCATACGCTGGCTACGTGCCTCAGCGCCGCATCTACATCCCGGGTCTCACAGAGCGTCGTTTCCCACTGAAGGCCGGAGCTGCCAGTGTTACGACTGACGAAGTGATCGGCGATCGCTCGGCCGCCGGTTCGGTCTCGGGGGTGTTCGGTCGCAGCAAGCGGCTGAAGGCGGAAACATCGTCCGATCAGACGTCGGGCCTGTACCGCAGCGGTGGCGGCAACTGAGCCGCACCGAGACAATTGAAGAACGTCAGCCCGGCCTGTTCGCAGGCTGGGCTTTTTTTGTTGGACTCAGACCGCTGGTTCACGGCCATCTCTCGGGATTGCTCACCAGCAGTAACTTGTTTCCTGACAGGAAATTCGTCGTAAGAAGCTCACATACCCGTGCGGAGTGTCCGATACCGATCACTTAAACCATACATGTAGATCCGTATCTGTCTCTGGCTGAGATTCCTGACTTGTGGCTCCGCCGCGCTGCAGCCGTCTGAGAGTCTCAGTGTCCCGCTGACTCTGAATCAGTTCGTGATTCTGCGATACTTTTCGGACCAGCCGACACGCGGCTGCAAGTCTGTCGGCGCCAGCGTCATTCGGAACGGACACGTAACTGGCGACGGCAACAAGTCTGGTTACTGACTAGCGAGGCGACCTCAGCATGGCCACCGACACCGCAGACTCGACAGAAGTCGGCAGCTATTTCATCTCGAACTACCCGCCGTTTTCTCTGTGGACCCGTGAAAACGTTCCCGAGATCGAAGCAGCGTTCGCGGCACAGCCCAACGACAGCATTCCCCTGGGCCTGTATCTGCACATCCCGTTCTGCCGGAAACGCTGCCGATTCTGCTACTTCCGCGTCTATACCAATCAGAATGCGGCGGCGATTCAGCGCTATGTTGAGTGCCTCGCGTCCGAAATCGAAATGCTCAGTCAGCAGCCAGCCGTGGCAGGACGCGCACTGAACGTCGTTTATTTCGGAGGCGGCACGCCGTCTTATCTCAGCTCGAAGCAACTCCGGTTTCTGCGTGACAAGCTGACCGAACATGTTTCCTGGGAGACCGCCGACGAAGTCACCTTCGAGTGCGAGCCAGGCACGCTCAGCCTCGACAAAGTCCAGACGCTGAAGGAAATCGGCGTCACACGCGTTTCGCTTGGTGTCGAAAACTTCAACGACAGAATCCTCGAAGAGAACGGTCGGGCGCATCTGTCGCCGGAAATCGACCGAGCTTACGGCTGGATTCGGCAGGTCGGCTTCCCGCAGGTCAATATCGACCTGATCGCCGGGATGATCGGCGAGACGGACGAGAACTGGCATCGCTGCATCGACAAAGCTCTCGAAATGGAACCGGACAACCTGACGATTTACCAGATGGAGCTGCCGTTCAACACGATCATCTCGAAGGAGATGCAGGAAGGCGGGCTTGAATCTCCGGTCGCAGACTGGGCCACGAAACGCCGCTGGGTCGACGAAGCGTTCAACCGACTGCTCGCGGCGGGCTATCAGATTTCCAGCGGCAATGAACTGGTCCGCAGCCTCGACACCGACCACTTTGTTTATCGCGACAATCTGTTTCGCGGATCGGACCTGCTGGCCGCCGGAGTCTCGTCGTTCGGGCACCTGCAGGGCGTGCATTATCAGAACCTCGACCAGATCGACGAGTACCAGTCAGTGGTCGAAGCCGGCCGACTGCCGATCAATCGGGCACTGCGACCGACGCCGCACCAGGTGCTGATTCGCGAAGTCGTTTTGCAGCTCAAGGAAGGCCGCATCAATGCCGAGCCGTTTCGGCGGAAGTTCGGCGTCGACATCCTGGAAGAATTTGCCGAACCGTTCCGCAATCAGCAGGCCGCCGGTTATCTGCAGGTCGAAGGCGATGACATCCGCCTGACGCGCAAGGGCCTGCTGCAGGTCGACAGCCTGCTGACGGAATACTTCGAACCGCAGCACCGCTCCGTTCGCTACACGTAATCTGCTGGTCGGTCACGTTCTGAGTTCTACATCTTCGAGTCTGAATCGTGTGAGGCGTCTGCGTGAATCCGTTAGCCGAACTTGATGCACTGATCAGTCTGTTTCCGGACGACGAACCGTTGATTGAATGTGCCGAACACGTGCCGTCGTCACAAACGCCCGAGCCGTACAAGCAGATGCTCGTTCACGACCACCATATGACCGTCACAATGGAGTCGTATCACCAATCGAGCGTCGACGTTCGCGTACTGGACCAGAAGCTCGACGACGATATTTACGCCCGGAAGATTCTGCTGTTGAAAAGCGGGACCGATCAGGTCGTTCAGTTCGGAATCGTTCGGTTCAACTTTCGATACGTGACCGCTGATGTCCGGACAGAGATTCTCGCCGGTAAGACGCCGCTCGGTCGCGTCCTGATCAACCACAACGTGCTGCGGCATATTGATCTGGGAGCAATCCTGAAGATCACAGCCGGCCGTGGTCTGGCAAACCTTCTGCAGATGCGGGAAGGCGATGTGACGTACGGCCGGCTCGCCACTATTTTCTGCAACCACCGCCCGGCAGTTGATCTGCTGGAAATTTCAGCTCCGCTCTGACGGGCTCGGTCGCTGACTCGATGACCGTTCTGACTCGTGCAGGCTTTGATTCAACAACGTTTCGAACTCTCACGCTCACGCGAAGACCTTGAATCGCGAAGGTTCAAATTGGACACCATCAGTTTCTCAGCGGCGTCGTGACTTTGCCTGAGACATCACTTCCCATTTCGATAGACGAGTAACACCTCTGTGTCCCAGCCAGTTCTGAACAACGACTACGACGTGATTGTAATCGGCGGCGGCCCGGCCGGTGCTGCGACAGGAGCCCTCGTGGCCGAGCACGGGCACTCAGTGCTGGTCCTTGAACGTTCGCAGTTTCCACGATTTCACGTCGGTGAGTCGCTGATTCCCGAAACGTTCTGGTCACTGAAGCGGCTGGGGCTGGTCGACTGGCTGCGTGCCAGTGCTTACCCGCGGAAGTTCAGCGTTCAGTTCTTCAGCGATGGACACAGACCGTCGCGGCCGTTTTATTTCGATGAGTACAAGCCGTGCGAGAGTTCACAGACCTGGCAGGTCTGGCGGGACCAGTTCGACCAGCGCGTGCTGGAACGTGCGAGGGAACTCGGGGCGACGGTACACACAGACGCTGCAGTGCTCGACGTTCAGTTCGACGGCGAGGCAGCGACGGGCGTTCGCGTTCGCCTGACGGCTGCCGACGGCTCGCGCGAAGATCACAAGATCGCGTGTCGTGTCATTGTCGACGCATCCGGACAGTCAGCATTTCTGTCTAACCGACTTGGCCTGAAAGACGTCGATCCATATCTGCAGAAAGGATCGATCTGGAATTACTTCGAGAACGCTCGCCGGGACGAAGGCGAACGCGACGAAGGCGCGACGCTGATTCTGCAGACCGAAGGTAAGAAATCCTGGTTCTGGTTCATCCCGCTGCCGGGCAACGTAACCAGCATCGGCTGCACGGGCGCGATGAGCTACATGTTTCCGCAGGGAGCAGCGCCGGCCGACACGTTCCAGCGCGAACTGCAACGCTGTCCGGAACTTGTCGAACGATTGCGTCATGCTCGCCAGACTCGCGATTTCCTGACGACAAAGGACTACTCGTACTACTCACGACAGGGAGCGGGCCCCGGCTGGGTACTTGTCGGCGACGCGTTCGGGTTTATCGACCCGGTTTATTCGTCGGGAGTGTTTCTCGCTCTGAAGTCCGCCGAACTGGCGGCTGACGCGATTCATGACGCGTTCGTGCAGCAGAACTTTTCGGCAGACAGTCTCGGTGGATGGCAAACGCAGCATCGCGCGGCGGTGACACTGTTCCGCAAGCTCGTCTTCGCGTTTTACAACCCGGATTTCAGCATCGGCAGCTTTCTGAAAATGCACCCGGAATTTCGCTCGAACATCACCGATATCCTGATCGGTGATGTGTACCGGCCCGAAGTCGGAAAAGTCTTTGAGGTCATGGGCGACGTGACGCCGCCGTCAGATCGCGCACCTGTCGGCACGATGACTTGAGACAGTCGCCGGATGGGAATGGACCCGTAGCACGGGCAATCCTGTCCGTGATGGCCACAAGTCACGGACAGGATAATCCGTGCGACGAGGAAAACTGCCTCGGCGGATTGCCTGTGAGCCTGATGGATGTGCGAGGTCAGTCGCCAGGCTGACGGTCAAGTACAAACTCCGGCGGCGGCGCAAACTCACCGCAGACAGTGGTGAAATGGCGGTCCAGCAGTGACTCTGCAATGTGCAACGTCGGTTTGATTTGACGCGATGCCTCGCAGAGTTTTTTTTCGTTGCCGGGTTGAAACCTGTTGAGTTCGCCGAATGCGATGGTGAGCATGAGCCCCATGCTTTTCATTGCTGGCGAACGTCTCCCTCGGAGCGACCTGACATATCTGGCCTTCCGCGTTGCCTTTCAGGAAACGCTGGAGCGGATTGTGTTGTCGCGTCAGGTCGACGACGGCAACGAAATCTTCGGTTACCTGACGGAAGTGCCGTTCCTGTCAGGCGTCGCTCCGCACGTCCAGCTTGACCTGCTGGCTGACACCTGGAGCCGTCACATCAGCCGCCGCCGCGTGCAGGGATCACTGATCGACGAAAGTGTTCTGTACGCCGTCTGCGAAACCGCCGCCCGCATTGCCGGCAACGAACCGACCGTCATTACGCACTGCATGATCACCGGTCCAAAAACGTGCTCGGTTGAGGTCGATGGCTTCCTGCCTGGCGAGCTGCGAAACCTGCATCTTGGTCTTGCGAACGAGGGCGACTTCCTGCTGATCAGTCAGTTCGAGGATCTGGAACCCGATGACTCGGCGGACTTGAAGCAGCAGTTCCGGCTCGATCTCCAGCGGCTGGAAGAGATGTTCGAGGTTCTGGGCCGCTGGTTCGTGCAGCCGCACCTGACTGCCCGTCTCGACGGCCTGCTGACCGAACGCGAATCGCAACGCGCCGGCTTCGTGATTAACGAACTGTTCCAGCCGCGTGAAGCCAGCGAGTAAACGCAGCATTGAGCATTGTCGTCGAGGGCGCGAAAAGCTCCGCCGCGGCGTGCCAACTCAGCAGCGCCGCCGGCTTCACGTGTAGCGCCGCCGGCTTCACCTGTTAAGACCGGTCAGTTCCGGGTTATAGTCAGTCTTGCCCGGGTTCCGCGAAACAGCAGACCTGCAGCGCGGGACTCCTGCAGAAGTGGCCGCATTCCCAGGCGACAGGCATGGACGACACTGATGACGCAGTCGTTGAGACATCCGTTTGAACGCCCTCAAGGAAACAGCCCATCGGCATTGAGAACGGTTTGTATCGGCGCAGTCTTCTGGCTGCTGGCTGTTGCCGCAGACGCCAGCGCACAGCCAGTCGGACCGCCTGATGATCAGGCTGGGCCATTGACTCCGCAGCAAAAGGCGGCGCTGAATCACGTTTTGTTTCGCTCGCCGCAGATGACGGCGTTTATTGTGCAGGCGCGCGAGGCGATCAATCGTGGTGATCTGCAGAACGGGCTGCGAATGCTGCAACAGGTGCTGGGCGATCCCCGCGGAGCGGTTGACCCGGCTGCCGGCGCCATGCCCCCGCCGGACAGCTTTGCCTGGACAGAGGCCGGATTGAAAAGCCACCGACGGGAAGTCCTCGACATCTTCGAGTCCCTGACCACCGAACAGCTTCAGTTTTACGAGCGGACTTATGGACCGATCGCGGCTGAAACGCTTGCACGTGCAGAAGCGAGCGGCGATCTGACACAGCTTCAGGAAGTCGTCCGCCGCTGCTGGCCGACAGCGGCCGGAGCGCGGGCCGTCGACCTGCTGGCGACACGGCTGCTCGATCAGGGACAACTGGAATCTGCGGCGCGGCTCTGGAGTGAGCTGGCGGATTCCCGGATGCACCGCCATCGCGTGACGGAAGTAATCTTCGAAAAAGCGGCTGTGGCGCAGGTACTGGCGGGAAACTCAGACGACGCAGAGCGGATGCTGCAGCAACTGGAACTCCGTTTCGGCACCCGCCCTGTTTCGCTCGCCGCTCTGGAACGGGAACTCATCCCGTCGTTGCCTCGCTTTGACGGCGAACCCGCCGACTGGGGCAGTCCATATGGCGGACCGAATCACAACGCGATCTCTGCGGGCACCACTCCGTGGCTCGAAGCAGAGTGGTCGACTCCGCTCAGCAGTGCATCACCGTTCGACATGCTCAGCAACTGGGAGAAGAAACAGATTGCGAACGAAGTCGACGAGATCGGCACAGCGGTCGCGCCGATCGTCGTAAATGGGCAAATCGTCGTACGCGATCTCGACGGCGTGCGTGCCTGCGATCCGGCAACCGGACGGACGATGTGGCGATACGACGGCACTCTGACGTTTCCGCAACTGGTGACTCGGATCCTGCAGACACGTTACCGGACAAGCCCCGATTCCATTATGGAACAGTTCTGGATCGGCAACCCGACGATCGGCATGGTGACGTCCGATGGTGAGCGGGTCTTTGCGATTGACTGGGTCGACTTCTCCGCCGTCGCCCCCGCCACGCAACTGCGTTCGCGACGTTTCAGCGGTCCGACGATCCTCGCCACCAATCGCCTGGTCTGCCTGCCGGCGTCTCGACCAGATTCGGCGAACGGAGCATCCAGCGGCGAGACCGTTCGCGTGGAACCATTGTGGACGCTGGGAGGAACTCCCGATCCGTCGCCCTCTGACCGACTGGGCGGCCATCTGTTTGTTGGCCCTCCATTGGCACTCGGCGATTCCGTCTTCGCGATCGTGGAATCATTTCGTGACAAGGAACTGAAACTCATTCGCGTGGATGCCCGCAGCGGACAGCTTCAATGGATGCAGACACTGGGCATCATCGAGCAGCCGATGTACGCCGCGTCGCAACCCGTTCGACGCATGCCGTCGTGCATCCCGGCGATCGCTCGCGGGATCGCCGTCTGTCCGACAGATGCTGGCTTCCTGGTCGGGGTCGACACGGTCTCCGGCGAGCTGCTGTGGATGCAGACGTATTTCGAGATGCGGCTCCCGTCGCGATTCGGTTCAACCATCCTGCGGGAAGCGGAGGAAGCCTTCATTGGATTTCCCGACCCGCCGCACATCGAGCGGGACCGTGTGGTTTATCTGCCTCGGCACTCAGACGACCTGCACTGCTACGACCTCAGGTCCGGCAACGAATTGTGGCACGTGCCGCGCGAGACCGACCAGTACGTCGCGGCGATTCGCGATGACGTTGTTGCGGTGGTCGGCAGCTCGGGAATGCGCGGCGTGTCGCTGATCGATGGCCATACGCTCTGGCAACGTCGCGTCGGAGTCCCCTCCGGCCGGGGCGTCCAGACGGAAGACGGCTACCTGCTACCGCTGAAGTCCGGCAGCGTCACTCAGTTCGATCTAAAGACTGGCTCGCCGCGCGGTTCCAGCATCGTCCCGACACTGCTGCAGCGACAACTCACCCGGACGCAGATTGCAGATGCAGCCCGCCCGTTGCGTCCGCAGGAAATCGCCCGGGCTCGCTTCGGGCTGCTTGATGAGTCGATTTCGTCTGAACTGAGGCCCGGCAATCTGCTGCTGCACGACCGGAGTGTTTACTCGGTCGGGTTCGAGACGATGACCGCTTTTCCGCAGGCCGGTTCGCTGCTGCTTGAACTGCACAGTCGGCGCGGAACAACAGAAGCCGTTGATTTGTTTCAACTGGCCTGTGTCGAACTGCTGCTGGGCAACCAGACAGAGGGAGAGGCAACGCTCGTTGAGCTGGCTGAACGGTCCGGACATCAGCAGCAGAACGAAGCGCGCTGGATGCTCCGTAACCTGATCCTGTCCGACCTGCGTCGCTCTGACGGCCGGTTGTCAGCCGCGCAGTTTCAACGACGCGTCCAGCAGTTTGAATCACTGATCGATTCACCGTTCGACGAACAGCAGCTTCTGTTTGAGCGGATTCGCTGGGAACAGAAACACGGCAACCAGAACTCGCTGCTGCGCGTCGTCGCAGAACTACCGACGCTGCGACTGCGATCATTCATTCCTCAGGCAGACGGCTTTGACTCCGTCGTCTCCAGCAGCGCCCTGTCACGGAGTCTGATCCGTGAGACTCTGCTGTCATCCGACTCACCGGCCAGTAATCCATTGCGTGATGTCATGAACCGCGAACTGCTGGCGGCTCTGCGGAGCGACTCCGTCGAGGAACTACAGCGGTTTATCGAACTTTACGGCGACACCCCGTACGCAGCGCGAGTCCGCAATCGGCTGGCCGACCACCTCATGCAGCGCGGCGATGCCCAGGCGGCTGAGCTGACACTGTTGCCGAACCTGCAGTCGGCCGAGGAAGAACAACGGGCGGTCTCCCGGATTCTGCATATCGCACTATTGACGCAGGAACGACTCGACAGCGAAGCCGGGCGGGCGCTGCTCGACTATTCGCAGCAAAGCCACGGCGTATCGATAAAAGCTGTGCTGACGGACGGGCTGCAAAGCCCATTGAGCGTTCTCGCGTCCGGGGCTCGACTGGACGCGAAAGCAGAACCGAAATTTGAGGACTTTGTTGCGGCGTTTGATCGCGGCCTGCAGGCATGGTCCGCGTATCTCGACATGCAGCCGCTGGCGCGAGACGTCCGGCAGGTCGTGATTCGCCGGCAGTCTCGTTCGATGGGAGACCAGGACCTCGTGCGTCTCTGGTCCGAGACTCCCCGACAGATCGCCGGCCCGGAAGGGATTGAGTTTTCCATTCTGCATCGTGGATCCTACATCAACGATCAATGGAGACTCGTCGATCGCTATGCCGGCACAGAACGTGGCACGATCCGGATCGCCAGTCGTCCGAATTTCGCCAATGCCGAGTCGTATCGATCAGTGGGTCACTTCATGCCGATCGGCGGTCAGGCCAGTCTGCTGGGTGTCTCGCTGCTTGAGTATCAGAATCAGAGTCCGCTGTGGCAGTTCGCATTTCCGCCACTCGAATCCTCTTTAGAGTCTCTGGAGCCCGGCCCCTCAACGCCGACGGTCTGCGTGTTTCAATCACGAAAGCATCTGATCGCCGTCGACCCGCGACAGGGTGATGTTCTGTGGAGACGCTCAGATCTTGACCTCGAAAGTGGTGTGTACGTTGATCGCGAAGAAGGGCTGATCGGCGATGACCGCGTCATCGTGATCTTTCATCGCGATCAGCAGTCGTATACGCGATTTGATGCGCTGACGGGAGCAGTTCTCAATCAGGGAAAGCTGCCCCTCGATTTCCGGTTCGACAAGCGATTGTTCGGCCGCAAGCTGTTTTACATCTCAACCACCGACACCAACAGCCAGCGTTTCGTGCGTGTCTGGGACCCTCTGACCGAGACTTACGAGCTTGACGAGCCCTTTGCCGTGCGCCTGCTGCACGATGCGACAACCGACGGAGAACTTGCACTGCTGGAAACCGATGGCCGGCTGCGGGTCTATCAGATGCCGAAAACTCAGCTCATTCTCGATACGCAACTGGGCCAATCGGCGTTGCATACTGTGACGACGCTGCAGTTCTTCAGCGACCGGGAACGGTTTTACGTGAACCTGCAGCGGCCTCGAACTCGACCATCACCTCGGCAGGATCGTCATTTTCCGGTGACTGATTCTCTGCCGGCGCAAGCGCTGGAGCCGGGTTTGCTGATTGCCGTCAATCGTCGCAATGGACGCGTCCAGTGGCGACGCGAGGTGACTCACAAAAGTCTGCTGCGGCTCGAACGCTGTCATCTGCCGTTCTTTGTCGGCATGTCCAGGGTGCAGGTCAGCAATCGCCAGGGAACGAGTCAGACACTTGACCTGGAAGTGATCGACCGGCGAACCGGCGAGACACTGGGTCAGCAGCACGATTTGCTGTCTGATCGGTTTGTTCATTATCGGCTGGATCGCGACCACGGCATTCTGGAACTGCATGGTCTGGCGAGTCGTGTCGATCTTGACTTCCGTGTCCCTCCGCGGGGAATTCTGCTGGAGCAGCAGCCTCTCTAATGACGTATTGATAAAGAGCGTCGATATCCGTCTCTGAAAGGTCCTGCTGGCAGGATGGGCGTGGCCGTTCCAGGTCTGCCGTGACATCGAACGCCCGATCGTCGCAGACCTCGTCGGGCATTCCTCCCACCACTCCAGTGAGGAGGCGGCCGTATGAACCTGGTTGAAACTCAGCTCCGCACGCATGATTCGCTGCAGCTTTCCGTCCGCACTTATGTCCCGGACGAACTGAACCGCTGCGGTCGGTCGCTCGTTATCGTCCACGGGACCAGCGAGCACGGCGGGCGCTACGACCACGTGGCGAGAATCGCCGTCAAGCACGGCTGGGAAGTCATTGTGCCCGATCTGCGGGGGCACGGCCGCTCGGACGGAGTTCCAGTCCACGTCGACCGCTTCGAACAGTATCTGCTCGATTTCGATTCGCTGTGGCAGTATTTCGAGCTGAATCCCGATCGGACGGCACTGCTCGGTCACAGTTTCGGCGGCCTGGTCTGCACGCGCTTCGCGGAAACACGGCCGTCCAGACTCGCCAGCCTGGTCCTGATGTCACCACTGCTGGGACTGCGCGTCCAGATCGAACCGTGGACGCTGGCGATCGGAAGACTGATGTCGGTCGTTGCGCCGCAGACCCGTTTCCGCAGCAAGGTTCCGGTTGAACACACGACGCGCGACCTGGAAGTTCTGAAGCGACGGGAAACGGACAGGCTGCTGCATCGCAGCGTGACGGCCCGGTGGTTCTTTCAGATGAAACAGGCTATTGCCGATGCGTGGCGAGATGCCGGAAAACTGAACGTCCCGATTCTTGCACTGCAGGCTGGCAACGACCTGATCGTCAATCCGACCGTTGTCGAACCGTGGCTGCGTACGGTCGGCTCAGACGACGCCCGGTTCCGAATGATCGCCGACCACTATCACGAACTGCTGAATGAACCCACGTGGCGCAGCACGCTCGACGATGTACTCGACTGGCTCGATGAGCGAATTTCATTGCCCCAAGGCCCGGCGCACGCGAAGCCACGCAGCCGATAGTCATCAATCGGCGCTGGCTTGCGGCTGGAGACACGTCAGTCGATTTCTGCTTTGCGGCAATTCGACAAATCACTCCGGGCTTGAGGCCGACGTCGCCAGAGCCAGACCAGAGGCCCCGCCCACACGACGGCTACCAGAATCCACCAGCGCGACCCGAACACGACCGTCGCGTTGAAAACGATGAACGCACAGACGCACTGCGTCGCAACGTGCCACCTCTTTGGGAAGCTGCTGGCATGACGAATCGACCACTGCATGGCCACATCAGTCAGCCACAATCCGAGCGTCGCATAATTCACATACAGTCCAACGCCCGTGCGAATTCCGATAACGGACTCTGTTCGCTCCGCTGTGTGCTGCAGTGCGGCGGCGTGACTCCAGCCGTGTTCGATGTGAAAGGCGATCAACGTATGAACGCCAAGCAGCACACCCGCCAGTGACCAGAAACAGAGTGCCAGACTCCCCGCGTTGAGCGTTCTGCGTCGCTGCACCGAGATCGCGAGAAAAATCAGATAACAGGTCACACAGAGCCGCGCCGACCACACAGTGGCGGGATGAGCCGGATCAGGCATCTGAAATACCGGGTGATACGGAACAGCGTTATCCGAACGTTTCGCCGGAGCGATGCTTCAGGAAGGAAGTCAGGCCGGCTTTGGCAACTCCGGCGGTGTCGATCAAGCCGGAGTTCGGGAAATCGTGAGCAGCAGCGTCGGTCAGGTGGCTCCAGTAAATGCCGACCACCGACTGCTTGGCCATCAGCATGGGCACGTAGCTGTCGATCCATTCGGCCTGAGCTTCGGCGCTCCAGGCGTGTTTCCAGCCGTTGCAGTCGACAGCGACATCCTGCAGGCAGTTGGCGTTGGCATCGCAGGACGATGGAAACGCGAGAGTCAAGCTCAGAGGCACCTCCAGCATACTCCACTGGTCGATGAGCCGGGAGAAATCGAGCAGGTCGCGAGGTGCTCCGCCGCGCTGCTGATAGCCGACGGCGATCTCCAGATTCACGCCGCTGAGCCCGATGCCGCAGCGCAACAGGGCATCGACAAACTGCATGGGCGAGAGGCGATGCTCACCCGCGGTCTGGTACGTGCCCCAGGGGTCTTCGATGCGGATCAGCAGTTGCGCTTCTTCATCGCGCTGCCGGGCGACTTCCAGTGTCTTCGCCACGAGCGTCAGACGTTCTTCCTCATTGAGTTTGAACGCCCCGCCCGTATTAACTCGTGACGAAACCTCCCAGAAACGAATGCGGCCGGCATAACGGGAGATCGCGGTTTCCACAAAATCGCAGAGGAAGCTCTGCAGGTTGTAGAAGTCGTGTCCCCACTGCTGGAGCCAGGAAGGCAGCCCGTTCGTCGAGAAGTCGAGCAGCGGGCCGGCCTTCATCAGCAGGCGATGTTCCGAGCACCAGTCGACGAGTTTGTCGCACGCCTCCCAGTCGTACTCGCCTTCCTGTCGCTCAATCTGCGTCCACTCGATCGGGATTGCCGCGGCATTGAAAGCCTGACAGAACGTCTCGCCGACGTCTTTCACCGTTTGTTCGCAGTTCACACTGCAGCCAAATGAAACCGGGAGTTGCGGCGTTCGTTTGAGGCGAACCTTCAGTCGCTGTTCGACATACGACCGGGCCAGCGTGTCTGCCGCCTCACAGGCCTTCGCGATCGCCTGATTGGACAGTTCAGTCGCCCGCTGCACGTCATCCTTCTCTGCAGTCGCCTGGGCGAAGTAATGATGTGCCTGTCGGTGCAGTTCGCGGAATTCCTCGGGAATCGACATGCCGAGCGCTTCCCAGCTCGCCAGTTGATTCCTCACCTGACAGATCTTGCCGCGGGCCAGTTCCAGCGGCAGCAGATAGGCGTCCTCGTGCTCACGCAGCGTTGCCGTACTGATCAGTGGGCGGCCAAACCCCGGTACCGGATACGGAAAGTGGACCTTGCCACTGTCGGCATTCATGCGGCGAAGTTCGATGACGTCACCGTGCTGCTCGACACGCGACGGGAACACGCGGCCGTCGTAACCGCTGACGTAAATGCGGCGCACGTCCGATTCAACATCGAACAGGCCCTCGTTCGGGACCGTAAACCGCATAACGCCCATCCGCCCCACCCCAGAGATTTCCGGTTGGTCACGCTGCCTGAAGTGTCCCGTTGAAATCGCTGCGTCACGGACATCGCGAACCGTCACAGATTTCGCGAACGAACACTGATCAGCAGTGGGAATTGGCAGAATGAACCTGAGAGATGCTAAAAGTCAGCCCGCGAACACAAACAATCGGCCGCACGACCTGCAGCGATCGTCTGTGTTCAACCAGTCTCTCTTCCCTGAGGCTGCCAGCGCGATTCCCTTCCCGAGTCAGAGAACGACTTGAACGGCTGACAGTCAACAACCGACGACTACGGAAACCCCGGTGCTGCTGAATGCAGTCGCCTGAAATCTCCGAACTCACTGTCTCGCTTTTACTTCCGGCCAGAACTGCCGGCATCAATTGAGCGAGTCTACTGACGGTCGGGCAACTGTTCAACAATTGCAGGCAGCACTAAACTCACTGCCCCGGTTTCCTGGTCGAAGGCCCGGAACCGGTAAGTTCCGCTAAGTTTGAGGCATCCAGAGCCAGACATGTCCAGCGAGTTGATCACCAGTTCCATTCCCGGCTTGACTCCGCGAAGGGGCAAAGTCCGGGACATTTACGATTTCGGTGACCGGCTGCTGTTCGTCGCATCCGACCGGATCAGCGCCTTTGACTGGGTCCTGCCGAACGGAATTCCGGATAAAGGGCGAGTGCTCACTCAGGTCAGCCGCTTCTGGTTCGACCGACTTGATGTGCGGAATCATGTGCTGAGCCTCGATCCGAATGACCTCGACCTGCCTGCCGGAACAGACGTCGAAGTACTGCGCGGCCGCAGTATGGTCGTCCGCAAAACCGAGGTCGTGCCGATCGAATGCGTTGTTCGCGGCTACCTCGCGGGCTCGGGCTGGAAGGAATACCAGCAGTCTCGAACTGTCTGCGGAATTGAACTTCCGGACGGACTGATTCAGGCCGACCGACTACCGGAACCAATTTTCACGCCGGCGACGAAAGCGGAATCCGGACACGACGAAAACATCTCGTTCGACGAAACCTGCTCACAGATTGGCAGTGAGCTGGCCTGCAGACTGCGGGATCTCAGCCTGTCGATCTACTCGTCGGCCGCCGACTATGCCCGCGAACGCGGCATTATCCTCGCCGATACGAAATTCGAGTTCGGGCAACTCGACGGCGAGATCATTCTCATCGACGAAGTGCTGACTCCCGACAGCTCGCGCTACTGGCCAGCCGACCGCTACGAACCGGGCCGAAGTCCGTTCTCCTATGACAAACAGTTTGTCCGCGACTGGCTGGAATCGACCGACTGGGACAAAAACAGCCCGCCGCCTCAGATGCCGGACAAGATCGTGCGGAAGACGCGGGAAAAGTACATCGAAGCGTACGAAGTCCTGACGGGGCAGACGTTTGAGTGGTAAAGCCGGCACCTCGCCGCATTCCGGAGAGTTCAGTTCAGACGCGAGTATTCGCTGACCGGGCGATTCGGTAGAACCTGCCTCGCACGACGCGCGACGCATCGATCCGTCAAAAAAGCGGGCCGAGCGGCAGCTTCCTGTTGAGGGTGCGTTTCCGACCGCGTTAGATTCTTTTGTCGCTCGGCGAAAAGCGGTTTTCCGTTATCCGGCGGCGACCGGTCAAAGTGTCGTGTCTGTCTGTCGACTTTCGCAGATCAGTTTCGCCCCACCCTGTCCCTTGAGGTTGACCCATGATGGTTCGAATCCGACTGCTCGGTGTTGCGGCTCTGGCGATGGCTCTGCTCGCTACCGGCTCTTCCTTCGCGGCCAAGAATTCAGGAGCCATTACGAAGCCGAAGTTCGATCCGGAAGCCCCAGTCGTCAAGCTGTTTGACGGGATGGAGTCAGGTCAGCTCGCATCGAAGCTGATCATGAAGAATCAGTTCTCCGGCAACCTGCTGATCGAGAACAAGACCGATGGCCCACTGACGGTCCAGATGCCGGATGCGTTTGTCGGGATCCATGTGCTGAATCAGTTCGGTGGCATGGGCGGCGGCGGTATGGGTGGCATGGGCGGCGGCATGGGCGGCGGTATGGGTGGCGGCGGCGGCCAGGCGATGGGTGGCGGTATGGGCGGCGGCGGTATGGGTGGTATGGGCGGCGGCATGGGCGGCATGGGCGGTGGTGGTGGCGGTTTCTTCTCGATCCCGCCAGAGAAAATCGTTCGCGTCCCGTTCAACTCGGTCTGCCTGGAGCACGGCAAGCCGACCCCAACGCCTCGCATGACCTACGTCATTCGACCCGTTGAGCAATTCTCAGAAGAACCACTGCTCCGTGAACTGCTGGTGATGGTTTCGACAGGCCGCATCAGCCAGAAGGCCGGACAGGCGGCAGCATGGCATCTTTCGAGTGGCAAGAGCTGGCAGGAACTGGCAACCATGCTCGACGACCACGTCGGACGGCCGGACTCTCCGCACTTCAGCTACGCCGACCTGCAGGTAGCTCAGACATTGCTGGCGGCTGCAAGAGTCCGTGCAGAACAGCGGAAGGAACGCGAAGCTCTTGAACCACAGCGCACCGAACCGGCTCCCGTCCGTGACCGGACTGGCCAAGTGGTTTCGTTGCGTTGATTCCAGACACTTCCGATGACGATGAAGAAAGCTCCTGCCCTGCAGCAGGAGCAGGAGCTTTTTTGTTGAGAACTTGAATAACCTGGCTTAACGGCGGCCACTCCAGCTCTGACTGTCAATCCAGATCAGATTGTGGCGGACCAGTGCGTCGAGTTCCGCTTCGGTCCCGGTCGATACGTCGAAAAAGCAGACAGCCATTTCCGCGTCAGACTCCTCGCCCCAGCGAACCCATCGCGGTGGCGAGTGCGGGTTCAGCGGGTTGCAGGTCGAGTTGTCGAAGACGACGTCGAATTCGATCTTCGTCCCTGCAGGCAGCGTCAGTGGCTGAGCATAGAAGTAGTAGCCCTGCCAGTTGAAATCCCAGTCGGTGATCTCGATTAACGGTTCGATGTGACCGTTTGGCAGCGTCGCGGATGCCCGCAATTCGCGGCCCAGCAGGTGCGTATGCGGCAGTACCGAGTGCAGCGCCACGGCGATCGGCAGCGTGTACTCCGCATGGTGCCTGAAGCGACGTTCTCCCGGCGGGATGGCCAGTTCCATATTGGCCACAAAGAGTTCCGCGATGCGTCGCTTCGCTGTGGGCGGAGCGAAGTGGATGCCAACGCTGGCCTGATCGATCTCATCCTTGCCTGTGGGGTGGTAGTGCGTCTGGATGACGAAGTCCGATCCCGCGCGGATCGGACGTCCGAAGTCGACCGGCATTCGCTGCGGAAGAACGCCGACCGCCCAGCCGCCGAGCGTGCCGCCAGACGGAAACCCCCAGCCGCCAAATCGCTGGTATCCCGGCCCCGGCCAGGCGGCGTCGAGCAGCCTCGCGTCACCGGCGTCGTCGTAACGGAAGCTCGCATGATGGACGACGCGCGAGTTTCCGGCCTTGTACTCGATGGCCGCAACAAGTCGGTCCTCGGTCAACCCGGTCGGCAGCACGAAGTACTGATAGATGTCCGGCCCGGAGGCAGGAATTCGGAACGACTCGGGCACTGTCAGGACAAGGTCGGGCTCGCCGAGCTGCCAGCCGTCGACGAACTGCGGCGGCGAGGGAACCTCGGCCGGATTACCGAGCGGCATTCCGGCATCGATCCAGCGTCCAACGAGCTCGATTTCCCGCTCTGTCAGAAACAGCTCGTCGCGGAAGCGGCCGAAGCCGCGTGTCGGCTTCCAGGGCGGCATGAGTTTCAGCTCAACCATTACGCGAATCTGCTCCGCGTGCCGTCGCACGTCGACAATCGATTCGAGTGGGAACGGCGCGACGGCTCCCTCACGATGACACGTCGTGCAGTTGGCAAAAATGATCGGCGCGATCTCATGCGCGAACGTGACGTCCGCGTTCTCTGCCGGCTGCTTCAACGATTCGAGCCGGCAGCCGATCGCTTCTGTTCGAGCGGGCTCGACCGGCCGCCCCGTCAGAACGGCGGCGACGGCATCGCGCAGGTAATACGAATCCGTCTGCAGCTTCTTCCGACCGACGGACGGAAACTGATCGTCGATCGCGCCCGAGTAAACCGTCTCCCCGCGTGGCGTCAGCACAAACGCGTGTGGCGAATGCGTCGCGCCGAGCCGTTCCCGCAGTTCACCCGTCGTGTCGAGCAGAACCGGGAAGTCGATTGCGTACTCTTCCGAATGCTGCAGGGCTTCGCGCCGAGAAACCGATCGCCAACTGATCGTGCCGAAAAACTCGACGTCCCGCTGTCGGCACTCAGCCGCGAGCTGATTGAGCTGCGGGATCAGTGCGTTTGAGATTGGACACTCCGTACCGAGAAAGACAACGACAACCGCCCGGCAATTCTCTGACTGCCCGAGGCGATAGAGCGCCCCGTCGAGCCCGACGCCCTTCAGCGTTGACGGCTCGACGATGTTCGGCAGGTCTGAGTCGTGATCACCTGGCATTTCGCTGGTCGGTCCGACGTCGTTGTGAGTCTCGAATTCTGTCGGCACTGACTCGGCAAACGAAACGAATTGCCCCGGCGCTCGAGCGGCCTCGCTCGCTGATTCAACTTTGCCTGCCTGATCCGACGAAATCAACGCGGGGATGGCTCGAAACGGAGCCGCTCGAAACAGCCACAGGCTGACGCACAGCATCACGACGACCGTCACGATTCCGAGTGCTCTGACGCTGCGGGGTACCCCGTGCTCTGCCATGGAGATTCGTCCCTGAAAATCACCGTCCCTGAAGTTGGCAATCTTCCGAGACACTATCAGCTTGCGAACCTCTCGCGAATACGAATGGCGTCACCCGGCTGGAACACCTTGCGATCTGTCGCTCCACGGTGTCTCTAATTGGACAGCGCCACTTTCGGTTGCCGTACAAGCACGAAGCGCAAGCGAGTGAGTCATTTACGTCAAACACACTCGCTTGCGCTTCGTGCTTGTATCCTCGCACATTTCGCCAAAGTGGCGCTGTCCGACTAATAAACCGCCCTCGGCGGATCGCGTCTGAGTACGGCAGCGTCATCACGAACAACGCCACCTTCACCGTCTCGTCGTTGAGCACCACGTCCGCGAATCCGTAGTCCACCTGAGCGTTCCCCGGAGGATGGCTCAGCGGCAGAAACACCTCGCGGTTCTTCTCCCGCCACGCCCGCACGGCCTGCTTCACGATGGTCACGCCGCCGGTGTCACCGTGCTCGTCACGCAGTCGCTCGAACACCCGCTGAGCCGTATGCCGCTGCTTGCGATGCACCTTCCGGTCGCCGTCCAGCATCTCGTGAATGAACGACACAAACGGCTCCAGCTTCGACGGCCGTTTCTTCGTCAGCACGTAACCCGGAGGTTCGCTGTGACTGAGAATCTTCTTCAGCGTGTCCCAGTGAATGTCATACTCGACACACGCCGCCCGCTTGCTCAGTTCGCCGCTCGACACCGAATCTCAATCCACTGATCCATGTCA
>WGMU01000044.1 GCA_016124895.1 bacterium
AAAGGCTGAGAGTACCACGGTTTACGAACTGCGCACCTACACGACACACGAAGGCAAACTGCCGGATCTCCACAAGCGGTTTCGCGATCACACGATGAAGATCTTTGCTCGGGTCGGCATGAAAAACGTCATCTACTGGACGCCGGAAGACAAGGAAAACACGCTCGTTTACGTGCTCGCTCATAAGTCACGCGAAGCCGCCGACGCGTCCTGGGCCGCGTTCCGCGACGATCCCGAATGGAAGAAAGCTTTTGCGGCATCTCGCGAAAACGGACCGCTGGTCGCCAAAGTCGAACGCCAGTTTCTGACCACGACTGATTACTCGCCAATGAAGTAGCGCTCACCACGATGGCTCAGTTTCCGGGTGGCCGATGTTGGAGCGAGGTACGAGCGAAACCCCGGTGGCTCGCTTCCTGATGTGATCTTCCGGGGCTTCCTTCGCACGCTCAGTCCAGCCCCGGCCACCCGATCGATGAAGTAATTCCCGATGGAAGTCCGTGAATACGCCGAGCTGGTCCTGCTCTCAGACTCACTGAATGACAAGATCGCTACTGTTGACGGGCTGTTTACGGACGAGGTTCCGGGTGAGTCTCTCGACGTGCGTGAGCCCGCGCGGCCGGCGCATCTGAGGTTCGCGCCGCGACGCGCTGCTCCCGCAATGCCGAAACCGGGAGCGTTCGTCGATCCCGCCCGGCGGGCGGTCGCACATCACATTCTGGCGAATCACGAACTGCAGGCGCTGGAAGTGATGGCTCGCGTCGCCCTGCTCTTTCCCGACGCGCCGACTGAGTTTCGGCTCGGACTCGCGCGGATCATGCAGGACGAGCAGCGGCACACGCGGATGCACATTGAGCGGGCCGCGATGCTGGGCCTGACGTTCGGCGACCTGCCGGTCAACTGCTACATCTGGAAGAAGTCGCTCGAATTCGACTCGGTGCTCGACTACCTGGCCACGTTGCCGCTGGTGTTCGAGAATCGCAACCTCGACCACTCGCTGGAGTTCGCGGCAATGTTTGAAGCGGCTGGCGATGAACGCAGCGCCGCGCTGGCTCGTGTCATTCACAACGACGAGATCGAGCATGTCCGCTTCGGGCTCGAATGGCTGCGGAAATTGAAGCCGGCGTCTCAGTCAGACTGGGACGCGTTCACCGAGCACCTGAAGTGGCCGCTGCGTCCCTCGAAAGCAAAGGGCGACGAGTTTCAGTACGAGGCTCGCCGCGAGGCCGGGATGACTGACGAGTTCATTGCGAAGCTGGAAGCGACTCTCGATGAAGAAGTCGCCAGCACCTGACTCGACATGCCACCACTCGGAAACTGACTGGCTTCACCATGAAACGTCTCTCTGCAGTCATTCAACGTCATCTGCTGGTGTGGCTCGTTGTGTTTTCGGCCGTCGCGTACTTCTGGCAGACTCTGGCGGGCTCCGAAACAGCCGACCCGTTCGTCGCCTCGAAACCGCATATCGGCGCGATGATTTCACTGACGATGTTCTGCATCGGCTGCCTGCTGACGACGAAGGAAATCGACGACGTCTTGCGCCGCTGGCCAACGGTGCTTGGCGGGACCGCGGTTCAATATTCGACGATGCCACTGCTGGCGTACGCGTGCGGGCACCTGTTTGGTCTCGACGAGGCGTACCTGATCGGCGTGATCGTCGTCGGCTGCGTGCCGGGCGCAATGGCGTCGAACGTGCTGACACTCGCCGCGAAAGGTAACGTCAGCTACTCGGTCAGCCTGACAACGTCAGCGACGATCCTCTCGCCGCTGATTGTTCCGTTCGCACTGAAACTGACGCTGGGAGCGACAAAGGAAATCGATGCCGTTGAAGAAGCAATCAAGCTGCTGCAGCAGATTGTCGGTCCCGTCATCGCCGGCCATCTGCTCTGTCGCTTCGCGACGCGAGCCGCAGACGTCGTGCAGCCGTTGTCTCCAATCATCGCGAATTCGACGATCATCTGGCTGATCGCCGTCGTCGTCGGGCTCAACCGGGAACGTCTGGGAGCCGCGTTCTCCGGCGAGGCAACCGGAAGCGGCCTGATGCTGACTGCGCTGCTGGCGATCAATCTGCTTGGCTATCTGGCAGGAAATGCCGGAGCCCGTGTGATGCGACTGCAGCCAGACATGCGCCGGGCGATGACGCTGGAAGTCGGAATGCAGAATGCCGGTGTCGGAACCTGGTTGGTGCTCGGCCTGTTCCCCGATCGACCGGAAGCGGCGATCCCCACCGCGGTATACACGTTCGGCTGTATGCTGACGGGGACGGTGCTTGCGCAGTGGTGGGGGAGGCAAGCTGTAGAAACGGAGAAAGCTGCTCTTGTTGATTGAGAGCAGCTTTCAGGAAATCCCAGGATTAGAGAGCTGTGTTGCAATCAGCTCAGTCCAGCCGCTCGCGGAGTTCGTCGCGTTCTTTGCGGGTGACTTCGAGGTCGAACATCAGGTACTTGATGTCAAGACGCAGTTGAGCGAGGGCTTCCTGAACCAGTGACAGGATACGGCGGCGGCGTTTGACGGAATCGACCACGCGGGAATAGACCGGTTCGAGTTCGGTCTGCTGCTCGGCTGGCAGTGCGGCGATGGCCCGCGCCAGATCGATCAGCTCGCGTGGCAGATCATTCTCACCGCTATCGGGGAATCGTGACTTTGAGTGCATCGCTGGGGAATCTCCTCTCAGGTGGCCCGTGCGAATGCTGATTGTGGACCTGCTCCCGACGTTTCTCAAGGTGCTGCACTTAACCCATTCTGCAAACGGCGTTTAGCGATTCACGGCTGGTCTGATTGACAGTTCACAGCGCGTTGAGACATCGCATCGACTCATCTTGGCCGATTGCGTAACCCGCTTTACACTTCGGGAGTTACGGAAAACTGACAGTCGCCGCTGCGTGTTGCCGGGAAGCAACGCGCAGCCTTGATTCTGAGTTCTACCGGCAACGGAATCGGCTCGAAATTGTGTTTTCGAGTCGCGTTGTTCGGACTGGCGCGACTGCGGGTTTCTGGCAGCAGACGCCGGATTCATGGAAGAAGCCGACCGCCACCTCGACCCAGTCCGCAGCCTTTCGCAGCCGCCTCGCCGGTTGCGTCGTTTCAGGATGTCTGCGCTCAGTCTAGCGATTGTCGCGGCGTCGCTCGGACGACTGCCGGTCACACGTGGCGACGAACACTTCGACGGCTTTAATTCTGAGACGCCAAGCTGGAAGGTCGTCATTCAGAGTCCCGCGGAAGCAAGGCTGCGTGTCCAGCGGCGGAACCTCTTCACGCGACTGGAAGGGGAAGCTTCTGAGAACTTCGAGATTGATGCGCTGCGTCCCGGTTCGGTGGTCCGGCTGGAGCACGAACTTCCGTTATCGGTTCCGATTGACGATCTGACGCTGGACGTCGGTTATCGCTCGAATCATCCCGGCGCGTTGCTCGCCATGCGGCTCGTTTTTCCGGGACAGAAGGACCCGCGGACAGGCGAGACGCTCACGGCCCTGCTGTTCGGAAATGCTTACACGGCAACCGGGCAATGGCAAAGCCTGAAGGTCAGCGCGAGTGAACTCTCAGTCCGTCAACGAATTGCTCGATTGAGGTCCGAACTCCGGTCGCCGGACATCAACGACCGCGGGATGTACGTCGATCGAGCCGTCCTGCTGTTGCAGCTCAGACCGGGAACAACGGAAGTCTTTCTTGACGATTTGAAGTGGACAGGGTTTGCGTCACCGTCGGCGAATCTGCCAGCGATTCGACAGGTCACAGCAAACGATGGAGTCGACGCGGCACAACAGCGGTTCGAAATGCGACTGGACCGGTTGCTGATTGACGGCCGACCGATCATCCCCCGGTTTACTCTGTATCACGGTGAGTCTCTGCCGCGACTCAAAGAGCTGGGATTCAATCTTCTCTGGATCGACGACTACAGTGATCAGGAACGACTGCGGGAGATTCGCGGTAACGAAATGTGGGCGATGGCAACGCCTCCGCAGGGGCGGATTTCTGAAGGGCCGGCGTCGGATTCGATCGAATTGAGCCTCGACACGTTTGACCGTTCAACGTCCGGTATCCTGTTCTGGTATCTCGGGACGAGGATTCCGGGAACGCCCGCCGCACGCGAGCGGCTGACGACTCAGGTGCGGCTGGTTCGCGGAGCCGATCGCGATTTCTCCCGCCCAGTGCTGGCGGACATCGGCGGGTACGAGCGGCCGTATTCGCGTCTGCTGGATGGCGTCGGGTTGAGCCGACATCCCCTGCAGACGGAGTTTTCCCTGCATCGCTATCGTCAATTCCTGACACAAAAGTACCGGCAGATGAGACCCGGCACATTCGTCACGACGTGGATACAGACCGAGTTTGATCCGGATCTGTATGACGGTTCGCACGCTCCGCCGCTGATCGAGCCGGAACTGATCCGGTTACAGGTCTTTGCGGCGATTGCGGCCGGGTATCAGGGGATCGGTTACTGGAAGCGGACGTCTCTGGAAGACGACTTTCCGGGCGCGCGCGAACGCGAAGTCATGCTCGCGATTACCAACGAAGAGATCGCACTGCTGGAACCGTGGCTCGCGACGCGGACGATCACCGACTTTCAACGCGTACCGGTTTCGCGTCACGGTGACGTTACCGCCGCACAGTCAACGTCGCGGCGGCTCGCACTGCCAGGTCTGTTCGGCAATGAGCGGCCCTCTCCCCTCCGCTTGTCTGATCCGGCGGCGAATGTGTCGGATCAGGTCGAACTGACGATGATTCACGGACCGAATGGGCTGCTGCTGCTGCCAGTCTGGTATCAGCACGACGCGCAGTTCGTGCCCGGACAGATGGCCTCACGATCGATCACACTGACGATTCCCGGCGTGCCAGACACGGCGACTGTCTGGCGAGTATCAACCACTGATGTTCGAACTGTTGAACACACACCCGGCGTCGGTGGCGACCAGATTCGACTTGACGACTTCGATCAGATCGCGGCACTGGTTGTCTCGACCGATCCGAACTGGGGCCGGATTCTGAGAGACCGGATCAATCCGCGGAAAACGCGCAATGCCGCTCTGTGGGTTGAGCTGGCCGAATTGAAACTCGACCGCGTGCGGAAGACCAATAACGAACTGCTGGACCTGGGGGTCGTCAATGCGCGGGCTCCGCAACTGCTGGACACAGCGCAGGGGCTTGTTGACGCTGCCCGCAATGCGCTGCGGTATCTGCTTGAGGCCGAACGGTCCGGCGACGGGCGTGCCCTTGCCACAAGTTTTTCGCAGGCCGGAGGTGACGCGCACGACGTTCGGTCGTGGTGCGAAACTGCTTTGCAGTCGCTGCGGTTGTTACAGAGAGCCCAGTGGGAAACGACCGTTCGTCAGAACTCGTCGCCACTGACGAGTCCCTACACAATCAGCTTCAATACGCTGCCTGAACACTGGAATTTCGTGCGGCGTATGGGAGCGTCGTCTCCCGGTACGTCGGCGAATCTACTGCCAGGTGGTGACTTTGAGAATACAGATACCGGGCGCATGATCGAGGCCGGCTGGAAGCACTGGCAGGAAGAGATCGACGGCGTGCGCGCCGCGGCCGAACTGGTTCCGTCGCGTCCGGGAAACGGGCTCGCGCTGCGACTGCTGGCGGTTCCCGAACTGAATGCTGATCCCGAACTCGAAGTCGTCGGCGCGCCGATCGCTGTCCGTACGCCGCGAATCAGTGTTCCGGCCGATTCGATTGTGCATATCAGTGGCCGAGTGCGCCTGCCGGTCGCACCGGAAGCGTCGCTTGATGGCGTCACCCTGACGGAAAGCCTGATGGGCAGTCGCTTGAGCTGGACTGATGCGACGAACGGCTGGCAGTCGTTCGAACTGATTCGCGAAGTGGCGACCGAATCGAACCTGACACTCACTCTGACTCTGCACGGATATGGCGACGTCTTTTTCGACGATCTGCGGGTGGTCTCGACGTCAAATTCGCCACAGCCGATCGCTCAGACATCAGGTGAAACTGATTCGTCAGCCCCAAAACCAGGAGCGTTGCGTCGCACGTTTGAGCGGACGCGGGAATTCCTGAATGGGCTGCCTGGCAGGACTGGCCTGGCGAAGTGACAGTCACTAGAGTCCGCGCGTTCCAGTGAGGAGTTTCCGCCGCACTGCTCGCTCAGCGTCGGGCTCTCTAACGCGGCACGACTGCCCGACCTGGTACTGCGAAGTCGCTCCGTTCAAGCACCGCATCCGGCACGGGCGTCCTCTTTCAGAAGCTGCTGGAGAGCGTTTTCCAGAGCTGCGTTGTCCTCCCTGTTCCCTTATGTCCGCAAGGAATCTGCAATGCCTATCGCAACCCCGGCGCAGTATGCCGCCATGCTCGACGCCGCTCAGGAAGGTGGGTACGCCTACCCGGCGATCAATGTGACTTCGATCACAACTATCAACGCTGCTCTTAAGGCGTTCGCCGATCAGGGCTCGGACGGCATCATTCAGTTTTCGACAGGTGCCGGTGAGTTCGCGTCCGGTCTCAATGTCAAGGACGCCGTGTTCGGTGTCATCACACTGGCGGAAGCCGCTCACCGACTGGCCTCGAAGTACAACGTGCTGATCGGTCTGCACACGGACCACTGCCAGCCGAAGAAAGTTGACGGCTTCCTGCGTCCGCTGATCGCCGCTACTGCTGAACGTCGCGCGGCAGGCAAGGGCAACCTGTTCAACTCGCACATGTTCGACGGCTCGGAACTACCGCTCGGCGAGAACATGGCGATCGCTCAGGACCTGCTGAAGCTGTGCGCGGAAAACGAAATCATCCTGGAAGTCGAAGCTGGTGTCGTCGGCGGCGAAGAGGACGGCATCGACCACAGCGATGCTCCGGCCGATAAGCTGTACACGACGCCGGAAGACATGGTCGCCGTGTACGAAGCTTTGAACGGGCTCGGCCGTTACATGTTCGCCGCGACCTTCGGCAACGTGCATGGCCACTACAAACCGGGCGCCGTCAAGCTGCGTCCGGATATTCTGAAGAACGGCCAGAAGGCGGTGATGGACAAGTTTGGCGCCGAAGCCGAGTTCGACCTCGTCTTCCACGGTGGTTCCGGTACGCCGGATCACGAACTGCAGGAAACGCTTGATTATGGCGTGATTAAAATGAACATCGACACGGACACGCAGTACGCCTTCACGCGTCCGATCGTCGACTTCATGCTCAAGCACTATGACGAAGTGCTGAAGATCGACGGCGAAATCGGCAACAAGAAGGCTTACGACCCGCGCGCCTATCTGAAGCTGGCCGAAGCCGGTGTCGCTGAGCGTCTCGGTACCGCCTGCAACGATCTCAAGTCGACCGGCAGGAGCATCTGTGGCAAGGTCTGATCATGCCCCGCTGGCGAGGCACACCAGCCTCTCGATCGCGGTGGTTTGGCAGGTCACACCGACTGCAACGAAGAACAGGGCGAGCTACTAAGCTCGCCCTGCTTTTGCGCGCCACGTCAAATCGTAGAGTGGACAGCATTGCGTCCTGAAGCGGTCTGCTGCCAGCCGGTGCAACGTTTCGAGCGTCACTGTTTCGTGACAACTCCATACAACGTCCCTCGGAGTCCTTCGGGAACGACGCGGGGGCCGCCTCCGGGAAGCACGGTTGCCTGTTGTAAGCCATGTTCAGCGTGGAGAAGTCGTACGGGCCATTGATCCTCTCCGGCTGCTTACAACGGGATGCAACGACTGAGATGGCAATACAGGACCGATCGAAACAGGACGACGCGTTGGGGGCCAGTTCGGACCTGCTCGATCTTCTGGCTTCCGAACTGAATGCCGAAGAGCCGGCTGATGAAGTCTGCAGTGCCCGGGTCTCCGAACTCGAACGGCGGCTGGCAGAGCGGAATCGGCTTGTCGAAATCCTGACTGAGCGTCTCGAACAGGCTGCCGATCAGATCGACCGGCTGCAGCGTTCTGGCGGCGCGTTGAAGAGCGATGCTCCCGCCGGTCTGTCGCCCGAATTTCTGAACGAGCATCGCGAACTCGCTCAACGTATCGAGAGTTTTCACAGTGCCTGGGAAGAACGTTACGAAGGCCCGTCGCTGCGCCGCATTGAAGCATCGCTCGCCGATCTGGCCGAACGTTTTGATGAACTGCGGCCTGTGAAGGGGCCGATGGAACCGGCCATCACGTCGTTTCTCAATCAGATCGAAAGAGATGAACACGACGATGGCGAGGCTTCAGGTATTGACTGCGAACGCGAGGCCGGGCCGGCTGTTCGTCCCCGCGAAAAATCTGCCCGAGCGTCCGGACCGACCGGACGCATTGAGATCGTCCTGCTGACACCAACCGACGAACACGTGCCGGATGACGTTCCGTTGCCGGCAGCCATTGACGTCGAGGAAGCGACACCCGGCGATCTGCACGACGCTGTGATTCAGCGTGACCGCTATCTGAGCTGGTTGTGTCAGAAGGTCCGCACAATTGCCTCCCGTCTCGACGCGTGGCTCAAACTCTGGGAAAGCAACCACGAAGGGGCTCCGTCCAACGACCAGTTCGGCGAACTGCGACAGCTCATCCACAGCCAGATCCAGGTACTCGAAGTCGAACTGTCGATCGAACGTGCCAAGCTGTTCCGCGAGCAGTCGCGACTGGAACAGGAGCAGGAACGCCTCACACGCGAACGAGAGCAGTTCGCAAAGGAACGCGGACACGGGGCCAGCGGCGAAAATGACACCGCTCTGATGAAACGCTGGAAACGCTTCATGCAGCCGGAATAGTCACAAGGTAAGCCCGACCGCTGACCCCCCAGCCGCAGCAGGGCCTGCCACGAGCTGCGAAAGTGAAGACCGGCAAAAAAACGCAGAAGAATTGCAGCGGAAGAATGACTCCCCGAATCATTCTGAGATTCGTGAATCATCTGGCGTGTGATCACAGCCGGAACTGCCTATCCGCGTCTGTCTGACGCCGAGCAGAGACCTGCAGATCGAGCAGCGAGTCTGCGATGCCCGCTGGACACGCTGAGTTGGCAATTCACTTCCCGGCAGGCACAGTATGGCGGTTGCGTTCGTGCGGGCCTGATCGCGACGTGAATCGAGCCCGCAAGCTGCCGGCGGTTGTCGAGTGCGTTGGCTGCTCAGCGTTCTGTCTGAGCATTTGCTGTCCTGCTTCAGGAGTGAGATCATGCGCCCCAATCACCGATCTGTTTCGTTGCTGCAAAGTGCCGTCCTGCTAGCTCTGTCACTCTGTGTGCAAGTTGCCTTTGCGGAAGACGACGACAATTCTCCCTCGGCCGAAGAACGGGAGGCGGTCCGTCAGCTTGCCGCGGCTGGTGCTTCACTGCTGATTGATGGCGAATTTCAGGTCGTGTCCGTCCAGTATGGCCTGAGCAGTCGCAGTAGTGAGAGCCGACGCGAATCTTCGGCGGCTCCTGCATTCGATGTGGCTCTTCTGGCAAAGCTGCCGCACGTTAAGACGCTGGTGATCTACGGCAGCAGTTTTAATGACGACGATGTGCCGAAACTGGGCGAGCTGAAATCTCTGACGCGGCTGAGTATGCGCAGTACGCGAATCACGAGTGCCGGACTGGACTCCCTGAAGAAGCTGCTGCCGGACTGTCAGATTGATAACACCGTCTTCGGCCGGACAACGAGCAGCTCCACACGCGGATCGTCGAGTCGCGGTGGCTTCACCTCAAGCCCGTTCGGCTCGGGTCGAACGGGAACCAGTCGTACCAGCTCGACTCGCAACCCGTCCTCATCGCTCTTAGGGCAGATCGAACAGGAAGTGACACAGGCCGAGCTGGAACTGAATGACGATCAGCTTCGCAGTATCGCGATGATCCTCGAAAAGTTCGGTTCCTATACGGCGATGTTTCAGGACGTCATCAATCAGTCACGCATTTCGCGAGGCAACAATTCTTCGCCAGACAGCGAGACCCGGTCGCGGACAGCGAACACACTGCGGCAGCGAATCGAGGATCGCAATCGAGATGCTGAACAGGAACTGGCGAAGGTTCTCTCGGCCGACCAGTTGACGCGACTGAAACAACTCACGCTGCAGGTCCAGCGAACGCCTCTATTTGTGGCAAGCAATAGCGAAGCTGCGAAGACGCTGAAGCTCTCGGGCGAGCAGTCGCAGAAGATTGCGGAACTGAGCCGCCAGCGCAATCGGTTTCCGTCACGAAATGCGGACGGAACTGTGACCTCGTCACGGTTGCCATCAGCTCAGATCGACGAGCAGATACTGGCAGTGCTGACCGACGAGCAGAAACTGGAATGGCAGAAGCTGCTGGGACCGCCGAGGAAGATCACCGGCTCGGCACCGATTCCACCTGAAGGAGAAATTCGCGGCAGCCGCCTGGAACGCAGCGCCCGATTCGGTTTTTTCCTGCTGGATGATGACCATGACGGCACTCTCACAGACGCCGAGTGGCAGACCAGTTCGAGCACGCGACGCGCTTTCGAGAACGCTCAGGTCGAACTGAAACTGCCGATGTCGATCGATGACTTCTCGCTGCAGTACGTCAAGCTGATTGCGAAGTCTCGCGCTGTAGCCGAGCAACGAGCGTCCGAGCGGCAGACCCCGTCGACGATCCCCTCACGCAGCCAGCGCCCCGCGACTGATCAGTAGCAGTCGTTGCGGCAGTGATTCCGTCGCTGGAATTGCCACACACGGTCAGGAGAGCCTGAAACGTTTCAGGCTCAACCTGGCCGGTGGTCGGACAGGAAATGCCGTAGGTGTGCGTCGTTGCTTGTCTTGAGCGCATCGAGAAGCGTCCGCCTGATGGTGAGTCAGTGCTGGCTGGAGTGCCTGTCGATGAATGACGGGTGTGCAGCCCAGCCGTAGGCGAGTTTCTCCGAAACTCGCAGCGAGTCTGCGGTCGGGTACAAGTTGCGTGGCCGCCATCGCTGCGTGGCGACCATCGCAATAGAAACGAACCCTCGCCTCTGCGTCGTTCCAGGTTTCGGAGAAACCCGGCTACAGCTAAGCTTCCTGGATGACTGACCGCATAGGCACTGACAATCTGCGGTTCTTTGATCGCAACGACGACTTCGGTGTCTCGTTCGGCAGGCTCCCACACTGGTCTCAGACGGGGACGGTTGTCTTCATCACCTGGCGGACTGCGGATTCCATGCCACGTGATGTGATTCACCGGTGGGTGTCGGAGCGGAACAAGCTGCTCCAGGAATGCGGCCTCGATCCGTTTGGCGACTGGCGTAGCGGGCTGAAGTCGCTGCCAGAATCCCGGGCACTCGCAGTCAAATGGCAATTGATCGAACGGTTCGATGAGCAGCTTGATGACTGTCACGGCGCCTGCGTACTGCGCGACCCGCAAGTCGCTCAGTGCGTCGCCGAGAGTCTGCTTAAGTTCGACGGAGAGCGGTACGTGCTCACCGATTTCATTGTGATGCCGAACCACGTGCATGTTCTTGGTGCGTTTTCATCTGAAGAATTGCTCCGAAAACAATTGGCTGGCTGGAAGCGGTTTCAGGCAAGGCAGATCAACGCGATTCTCGGCACCAGTGGCCCGTTCTGGCAGGTCGAAGACTTTGACCATCTTGTTCGCAGCGAAGAACAGTTCGAGCATTACCGCCGATACATCGCCAGCAACCCTGCCCGCGCCGGGCTGAGCGAGGGCGAGTTCCTGTACTGGTGCCGTCAGCTGTAGGCGAGTTTCTCCGAAACTCGCAACGCAGCAGAAGCCAGGTACAAGCTGCGTGGTGACCGCCGCTGCGGGAATGATCCCTCGCTCCTGCGTCGCTCCAGGTTTCGGAGAAACCTGGCTACAGCTTGAAAACCCGCCAGACGGTCAGACTTGGCCGAGCCAGCCGCGCAACGACACTAGGCAGCGGGAATGAGTCGCACGAGCGAACGTGAGACCCCGCAGGTGCCTCCTGTGCTTCGCACACCGATTGGCGAGCAATCGACGCTACCCCGTACTCGGCTTCCGGCGTCAGTCCCAATGGAATGTATATTCGTGAGATTCAAAGCGGTTTAGCGGCGCGTATTGCGGATCATCGGAATCGACACGCATGATCTTTGTGCGCTTGGCCCACACGGGGCGCAGAGTCGTGGGGTCGATTTTGCTTTCGATGACCGTTTGCCCAAACATTTCGGGAATCGTGTCGAGTTCAGGATCGGGAAATCTGCGGTTGGCTTCGTCCAAGCCGCGAATCATCTCCACGATCGCCTTCGTAAAGCTGGGATCCTGGATGATTGTCTCATTCCTGAGGTGAAGTAGCCCAGGAGATTCTGGGACAGCACCGAGATTCTGGTACGTGCGTCTTCCGTTGACCGGTGCGACACCCGGCATCATGGGTTCTTCGAAATCCACGGATACCGAATCCCCAGGGTTTGCCGGGAAGTCAATCCATCCCTCCACCCAGCAGGTCCAGTATGCCGAGAGTGCGCGGGTGAAGAATTCCCTGAATCGGTCGTTGTGAAGTGCCTCTGCGAAATTCCTGCTGGCACCGTCACTGCGACCTCTTTCGGTTGTTTTTCCCGCAGCGTCGATCAAGCCATCCAACCCCAGCACGTCGCTCATTTGACCCGACGAGTTGACGACGAACGACGGCATTGCATTGAAAGCGTCTATGTCAGGCTGAAGATTGTTCTTCGTCTCTGCCGTCAACGGCTTGGCATTGAAGGCGACGATGTCGAGGTCAATCAAACGCAGGACGTATGTGTCGTCTTCGTCGGCCCGGAAGTCGAGCTTGTACGTCATCTCCGTCACATTACCGTCTCGGATCGCAGATTCCGAAATCCTGATTTGTCTCGGGGCAGGCCATTGAAATGAGCCGGCAGCCTGTTGACGAGCGGCGGTTCCTTCCCGTGAGGTCGATTCTGCCTCGACAATTGTGGATTCGGAGAGCCTGGCGACAGGGTTCTTCAGAGGACTCTCAGGTTGATTCTCCGCCGCCGGCTTCACGATGAACGGCAGAGTCGCTGCCAAGAGAGCGACAACCAGGAGAGGGTGTACGTATTTTATCTCTGGAAACGTTCCTTAAGGCAGCGAAGTGTCTGGTGGCGATTCGAGACGCTACTCGGCTGGGGTCGCGCGAGACCCCATTGTTCAATCCTTGGCCTTCTGCTTCTTTCTGCCGGCAGTCTTCAGTTTGCGGGCAGCCGGGCGGAACCACGTCGGTGAACTGGTCGATGCGGGACTGTAGCATCGCTCGGACCTGTTGCTCGGGTTTGGTGAGCGACTCGGGATCGAGGGGCTGCTTTTCCAGGGGGTCGTGGGAGATGTCGAACAGTTCGCCGGATTCGTAGAGCTTCCAGGTCTGGTTGCGGGCGAAGGCGCGGGCCTGGTTCACCACGCCGTTTCGCGAGTACCACATGTAGATCGAGTCGCGGCTCTTGAATTTGCGGCCCTGCAGCAGGGGCAGGAAGCTCTGGCCGTCGATCCTCAGGTGTGCTGGCACTTCGGCTCCGGCAGCCGCGCACAGTGTGGGCAGCATGTCGCTGAAGTCGATGATGTCCTGGACGACTCGGCCTTCGCGGATTACCGACGGCCAGCTCACGATGCAGGTGACGTGGTTGCCGGCGTCAATCATCTGGCCTTTCGCACCGGCCACTTTGCCCCAGGTCGTGTTCGTGGCGATCGGCGTGTCCGTGCCGTTGTCGCCGGTGAAGATCAGCAGCGTGTTGTCCCGGATGCCGAGTTCCGCCAGTTTCGCGTCGATCTTCGCGACCGTTTTGTCGACGTACGCCACCATGTCACCGAAGTACTTCGGGTTGCCTTTGTAGTCCTGCGAGCCTCGCGACTTCGGATCCCACTCTTCCGAATCCGGCGTCGCTGAGAACGGGCAGTGCACCAGAGCCATCGGATAGTACGCCAGGAACGGCTGATCCTTGTTCTCCTCCATGAAGTCCAGCAGGAAGTCGGAGAACAGGTCCGAGGAGAACTCGCCGTTGTCGAAGTCGAGTTCCTTGCCGTTGCGTTCGAGTCGCGGGTTGGGATAACGCGTATCGTGCTTGTCCTTGTCGGTTCGCGGCCGAGTGTGCTGCCAGAGCAGCGACTGCTCGAAGCCAAAGTGCTGCGGCGAGTCCTTCTCACCGCCGAGCTGCCACTTGCCGGCGATCGCCGTCCGGTAGCCCGCTTTCTTCAGCAGATGGGCAAACGTGGTCTGCTGGCGGTCGAGCATTCCGAAGCGCACGTAGTTCCGTTTGTTCGACATCCCCGTCATCAGCTTGACGCGCGACGGCGTGCAGATCGGTTGCGAGTAGCAGTGCTCGAAGCGAACACCGCTGGCCGCGAGGCGGTCGAGTTCCGGCGTCCGGTAGTCCAGGCAGCCGTTCGCCTGCACGCACTCATAGCCCATATCGTCAGCCATGATCAGAACGATGTTGGGACGGGGGTTTGACTCGGCGGCAAGTGCTTGCGTATAAAGCGGTTGCAGGATGACGACTAAACACGCTCCGAACGTGACTGTAGTTATTCTGTGTAGCAAACGACTCGGGAATGACCGGCGGCAACCGGCCTGAGTTCTGGCAGGGAAACTGGACATGTTGAATCCTCTCTCGTACTGCGGGCGGGCGTGTGCGCCGTCCCCTTGTCGCTCTCGATCCCCACCACGCTATTGGTGCGCGGACGCCACTCCACCCTCGGACGCAGCGGCGACAGCGGAACCAATCCCGCTTTGCCTCGACCGAATCCGACTCAAGATCCGCACCAGACTGTGGACGTGGCTTCGCCAGGTCCGCGTGCGCAAAAAGAAACCAGGGGACCACGGGCGGCAACCCGTATTGCGGTCCCCTGGCGGCAAGGAACCGAACACGGTTCCGCCTGCATTCTCTTCCTCTGAAATCACCCGGTCAATTCCCAGCGGCAACTGGGGCACTTCGAAAGGACGATTTGACAATGGCAAGGACTCGAAAGTCGCGGCGTCAGCAGCATGGTTCTGCATGGCACTGGAAGCAGACCGACTGCTGGTACTTCACGGAACCCGGGACGCGAAAACGCGTTTCACTCTTCGACGAGAACGGGGAGCGGATTCGCGGGAAGGACAACAAAGAGGCCGCCCGTCTGTCGCTCGCGAGAATCCGGCTGGCCGATGAGTTGAGCCCGGCGACAACGCCTCAGTCTGACTGCTGGATAGTGGCTCGTGTCTGCGATGTGTATCTGGCCGATCTGCATCGGTCAGCTAATCCGGAATGGGCCGTCCAGGTGGGCAAGTGGCTCAACGATTTGTGCGGTTACTGTGGAGCGCTCAAGGTCAGCGAATTCAAGAAGAAACATCTCCGCACCTGGCTCCAGCGACACAAGACCTGGAATCACAACACGCAGCGTAATGTGATCGGCTCAATCATTGCGGCGTTTAACTTCTGCTGTCGGTTCGATGACCTTGATTCCAACCCGGTTGCGGGATACTCGAAGCCTGCGGCAACGGCTCGCGTGACCTCGTTCTCTCCGGAAGAAGAAAAGGCGATCTACGCTGCGGCGGATGAGGCTCATGGCAGGTTCATCAAAGCCTGCATCCTCACCGGCGCCCGTCCCTACTCGGAACTGGCGAAGATCACGGCGAATCACGTCGTCGAAACTGAGCAGGGAATGTTTTACCTGCTCAAGGCTCGAACTGATGATGGCCAACACGGCCATAAGGCTGCGAAGAAGACCGGCAAGGATCGTCGCATCATGCTGTGTGAGGAAATGGAGACGATGACACGCTGCCTCATTGAGTCGGCCAGCGGGAACGACGTGCCGTTGTTCCTCACCACACGTGGGCGAGCCTGGAAACGCTGCAACGGCGTCCAGAGGTTCTGTGAACTGAAGAAGAAACTCAATCTGTCCACGGACCGGTGCATGTATACCTGTCGGCACACTTTCGCGAAGCGGACTTTGAGCGGCTATTACACCGGCCGGCCAGTGACGATTGAGGTGCTGGCCGGGTTGATGGGCAATACGCCTAAAGTCTGCTGGGATCACTACGCTCAGTGGGCCGACCAGTACAATGATCCGCTGTGGGAAGCTCTCGGGAAGTCCAGAAAAGAACGGGAGGTCGCATGAAGCGATCTCTGGCATTGAACTTCACAGAACAACACTAAAAACGAGACTTTTTTGCGGCATATATACTTGAGGGGACCGATTAGCACCTGAGATCTCTGAAAGCAGTCAGGATTCCCTCTTTAATCGGGTTCAGAAACGCAAACAGCCCCCGACAGGTGAATCCTGCGGGGGCTGTTGTCGACTTCGCGTGTTGCCGCACGCAAAGCATGCCGCCAGGGGTTGCCCTCCTGCTAATCAGTCGTCCGGGCGTCCGGGAGTCGTTGTGATGTGTTGCAGCAACGCCTTTGGAGATGGCGATCTGCGAATCGCAGGTGGTCGCGGTTCTGCCTTCATCAGGTTGAGCAGGCGTTTGACTTCGCGTTCGGGAATGCGGATCCGTCCCTGTCCGCGGCGACCGGACTGGTAGTATTCAATCTGGACAGGCAGACCTCTGAGTTGAAACTCGCCAGATCGGGACTGTCCAAGCCAGTCGTAGAGCGTCGGGACGGAGATTCCGAGAGCCTCGGCCGCGCCCTTTGTCGTCAGCAGATCATGTAACATCCGAGTGTTCGCCAGCTTCACCATTCCGTTGACAGTTCATCCGGCGTTTTCTGACGCGATGCGTGACGCATCGGCGTTGGCCGGGATTGACAACGAGTCTGGCGGTCGCTGGTCGCTGCTCGGTCGCTTCCGGCGACCGGGACAAAAAACGCTGAGAATCTTTGAGAACTTCTCGGCCGCAGATGATGTGGCCAGACCGTGAAGGGAGTCAGAAATGCTGGACAAGCTGGAATTGGCGATTCGGCGATATCAGGCGATCAATGCCGACACTTCCGAGGTCATGTCGGCGATTCAGGCCGAATAGATTTCAGAATGGATCGATCGACAGGTCTGCGACGTCGTATCCGAACTGCTGACAAAGCCGGCGTTTCGTCAGCCGGCCCGTTGGTGTCTGGATTCACTGTGCGGTCGCGCCGGCGGTGAGGCCCAGGCAGCAGTGGGGGCTGTTGATGCGGCACTCGTTCGGACTGCCCGACTCTTGAACGAGTATGCCGACGCGCATCCTGATCTCCGGCAGAACGAGTCTGTCGACTCGCCGGTTGAGTCGGGCTCTCAGAAGATGGCTTGGCTGGCTGACAGGCCGTGGCGGCATCTGGCTTCGCCGCTGGACTACTTCTATCCAACAGCCGCCTACAACCTCCGCGACGCTGATGATGTCCAGCACGGGCGGTTTCTGCCGTATCTGCACCGAACACTGCGGGTTCCTGGCGACTTTGTTTCCCGCTGCATGCAGATCCGGATCGATGACTGGCGTCAGGACATTCAGAGATTTCTTGTCTGTTGCGATTCGGCAAGAAAAAACGCTGGCGAGGAACAGACTCCAGAATGGGAGACGATTCAGCACAGCCTGGGGCAGCTCAACGAAGGAATCCGAACACTTCGTCGCCATTGCTTTGAGTCACCGAAAGCCCGATTACGAGACTCCTGCGTCGCCCTTGTGCAGGTCTATGCCGGTTATCGGCAGCAAGCCGACCTGAACTGGCTTGGCGACGTGTCACAGATGGTACAAGGCGTGGCCGACATGAGGCATCGTGTGACGCAGCAGCGTCAATGGGAAATTCCTGAACGAATCGCCGAAGCACTTCACGATGTTGCTCACTTGCTCCGCGAAAATCAGCCCCCGGACGCCATGATCGAGGAGATGAAGTCGAGGTATCGTCTGGTGCTTGTCGAAGGGCTTCGGGAGGGTTATCTCGACGGGACGTCGATCGATGGTGATGAATTGGCTGATTGGCACGGTCGACATGCACTGTTGTGGGAGTTGCTGTGGCTTCTCGCAGAGCGGGCAACGATACGACAATCAGTTGATCGAACACGCCTGACCAATCCGCGGGCACGTGAACGTGGGGAACGACCGACAGCCAAAGCGGTCAGGGACCGGCGATCTGACCTGAAGAAACTGATCTCCGAGGAGTTGAACGCTCTGATCGAAGACGCCGGGCCTGGCACATACCGGTTATCACGGACTCTGGAGCCCGGCGAAATCTGTCTGCTCGGTTGGGTTGAGCACGAGCGGCTCGAAGTACTTGCTTCAACGAGTTCGTGAGCAGAACAGCTGACGTGAGAGATCGACCTGGCAGACGGTGAGTCGTCTGCTCGCCCAACACGGTCAACCAGATACTTTCGGGGGCACAGCAATGGCTTAACTGTGCCGGCTCACAGTCCGGTCGCCCGCAGCGACCGAGTCGCGACCATCTCTGAATAACACACTCCTTCCAGCGCATTCGCACCGGCGAATGCCGATCGATCCTCGATCATGAAGGAGCCTGCGATGGATCCGCCGACAGAAAGTTGCGGTCCGCAACATCTCGACGATGTCTTTCCGTCCGAGTCATGGGGCACGGCGCGGCTGGGGCAGTTTGCTGCCACTCAGCATTGTGCCATTGCCCGTCGCGAGCGGGCATTGCCACGTCGCTACTGGCGTCTCGGACGTGCTCTTGATCTGGCTCGCGACAAAGTTCCCCATGGCGAGTGGAACGAATTTCTTGAGCAACACGGAATTGAGAAAACCCGAGCTTCTAAAGCACGGGCGATTTACCGGTCCTTCGACTCTGAAGGCGATGTCACGGGATTGAGCGTCGAGGAAGCCTACGACCAGCGAACCCGCAAATTTGCAACTCGGGCACAATCACCAACCGGGCCGCTGCAGCGTCTGACGTCCTGTCTGGATCAGCTTGTCCGAGTGATCCGTGAACTGAATGCAGGAACGCCGTGCGAGGACGGTTCGCCTGCAGAACTGCATGCGCTCATCGAGTGCCTCGTTCAGGAACTAATGCGGCTTCAGGTCGCGCTGAACTCTTCAACATCCGCCTCGTCTTATGAGCCCTGAACTGTCTGAAATGAATTCGGAACTTTTTAGAGATTTTTTTCGCTGGTCGCCGGCAGCGACCGACTGGCGACCGGTGATTCAGAAACTCTCCCCGTTTCATGTCGGCTGAGCGGCGTCGAAGCGAGTGTCTTCGATCAGGCGGAACAGCTTGCTGCTCAGCACTTCGAATTGGAGTCCCCAATTATGGCTTTTCAACTTTCGGAAGCGGGCACAGTCGATCAGGAACTGGCTCGCGAAATCAGTAGCTGCTGGCAGGCAGCGGCCGAGAGGAACGGAATCGAGATGGCCGGATTCGCGCTGGAGGCAACGCTTGAGGAACGGATCACCTGGGCTCTGGGACTCGGACTCGAAATCGGTTGTGTATACAGCCGGTTCAGTTCGAAGCGCCAGCACAGCACCTGGGACCAGGTGCGAACGTGTATTGAGCATGCCGCCTCGAAGGGGATTTACGGCCCGCCGGAATTCGTCTGCGTCGATGAGGGAACGAGCGGTAGTCGCAGTCGCCGCGAAGGGCTCGATCGTTTGCTCCGGCTTCTCAAGAGCGGCCGCGTTTCCGTGTTACTCGTTTTCAAGGCCTCACGACTCTATCGGCAGGCGTTCAAGGGTTATCAGCTCATCCAGCAGGAAGTCGTTGAAGAAGGCCTGCGGGCGATCTCAGTGACACAAGGCATTGACACTGCCGACACGCGGGCTTGGCGGATGCTTTTCCAGGTTCACGGCATGGTCGATGAAATGCTGCTGGAAGCGACCGCCGACCATGTCAGGGCCGGACTCAAAGGTCTGTTTGGTCGTGGCTACACCGTGGGGGCCATTCCTGTTGGTTACCGTCGCGAGGAACTCCCGAACGCGCCGCTCACCAATCGGGGTCTGGCCCGGACAGTTCCGGCCGTTGATTCGGACGTGAAGCAAATGATCGTTGAACATTACCAGCTCGTACGGGACGGAATGCCCATCAAACAGGCCTGGAGGAAATGGGTGACCGATGGTGGTCCCTCTGACCCACGTTCGACTTCAGGCTACATGACGTACCCGGCCTATCGTCGCATGTTGTCGCGAATAGCCTATACCGGACGATGGGAATTCGGGCGTAAACGCAACGAGTTCTCGACTAAACGCGACTATGCGAAACAAGTCGAGCAACCCGATCGTGATGTGGAGAAGTTTCACTGTGAGGAGCTGAGAATCGTCGATGACGAACTCTTCTTCGCCGTGCAGCGTCGTCTGGCCGGCTTGAAGACTGGCCCTCGCGGACCACGCAAGGATCGTGAGACGCAGTTGTGGGATCTTATGACCGATCTCTTTCATTGCGCGTCCTGCAATGAACGGTTTTATCAGGCCGGGGCCGGTGGCAACGGGATGCGATGTAAAAAGGGAGACCTGTGTCCGTGCCTCTCTGTTGTACGACGTGACGAAGCCGTTCGCGCGATCTGCGAAAAGCTCAGGGATCTCGTTCAGCAGGACGCCGAACTGATCGAGCAAGTCATCTGTCGCGCTCAGGAACTCGATCTTCTAGGCGATGAACAGCTTCATTTCGAAGTGACGGCTCTCGAACGGCGGATCAGCAGTCTGTCGAACCAGATTAACGATCTGCATGAGCTGGCCGGTCAGGGAGACGAAGCCGACCGGCGTGAAACGATGAATCGCGTTCGTGCCGCTCAGGCGGAACGTTCTACGGCAAGGCACGAGTTGAGCCGGCTGCAACAGCGATTGAGTGCGGCTGACAGCGTCATTACTCCCGATGAGGTTCGTGCCATTCTCGCCGAGTTTTCACAGCTGCTGGAAAACTCGACGGCAGGTCGTCTCGGGGCGGATGCGGTCTACAAGGCAGTCGCGGTGTTTCGTGCTCTGGTTGGAGAACGCGTCGATGTCCATGTCGAGCAACGACCAAACCGCAAACGATGTAATGTTCGGGGCGTCTTCCGTCCAGCCCTGTTGACCGCTGTTTGTGATACCCTCGGAACGACACCGCCCGAATCTCCGGCCGTCGCGGACAAGATCAGCGTCTGGTTGAGGAAGCCGCCTCGACTGGACGCTCTCGCTGATCGCGTCCATCAGTTAGTCGACATTGAGGGGCTCAGTTACCGCGACGTCGCGAAGAAGCTCCAAGAGGAAGGGCATAACGTGAATTCCGGCAATGTTTGGTACAGCTATCGTCGCTGGTTCGAGATGCGCGACGAGCCAGTCCCGGACGTTCCCTACAATAACGGACATCAGCGCCGATCCGCCTGACTGTCCATCTAACTTCAGCCATGATTCCCGCGAGCCTCGTCCTTGTGACGGGGCTTTTCTTTTGCGCTCACACTCGATTTATCGCGCCGTTGATCGTGATCAGTCATTGCCCACAGAAAGCCTCAACCGAAAGCACCTTGCATGTTAGTACGACACCCAACGCCAACAGAAGAAATCAACCATGTGGATGTAGTGCCGGACGAATCGGATGGCACAGTCAGTCGATCCCGTCTGGTTGATGACCTGGCCTTCCTCGTCGTGCGACAGCACCGGCGAGGAGACAGGGACTCACCGACTGAGTCAGAAGACGACATATAGAAGCAAAATCCCCTGATGTCCCCTCAAACCACCCCCTGGGAGAACTCACTTGTCACACATCGTCACTGTTGAGTGCCAGGTCAGAAGCGTTGACGCATTGCAGCGCGGCTGCCGGCGACTCGGACTGGCAGAGCCGGAATACCGCACGGCGCGACTATTCAGCGCTGAGGCAACTGGCCACTGCGTTGACTTGCCTGACTGGCGGTATCCAGTCGTCTTCGACATCGAAACGGGGCAAACCCGGTTCGATCACTTCAACGGTCGCTGGGGTGACCCGCGGGAACTTGATCGACTGATCCAGGCCTGTGCTGTGGAAGCCGCCCGTCTGGAAGCCCGCCGTCGTGGTCACACTGTAACCGAACAGTCTCTGGCTGATGGTTCGATCCGACTCACGGTTCTCGTTGGAGGTGCCGCATGAATTCACCAGCACAACGAATCATTGAGATTCTCGTTGGCACCGATGGTCAGAGCCGGATTGAAACTCGCGGTTTCACAGGTGCTGAGTGTCGTTTAGCCAGCGCATGTCTGGAATCTGCTCTGGGCCATCGTCTGAACGAGCAGACCACTACGGAGTTCCATCAGACCACCAGTCAGACGTCTGATGTCGCCAGCCGTCAGGGCGAAAGGAGGTGACTTCTTGCAGGAAGCCTCGCCCGATGTCCCGCGTTCACCGGTGCTGCTGATTGTCGAAGGGACGAACGATGTCGAGTTCCTGAAACGTCTTTCACGCATTCTGAACGACGAGAATTCCGCGTTGCCGGATCTGGGCGACCTCGACGAATCCGGCCGCGTGATCTTCGTTCCCTTTGGTGGTGGCAACGTCTTCTCGTGGGCGACACGTTTTGCACCGCTGAACGTTCCCGAGTTTCATCTCTTCGACCGCGAATGCGGCACGGAAACAACGTTGCGGATCGATGCTGCCCGGGCCATCAATCTGAGGCCCAACGCTCGTGCCTTCGTCACGACCAAACGCAGTATCGAGAACTACGTCCATTCGGAGGCGATTGCTGCCGCACTTGGCGTTCAGTTGGCAGTCGATGATGGCAGTGACATGTCGCTTGAGCTGGCCAGAACGCTGCACCAGGCAGACGGGCATGAGCCCGCATGGTGCGAACTGCATCGCCGTGATCGAAAGCGTCTGTGTCATCGAGCGAAACGCAAATTGAATTCCTTCGTGGTTAGCGAGATGACTGGCGGACTGCTGCAGGAGCGCGACCGCATCAACGAAGTCATCGGCTGGCTGACCACGATCGGACAGATGCTCAAGACGCCGCGGGACTGAAGCGGCGTCTACCGGTTCCATTCTCTGACTCTCAGGAGAACCCATGCTTATTGAACAGTTTTCTGAGTACGTGCGCGCGTGCTTTGCGGGAATCTGGATTGAGACCTTCGAACCCGATGAGGCACTGCGAGAGATTGCAGAGTTATGCGATCGCGAGTCGTGGTCAGTGGCGACGTGGGACATCGAACGCGGACTCAGTGGTCACGGCTCGTTTGCCGATTCGACTTCAGTTGGAACGACCGATCCAGTGGCGGCTGTGCAGTCGGTGAGTGCTCTGGCAAGCGACGACGGTGTCGGCATTCTTGTGCTGCATGGTTTCCATCGCCTGCTGGGCTCGCTGGAAGTTATCCAGGCGATGTCACGACAGATCACACTTGGAAAGCAGAACCGGACGTTTCTCGTAGTGCTGGCTCCCGTGTTGCAGATTCCTGTCGAACTGGAGAAGCAGTTCGTTGTCATCCAGCACGAGCTGCCGGATCGCGACCAGTTACGAACGATCGCCACAGAAGTCGCTACTGAGGACGGCGAGCTGCCCTCCGGTGAGATGTTCGACCGAGTCCTCGATTCCGCCGCGGGGCTGACTCGTTATGAAGCGGAAGGCGCCTTCTCGTTGTCACTGGTGCGGCACGGACGCATCGAACCGGACGTCATCTGGTCGTTGAAATCTCAGACGCTGCGGAAGAGCGGGCTGCTGGGACTGCATCGCGGCGGTGAGCGATTCGACCAGCTTGGCGGGCTGGAGAATCTCAAAGCGTTTTCGCTGCGGGCTCTCCGGCATCGACGTGTCTCAGCGTCGTGCCGACCACGCGGCGTGTTGCTGCTCTCACCACCTGGCTGTGGGAAGTCGGCATTCGCGAAGAGTCTTGGCAATGAAACCGGCCGGCCAACTCTGACGCTCGACTTCGGCGCCATGATGGGGAGCCTCGTGGGAGAGTCGGAACGCAACATGCGGCAGGCACTGCGCATCGCCGACGCCATGGCGCCCTGCATTCTGTTCTGCGACGAACTCGACAAGGGCCTCTCCGGTGTGGGGAGCGCCACCGGTGATTCAGGTGTCTGCAGCCGCGTCTTCGGTTCGTTTCTGACGTGGCTCAACGACCACACGTCGGATGTGTTTGTCGTCGCCACCTGCAACGACATCAGTCGGCTGCCCCCGGAACTCGTTCGCGCGGAACGGTTCGATGGAGTGTTCTTCGTTGATCTTCCCGATCGTGCTCAGCGTGAGGCGATCTGGAACATTCACCTCGCGGCGTTCCAGCTCGACGCGGATCAGCCACGTCCGAGTGACGAGGGCTGGACGGGAGCTGAGATTCGCTCGTGCTGCCGTCTGGCGTCACTGCTCGATGTCCCGATTGCCCAGGCCGCGACCAACGTGGTGCCTGTTACCGCAACGGCTGCTGACGCGGTCGAGCGACTGCGACAATGGGCCAGTGGTCGCTGTCTCTCGGCAGACCGCGCCGGGATCTATCGCCCCGAAACGTCAAAGCGTGTCCACCGTCGCAGCGTGACTCCGTCCAGCAACTGACGTCCCACGTACAGCGGCTGCGTGCCGCGATGGCGGACGTTCTTTCACATTCAACGACTTCAGCAGGAGAACTGCCTGTGACCACAACTTTCGCGGCTCAGAGTAGCCGCACAGATCCCGAAGCTCGATTGCGGAATCGTTCCGCCGCTGTCCGGCTCAGTTTCAACTGGATGGGCGTCCGCAGAACGCTGACGCCTCAACAGAAAGCCGTCGCGGCGGACTCGTTCGGGGCCGAGGGCGAGTTTCTGTCTGCCGGTAAGAAACTCATCGATACGAAGCATCCGAAGTTCAAAGCCGTGACCACGATTCGCGGTGAGGCCGTCGCCCGCTGGAAAGCTGTCACACTGCCCTGGCCGGAACCGGGCATCAGGCTGATTCGCCGTGACCAGATCGAGGACTTCGACAACCAGCTGAATCGGCTTGCAGAACGGCTGCAGGATGCAGTCGTCGAACTGGAGCGGGACTACGACGAGCTGCGGAACGCGGCCCGGCAGCGTCTCGGCAGTCTGTTCAATCCGGCGGATTATCCGGCATCACTCGCGGGTGCGTTTCAGATGTCCTGGGATTTTCCTTCCGTCGAGCCGCCGGAGTATCTCCGACAGGTCAACCCGGAACTCTATGAGCTGGAGTGTGACCGCATCCGGTCCCGATTCTCTGAGGCCGTGCAGCTTGCCGAGGAAGCCTTCACGGCGGAGCTGTCCGAGTTGATTTCGCATCTATGTGAGCGGCTCAGCGGAGATCGGGACGGCAAGTCCAAAGTGTTTCGTGATTCCGCGGTTTCAAATCTGTCGGAATTCTTCGACCGATTTCGAGCCCTCAATGTCGGTTCCAGTGACGAGCTGAACCGGCTGGTTGAACGGGCACACGAAGTCCTGCGTGGCGTGCGGCCCGGTACATTGCGGCAGAGTTCCGAACTGCGCCAGCACGTCGCGACGCAGCTTTCCAGCGTGCAGTCAGTCCTCGATGGATTGATGGTCGACCGCCCGCGGCGCAGCATCATTCGCCGAAAGCCCACCGCTTCAGCGGAGGCTAATGAATGAACCTGTTGATCGCTCCGTCCGGCCAGATTCGCTGCGTCTACGACGAGACCATTGACCTGACGGCACTCGGCAACGTCCACATCACGCGTGGCAGCCACGTTGAACCAACTGCTGATGGACAGTGGTCCGCCGACCTGAGTCCCGTTGGTGGTCCGCGACTTGGTCCATTTTCCCAACGCTCATCCGCACTGGAAGCCGAACGCCAGTGGCTCGACACCCACTGGCTGCCTGCTGACTGACAACAGCCAACTCAAACCAATCGATGCCCCGCCCCGGTTGCATGCCTTCATGGCAAGCGACCGGGGCTTTTCTTTTATCCGTATCAAAGAAAGTTCCACTCATGACGCAGAACGAACTGAATCGAGCCGTGGCGGAAGCTACGGGAGAAACCATCTCGGAAATCCGACTGCACGGCTTCAGCCTGCTGAAGCCGCTGCCCGAGGAACGCGAGCCCGTGTTTCCCCGGCGTGGACGGCGCCGACGTGGGCGACGCCGCAGTCGACGAAATAACCGACAACTCATTGGCCTGGAGACTGAATGAGCGCGAGACAGAAGCTGAACCAGTCCTACGTCAACGGAGCCCTGCTGATTGCGGGCGTCATTGGCGCCTGCACGGAGTCCTGGACGGCCTTCATGGTGTTTGCCGCCGTCTTCGTGGCTCTGTCCTGTCACGCCGGCGAAATCCGACTGTTTCCCTCTGCTGGACGGCGGAAGGACGGCAAATCGTAAATCGCAAACTCAACGGACAGCACTGACTCACTTCTCTGACCAGAAACCGAAAGATGATCCCATGAAGATTCTTTGCATTAACAACGATGGCGCCGGATTCGCTGACTATGTTGAGATCGAAGAAGGCACCACGGTGCGGGCGTTCTTCGACAGTCATCTCGAGAATCCGGATCCCGCGAACTACCTGATCCGCATCAATCGGCAGCCGGTCGCACAGGACCAGGTTCTTTGCGAGGGCGACCGGATCAGCATCACTCCCACCAAGATCGAGGGTGCTGCTGAGGCTGTGCAATGAGCGGTCGCACGACGCTCTTTCACCGCGCGGCCGTTGCCATTCACGAGCAACTGACGCTCAATCAGTCGGAGATGCCGGAAGGACTCCCCGCAGTCTCGTGGACCGAGTGCTGCCGGTTGTCGCGACTGATTGAGAAGGCGGAGCGAAAGGGGTGGCACGCTGCGGTCCGTCGCCAGCAAGGACTCCTTGCCCAGGCGATACGCCGATTGACGGTAGCACTGAACGAGATGCAGGAATCGCTTGCACTGCCCAAGCCTGGATCCATCCCAACAGTCCGCGACGTTCTCGCCGATCTCCAGGCTCTCTCCACGGAGTTTGGCGAAATCAAAGTCAGCACGACGAATCACACGATCGGCGTGCTGACTGACTGTGTGATTCTCGACGGCGTGGGGCTGGGTCGCTTCGAGATTGTTCTCGACTGGGAACATCTGCATGAGACCGGAGCTTATGACGTCATTGCGCAGGATGGCTGTGCCGCGGAGACTGACAGCGACACGACTCACCCGCATGTGTAAAGTAATTCGCTGTGCGAGGGCGAAGGCAAGGTCGCTATCCGCAAAGCGTTGACCGAGGGTCGGCTGTTCGACTTCTTCGTTCTCGTACGGCAGATCCTGCACACCTACAACCCGTCGAGCGCCTACGTGCAGCTCGATGACTGGTTTGGCATTCAATGCCCGGACTGTGGATCAACCACCGGCGAGGATGAGACAACGCTCTGCGAAGGCTGCTCGACCTCAACATGCTTCGAGTGTTCGACTCGCTGCACGGATTGCGATTACCGCTACTGCTCTGACTGCATCCGGATCTGTACCGGATGCGAATCCGATGTCTGCTCGTCGTGCCGTTCGCTTTGCAGCGAATGTGGCGACGGTTTCTGTAAAGGGTGTATCAATGATGGACGCTGCTAAGTTCGAGTTTGTCACTTGTTGTCACCCGGCGAGGCTGAGAAACGAGGTTAATTGGGTGATCGTTCTTTTCTGTGACGGTGGGCAGTTGGCAGCGAGGGCGAGTTTTTCTTCGAAGCTCTGACGACGCAGCGTGGTC
>WGMU01000187.1 GCA_016124895.1 bacterium
GAACATGGAATGGTCACTCAACAGTGTCACCAACGCTCAACAGGAAATCGCCGCAGCCAATCATCCGACGATCCGGCTGTTCGACGTGCCCGGTCATACCACGTCGCCGCTGCCGAACGACGACGTACCGGGAGGTCAGTGGAATGTCTGCTCGCCGCAGTCTTCGCCCGGATTCTCGGCAGTCGGCTACTTCTTCGGTCGCGATTTCAACAAGGCCACCGGCATCCCCGTCGGCCTGATCGGCAGCAACTGGGGCGGGACGCGCATCGAACCCTGGACGCCGCCCGTCGGCTTCCGCAGCGTGCCCGAACTGAAAAGTATTTCTGATCAGGTTGATCGCTTCGACGTGACGACCGACGCCGGCAAGGCGACGTGGCAGGCTTACCTCAAATAGGTCGACGAGTGGACGGCCTCGATGCGGACCGCTCTGCAGAAAGGTGAAGAGGTGCGTCTCCCACCGGCCGTGCCCGGCTACACGAACGGCGGTGACTCGACGGCGATCTACAACTCGATGATTCACGGGCTGGCTCCATATGGCATTCGCGGAGCACTCTGGTATCAGGGCGAATCGAACGGCGGAGAAGGCGTCAGCTACTTCCACAAGATGCAGGCACTGATCGGCGGCTGGCGGAGCGTCTGGGATCAGAAGGACTTCCCCATTTACTTCTACTTCGTGCAGCTTGCGAACTGGCAACAGCCGAACGACAACCCGGAAGGTGGAGACGGCTGGGTCCGCATCCGCGACGCTCAAACACTGTCGCTGACAATCCCGCAGACGGGCATGGCCGTGATCACGGATATCGGCGAGGCGAACGACATTCACCCGCGGAACAAGCAGGACGTCGGCTATCGCCTCTCGCGGTGGGCGCTGCGTGACGTTGCAAAACAGGACGTCGTCGTCAGCGGCCCGCTCTACCGCGAGATGAAAGTCGAAGGCGGCGCGATCCGGCTGCAGTTCGATCATGCCGGCAGTGGTCTGATCGTCGGCGTCAAAGACGGCCTGAAGCCGACCACCGCCGATCCGAACGGTACACTCAAGCGGTTCGCGATTGCTGGAGAAGACCGCCAGTGGCACTGGGCCGATGCGAAGATCGACGGCGACACAGTCGTTGTCTCGTCAAAGGACGTGCCGAAACCGGTCGCTGTCCGCTACGCCTGGTCGATGAACCCGGAAGGTGCCAATCTCTACAACGCCGAGGGACTGCCGGCGTCTCCGTTCCGTACGGACGAGTGGTAATTCAAGTGGGACCGGCTGCCTGCCTGTCAATTGCCCTCAAATATCGAAGTGGCGTTCTTCAACAGAACGAAACGAAGGAAAGGCACTCTTCGTTCCCTTCTGTTCAAAACCCACGCCGACAGTCGGTCGGTTGGACTTGTGAGTGACACCAGGCAGGCTGCCTGTCCCACGTTCTGCTCCCTCCCGTCGAGACAAATTCCAACAATGCACGAACAACTGAGTTATCTCCGCCTACTGACCGCTGCGCTGCTTGCGGTCCTCACTGCTACTGCGAAGGTCACATCCGCGATCACAAACACATCGTCGAGTCGTGACGAATCACTTGGGGCAAATGATGTTCTGCTCGGTCGGCGTGCTGGCCACGCTGCCCGGCATCTCCGGGACTGAAATCAACAGTCGCTGTTCGGCAGGATGACTGCCTGGAAGTTGTCAGCTCCGATGCCGAATCAATCGAACGGGAACTGTGACTGACGGGCATGCTGTGTCGTCCGTTAGAAACGTAAGATCCAGCTCATCCGTCGCTGGCTCAAGGGCGTCCCAGTCGACCTCGATCGAAAATACCTGTCCGTTCATGCTGGAGCCTTTGCCGGTCTGTCGAGGAGTCACCTGCAGACCAGCGGGAAGATCCGACTGAACGGAGACTGCCACGGGACGATTGTGCCTTGCAGCAATCAGCAATTGTTGAACTGATCGTTTCTCACGTTCTGCCCGCAGCGTTACGGACGCAGGAAACGCCTGGAGCGGATGGACAACGTCGACTTCGACAACGACAGTTGGTCCTGGCTTCGCGGATGGTCTCTCCAGTACGGGCATTAAGCGAAACCGGGCTCCCTGTGGATGAGACACCATGCTGGGAATCGAAAACGAAACTTGATAGCGACGTTCAACCGTAGCATCGACGAATGGTCGCTCGTCTTCTAATTTCACGATTGCAGTCGCATCGCTGTCGCTGCACTCAAGTGCGGACAGCCAGTGAGCAGAGTCTTTCTTCTCCAGCGTGCGGATCGTAAATGACGTCCTGGCCTCTTGATCAATCCTCTCGACTTCAGTCCGGAAGACATAGCTCTTTTGAGTGGCGTACGGAGGCTGCAGCTTCTTTCCAGCAACCCGAAAGGATGCGATCTGGACCGGATTCCGCTCCGCATCGGTCCTGATGGTGACCCTCACGTCCTTCGCTCCGTAGAACGATCCACTGACGCGTAAGGGGATCGAGGCGCGTTCTCCCGCCTCGATCACGGACGGGACGTCACCGTCAACGATCGTACAACCGCACGACGACTGGACTTCCAGGATTCGAACGGGCGTCCCGCCGGTATTTGCGAGGGCCAGTTCGAGACTGCCGGAATCCACCGGGATCGGTTCTTCCGGGACATCAACGCTCAGTTTTCCCGGTCCTGACGGGCCGCAGCCTGCCGCCAGCAACATGATCATCGCAATGATGGCGATGGCCCACGCGTGGAGTGGGTGATCGTTTGGCATGGCCTGGTCCTGCGGAGTTATCAAAAGCTGCAGCTCAAAACCCGGAAACTGATTCGTTGCCAGCGACGGATGCCAAAGCACGCCAGACAGTCAGATCGACCGTCTCAGACACGAAACGCACCGAACCGTCGACCAGTGCGACGTTGACTCCGGCTCCGTGGTTGCTGCGTGCGGAGAACGCTCCCAGATCGATGCCGACATCTCCATTCGCGCAGTCCGGCGTGCTCGAATTCGGACCGAGCACATGGTTGTACATCGTCGATTGATAGCTCCAGACCAGCCAGGTGGACCCGCTGAATGACGCGTGAGTCTGAACCTGGCCCCACGTCAGATTGCAGGCCACAACTCCGTCTGCGGCACTTTTGAATGGCAGTGGTCCTGAGCCATGAATGTTGGTTACCACGTCACGTCGTGGGTTGTACGATTCGGCGTTCCGATCCCCGGTCAGTCGTTCGCTGAAAAAGACAGTCGACGACGTCCCGTCAGTCACGCTCGACAGTCGCCGGCCAGCACCGGTCGCCATCCCGCTCAATGCTGCATCGGGCGGGGGGATCCCAATCGTCTGATGCACGCCAGGCGAGGTTCCGGCACAGACTCGATAAGACACACCACCCGCCGGCGCACTGTCTGACGGGCAGACAAACGAATCCACTTCGACACCCAGCAATGCTGAATTCTGTACCGATGTCGGTGGTCCGTCGGTACTGTAGTGAAACTGGTCGGCGAGACTGAGTTGTGCGAACAGGTCATCCCGTTCGAGAAACGGCAGCAGGCGAGCCTGCATCGACACTGGCGACGTGAGTCCCGGCTGCAGCGGAACAGGGACATCGTTGCTGTCCACGGGAAACTTTCCGAACTGAGCGTGATGCTCGTGTGCCGCCGCGACGAGCTGGCGCAGTTTGTTACTGCACTCAGCCCGCCTGGCCTGCTCTCTCGCCTGCATCACTGCTGGCGAGAGAAGCGCCATCAGCAACGATAGGATTGACAATGCCACCAGAAGTTCGACAACTGTTGTGCCTCGGCGGGCGGCAACCATGTTGTTTCCAGGGGAGGAACTCATCGCATCGTTCCTACAGCACTCAGTCAATTGTCGAAGTACTGTGGCGGGGACACGCCAGTGCAGTTAACGCCCGATGCTGTCCCTTCTGAAACCGTCACAAGACTTCCCACACAGCTTTGTGTTTCCGGATCGATGCTATATCCGTCTGCCATTTGCTCGTCAACATTCCATTCGGGTTCAGTGGCATTCCAGCAATCTGACATGGTGCTATAATGCACTCCCGTTCCGCAGTTGGAAGAGACGTTAATATTGCATGTCGGCGTCGGGTCGCCCGAGTGAGCGTCTCGATAGCATCCCCCTGGGTTGTCCCTGTTAATGGCACATGTCTGATACACGGGCCAGTTCATTTGCCATTCTTCGTCCCAGAGCGAGTAAATAGTCTCGAAGCAGTCGCCACAAGTGTGATTTGAATTGATTCCTGGGTTCTTGACCGAACAGTAGTGGAAGCCTGCGGTTGCCACTGCTCCGCCGATGCAGAGAGCCGCTGCAGCGATCAAAAATTGATGGATTGCTGTGCCTCGTGACATGTTGTCCTCCGTTGCTTGTTACTCGCCGGGTTACGTAAACAGGCGGCGCCGTTTCCACCAGACCGCGGCGCCGCCGATTCCACAGATCGCAGCCATCAGAATCAGCCAGCTCTGGGCGTTCCAGGAGGAATCAGACCGGGCATCTACCACGTTTGTGGTTCCTGTCGCCAATGGTCGGATTCGCGAGGGAGGGGCTGGCTGGCTCTGGCCATGTTCCTTTTCCAGTCTCCGCAGGAACTCCCGTTTGCCTTCCTCGCCGCCCGTGTATGACGTGGTCTGTCGTCCGTCTTTCTCAACGGTGATAGTGCGAGTACCGAATACGGGCAGCGGAAGGAACCGCTCTCGCTCAATGAATCGGTTGACGGAAACATTGACAAAGTTGTGATGAGCATGGGTGACCTTTCCCGGCGGAACGACCGCATGGAGCCTGTCTGGAAACCACCGTTGCCCCAGGACCGGGTCATCAATCGTTTGAAACGAATCGAGCGATGCTGAATGCGTGGTTTCTCCACTTTGAAACGTGAAAGCTCGCATCGCTTCGGGATTACCCCATACTGCGAGAGCACGAGTCGGCATGATGCTGATCTTCCGCATCAGGAAACCGACAGCCGGATCCAGCCAGACGACTACGGAATGTTCCTGGAAGTTTTCACGGCCGAATCTGGTTGTTCCCAGAATCACTCGCCAGCAATCAGCCCCGTGGACCGTTTCGCTGCCATCAACAACAACTTCAGGCCTTTGGATGAGTGTTCCCAGTGATTCGCCGTCGAGGATGCCGAATCCCGCCATCCGATAGGCTGATTCAGACGTCAGGGTGCCGGGCTGAATCGGCTGCCCGATGCGAATGTAAATCTCTGCGGGCTGCCATTCGGGTTCCTCCCACCACGAATTCACTGAGTACGCTTTTCCATCGTACTGGCTGTGAAAACCACGCACTGCTGCAGGAGGTGCAGATGGACCGAGCGGAATGGTGCGGTTAAGAACGGCCTTGCGTGATCCGTCCATGTACCACTGGACCTGACTTTTGTGCGTTGCGTCAGGTGACGTGAAGGTCGCCTCCAGCGTGACATCAAGACTGCGGATCGACGAATAGTACTGACCCAGCGCCGCGCGGGCCTCCGCGAGGACGGCATCGTGTGTCTGATCGTCTGCCGTGAGGATCGAGACGTGACAGGCGAGAGACAGGCCGGCAACAGCGCAATACACGGAACGCATGAGGAGTCACCTCAGCAGGGCACTAAGGAAAACAGGAACAGTACCGATACAGAACATAAAATCAAGAGATAAAACGTCTCCGTGTCCAGTTTGCGAGGTTCAGGGAGGTGGCGACATACGGCCAATAGCCCAGGATGTTGTCAGCCGCGGGTTGATTTCGACCAGACGGACGCCGTCGGGAGATGAGATCAGGTCAAAGCCGACGTAGCCGCCCAGGCCAGGGATCGACTCACAGCAGCGGCGGATGATCTGCTCGGCGAGCTGCTGCTCGCGCTGCGTAGCTGCGCCGGGAAACTCGCAGCCGCGGTAGTGGAAACGGCGATCGTCCGTCAGACACTGCTCGCCGGTTGGCAGAACGGCGAAGTCTCGGTCGCGCACGGTGCTGACATCCTCGGCAGCGGTCCATCGGAGTTGTCGTGTGCCACTGGCCGTGCCAGTGCCAGACGCCTCAGGCACACTGGCCGAGCCAGTGGTACACGAGACCTCTGACGGAAGCTGTCTGCTGACCAGTGCTGCTCCGGACAGGCTGCGACCGCGAACGAAGGGCTGTTGAATAAAGGCGAAACCTTCGTCGTTCTCGCGCAGCAGTGCTGCAACGTCGGCGAGTTCTTCGGCAGAGTCGACTCGAAAGGTCAGCGTCGAACCGGCCCCGTCGCGGGGTTTGATGACGATGGGGAACGGCCAGTCAACCGTCGACTGCTGAGGATCGAACGGATGTGTTTCGATCGTCGAAACACCGATCGTCGGGAGGAACTCAGCGAGTGCGAGCTTATCGGCGCAAAGGCGGACTGCGTCGGACGAGCAGCCAATCAGTCGTCCTGGTGCGAGTCGTTCAATTTCGCGCGTGCGTGATTCGAGGATGCCGAAAAACTCGGGAGCGATGACGAAGACGGCGTCGGCCGCAGTGGCTTCGCGCCGGAACAGTACGAGTTCCTCATCCGGCGTCACGCCTGCCGAACGAGCAACCGGCAGAATCGTCAGGCGTTCCTGAACGTCGACTCCGAAATCCGACCACGGGAACTCGCCGAGACGATCGTCCCAGGTGGTGTGGACGAGTGTGGAGTGCGGGGTCCCGAATGTGGAATGCGGAACGCTCGTCTGCGGCGAAGTCTCTCGACTTCCGTATTTCGACTTCGACGCACCGACGTCGACGTTCCGACTTTCGAGTGCATGCCGATTTGCCCTGAAGAATCCGCCGTCGGGGCGGAGCAGGTCGCGGAGCAGCGTGATGAGCATCGCGCGGCCTTCCGCAGCGAGCGAACTGTCGAGGCACTCGCCGGGCCACGCGCCGCTGCAGAGGTACTCTGAAACGAAGATCGTCTGCGGGCGGGGCGGGGCAATGGACGAGCTGCTGGCTCCGACGGATGGCCGGCTCATTCCGGCAGGTCCATGTCCTGCAGCCGGAGTTCGCGTCGCGCGAGATCGAGGTCATGGTCGACCATCATGCGAATCAGTCTGGCAAAGCTGACCTTTGGTTCCCAGCCGAGGTTTTCGCGAGCTTTCGTCGCGTCGCCGCGGAGCAGGTCGACTTCGGCGGGACGATACAGCGACGTGTCTGTCTGGACGAACTTCTGCCAGTCGAGATCGAGGTGCGTAAACGCGGCGTCGAGGCAGTCTCGGACCGAGTAGGTTTCCCCGGTCGCGACGACAAAATCGTCCGGTTCGTCGTGCTGGAGCATCCGCCACATCGCGTCGACATAGTCGCCGGCAAAGCCCCAGTCGCGACGGGCTTCGAGATTGCCGAGTTGCAGTGACTTCTGCAGGCCGAGTTTGATCCGTGCGGCGGCCTTCGTGATTTTCCGCGTGACGAACGCTTCACCGCGGCGCGGGGATTCGTGATTAAACAGAATGCCATTGACGGCGAACATGCCGTATGACTCGCGGTAGTTGACCGTCTGCCAGAACGCGTAGACCTTCGCGCAGGCGTACGGGCTGCGCGGGTGGAACGGCGTTGTTTCCGACTGCGGTGTCTCGACAACCTTGCCGAACATCTCGCTCGACGACGCCTGGTAGAACTTCACTTGTTTGCCAGCGCGGTCCTGGAACTTGCGCGTCGCTTCGAGCACTCGCAGCGCACCGACCCCGGTCACGTCTGCGGTGTAAATCGGCAGGTCGAATGACAGTCGCACGTGGCTCTGTGCCGCCAGGTTATAGACCTCGTCGGGCTGCGCCTGATCGAAGACAGAATCGAGCGTCGTGCCGTCGGCCAGGTCACCGTAGTACAACTGCGGTCCGGCCTCGCCAATTCCCGGAGCACGGCTCGGCAGAATTCCGTGGACCTCGTACCCCTTCTGCTGCAGCAGCTCGGTCAGATACCAGCCGTCCTGTCCCGAGATACCCGTAATCAGTGCTCGTTTGCCGGTCAGTTCTGTCATTGTTCAATCGGAGTGAGTGTTCGCAGTGGCTTCGTCACTGGTAAGTATCCGGGTCGAGCAGCGCAGGCACAATGCTCGGGAGAGCGAACAGGCAGTAGCAGGCAGAGACCAGCGCGCAGCAAACGGTCAACAGGAGCGCCGTCAGCCGTCAGCCTTCGACAGCGGCGTTCGACGGACTTCCATCAGCGTATTGATGTTGATCTCCCAGTTGCCGTCGAAGTTTTCGCACGCGGAGAGGTACGTCTTCAGCTTGCCGATCTTCTGATCCGCGGTGATCTCCAGCGGGTGCTGATGGCCTGGCGGTCGCCCCCAGATGATCTTTGAACCGCCGTGCGTGTTGATGACGAATTCGAGGTCCTCGTACTTCTGCTTCGCTTCGACGCGTGGCGGGACTTCGATGTTTTCGAGTCTCCAGTCGGTCCAGTATGGCAGCAGGATGACGGCGATCTGTGCGGCGCCGATGACGCGTGCGTCGCCCCATGTTGAACCGACTCCGCCCAGCGGCGTGGTCCGCAAACCGACGATTTTTGGATATCGTGTCAGCTCGGACGGTGGGAAGTCGCGAGGAGGCAGCAGGACGCCCTGATCGTCGACCGGGTAATAACCGTCACTGACTTCGACCATCGCGACCGGCTTACGGTATTCAAACGAGACTTCGACACGGGCCGGCACTGAGACGCGGACCTTAACCGGCTTTGTCACCCAGGGATGCTGCTCGAAGGCGAGACCAACCTGTTCGGCGAGCGATTCGTCAAGCACCGATAGTTCGCTCGGGAGCTTGCCCCGCTCAATGACCTGATCGAGCAGATTTTCGGGGATCCAGCGAGGCGGCGGCGGGAACTCGATCTCGGTCGCCTGGAGTTCGTACTCGTCGCGCTGCGAGAGGTCGGGCAGTAGCCGCAGCAGGGCGGGGTGAAGAACGATACCTGCTCCGAGTAACGCGACGGGCAGCAGCACGCCCGGCCGGATTGTCGCACGAATCGAGCGCACAAAGAACGACGGCTGCATTGCGGCAGCGGTCTTCGGCTTCCTGACAGTGGCTTTCTTCTTGCGGGCCATGCGGCAAGTCAATCCTGTGAGCAGTCGCACGAACGTCAAGGGAGGCTGGCTGAGATGAGGCAGCGAGCAGGCTCGCTGCGCAGACCAGTTCAGAATCTGATTCGCCGAAACGGTGCCGGTTCGTGAGCGCGGTCCGGCGGCTCAGCTGAGATTCTGCCGCGCCGCCGCAACCATGCAGAAAGATCCGGCCACAGCGGTCAGGTCGGCCGCTCAGGATGCCTCAGCCGACCGTTCTGTAGGGGTTGAACGGAATTAACAGAACCAGCTCGCCGACTTCGTTATGATGCCCTGTTCACCAGACGCCTCGCGGAGACAACACCAATGCCTGAAAACGATGCCAGTTCCGCGCGAGCCCTTGAGCTGTACTCGCAGTTGTTGAACGCATGGAACCGCCGCAGTGCCGACGATTTCGCCGAGCGGTTCGGCAAGTCGGGAAGCTGCATCGGTTTCGATGGATCTATGATGAACGGGCAATCCGAGATTGGCTCCACCTTGAGCGCAATCTTCGCGCAGCATCCGACGGCATCGTATGTTGCGAAGGTGAGGGAGGTTCGTCCGCTGGGAGCAGGCGTGACGCTGGTCCGCGCCGTCGCTGGAATGATTCCGCCGGGAAAGAACGAGATCAACGCTGCCGTGAACGCCGTTCAGAGCCTGGTGGTCGCAGGCTCGGGTCAGGACACAGAGATTGCATTATTCCAGAACACGCCGGCTGCCTTTCATGGAAGACCTGAACTGAGCGAACGTCTGACGAAGGAACTGTCAGACGTTGCACGCGCGGGGCTCGTCGTCGATGCGGGCTGACACCAGGTCGCCCGGTTCACGTAACAGACTCACTGAGAAGTATGCGGGCAGAAGGCCCCGCGGATTCCTGACACGGCAATCACCATGCCCCGCCGCTCGCACCGTTCGACGCACCGGAAACCACGCAAACGTCTCGGTCGATTGCCGGCAGAGATGCCACTTGCCAACGCCGTCACGACAATCCTCAGTCAGCGGCTTGACGCCGTGCTGTATTACCTGCCGCGAGTCGCCAGACGCGCGGACGAGAATGTCGAGTTTGTTCATCAGCTGCGGGTGGCAGCGCGTCGCAGTACGGCCGCACTGGATGCTTTCCGGCCACTGCTGTCCCGAAAACGGTCACAGATTCTGCGCAAGGAACTGCGCGGGTTACGCAAGTCGCTCGGCGAAGCCCGCGACCTCGACGTGATGGTGCTGCGGCTTGGTGACGAGGCCGAACGTCAGGAATCGAAAAAACTGCGCCGCGTCGTGCGGATGCTCGAAGCCAGGCGGCAGTCTGAACAGAGCAACGTCGTCAGTGCCTGTGCCTCGGCTGAGGATGCCGGGTTGGTGCGAGCCATCGAGAAGCTGCTGACGAAAGTGCGCTGGCTCGGTTCGACCGACGAGCCTTCGCTGCAGGCATTCAATGCGACGCTGTTGCGGGACGCGGTCAGACAGTTCTTCTCGCAGGCTGACACTTCGTCGCACGACCCGGCGGAACTGCACGCAGCTCGGATCGAGGCGAAACGGCTGCGGTACACGCTCGAACTTGTCGAGCCCGTCCTGACGAAATCAGCCGGGAAGAAACCGCGGAAGCTGTTCGCGGAACTGCAGGATTCGCTCGGTCAGGTCAGCGATCACTCAGCGGCAGCCGAACTGTTCGACTGCTGGGCCGACGATAGTTCTGCTGGAGCGACTCTGAGAGAACTCGCGACCGCCGAACGCCAACAGCTCAGTCAGGCTGTCACGGAGTTTCATTCGATCTGGCCGAAGTCTCGCCTGGAAACGCTGCGGCAGTTGCTGGAGCGGCTTGCCGAGTCTGGCGAATCCATCTCCGAGTGACTCCCGCCAGCGATCGCCGCGGCTGGACAACTGACGTCGAGGAGCAGCTGGGTGGCTGAGATCGAGAAGCGAGGCACGAGCGACAAGCCCCCAGTCGCGGATCCAATTCGACACGGGAGGCACGCTGCGCTCGAACCCAGCCCCCGTGAACTCCCTGCCCGGAACCGCGAGCAGCCAATCAGGCCGTCACAAGCGGCATCTTCGGTAAAGTTTCGCAGCTTCAGTTGCCGATCTCTTACGAGGCGAAGTGGCCGGCCGCGGTAAATCCGTTGCGCCCGGACTTTGCTCGGGTCGGCGAACGTTGATGCGTCGGCCTCGCCAGCAAACAATGATTCACCCGCGACAACTCGGAACACTGCGTATGGCATCCGGCTCAAAGGACCGAGCGGACTCGCTGCGGCTGGGCTTTCTGACGGCGGTCGAACTGCAGGACGGCGGCTTTGTCGGCGGACTGCTGGTGACCGACCGATTTGGCCGCCCGCTCGAATTTCAGTGTACGACTCCCGTCCGCGCGAACCGGACGCAGGAGCTGCTGTACGGCCCAACGCTGGTCCCGTTCATCATCGGCGAGCTGATCGGCAAGGCACTGACCGATCGGATTTCGATCAAGCCGAATCTGCTGCTCAGCGACCGGCCCGAAATGCTGTCGCTGCGCGAACACGTTGACGCTCCTGTGCTGTGTCTCGCCGGTTCGGACCGCACCGCGGCGATCACCGCTCCCTCATCGAGTCTCGGCGCTGACAGTTCAACGACCGGCTCAAAGGTCACACTGGGACGGGTCGAGTTTCAGACGCACTCCGAGTTTCCCGACGACACGGCCACAGCTCAGCAGCTTGCCCGGCCAATCGACGGCAAAGCCGACCTCAGCGAACCGATCGAACGCGTGGCCGAAGCGCTGAAGGAAACGATGGCGACTGTCGGCGGCAAGCCAAAGGTGGCTTGAAATGCGGGATTCGGAATTCAGAAGGCAGCATTCAGACGCTCCCGGCCCGGCGATTGCCACACAAACGATCTCGCTGTCGCCACGCATCGACATTCACGCCTCCGGAGCGAACGTCGCGCTCAACCGCTGGCCGAACATCGAGTGCTCGGAGATCGATGCCGGAATTCGCGTCGGTACGGTGCCGTCTTGGAAGCCGGGCTGGGGCCGTGTGCGTACGGTGATGCTCACGTTCCCGGAAGCGATTCAGTTTCTGCCGCCGAAAGAAGACGCCGACGACGGCGAACTGAAATCGATTCGGCCGCCGAAACCCAAACGCGACCCGGAAGACGGCGAAGGCGGATCCGAACGGAAGAAACCGACCCGACTGAAGCCGCCCAGCGATGCGCTGTCGCTGGAAGACCGACTGTTCTACATCCTGCAGCCGCCGCTGGAGACGACGCTCGCCGGGCAGGAACTGATCATGCCGTTCGAGCCGTTTCCGCATCAGTACGAAGGGATCGGCTGGCTGTTCTCGCAGAAGCACGCGTTACTGGCTGACGAGATGGGACTCGGCAAGACCATGCAGACCATCACGGCGGTCCGGCTGCTGCTGCGAAGCGGGCAGGTGCGGCGGATTCTGTTCGTCTGCCCGAAGCCGCTGATCCCGAACTGGCAGCGGGAATTCCGGACGTGGGCCGAGGAACTGCCGATCGTCACCGTCGAAGGTGACACCAACCGGCGGCGCATGATCTGGACGATGCCCGGCGTACCAATCCTGATGACGAATTACGAACTGCTGTCGCGCGACTTCGCGGAGATGCACGAGGACGATCGCCCGAAGTTCGATCTCGTGGTACTCGACGAAGCGCAGCGAATCAAGAACCGCGACTCGAAGACTGCCGAGATCGCGCGGAGCATCACGCGCAAACGAAGCTGGGCATTGACCGGGACGCCGATCGAAAACCGGCCCGAGGAAATGGCGTCGCTGTTCGAGTTCATGGAAGTGGTCCCGCCGAACGCGACTCCGGATCTCAAACAGCTTTCGCGGCTGGCGGACGTGTATGTGCTGCGTCGCGTCAAGGAACTCGTGATGAAGGACATGCCGCCGCGGCTCGATCGCGACGAGATCCTGGAACTGACGCCAGCTCAACAGTACGCCTACCGCATCGCTGAGAAAGAAGGAGTCGTTCAGCTCAACGAAATGGGCGATCAGATTTCCGTCGCCAACGTGTTTGAACTCGTCCTCCGACTGAAGCAGATCACGAACTTCGACCCGCTGACCGGCGAGAGCGCAAAGCTCGATCGCCTGGTCGCCGACATGGAAGAAATCGCGTCGAGCGGCGGCAAGGCGATTCTCTTCTCGCAATGGACGAAGGTGCTGGACTGGATGAAGCCGGCGCTCGAACCGTTCGGTCCACTGATCTATCACGGCGGAGTGCCGACGAAAAAACGCGAACCGATTCTCAAGCAGTTCAAGGAAGACCCGACGAAGCACATTCTGCTGATGAGTTACGGAACCGGGGCGGTTGGACTGAACCTGCAGTTCGCCGGCTATGTCTTCCTGTTCGACCGCTGGTGGAACCCGGCCGTCGAGGACCAGGCGATCAACCGAGCCCATCGCATCGGGCAGAAAAGTACGGTGATCGTCACCCGCTTCATCTCGAAAGACACGATCGAAGAACGCATCGACGCCGTGCTGCGTCACAAACGAGCCATCTTCGAATCCGTGCTCGGCCCCGGCGACAAGACGAACATCTCGCTGAGCCTCGACGCCGCCGAAATCTTCGGCCTGTTCGACTTGAAAGCTCCGGCCGGCAAAGGCAGCCGCATGAAGAAGGTCGCACCGAAGATCCCGTCGCAGTCCGACCAGGACGCCGCGTGAGTGCGAAGTCAGAGTCTCACGCGAAGCCACCAAGAGTCACGGCCTCGAGCCGTACCGCTATGGATGACCTTAGTTCGAGTTTGTCACTTGTTGTCACCCGGCGAGGCTGAGAAACGAGGTTAATTGGGTGATCGTTCTTTTCTGTGACGGTGGGCTGTTGGCAGCGAGGGCGAGTTTTTCTTCGAAGCTCTGACGACGCAGCGTGGTCA
>WGMU01000125.1 GCA_016124895.1 bacterium
GTCGGCCAGATGCTCGCCCGTTTCCGCCGTCTCAATCATCCGAACTCAACGATCGTCGCCGAATCGTCCGCGATTGGAGCGCTCGAGAACCTGACCGGAGCGCCGGCGATCGACGGCGGCAGTTCGAGCGGCTCAATTGCCCAGGCGATGCTCGGCACTCAAGCCGCGTTCGCGTGCGGCAATTCGAGTCGCTTCTGGTGGGGCGAGTCCTTCCCGGCCTGCGACGCCATCCTCACCCTCGCCCACATTCTGCAAAGCCTCAGCCGCAGCGACGCCACGTTCTCATCGGTGATTCGCCAGAGCGGCTGAGCGGTTGCCGCCGTAAGTGCTGCTGCAGGGCGAACAGCAAAACAGGGTCGACACTCCCGGCCACGATGGGCAGAATCATCTAACATCGACACTTGAGGAAATCGTCATGGCAACGTTGATTACCGATCCGCTTTTCGAGGCGTCTCTGCTGGAACAGCGTCAGGCAGCGGGAGCAGACCATCACGACGAAGTCTGGGAGGGCGTGTACTGGATGGCTCCACTACCAAACAATGAACACCAGGGACTCGTTTTTAAACTGGGACGTGCTCTCGCGGCGGTTGTTGACGACAGGAGGCTCGGCGAGACATTCCCTGGCGCCAACATCACCGACCAGCCGACGGACTGGACTCACAACTATCGTTGCCCGGACGTTGTCGTCTTTCTGAACGAAACCACGGCCGAGAATCGCGACACGCACTGGTTCGGTGGTCCGGATCTGGCCATTGAAATTGTCAGTGAGGGGGACCGAACTCGCGAAAAGCTTGGCTTCTATGCCCGAGTGGGAACGCGCGAGCTGCTCGTTGTTGATCGCTACCCCTGGTCACTGCAGCTCTATCGACTGCAGAACGACCGGCTGGAACTCTCTGCGGAGTCCACGTTCGACAACGAGGTGACGATCGACAGCGCAATCGTTCCGCTGAGTTTTCAGCTATGTGCTGGCGACGCTGGTCGGCAGTTCGTCATCCGCGAACAGAACGGCGAGCAGAGCTGGACAATCCGCGTCTGAGCCGCGTTCCGGCTCAATCTGCAAACGTCGCGGCCACCCGGTCTTTTCCGGCGATGGCTATGAGCTGTGGGATGTCGAACTCTTCCAGCAGGCCGAAGCAGAACATTTCAGGTTGCTGATTGACGGCGATGTTCCGTTCGATGATCTGGCGCAGGCTCGTCAGTGAGCCGTGCAGCGTCACCGAGGCCAGGGCGTCAGACTGCGCCGCCGCTGCGAGTGCAATCAGCGAAGTCCGCTCACCAGTTGCGACAAGCGAGACCGGCTGTCCGAACTGCTCCGTGGCCCAGTCAGTGATCGCGACGATCTGGCTCGACTGAATCCCGAGCGGCCGGTCGCCAACCGCAGAAACCAGCAGGGCATACAGGAAGTCCCGCTGAGCGATCTTCGATTCGCCAAAGTAAAACGGGTCGACGGTGACGACGCGGTTTCCCTCACCGACCAGTTCAGCAATCTGCTTTGCCGCAGTGCTGCGGCCTTCGTCGGCGATGACCAGAACGGTGCCACGCGACGCTCCCGGCTCGAAGACGGTTGCCGGAACAGTCCAGCGACCGCCGACATTCAGTGCCCACTGGGAGACTGCGACGCCACCGCTGATGCTGCTCTCAGTCTGCCGGCTGCCTTGAACATTCCAGTCGTGAACGCGCAGCAAGCGTCGCAGTTCCCGCCGCCGCTGCGCCCGCCAAACGGCCAGCCCGACAGCGTCCTCCGGGATTACGGCAGAGCACGGCAGAGACTCACTGACGTTGACCGCGAGCGAGTGCAGAGTCTCGCTGTCAGCCGGAAGCTCGACGAGCAGTTCGTCATACGACTTCAGCTCGGACTCGCACGGAATCTCTGCGGCGCTGAAGTCCGCATTGTCCTTGTAGAAGAAGTCCTGAAACATCCGATAGAGCGTCTGCCGGTTGTCGATCTCGAAATTGTGCGTGCCGGGGTCTTCGTTGACGTGCCACCGCAGCGAGTCCGCTCGGTCATACAGTTTGAAAATTGGCAGAGCGGCGTCCATCAGCGGGGGCAGCGCGTGCGGAGACGCAAAGCAGCAGTTGTCGTTCAGATTGAAGGTCAGCAGCGTCGGTCTCGGAGCACGCATCGCCGTGAGCTGTGCGTAATCCGCCGCAACAGCCAGGTCGACGGGTGTCTGCTCGGAGTCGCCGAGATCGGACGGGAACCGGGCGCGCGTCCGGAAGCTCGAATATCCAGCCACCGGATCTGACAGCGTGACGCGTTCGTCGAGTGAGCTGATAAAGATCGTCTGCCAGCCGCCGCCGGACAGCCCGGCCACGGCGACGCGATCAGGATCCGCGTGTTTGTGAGCGAGCAGCAGATCGAGCCCGCGGCTCATCGACAGATAGAACGGAGCCAGTCCACTGGTGCCGCACAGGTCGAGCTGATTCAGCCGGTAGTGGACGTTGCCTTCTGACTGCAACTGCCCCATGCCCAGCCATTCGACATTGAGAGCCAGCATCCCGCGTTTCGCCTGATTGATACAGCGCGTCTGTTTGTAGCCGGCGGCTTTGCCGTCCTTGCGGTCGTGGCCGTTGACGTTGAGCACGACCGGCACTTTGCCGGACAGCTTCTTCGGCTCGTAAAGCAACGCCGGTATCCACATGCCGGGCACCGCTTCGTAACGCAGCTTCCGAATGCGGTACTCGGGACCGCCTTCGATCGTCTCCAGAAATTCAACGCGACATTCGGCGGAACGCCACTTTGCCGCTGCGCCTCGAAACACAACTTCGTCGAACACGCGCTGACGGGCCTGTTTCGCGTACCGCTCCCATTCGTCGACGGTCGAGACCTGCGGCATCGGCGGCACGTGCGCCTCGCAGAATTCGCGCACTTCGTTCAGAGGAAGCTGCGGGTCGATTATCGGCTTCTGCAGCCACGACTCGAAATCGTCTGGTTCAGCGCTGACGGCAACGCTGAACCAGAACAGTGAAAGCACAGCAGGCAGACACGGTCGCAGAATTCGCAGCTTCATGGTGTAGCCCCAATGATCACTCTGGTCTCGGAAGTCAATCGTTTTCTGGATCTGAAACTACAGGCACACGATTCCCGGCGCCGAGGACAGTCTCATGCTGTTTCGCCAAGCCGCGCAAGGACATGAGGAATCAGTCGGGCGAGTTTCTCGCCGCCTTCCGCTGCCACTTTCAGAATCTTCGCGATGTCGACCGGCTCCAGCGCATCGGGCAGGCACAGATCGGTAACGATCGAGAAGCCCAGGACGCGCAGGCTGGCGTGCTTCGCGACGAGGACTTCCGGCACGGTCGACATTCCAACAACGTCGGCCCCCATGCCGCGCAGCATTCGATACTCGGCCCGCGTTTCGAGATTCGGACCGGCGACGGCGACGAAGACTCCCGTGTGAGCACGTATGCCGAGCTCCAGTGCTGACTGACTCGCCAGCGAAATCAGCCGCCGGTCGTATGGCTCGCACATGTCGGGAAACCGCGGACCGAGGCTGTCGTCGTTGACACCGCGCAGCGGGTTGTCGCCCATCAGGTTGATGTGATCCTCAATGATCATCAGGTCGGCGAGTTGCTGCTGCGGGTTCATCCCGCCAGCCGCGTTGGTCACGATCAGTGTGTCGATCCCGAGTGCCTTCATCACGCGCACCGGAAACGTGACCTGCTGCATCGAATAGCCTTCGTAGAAATGGAAGCGGCCTTCCATCGCGACGATCGGTACGCCCGAGAGCGTTCCGCAGACAAGCTGTCCGGCGTGAGATTCGACGGTCGAGTGCGGGAAGTGCGGAATCTCTTCGTAACGGATGACCGCTTCCTGCTCGATCTGTTCGGCCAGTCCCCCGAGCCCCGTCCCCAGAATCAGCCCGACGCGCGGGATACCGCCCCACTTCTCACGAACGGCCGCCGCCGCTTCGCCAATTTTCGTTGCCAGTCCCAGCACGTTCTTTGCCCCCTTGTGTGGTTTCTGCGTCGATCGTCGATGTCACATTGCAGCCTGGGCGTCGATGGCGATGACGCAGAAGCGTGATTCTGATTTTCAAGATTACGTCGGGACCTTAAGCAAAGCTTCGAGCGGTCGCCAATCACTGCAACCTGCTGGCGGTAATCTGGAAACTCAGTCGTAGAGTTGCCTTTGACGCTCGGTCTCAAGGAAGGCTTCGCGAATGTGTGGCTTCCTCATCGTATTCATTACCCACACACCGGACAGGATCGTCAGAATCGCTCCGGCACTGATGGGAACCATGCCGGCGATGGCTCCCACCTGAGCCCAGCTTCGAGACCAGAGATATCGCAGATTCAAGCCTCCAATGAACATCAGAATGCCGATCACGATGCCGGGCACGATGAGTCCTGCAGTCGCGTCGTGGTGGTAGGTTTGGGTCAGACACACTGCCAGGGTGATGGCATGTCCAACTGCCGTCAGGAAGCCGGCAATGGTCAGTGCCAGAGCTGGTCCGCCCAGGTCCGACCGTACTTCGGTCAGGTCTGCCCGCTGACGATCCGCCAGCGTGCTGAGTTGCAGTTCTCGATACTCGAAGGCCGTCCTCACAACGGGACGCCGCAGAACTCTGAGTGCCCAGATACCGACCGGCAGCCCCACCAGCCAGGCTCCAGAGACTGGCAGGCAGGCGAGCACTGCCGCTGTCACACACCAGGGATAACCACGCCGACGGAGCATGCAACGGGAACCAGACACGATGACGCCCGCGACCAGAAACAGCGCGAGACAGCCGGCTCCAATCAGCACGAAGTCGGACAGAACCCGTTCGGGCATGGAGCTTCCATTGCGGAAGTAGTTCCCGTACTCCTCAAGGATCCAGACGGGCCCCATGAGCAACCAGAAAATCATGTGCAGAGCCGCAACGATCTTGAGACCTCCAGCGGGCCCACTGAGCATCAGGACGATACGGCGCTGCCCCGTCTCTGTGATCCGCGAATCATCGAATTCATCTGGCGCGCCTGGTAGCCGGACAGGTCTCTCGGACTCGTTGTCTGGTATTGCCGAAGCCGACTGTACCACTCCGCCGTCGACTGCATACCGGTTAGCACGATCGCGGTGCTCATTGGCAGCCACGTCACCGAATGAGTCTACTGATTCCAGCAGAACTGCGAAGTCGCGACCTTCCTGTTCAAGGCTGCGGATATCACTTTGCGGAACCCAGGCACCGAGTGTTCGCACAACCCAGGCACAGTTGACCTGAAGGCGTTTGCCAGCCGACACGATGGTCCGAATGGTCAAGGTTGTGTGCAGTTTGCGAATGTCAGTTTCATACAGTCCGCCCAGGCGACTGCCGCGTTTGAAGATGAACTCGCCCGGTCGCGACGACTGCAATTGATAGCCGAGCTGACCGAAATGGAACTCCATCTGATGCTGCAGATCTTCAGTCGCCTGCGCGGAAAAGCGAAACGAGGCGAGCGGAGATCCAACTGCTGGCCCGTCCGCAGACGTCGAGTCGCAGAATCGCAGAGTCGCGTTCCGGATCCCGGTGGCACTCAGAACCAGCATTGTCAGTGCCAGACCAAGAGAGCCGAAGAAACCAACCCGGTATTCGATCGTGTGATCGACCTCCCGGACATGCAGCGGGAACATTACCGATCCGGACGACCCCGCGCGTGAATCATCGGTCTGCCAGAAACAAAGCCGCGCTTCCGGCTCAATGAACTGTTCTCTCACGGGTTCTGAATTGAGCGACAGACGCTGCGGGTCAATCGGAATCCTGATGCGGGTATGTGCGACTTCGACAGAAAACGAAAGCGTGCTGATCACCGCGGTGACAGCCAGGAGCAACAGGCAGGTGTTCCACAACACCAAACGTCGCAACTGCTCGGGAAACACCAGAAGCAACAGCGTCATCAGTGAAAAGACAATGCCAGCGACGATTCCGGAGTTGAGGTCCAGCCCCTGAAATGTGTGTGTCATGCCAGTCGTTGCGCGAAGGGGTGATTCCGAACCAGGCCATGCTTCCTGAGCAAGCAGCGGAAACGAGACTGTCTGAACGTGAGCGGGCAGCTGTCGAGTTGTCGCTTGACGAAACGGTGCCGCGGGCAACAGCGAAGCGGAGACGAACGTCGCGCGTTGATCAAGTACCGTTGCCACCGCTTCGGAAGCATTCTCCGCTGCGAACTGGTGGCTCGCTTCCGGGCCGGCCACGTTGACGTTGCACCAGGGCAGCAACAGCATCAGGCATCCAACGATCGTCAGTGTCAGGGCGAGTAACGTCGGATACGATTGTTCGGTCTGTCGTGGCGATGCAGACCCCCCAGCCACCCAGCGCCAGGCACCGATCAGTTCGCGTTCCATGATCGTTGACGGTCCGGCGTGATACGGTCGCTCTGCCGCCTGAGTTACGTCCGGAGCCCAGGCTCCCGACGAGATCTGATCCACGCTGGACTTCATCTCGGATGCGCGCTGGAAACGTCGCTCCGGTTCGCTTGCCAGTGCCCGCAGGACGATGTCGTCCAGTCGGGAATCGATGGGCACCTTCTGCGACGGCGGAGCAAACTGCCCCATCGGCACCTCGCCGGTCAGCATTTCGTACAGCACCACACCCAGCGAGTAGATGTCCGCACGATGGTCGACGGCACGCGCTCCCGCCATCTGTTCGGGAGCCATGTACCGCGGCGTGCCCATCACCTGGTGCGTGGCAGTCAGCGTAAAGTCTTCCGGCGAACGCGCCCCAAGCTTCGCCAGACCGAAGTCCGCAATTTTCACCCGGCCCTTCGAATCGACCAGTATGTTTTCCGGTTTGATGTCGCGATGCACGACACCTTCGTCGTGTGCGAACTGCAGCGCTTCACAGATCTGCGGAATCACTGCCAGCGTCTGCGCCGTAGTCAGCTCACCGGTTTCCATAAGCTGACGGAGACTGGCCCCGTCGACGTACTCCATCACAAAGTAATACAGCCTGCCTTCCGACGGTGTGCCAGTTTCGACCTCACCGAAGTCATGGACAGCGACGATGCCCGCGTGGCTGAGCCGCGCCAACGTGCGGGCCTCGCGCATGAATCGCTCGGCGAACGCCGGGTCCACAGCACTTTCCGGACGAATGATTTTCAGCGCCACCAGCCGGTCAAGCTTCTTCTGACGAGCCTGATAAACGGCCCCCATGCCGCCGTGCCCCAGCAGCGTCAGAACTTCAAGCTGTGGAAACAGTGGAGCCAGCTCTTCGGCGGCCGGAGGAACAAAGCGTCCTCCCTGCGGAGTTGTCGGTGCCAGCCGGGGATCTGAATTGCGTGCAGCGACAAGCCCGCTGTCTGACGATCCGTCCTCCAGCCCGGCCTGCAGCAGACAGGCGGGACACAGTTCGTCCGGCGTTTTCGCAGGCAGTTCGCAGCCACAGCGTGAGCATTCCAGGGTGTCCTTCATTGGTGGTCGCCTTCAGCAGGAATAATTCGTCCTACCTTACTCTTCCGGAAACCGCTGAGAAGGTTACGCGGCTTTCTGAGAATTCCTGCCCTTGTCGTCAGCTTCGCAGAGCGACGAGCAGGCGGTTCAACTCGTCGCCGACTGAGCTGGATTCGTCAATCGTCTGAGCAACCTCGGTCTGCAGCAGCTCGCGATAGCGTTTCCGCAATCGATGCACGGCGACTTTAACAGCACTTTCTGTCATGCCGAGTGCTTTGCCAACGTCCGCGTATCGGGTGACAGGACTGCTTCCCGCCAGGAATGTGCGGCACAGCGTAAACAGCTCACCTTTTCCACGTTCCGTGTACTCGGATTCGAGAGCCCGGAGTACGCGATCGAGCAGCGTCAGAGCCCAGCGCCGTTCGTACAGACTTTCCGGAGTGCGCAGGTCGGCGGGTTCGCTCTGATACTGCCGCTCGGCTGACTCCAGGTCGAGCGAGAGTATGCGGAGATGGCCGCCACGCTTCTGAGCATTTGCCCGGTCGTGCTCTTTCGCGAGGAATCGTTTGAAGGCTGTCAGCAGAAAAGCGCGAAAGCGACCGCGTTCCTGATCGGCCGCCTGCAGCCACTGACGGTCCAGAAGCTGCGCGAAGAATTCCTGCGTCAGCTCCTGAGCATCGTCGACTCTGCGGCCGCGGCGGCGAACGTAGGCATACAGCGGATACCAGTAGTTCCGGCACAGGGTCTCCAGAGCGGCATCCCGTTCGTTGTCCTCTGCCTGGCCGGCTGCCACGACAACACTCCATTGCGTCGTGACAAACCGGCGAGGGGCCGAAGCACCTGCCGTTGCCGGTGGATCAGGCGATAATGGGAAATCGTCTGACAATGTCTGGCCTTCCCGTCGTGTGGCAATCAGCGGCTGTTCGATCGTTCGCGGCAGCAAAACCGGATAATGTCCGCCACGAAACGGTCCATCCGCTTGCCCTGCTACTGGAGCCCGATGCAATGCGATCTGTGATCCTGCTGCTTCTGCCGGCTGTCCTCAATCTTACTGCTCAAACCAGTTCGGCCACCGAACGACTCGGAGAATTCGAGATCCGCAGCCTGCAGTTCACCGCGGGAGAATACAATAACGAAACGTTCCGGTATCTCGTCCTGCCGCCGTCGAAAACTGAAGCCGGGAAGCAGTATCCGCTGGTGCTGTTTCTGCATGGAGCGGGAGAACGCGGCAACGATCCGCAGAAGCTGCTGCCGCATTTCCCGACACAGATGGCGAAGCCGGAATGGCGTGACAGATTCCCGTGTTTCCTCGTCGTGCCCCAGTGCCGTGACGGCAGAATGTGGATGCACGCTCCGTGGTCGGATCAGGAATCTTCACCGTTGCCCGCCGAGCCGACCGAGCAACTGCAGATGGCGAAGGCGGTGCTTGATAAGTCGCTCGAAGAACTGCCGATCGACTGCGACCGCGTTTACCTGACCGGCCTGTCGATGGGCGGTTTCGGGGCATGGGAACTCGCGATGCGATATCCCGAACTGTTCGCCGCGCTGGCGCCGGTCTGCGGCGGAGGCGACGAAGCCCAGGCCGCGCGACTGAAAAACATTCCGATCCGGACGGGGCACGGCACTGCCGACACCGTCGTCTGGCCGATCCGGACGCAGCGGATGGTTGACGCCGTCCGCAAAGCCGGCGGCAGCGTCCAGTACACGGAGTACGAAGGGGTCGGCCACAACTCCTGGACGCCGTTCTATTCCGAGCAGGACGGTGTCGTTGCCTGGATGTTCCAGCAGAAGCGTTCGAATCGCGACTGACGATCGTCGGGACCTGCCCGCGCCGAGTGCGCGGTGCGGACCGGAATCCAATATCCGATTTCTGCCCATAGCGAGTCATTCTGACAGACTCAAATCAGAAGGTCGCCTGCAATGAAATACCTGCTTGTACTGTGCGTCGCGCTGCTGCCATCGCTGTCCCTGAGTGCTGCCGATGCCGCTGACATTTCGCCGAGGCCGAACGTCGTTCTGTTTCTGGTCGACGATATGGGCTGGATGGACTGCGGCGTTTACGGCTCGCAGTATTACGAAACGCCACACATCGACGGCTTCGCGAAACGATCGATGCGCTTCACCGATGCGTACGCGCAGCCGCTGTGCTCGCCGACTCGCGCGTCGATTCTGACTGGGCAGTATTCGGCCCGGCACCACGTGACGAGTGCGACGGGACACCTGCCGCCGCAGCCGGAAGGTCACTTGTTCCTGAAAGAGTCCGCTCCGCCGAATGTCCCGATGCTGCTGCCGGAAAGCCAGAACTACCTTGACCCGTCGCACGTCACGCTGGCCGAGACGCTGAAGGCCGCCGGCTACCGGACGGCTCACATCGGCAAGTGGCACCTCGGCACGACGCAACCGCACTGGCCCGAGCAGCAGGGTTTCGACGTTGCGTTTCACTGTCACCCCGATCCGGGACCGCCGGGCAATTACTTCTCGCCTTATGGAGTCACCGCTGAAGGAACTCCGACGAACCGTTCAAAAGTCGGCACGATCACCGACGGACCTCCCGGCGAATACATCGTCGATCGTCAGGCCGACGAAGCTCTCAGGTTTCTCCGCGCAGGCGGGAACGAGCCGTTCTTTCTGAACTTGTGGTGCTACGGGGTTCATGGCCCCTGGGGTCACAAGGTCGAGTACACGCGCGAGTTCGCGGCGAAGCAGGACCCCAGCGGGCGGCAAGGCAATCCGATCATGGCGTCGATGCTGAAAAGCGTTGACGATTGCTTCGGCCAGATTCTGGAGGAACTCGATCGCCGCGGCCTGACCGACAACACGATCGTAATCTTCTACTCGGACAATGGCGGCAACGTTCACAGCAACGTGCCCGGCACGGCGAAGACTGACGCCGCCGAGAAGAACCGCAGCGAGTTTCTGGCTGACTGGCGCAAGTGGGCCGGCGATCAGCCGCCGACAATGAACACACCGCTGCGCGACGGCAAAGGCACCCTGTACGAAGGCGGAACCCGCGTCCCGCTGATGTGGGCCTGGCCGGGGCGGATTCAGCCCGGCAGTCTCAGCGACGCCGTTGTCGGCCCGATCGACCTCTACCCGACACTGCTCAGCCTGCTGGCAATCGAGCGTCCGCAGAAGCAGGTCTTCGATGGCGTCAGCTACGCGGATGTGCTCACAGGAAGAGGCTCGCTCCACCGCGATGCGTACTTCAATTACCACCCGCACGCCGGAGCGAACCGAGCCGGCGGAGTCTGGGTGCGCAGCGGCGACTTCAAACTGCTGCGCTGGTTCGGCAACCCGGACACGTTCGAGCTGTTCAACCTGCGGAACGATCTCAGTGAATCAAGCAACCTCGCCGGACGGCAGCCTGAGAAAGTCAGGGAACTCAATGCGAAGATTGATCGCTTCCTGAAGGACACAGGCGCGACGTATCCGCGTCCGAATCCGGCATACCGAGGTCCAGCGACGCAGGCGACCGTCGATCCTCTCGACGCCTGGAAGCAGCGCGGCTGCACGGCGACGATTGCCGACGGAGTCCTCACAATGACCGGCACCGACAAACCGGGCACGGCGTTTCTCGGACACGCCGCGGGGCGCATGACCGGCCCGGCGACCGTCAAACTGCGAGTGCGAACGACTGCTGGCGGCGCTGGCCGGATCGACTGCATCCCAGCGGGAGCCTCTGACCCGTCAAACATCTTCACAACCCCGTTCAAGCTGAATCCGGGAGACTGGCAGGACATCAGCGTCGAGCTGAAACACTCCGGCCGACTGGGAGTGCTGCGACTGTACCTTCCCGCGACGGCCACCGTGCCGGTCGAGATCGATCAAATCGACATTCGGCCGACAACCGGGCGCGGTGAGCAGTGGACCTTCTGAACTCCGGTCGCTTTCATCGCTTCTGATGCCGCTCCCAGGCAAGGCCGGGCTCATCGACGTCATCAGGTTCATCGAGTTCCTAACCGGCCAACTACTCAATCCGCTGCAGAGTTCCCACCCGGTCGTCATACCGGTCGCGGGCGAACAATGCGTGGGTTCGCCTGCCGAACGCATCAAGCAATTCCGGCTTCAATAGTTCGCCTTCCAGCAGGGGACGCCAGGATCTGATCGCAGTTCGACACTTGAGGCTCATATTAATATTTGGACACTCGTTGTCGCTGAATTTGCAGAAATTCAGGCGATCCACCGTGCTGACTGAATTCCTGTAGATCCAGTGACTTGCGATGGTCAACCTGAGCCTCAGAACTGTCGCGGACGTTCGCTAAGAAACGAGGATTACCGCCATGCAGTCCCCGCAGATTGTTGAAAAACCGGAACTGCAGATTGCCGGCTGTGAGGTTCCCTTCATTCATGCACTCTCGCCGGACGCAAATAATCACGACGTGATTCCGAAGGTCTGGGACCGGCTCATGGATCGGTTGCCCCGTCTGGTACATCAAAGCTGTGAGCCGATGTACGGTCTGATTTTTCAGCGGGAACAACGGTCGCACGAGCACGAACTCTGGTACCTCGCCGGATGCGCTGTGACGGCGGACGCCGAGATCCCGGACGGCTTCACGGTGCAGAAGATTCCCGCCGGAACGTACGCCGTGTTTACGCATCGCGGCCCGATCTCCGGAATCGACGAGACGGTCCGCTATGCCTGTCGCGAATGGCTGCCGCAGTCCGGGTATGACCTCGCCGACGGCCCTGACGTCGAGCTGTACGACGAACGCTTCCACGGCGACAGCGAGGATTCCGAATCGGAGTACTGGCTGCCAGTGATGCGTCGCTGATATTGCTTGCTCGGCATTTCACGTCGACGCTCGGCGTTTGACGCCGACACGTCTCACATCGGCACGCGCGTGTCGTCGAGGATCTGGCGGATGACACCGCGGGCGCGTTCGCGTTGGCCTTCCCGCACCAGGCCGCGGCAGACGACGCGGTGAGCGAGCACTGGGACGGCGAGTTGCTTCACGTCATCCGGTGTCACGTAGTCGCGGCTTTCGAGAAACGCTCGTGCCTGCACGGCACGGCTGAATGTCAACGCGCCGCGCGTGCTGACGCCCAGAGTCAGCTCGGCGTGGTCACGCGTCGCCGTGACAATCCGCAGCAGGTAATCGCTGATCGCGTCGTCGACGCGGACCTCGCGCACCTGCCGCTGCAGTTCCGAAAGCTGACCGGCGTCGAGCACTGGTTCGAGCGACTCAACCGGCTCGCCGGACCGGTGACTGGCCAGCACCTGCTTTTCGACATCGAAGTCCGGGTAACCGATCGCGATGCAGAGCATGAAGCGGTCGAGCTGGTTTTCCGGCAGCGGAAACGTGCCCTCGAACTCGAACGGATTCTGCGTCGCGATCACGAAGAATGGCGGAACGAGCGGATGCGTCGTGCCTTCAATCGACACCTGGCCTTCGTTCATCGCCTCCAGCAGAGCACTCTGAGTTCGCGGCGTCGTTCGGTTGATTTCGTCGGCCAGCAGCACGTTGGTAAACAGCGGCCCGCGACGAAACTCAAACTGGCCCAGGTTCGGCAGAAAGACGCTCGACCCCAGAATATCCGACGGCAGCATATCCGGCGTGAACTGCAGCCGCGTGAACCGGCAGTCGACGCTGCGGGCAATGGCCTTCGCCAGCGACGTCTTGCCGACGCCCGGTGCGTCTTCAATCAGCAGATGTCCCTGCGCGAGCAGTGCTGTCAGAGACAATTGAACGGCCTCGTTCTTGCCGAGCACCGCGGATTCCACATTATCGATCAGCCGGGCGACTTCCGGATGAAGTTCAGACACGAAAGACTCCCGCCTGTTGCAGATTCAGAAGCAAGCAGATCTCACGGCGAAGCGCCGGGCGGGGATTGTGTCATTTGGCGGGAACATCCCGCCAGAGTCAGCAGAGAGAATCCGGCAGAATCATGCCAGCGTGTTTGCTGTTGCGTCGTGAGAATCGTCGTTCTCGTTCCCTCGCTCTGCGTGGGAACGCTTGCCCGGATGCTCTGCCTTCGAATCGACGCGGGCAGTGACGGGTGGCCTACTTCTCGTCTCGGACTCCGGAGATGACTTTCGCCTCGGGGTCGGTCGGTGGTTTGTCGAGGATCAGGAAGCTGAACAGGTCGGCGAGTTCTTCCGGCTTGAGCTGCTTTTCCAACTGCTCGGGCATCATGGACAGGTCACTGATTTTCAGGACGCCGATCTCGCCGCGCGGAATGGTTTCCAGTTTGCCGCCCTGGACTTTGAGCACGATCCGCTGGTCGTTCTCCTCGACCGGCAGTCCGGTCAGCACCCGGCCGTCGTCGGTGATGATCGTGCGAGCCTGGTACGACGCGCCGATGACGAGACTCGGGTCGAAGACGTTCGAGAGAAGCTGGTCGAAGTTGCCTCGCCCGTTGGCGGTGATATCCGGTCCGACCTCGGCGCCCTCGCCGTAGATCTTGTGGCACTGACCGCAGACCTTCTTGAAGACAGCGGCGCCTTTGATCGCGTCGCCGGGGTTCGCGCGGACAAACTTCTTCATCTCGGCAATCAGCTCGACGCGTTGCGGATCGCGCGTCGTGCGAATCGTGCCCCAGTGCTTCTCGACCAGCTGCTTGAGTTCCTCGTCGCCGCCTTCCAGCAGCCGCCGCACCTGGTTCTGGTTGAGCGCGCTGGCGGGAACCTGCTTTTTGCCGATCGCCGCCAGCAGAGACTTTGCCCACGAGCCGCGTTGCGTGAGCAGTTCAATCGCCTTCGGCTGCGTCCCGGCATCGAGCTTTCCGTACGAGGCCAGCACCGCCGAGGCAACTCGTTCGTGATTGAAGTCGCCGAGCGCCGCGATCACGTCCGCCCGGAACTTCGGCGACGCCGCATCCGACTGCAGAATCTCCGCCACCGTATCGAGCGTCGCTTCGTCACGAACACTGACCAATGCCCGAAGCGCCGCCAGCCGAAATGCTTCAGACGCCTTCGGTCGAGCCACAGCCTGCCGCGCACTCGCCACCGCGTTCTCATCCCGCCACGACGCCGCAAGCAGCAGCGCACTGCGAGACAACCGCGAGTTGTCCTCGCCACCGAGAATCCTCCCAACCGGTTCCCGCATCAGCGAAACAAGCTGGTCGAGCTGCTCCCCGGCAATCTGCCGTGTCTGTATTCGTTGAGCAAGCACATCGAGTGTCTGTGCCGCAAGGTCGCCGTTGCCAGTGGAGCCGAAAGCCAGAAACTCAAACAACGCCGCGACGGGATTCAGGTCCGGATGCCGCCGTCCGAGGACACGTTCGACAATTCGAGGCATCATCTGCGCCGCATTGATCGCACTCAGATACGACTCGTTCTCTCGCAACAATTTGATGAATAACGCTGCGTGTTGCTCCAGGCGGGGATGCAGGTTCTGCCAGAAGATGTGAGGAAGCAGTGGATCGTCCTGGCCGGCCTTCAGCAGTTCGAGAAAGTAAGGAAGCACGTGCTCGGAGTAACCATTCACATTTGAAATCGCAATCAGAGCCTGAAGTTGAACTTTGGGAGGCCAATTTGCCAGATCAACGTCACCACCTTCCGCATACTGAACTACAAAGCCCCTCCATTCCGCGTTGCTTTGGAATTTGGGCAAACGGAAGAGCGTCCGCCAGGACTGACTACGAATCACCGAATCTTTCGCATTCACGAACCAGTCGGCAAGTTTGGGAGCGACGACATCTTCGTGGCTCGAATCAAGCACCGTCGCGCCGATCAGTGAGAAGAACGCATGTCGGCGCTGAATCGGCAGGACAGAATCAGAC
>WGMU01000083.1 GCA_016124895.1 bacterium
CCCGGTGACAAAGTGATTCGGTACGGACTCGAAGTAGACCTTTTCAACGGTGAACCCTGGACGCTGCACTTTGCCGTGAATCACGGTATTCAGCGGCGTTTTTTCCGGAAGCGGCCACAGCCCCGTCGCCACAAGCACGCGTCGTCGCAGTTCCTCCGCCCGAGCTTCCCACGCCGCCTTGCCTTCCGGTACCTCGAACGGGAAGTACCCATTGAGATCCTTCAGCTCGTCCAGCCGCGAATCATTCGGTAGCTGCCCCTCGTCAAAGACGCGGTCGGCGGCGAAAGCTGGCGGCAAACTCAAGAGTTGAGTTGTCGCGACAACGAGAAACGACGCGGCGAGTACGAATCCACAACGGGTGGCATTCTTCATCGGAGACTTCCTGCGACGGGGATCAGAAAGAGGAGATTCACGACGACCAAGAATGACGTGCGATCGCCGCCCGGTGCAAATCAGACAGCCCTCCGTTGAGCCGCGAAGCTGCGGAATGCGACAGCCTGGGACGCGAGCGTCTCACATGACGAGCGGTTTGTATTCGATAAGGAATTCACCGCGTGAGTGATTGCAACTGCCCGACAGGGCTCGAACGCTCCGCCAGTCGTCCCGGCAGAACGCGAGCGATTTCGTTCAGAAAGAGCCGGCGAATCGCGTCGTAGCCACGGTCGTTGGGGTCTTCCAGGTTGTCCCAGTACCAGTAGGTGGGATCGTCCGAACGGTACGCGTGATGCCAGAACTGGACGCAGTGGATGCCGTGGCCGAGGAACGCGGTTCGCATTTCGATCAGTGAGATGTCGTCGTGTCGTTCGGCGAAGGCGCGAATCACGTCGTTCCAGACGTTGAGGACGGCAGAGCCGTCCGGCCAGGCGGGCAGACCGGCGTACTGTGTGTCGCTGTCGCCGTCCGTCGGGTCGTAGATGTCGGCGATGAAGATGTGGGAGCCGCCAGGAAACGTTTCGCGAACACGCGTGGCAATCGTTTCGAGACGCTCGTTGAAGTGCTGCGGCCACTCACCAATCTGTTCGAGAGCCGCTCCGTACATCGCACCTTCCCGCGGCGGTGTGCGACCGTAATTGTGAACGACGTCATTTCCGCCGACCGTGATGACAACCGCCCCGAAGACTTCGGGTGGATATGGCTCCAGCTTCGGAAGCTGATGGTCGACGCATTCGATCGACGTCATTCCGGAAATCGAGATGTTGAGTGATTCAAGATTCGGCAGGACATGCGCGAGGTTAATTTCCCGGAGGTCGACGAATTCGTCCGGCGGGTTCTTCACCAGTCGCTGAAAGTACGACTTCCCAGGCGACGCCCCGAGCCCCTGCGTGACGCTGTCGCCGAGTCCCAGGAGGACGACCGGCCGCGTCGACCACTCTTCTGCAAAGGCCCTGCGGTCAACGGTCGGGCCAGCCGGCCCTGTCCCGACCGGGCGCGAGTAAACGAAATACTTCCAGGCAACGGCTGCCGTGACAATGACAAGCCCGGCTGCGATGAGCATCGCCGTTCGCCCGCCACGAAGTCTCAGCCTGAGCTGTGGTCGCGCGATGTTCGATGATGCAGAGACGGAATCGTCGGAAGGCTGAACTGTCACAGACGAACCTCACTCAGATGCAGATGCTCGCGCTGATCAATCAAATCAATCGACGCACGGAGAGTTGATGATCAGCAGCTACGTCGGGAGTCGACTACAGCAGAATCGGCCGGATGTCTGGCTCGTCGCAGAATTCGGGGGGCATTCCGAAATTGTCGCTGACGAAGTCGTTCATCCAGCCACGGGTTTTCTCGGAGAGGACTGCCTGCAGTTCTTCGAGGGCCGGGCCGGCGAGCATCAGGGGCAGGGCATGATCGATACGCATCTGCGAACCCTGGCACCAGGCGGCGATCTGACGTTCGCGGCTGTCAGCGGCGCTCTGACCACTCACGGCGCAGTGGTCGAACCAGGATTCGGCATCGAGATCCTCGTCGGCGACATCCTGCAGGCTGCGAATGTGCTCAATCCGCGCGGCGAAGTCGATCCGCTCGCTGAGATACCGCGCCACGGCCTCGCGTGATTCCTGTGAGAGTTCCTGCTGAGCTTTCTCGACGCAGGCTTCGCACAGCGCGTACTCGATGATCGGTTCAGCTCCGCGGAAGACCCGTTCGATCAGGTACGGTCGGCCGGACGTCAGCAGTTCGGTGTCACACTGCAGGCAACGCTCAAACGGACCATCGCTTTCCAGCGAGTAGAACGCTCGCGGAATCGGCACGAAACGCGGTTGAGGCAGCCAGGAGAAGTCCACAGTGCGGCTCGGTCAGGTGGCTCGAAGTTTCAGACGCAACGACCTCAGTCTGCGGAAGTGTCGCCGATGCAGTACAGGAATAAATCCGTTCGCAGCAGAAGCTGGTCGCCGCTGACCGCCGGGCTGGCATTGACTAGTGTTTCGTCGCTGGCGATTACGTTCGTCGCGATCTCTTTGTACTCCGGAACGGCGTCGAGCACGACCACTCCGGCATCGCGCGTTGTCACATAGAAGTGCTTTCCAGCGCGAATGATCGACGCGTAAATACGTGCGCTGGTCGGGAGACGTTCGCGGTAGACGAGTTCCCCGTCGGACGCTCGCAGACAGCACTGAATGCCTTTGTCGCTCGCCCAGTACAGATGCCCGTCGAAATAGACCGGTGAGGTCACGTTGGCTCCGATGCTTTTCTGCCAGAGCTTGTGAGTTCCGGTCACGTCGCCGCGACCACCGGGTTTGATGGCCAGCGAGCGGTTACTGCGTCCGCCGAGGCAGTAAACAATTCCGTCGTGCGTGATCGGCACCGGCACGATGTAGTCGTCGATGGCCGCACACCACCACAGCTTCTTTCCGGTCAGCGGGTCGTAGCCGACGACCTCGTCCTTGTGATTGAGGACCAGTTCCGTCGAGCCGTCCGGGGCAGTCACCAGGCAGGGCGACGTCCAGGCACGATTGATCGGCCCGGTTTTCCAGACTTCTTTGCCGGTCTTCCGGTCAAAGGCAAACAGCGTGTCAGACTCGATGCTGGCATTGACGAGGACCAGATCGCCGTGCAGAACCGGTGACGATGCCGAGCCGAAGCCGGCGGTGCTGGTTCCGGTCTCGGCCCGCCACAGCAGCTTGCCGCTGAAGTCGAACGCGACAAGTCCCGAGACGCCGAAGTATGCGTAAACGGCTTCGCCGTCAGTCGCCGGAGTTCCTGTCGCGTACCCGTGATCGGCGACGCGTTTCGAGTAGTCCTGCGTATGTTCGCTGGCGACGATCTGCTTATCCCAGAGCAACTCGCCTGTGCTGCGATCGAGACAAAGCACGTGCAGTTTCAGGTCCGACTTGTTCCCCGGTTCTTCGATGCTGTCGCCGTAGCCGGTAAATGCGGTCAGGAAAATGCGGTTACCCCAGACAATCGGACTCGACGCTCCACGACCCGGCAGTTTCAACTTCCAGACGATGTTCTCCGAGTCGCTCCACTTGATCGGAGTAGACGCCTCGGCCGCCGTTCCGTTTCCGTCAGGTCCTCTGAACTGCGGCCAGTCGGCGACACCTGGACGTGAAAGAGCAAGAAGGATCAGGACGACAGTAATCGTGGCGGGTTTGAGCATCGCAGTTGTTCCGGTGAAGTGACACGGGAGCAGCAAGTGGCGGCGAAGGTTAATCGCAACGGAGGCGGAGAGATACGGAGTCAGAAGCCTGACAGAAGGTCCGCCGGCAGTTTCGCCTGAGTCACTCACAGAAGCGACATGTGACGCTCGTCATTGGCCAGCAAAATGGCGAGCCAGGGATTGCTCATCAGGGATTCCCACCTTCGTCGCGACGGTATTCCGCTCGAAACCTCCGCACTGGCGGCTGCTCATTGTCAAAGAAGTCCTCGAACGCCACTTCATGCAGTGACGTCGTCAGCAACGCGAGTTCTTCTCGCAACAGCGGCCACGGCATCTGTCCGGCGGGGTCTGTCGCATCACGGGCTCTCGTGACGACCAGCAGAGTCCCGTTGCTCGCAACCAGTTCCGCGGTTTTCCTGACGGCGCTGGCTCGGAGGTCCGGAGGCAGCACCTGCCACGTGTAAGCTTCGAAGACAAAGTCGAAACGCCGATGCCAGTTCGCGGGCGGCTTCAGGAAATTCGCGATCTCATAACTTACTGAGGAATCCGGAAACCGTTCACGGCTCCGGTGAATGGCCGTTGATGAGATATCAAACGCGGTGACAGAGAACCCTCGTCGCGCGAGTTCTTCGGCATCGTCACCGTAGCCGCTGCCGATCACGAGTGCCTGACGATTGTGACCGTCGGTTGCAGTGCGATCGAGCCAGTCAACGAGGTTCGGATTGGGCTGCAGGTCGGCCCAGGGGACCACGGCACTTCCGGCAGCAGCTTCCTGATACAGCACTTCAAACCAGTCGAGCGGCAGGTCAGCAGTAACGTACTGCCGGGCCAGCGTTCTCGCACACGCACGATCTGACATGGCATTGCTCCGACAGTTCGTCAGGCTGTATTTGCGGAAACGTTTACCAGCGGAAGCGGTCGCAATCAGTCGGCAGATTTCGAGGACCGCGAACTCGATGTCTCGCTCACTGATCTGGAATCAGCCGCTTACCAAGACTCACGACGGCATCCTGAGTGAATCCAATCCTTTCGTAAAATGCGATCGCCTCAAGGTTGTCCTGTCGTACCTGCAGATTGACCTTCGGACATCCGAACTCAAGCAGCACGTTTTCGGCCTCACGCATCATCGTCCGTCCGTGCCCTTCCCGCCGTCTGGCGGGATCGACGGCCAGGTAGTTGATCCAGCCGCGGTGGCCGTCATATCCCGCCATCACTGTGGCGATAATCTGCTTATCAAGAACTCCAATCAGAAACCATTCCGACTGTACCTTCAGTTTTCGTGCGATGTCTTTGCCCGGATCGTTCCAGGGTCGAGTGAGCCCGCAACGATTCCACAGGTCAATGACTGCGGACTCGTCGGCCTCGGTATAAGGTCGGATTTCCATGGATTCCTGTCGCTGCAGAATGATGGTGAAGAGCGGAAATCGCAGTTTACCGACGACCGGAAAGCTGTCTCTGTTGTTTCGAGCCGAATGGATCAGCGTCGCTTCCTGCCTGATCGGATGATGGGAGCCCGCCGCGCCAAGCGGGGACACGGCCTGGCCGGCAGGCGTTCGCGAGCGTTATTCGACGGCGGGTTGTCGAACGAATGGCGTGGCACCATGATCCCGCCCGCTGAGCGATACTGTCGCCGTGCTGGCGTCAGGGCCGCGAGCGTCTGTTCGTACTTGTCATACCTGAGGAGACGGAGTCGATCGAGATGCGGTGTCTGAGCTTAGTTCCTTTGTTTGCTCTGGTATTGACGACGGCCACCGCGGCCGAAGATTCACAGGTCATATTCCAAAGTGGCACGGGCGGCTATCACACCTGCCGGATTCCGGGGCTTGTGCTGACGAAACAGGGAACACTGCTGGCGTTCTGCGAGGGGCGGAAGTCCAGTCGGTCAGATGCGGGGGATATCGACCTGCTGCTCAAGCGGAGTACGGATGGTGGTAAGACCTGGTCGGCGCAGCAGCTTGTGTACGAAGACGGTGGCGATGCTCCGGTCACAATTGGCAATCCATGCCCGGTCGTTGATCAGCAGACGGGGACGATCTGGCTGCCGTTCTGTCGGGATAACGATCGCGTCTTTATGACCCACAGCGTCGACGATGGAGTTTCGTGGACAGCGCCGGTCGAGATGACTTCGACGGTCAAACAGGATGACTGGGGCTGGTATGCGACAGGGCCGGGCCACGGGATTCAGATTCAGCGCGGACCGCACGCGGGGCGGCTGGTCATTCCGTGCGATTACCGTCTGAAAGACAAGCCGCGCGTTGGCGAGTACCGGCACAGTCACGTGATCTTCAGCGACGATCACGGGAAATCGTGGCAGCTCGGCGGATCGACGGGCAGTTTCATGAATGAGTGCGAGGTCGTTGAACGCGCTGACGGCTCGCTGCTGCTGTGTATGAGGAATTACCTCGGAAAGAACCGGCGGGCATTTGCGGTCAGTGCCGATGGCGGTGCGAACTGGGCGCCGCCAGAACTGCACGACGACGTGTTCTGCCCGACCTGCCAGGCGAGCATCCATCGGTTCTCGCTGGAGCCGAACGTCGTTTTATATACTGGGCCTGGCGGTCCGGGGCGATCGAACCTGACGATCCGTCTCAGCCGCGACGACGGCGCGAGCTGGCCAGTCTCGCGGGTTCTGTTCAACGGTCCGGCGGCGTACTCGGAACTGGCGGTTCTCGCCAACGGCGATATCGTGTGCCTGTTTGAAGGCGGCGAAAGAGACGCGTACGAGACAATCCGGTTGACGCGGTTCAGGCTCGACTGGCTGGAGAATCAATAGCTCAACGGCCGCAGGAGGCAGGCTCGATGAAGGTTCTGGTGGTAGCGCCGCATCCGGATGATGAAGTGCTGGGTTGCGGCGGTTCGATTGCCCGGCACGTTGCGACCGGCGACGACGTGGACGTGCTGGTGGCGACGCGCGGAATGCCCGAGCTGTATTCCGACGAGGGTGTGGCTCACGTTCGTGAGGAAGCGAAGCGGGCGCACGCGAAGCTTGGCGTTGCTCAGACGCACTTCCGCGATTTTCCGGCACCAGCGCTCGATACCGTGCCGCGCTATCAGCTCGCGGAAGCAGTTGCGTCGGTGATTCGCGAGGTCGGCGCCGAATGCCTTTACATTCCCCACCACGGCGACATCCACAGCGACCATTTTCATCTGTACCACGCGGCTCTGGTCGCGGCTCGGCCACTGAGTCACTGCCCTGTGCGGCGGATCCTGGTTTACGAGACGATCTCGGAAACCGAATGGGCGCCGCCGCTGGCGGACTCGGTCTTCTATCCGACGGTGTTTGTCGACATCAGCGAGTACCTCGACCAGAAGCTTGACGCGATGGCGTGTTTTGAGTCGCAGGTGCAGCCGCCGCCGAGTGCGCGTTCACTGCGGACCATCGAGTCACTCGCCCGCTACCGCGGCGCGACCATAAGCTGCGATGCCGCGGAGGGGTTCATGCTGGTTCGCGAGATTGTGAAGTGAGAAGGCTGCCCCGCGGCGTCACAGATCATCCCTTCAGTCGAGGAAACTACTGAGGAACACCATGAAACGGACTCTGATAACTACCGCGATATTGATGTCGATACTTGTTGGCGAGGTGTTCGCTCAGGACGACTCGGCAAAGCTGGAAGCAAAGCATCTGGCAAATATCCGGCAGGTAACGTTCGGGCTGCCGCGGGCAGGCGAGGGGTACTTTTCGCCGGATGGAAAGAGCATCGTGTACCAGGCATATCCGGTTGGTTATCCCTTCTACCAGATTTATACGCAGCCTCTGGATGGGAAGACTCCGACACGGATCAGCACCGGACGCGGCCGGACGACCTGCAGCTACTTCACCGTTGACGGTAAACGGATTCTGTTTGCGTCGAGCCATCTCGATCCGCACATGGCAGAGACTGAACGGAAGGCTCGCGAACTGGCCGCAGAAGGAGGTCGGCGGCGGTACGAGTGGGACTTCGATCCCTACATGGATATTTACACGGTGAATCTCGACGGGACAGATCTCAAACGCTTGACTGATGCACCCGGATACGACGCCGAAGGCAGCTACTCGTCCGATGGGAAGCAGATCGTGTTTACGTCGAGCCGCGACGGCGATCCGGACCTTTACATCATGGATGCCGACGGCTCGAACGTGCGGCAACTGACGAACGTCGATGGCTATGATGGTGGACCGTTCTTCTCGCCGGATAACCAGTGGGTCATTTTCCGCAGTGATCGTCAGAAAGAGCACATGCTGCAACTCTTCGCGATCTCGGCCGACGGCAGGACTGAAGTGCAGCTCACGAACAATCTCAATCAGGTCAACTGGTGTCCGTACTTTCATCCGAGCGGGAAATACCTGATCTGGTCCGGAGCCGATTACTCAGAAGGTCCGCGGTCACCGAAAGCGAAGTTCCAGCTTTTCACACTCGAACTTCTCTGGGGCGATGACACGGTCAAAGCGGGAGACGTGACGCAGATCACGTTCGACACTGCTCAGGATGTCCTGCCGGTCTTCAGTCCGGACGGCACAAAGCTGATGTGGACGTCGACCCGCAGTGAGGACGGCTCCAGCCAGCTCTGGATCGCCGACTGGCTGCGCGGTGCGAAGGCCGAGTGAGGTTTCTGGCTGAGAAATCTCACTTGCCAGGCAGTTCCCACACGGGGTCTGTTGGCGTGCCAGCAGTCATTGCGTTGACGACGCGTGAGAGCAGCAGCAGCGACGGGCCGTCGTCGGGGCAGGTGGTCAGTATGCGGGTCAGCAACGCAGCGGACTCGCGGTATTCGGCCTGCTCAAAGTGGTCGAGCGCCTGCTCGTACGGGTCGATCAGGCCGGAGAGTTCGGCGCTGGCGTTCGGTCGCAGTTCGTAAATCGCCACTGGTTCCTGAACGTTGACCACCCGGATGTCGCACAGGCGGCGACCAGCGAAATCGTTGCCCAGCAGTCTGCGAGTCGCCCCGGTGATCAGCAGCGGTGACATCAGGTACTTGGTCGCGCCCTGCACGCGGCTGGCCAGGTTGACCGAGTGGCCCAGCGGCCCGTACTTGAACTTGAGCTTCGAGCCCGTATTGCCCACACGGACGGCCCCCGTGTTGATGCCGATGCCGATCTTTGTGGGCTGTCCAACGATTGTCTGCCAGCGGGTGTCGATTTCCGGCAGTCGCTCAAACATACGCTGCGCTGCCAGGCAGGCGAGCTGCGCATGATCGGGCTGATCGAGTGGTGCGCCCCACATCGCCATCAGCTCGTCGCCGATATAGTCGACCAGAACGCCATCGAACTCGCGGACGCATTCGGACAGAAGGCCCATGACGTCGTTGATCCAGTCGAATGTGCGCTGCGTGCCAAGAGTCTCACTGATCGCCGAGAATGAGCGGACATCGCAGAACAGTGTGGTGACGACGGCGTCTCGGCCTTCAAGCAGTGTCGGGTCGCGTTCGAGTTGCTCGGCAAGTTCGCGTGTGAAGAACTGTTCGAACTGGGTCCGCAGCGAGGCGACCTGCTCCTGCTGCCGAATTCTCTGCAGCCCCGACGCCACCGTGCAGGCCAGCAGTTCGACCAGCATCGCTTCCCATTCACCAGGCTGCCGCGCATTACTGAGGGCTGTGATTTCGCGGTCTCCGTACACAGCGCCGATGACGACGTGTTTCTCGTCGAGGATCGGCGCAGCAACGACGGCTTCGAGATTCGAGATACTCGCCGTCGCCTGCACGCCGCCGGTTTCCCAGAAGACCTGGCCGTGCAGCCGGACCATTTCCAGCACACTGCGGCTCATCGACAGTGCCGAGTCCGGCCGAACGTGCGACGCGAATGCGGCGGCCTGCTCGCGCCAGATCGTTCGGTCAAGGAGAACGACGCGGCCGGAATCGAGGCCGACGAGATCGACGACGGCCTGCGCGGCGCGCTGAAAGAAGTCCTGCGACGACATCGCCGTCTGCAGAACGTCCATGACACGCCCGACACTGCGAATCAGCGGCAGCATGGTGTCCGTGCTGACGCTGCCGCTGCGGATCGACTCGGGCAGCAGCGACGCTCCCTCTGCCGCCCCCGGAATCATGTGCGGACTGCTGCCCAGCGTGAACAGGTCACGGGAACTGGAATCAGTCGATGACAGAAAGCCCGCCGGCAGCCGAACAAGGACACGCAGTGTCGCACCGATGGAAATCTCATCGCCATCGTGCAGCCGGTATTCCGAGACTTCAACGCCGTTGACACGAGTCCCGTTCGGGCTGAGGTTCGTCAGCCAGCAGTCCGGCGGCGAGAGGTCGACCTGGCAGTGTCTGCGCGAAACGGTTCTGTCGTCACGGCAGTCAATGGGGCTCTCCGGGCAGCGTCCGAGCACAATCGGCACCGACGCCTGCAGGTCAATGCGTTCCGTCGAGTCACTACTAATCACTTCCAGCCAGGGCTGAGATGATTTTTCAGAAGCGTTCATTCCGGGGGCCATGCGTAAGGAAGTTCAGATATCCCCGCAGGATATTCTTTTGACGCTGCGATCGTGAGGCTCGCCGCAGTGGATTGAAGTCTGCTGATTGGTATTGAACCATCCATGAATAGCGATGCAGAGTCATCCTCAATTGCGTTAGTGATCCCGAAGCTCAGCGTGGAAAACCTCGACGCTGCGGGTGTTCCTAAGATTTTCCCTGAGTATTTCCACGGGTTTCTCTCGGGCAAGGCGTGTTCGGCCGGGCACTGCCATGATCCCAGGCTACTTTTGATCATGCCGTTTGAGCTGCTTACTCGAACGGCGTTGACGCCGGATTCAAGTGCATCCGGTTCGAGATCCCTGCTTGTACGGCGGGGGATGATGGTGAGACACGGCCTCTTCTCAAAGTGAGACACCGGTATTACTCACCACAACTTGATCGGGCGTGACTCCCCTAATCGCCTGACTCCTCAAGTAGCGTGAACGAGCCACCGTTAATGGATGGCTCCAATCCAGACTCGAAGGGACATAGAGACGTGATTGAGAAAGTGCTGCCCACTGAATCCGACTCATACGAACAGAGGAAGACGCTGATCGGTGCCGGCATTGCCATCTGGGGTGTACTGGTGGCAGCGGCAATCGTGGCATTGACCGCTTACAGCATGACGCCGGGAGACGTCCAGGTGCCTGTCAAGGCAGGGGTCGCTGGTATTCCCGTCAGCTCCTCGGATTTCACACTTGTCATGGCTGTGCATCCACGGTGCCCTTGCACTCGTGCATCTGTCGAGGAACTGGCGCGTCTGCTGGCCCGCTGGCATCATCGCGTCAACACTCGGGTTCTGATGTTTCTTCCGGGTGACCCTCAATGTGAAAAGTATGTTGAAAGTGAATGGGCTCAGACTGATCTCTGGAAGTCCGTCGTCCGTCTGCCGGGGGCGGCTCTGCAACTCGACCCGGATGGGAAGCTGGCCGCACAGATTGGCTGCCGCACTTCCGGATCGGTTGTTCTTTACGACCGTGATGGAGAGGTGCGTTTCTGGGGAGGGATCACAGCCGGCCGCGGTCATTCCGGCGGGAATCCGGGGAGTGACCTTATTCACGGGATTGTCTCCGGAGAACTGTCGGCAGCCGAGTCTGCTCCCGTGTTCGGCTGCAGCCTGCAGTCGCTCCGACTCTCGTACAACTCTGCGGATGGCAAGGAGAGTATTCAGCAATGACGCCTGCATTGCATGCACGCCGTAATCAGATTTTCGACAGGGACCTTGACCGAATCCGCCGTGGTACTGACCGGCTGATGGCCAGGTTGATGATCTTCCAGTGGGCCGCCGCGATGGTTGCCGCATTTGTCATTTCTCCACTGAGCTGGCGCGGAGCCGACAGTTACACACACATTCATGTCTTCGCTGCCGTCGTCCTGGGGGGTCTGTTGACGGCTGCGCCGGTCTGCCTGGTGTTTTTCGCGCCAGGCCGAGCCACCACCCGACACGTCAATGCCGTTTCGCAGGTCCTCTTTTCCGCGATGTTTATTCATCTCACCGGAGGACGGATCGAGACGCACTTCCACGTCTTTGGCTCGCTGGCAATTCTGGCTCTGTACCGTGACTGGAAAGTGCTTCTGACGGCAACTGCCGTCGTCGGTCTCGACCATCTGCTGCGCGGCGTCTACTGGCCACAGTCTGTCTATGGAGTCCTGTCATCAACGCCCTGGCGAAGTCTCGAACACGTGTTCTGGGTGACCTTTGAGGATGCTTTTCTGATTTACGGCTGTGTCAGAAGCATTCACGAGATGCAACTGGTCGCGCGACGTCAGCAGGAGCTGGAAGATGCCCACGAGGAACGCCGGAAGGCCATGCGGCGGCTTGAGCTTCAAAGTCGAGCGCTCGATCAATGTGCGATCGTCGCAGAAACGGATGCTCAGGGCAGAATCACTTATGTGAACGACAGATTCTGCGACATCTCAGGATTCTCGCGCGACGAACTCCTCGGCCACGATCACCGGCTCCTGAACAGCGATTACCATTCGCGTTCTTTCTTTGACCATATGTATTCCACAATTTACCAGGGCAATGTCTGGCGGGGCGAAGTTAAGAATCGACGCAAAGACGGCAGTTTTTACTGGCTCGACACCGCAATCGTTCCATTTCTGGATGACTCTGGAAACCCCGAGGGCTTTTTCACCATTCGGACAGACATCACGGAACGTAAGGAGGCCACCGAGGAACTGGAAAGTGTGGTTGAACGTCTGGATCTCGCCACGAATGCGGGCAACATCGGCATCTGGGATCACGACCTGGTGACAGGACGAGTGACGTGGTGTGAATCGATGCACCGACTGTACGGGACAGATCCTGCGAGTTTCCAGGGGATGTACGAAGAGTGGGAGCAGCGTGTCCATCCCGATGATCTGCAGCCGGCCCGTGAGTGTGTCCAGTCTGCCCTGCACGGACCTAACGAGTTTGCCACCGAGTTCCGAATCATCACGCCGGATGGAGAAGTTCGGCACATTGCAGCCAGCGGAACCGTGAAACGCGATCAGTTCAACTGCGCCGTACGGATGATTGGTGTCAATACCGACATCACGACACTTCGAGATGCCAGGGAGCGCGCAGAGGAAGCCAGCCGCGCGAAAAGCGATTTTCTGGCAAGTATGAGCCACGAGCTGCGCACGCCGTTGAACGGTGTCCTGGGCATGATCGAACTTCTTGTGAAGACGAGTCTCAATGAACGGCAGAAGAGCCTGCTGGCCGCTTGCCGGCAGAGCGGTCAGGCACTGCTGCAACTGGTCAACGACATCCTTGACCTGTCCAAGATCGAAGCCTGCAAACTGGAGCTGGACATCCATCCGTTTGAACTGAAGCCGCTGGTGATAGACACCTTCCGGATGATGTCCTGGCACGCGGACCAGAAAGGTTTGAGAGCAACCTGCAGAATTGATCCCGCAGCCCATCTCGCTCTGATGGGTGACAGCGGGCGTCTCCGACAGATTCTGATCAACCTGATCAGCAATGCCGTGAAGTTTACGACGGAAGGCAGTATTGATGTGCGGGTCACGGCCCGTCAGCAGAGGGACAACAGTGTCAGGATTCGGGTGTCCGTCTCTGACACCGGTATTGGAATTCCTCATGAGAAACAGAGCCGGCTCTTTCAGTCATTTTTCCAGGTCGATAGTTCGACAACGCGGAAATATGGAGGGACGGGGCTGGGACTCGCGATCTGCAGCATGCTGGTCGACCTGATGGGAGGGGAAATCGGTGTCGACAGCGAGGAAGGGGTTGGGTCTGAATTCTGGTGCGAAATTCCGATGTCGATCAGTGATCGGCCGTGTGACCAGTCTCCAGGTCAGGACCCGTGCTCAGAAGGAGCGTTGTGTGGACGCCGTGTGCTGATCGTGGATCGCCGCGAAGCCTTTCGCCAGCATCTGGAAGGTCTGGCCTGGAGATGGCAGATGGAATGTACTTCCGCGTCGGGAGTCGACGAGGCTCTTGACGCCATCGATGCGACGGATGCAGCAGGGACGCCGTTTGATGTCGTTGTGGCCAGCGTTCATCTCACGAAGGGAAACAACCGGGACCTGTTTCAGTGGCTGTCCTTAAGAGATGATCTGCCCGTGATTCTGACAGACACGACCGGCAGAGAGCCCAAAGACGAAATCGTTGCGCTGGGAGTTGATGCCACTGTCTGCAAACCGGTCAGAGAGAGTGACCTTTATCACGAACTTGTCCGGTTGCTGGGCAGAGATTCATTCCCGGAATCCACGCGTGTCCTTTCGGCTACTGCAGATGACAGTGAGGCTGACGAACACATGACAGGCACGCAGCAGAAAACCGGCCCCCGCGTTCTGCTGGCTGAAGACAATCAGATCAACAGTCGTTACATGTCGGAGGTGCTGTCGAGTCTGGGGTGCAGTTGTGATATCGCGGAAAACGGTCGGCGCGCTGTGGCGGCCGTAAGAGACCGCGACTATGACCTGGTTCTGATGGACTGTCAGATGCCGGAAATGGATGGCTTTGACGCGACTCGTGTCATCCGGCAGATGGAAGCAGATCACAGTCTCGCCGGTCGACTGCCGATCGTCGCTCTGACGGCAAATGCCATTAAGGGCGACCGTGAACAGTGCCTGAATGCTGGAATGGATGAGTATCTCACGAAACCCGTCATGATCGACGACGTGGCAAAGATGATCGATCGATTTCTCCACGGACGGGGCGACTGCAGGACCGAAAGTCCTGGCCTGGTGGCAACGGAATCACCGAGTCCGAGTCTGCCGCCGGTGGGCAATGACAGTTCCAGTGCTGGTACTGCCGGAGTTTCCAGCAATAGTGGGTTCGATGCCGGCGCACTTCTGCAGCGCTGCCTGGGGAGAGCGGAACTTGCGTATTCACTGCTTGATGAATTTGAGTCCACGGGGCAGGCCAGAGCCCGTGAGATTGCAGACTTTGCCCGGAATCGCGATTCATCCGGCGTCAGAGAATCTGCACACTCATTAAAAGGAGCGGCAGGGATTCTCTGTGCAGACAGACTGCAGAAACTCGCTGCCGTCATTGAACATGCCGGCGTTGAAGGTCGGCTTGACGACATTCAGGCCACGATTGGCGAATTGTCCGAGGAAATGGATCACTGCCTCAGCAGCCTGTCAGATGTTCGCAGGCAACTCCATAAGGCGTGAGATTGATCGTTCCTGGCAGTAGACATTTTGACCAGAGGCTGATTTCTAACTGGAGCTGCTCATGGTGGCACATATTGACAAAGAGCATTTGCGCGCATTGATCGTCGACGATGATTCTGTCGTGCGGAAAATTCTGAAAGAGGCATTATCGGACGAGGGCTTCGAGTGCCAACTGGCCGGCAATGGCGAACACGCCGCCGATTGCATGAAGACTGCCCGGTTTGATCTGCTGGTTACCGACCTTTGTATGCCAGAGAAAAACGGTCATGCACTTTCGGTGAGTGTGCTCGAGCAGGAGCCACGACCGGTCGTCCTTGTCCATACCGGTGTCACCGATCCAAGGATTGCCCGGGATCTCATGGTCCGCGGCGTTGATGACGTTGTTTACAAGCCTGCGGACTACGCCGCTCTCGCAGCGAAGGCCTGGGGACTGGTGAAGCGACGCCGTGCCGCTGCACGCGACAGGCAGACGCGCGGGGGCGACTCGCCGTCACCCGATTCGGGTGACATGCACGCGATCAGTTCGGATGTTAAGACCGGACGCTCTGAAAGGCTGCGTTCTGAATCGGTCGCTGCACAGGCCGAAGCTGTTTCGCGGAGGATTCCCGCGAGAGAGATGCAGACGCGACTTTCACAACTCAAGTCACTCGTTCCATTGTCTGAAGTCGCCATTGAAGTCTACTCCCTGGCGACACAGGACGCGGAAGCAGACCGTCTGCGGGACTGCATTGAACGCGACGCCACATTGGCTGCTGAAGTGCTCAAACTTGTCAACAGCGCCTACTGCAGTGCAATCCACCGCCGCATTGACAGTATTGACGAAGCCATCATCCGTCTCGGACGCGGGTCAATCGGCGAGCTGGCGCTGTTACTGGGTGTCCGCCAGGGACTGGCCGGTCAGCCTGTGCCGTGGCTCGACAGAAAACTGCTCTGGCGACGCAGCATGGCAGCGGCGATCGCACTGCGGCAGTTTTCCGCGCTCGACAGCGAGGACAGCAGGCTCGAAAACACGCTGCATTTGTGTGCCCTGCTGCATCCCGTTGGCAGGCTGGCACTGGCGGCCGCCTTCCCGGACGACCATCGCGAGCTGGTCGAACGATGTCAGGAGTGTGGTGAATCGCTTGAACTCGCGGAACAGCAGCGATTCGGTCTGACACATCATCAGGTGACGGCTCGACTCGCCACTGCCTGGTGCCTGCCTGGAGAATCGCGAACACTGCTCGAACAGGTCTCACGCCCCTTTCACCTTGTCGAGAGACTGCCGAGTGAGCTGCAGCATCGGGTCCGACGTCTCAAACTGGCGATTCTCATCGGCCAGCTTGCCACTGCAGACTGGCCTCTGTGGGATACGGTGGACGTCCCTGCCGAGCAGGCTCTGCACGATGCCGGAATCGCTTCGCTTGACGAGACCGTGGCCGCAGTTCGAGAACAGCTCGACAGCATCCCGGAATCTGACCCAGGACCGGGAAGCAGCCTCGCTTTTCCGAAATACGCTGACATTGGCCCTGTCCATTACCACTCGCCGGTTCCCGAGAAGAACGACACGCTGCGGATACTCTTCAAGCTCGCGGGGATCACTCTTCTGGACGCATCATCGCCATCAACCCGTGTCACGCTGGTTAACGCTGTGTCACCGTCGGCGAGACGTCCTCCAGCCAATGCCGGGAAAGTCAGGGTCGTCACTGCAGGAGCGGATGCTGACGTATCAGACGCAGCCATTCATGTCGCATTACCTGCATCATTGCATGAAATTCTCTTCTGAACTGCTGCGCCTGCTGAGATGGCCAGCGCGTACATGGACTGGCAGGCGCTCAAGGAGTCCGTTCGCATGGTGGACTGGAAGCGGTTGAAAACCGAAGCTCTGGGGGAGCGGCCAGATCCCATTGCTGAAGTTCAGCTTCCCATACTCCCTGCAGTCATGCAGCAATTCTGTTCGCTGGCAGACGATCCAGACTGCTCGACTGCAAGGCTGGCGGCGTGTATCGAATCCGACGCAGCATTGACGGCGGGACTGCTGCGCATGGTGAATTCCAGTGCGTTTGGACTCCGTCATCGAGTTGCCAGGGTCCAGCACGCAATTGCGGCACTTGGAATCAGACGAACGCGTCTCAATGTGATTTCGATCGCCATGCGAAACGCACTGCCGGCCACGCAACTGAAACTTGTCAATATGTCCGAGTTCTGGAGCGCGAATCTGGAAAAGTCATTGTTCGCACGACACGTTGCCGAATTGCTCAAGGCGGACCGCGACCTGTCGAGTGGGGCTGCACTGCTGCAGGACTTCATGTTGCCGCTGCTGACAAATCAATATGAGTCTGACTACATCAATTACCTTCGCGGCGGCCACAGCTTCGCATCGCTCGAACAGTTTGAACTCAGCGTGTTTGGCTGGCACCATGGCGAAGTGGCGGCCCGTGCGATGTCCCGCTGGGGCTTTCCAGATGACCTGGTCTGCAGTGTCCACTTTCATCATGAGGGACTCCCCGTGATGCAGAATCGAGAGTTCCGCAGTTCTGCGATTGCGGCGTCTGCACTTGCCGGTTTGCTGCCAGACAGTCTCAGGCAGTCTCCGCACGGACTGACGCAACTGCGCCAGCTCGAATCGGTCTGGAATGTATTTCATCTCGACGAAATTGCAGAAGCGATTCATGAGGACTTCAGGAATCAGACGTTCCACTCGCCTAACCACATTCCCTTTCGCGACCACTGCGCCGCCGAGCGACGGGCTGCTGCCGCACCTTCTCTTCTGGATTAACAGGAGCAGTTCAGAAGGCGGGATACTCAGTGAGCCAGGGTGATTTTTCACGCCAGGATGTCGTGGACAATTTCGCCGTGGATGTCGGTCAGGCGGAAGTCGCGGCCGGCGTAGCGGTAGGTCAGGCGGGTGTGCTCGATGCCCAGCAGGTGCAGCATCGTGGCATGCAGGTCGTGAACGTGGACCTTGTTCTCGACAGCGTAGTAGCCGTAATCGTCGGTCGAACCGTACGAGAGGCCGGGCCGAATGCCGCCGCCGGCCATCCACATGGTGTAGCCCTGCGGATTGTGGTCGCGGCCGTCGTCGCCCTGAGCGACCGGCGTGCGACCGAACTCGCCGCCCCACAGGACCAGCGTTTCGTCCAGCAGGCCGCGTTGCTTGAGGTCCGTCAGCAGCGCCGTGATCGGCTGGTCGACTTCCATTGCGTTGCTTGAGTGACCAGCGCGAAGCGAGCCGTGCTGGTCCCACTTGTAGCTGTGCGTGCATTGAACGAAGCGGACGCCGCGTTCGACAAAGCGGCGGGCCATCAGACACTGGCGTCCGAAGTTGCGCGTCCTGTCGTTGTCGAGCCCGTACAACGACTGCGTTTCCGCGGACTCGTCCGAGATGTCCTGCAGTTCCGGCGCGGTGGCCTGCATTCGAAACGCAAGCTCGAATGAGTTGATGCGCGATTCAAGCACGTCATCGCGGCCAGTGACTGTCAACCGGTCGCGGTTGAGTGACTGCAGCAGATCGAGTTCCATGCGCTGAATGTCGGCCGGTGTCTGGTCGGCGTTTTCGATGAACGGAATCTTCGCTCGGTCGGACGGGATACTGGCGTTGCCAAGTGGCGTGCCGGCGAAGTCCGCGGGCAGAAAGGCCGAGCTGTACGCGTTGACGCCGCCGTGCGTCAGCGTCGGGCACATCGTGATGAAGCCCGGCAGGTCAGAGTTCTCGGTCCCAAGGCCGTACGTGATCCACGAACCCATGCTCGGCCGAACGAACGTGTCACTGCCGGTGTGCAGCTCCAGCAGAGCAGCTCCGTGACGCGAATTCGAGCAGTGCATCGACTTGATGAAACAGACGTCGTCGACGCGTTTGGCCAGGTGCGGAAACAGCTCGCTGACCCACGCTCCGCTTTCGCCGTACTGTCGGAACGACCACGGCGACTTGAGCAGGTTGCCGGTTGGGGCGGAGACGACTCGCGGCTTGGGAAATGGCAGCGGTTTACCGTGATCGCGTTCGAGTAGCGGCTTGTAATCGAACAGGTCGACCTGGGATGGTCCTCCGTGCATAAACAGGAAGATCACATGCTTCGCTTTCGCCGGGTACTGCGGCGGCCGGGTGTCGGTCAGCTCGGCGCGCAGATCGTCCTGCAACAGCGAGGCGAGCGCGACGCTGCCGAATCCGGCGGCAGCGTTGCGCAGCAGTTCGCGGCGCGAGACAGCGGGCTGTGGTCGTTGAACAGTAGATGGAAAAAGGTGAGGCATATTGGCGGCGACCTGCTGCTCTGTCTGGATTCCATTTTGGGTGGCCGGGGCTGGAGCGAGGAACGAGTGAAGCCCCGGTCCGTCTCTGTTCACAGTTGAAGCTCCGGGGCTTCCTTCGCAGGCTCAGTCCAGCCCCGGCCACCCAATGATTGATTCCTGAAACGAGAAGACATTATTCGAGAAAGACAAATTCGTTAGAGGCGAGGGCGACGCGGTAGAGGCTTTGCCACGCGCGGAGGCGGGCGTAGGACTGCTGTTTCGGGGAAGAGGCTGAGTCGTCGGCAGTCGCGGTTCCGCTCAGCAGGCGATGCGTCAGTGCGTCGAGGTAGGCGAAAGAGCGGTCGGTTTCAGCCTGAGTCGGCGGGCGGGAAAACGCGGTCAGCCAGAGTCGCTTCAGGCGAGCCGCGTCGTCAATGCTGGAGTTGCCGAACAGCGATTCCGCAGCAGCCCGTGTCTGCTGAGAAACGAACTCGCTGTTGAGCATGAAGAGCGCCTGTGGCGCAACGGTCGTCGACTGGCGAGCGCCGCTGATGACGCTCGGGTCGGCGAAATCGAACGCCTGGAAGACGTCGTACAGAGCGCTGCGCACAACCGGCAGGTAGACCGAGCGGCGGTTCGACTTGTAAACGACCGGGTCAACGTTCGCGGTGCTCGTCACGTACTTGCGGTTTTCGGTTGGAAGCATCGATCCGGACATTCGCTCATCAAGTTGTCCGGAGACTGCAAGAATGCCGTCGCGAATGGACTCTGCTTCGAGCCGCCGCCGGTTCATGCGCCACAGCAGGCGGTTGTCAGGATCGATATCGTTCGCGGCTGGATTGAGTTGCGTGCTCATCTGCCAGGTTGAGGAAAGCAGAATCAGACGGTGCAGAACTTTGAGATCCCAGCCGGATTCGACAAAGCGGACGGTCAGCCAGTCAAGCAGCTCCGGATGCGTCGGCCGCTCGCCAAGCTTTCCGAAGTTGTCGGGTGAGCGGACGAGGCCGAAACCGAAGTGCCACTGCCAGACGCGATTGACGAAAACGCGGGCTGTCAGCGGGTTGTCCGGTGAGGTCAGCCACTGAGCGAATTCGAGTCGACCGCTGTGGTCATTGTCGATGGGCTGCTGGTCCAGACCGGCAAGTGCGCGGGGAAACCGACGCGGTGTTTCGGCTCCCAGCGTCAGGTGGCTTCCGCGGAAATGAACGCGGACGTTTTCAATCGGGCCTTCGGCAACCGCCATCGTCTGCGGGAACTCGGGCAGCGACGCTTTGAGTTTCTTCTCGTCATCGCGGAGTTGAGCCAGCTTCTGCCGCGTTCCTTCGGGGAACGCGCCGTCAATGGAAGGCGGCTCTTTGAAGGGGCCGTCTGTGGAACGGAGCAGTTCACGAAAGGCCGTCGAACTCGCATCGTTCGACGAAGCCTGCGCCTGCAGTTCATCGGCCAGTTTTTGCAGCGTTGCCGGCTCGGCTGCGCTGCCTGCAGTGGCGGCCAGCCAGCGTTGCAGTTCGGGCGGGGCGTCTTCGCGATGTTGCGTCAGCCAGTCGGTCCACTGCTCGACGAGGCTCGGCAGGCAGACATAGTCCGTTGCGAGTCGTCCGATCATTGTCGTTGCCGACTGCGGCGTCGGGACGAGCAGCAGCTTGTCGATGTGCGGGAAGAAGGTCGGCTGTTCGAGTCGCAGTGTGTTCTTGCCGGCGCGAAGATCGAACAGGCCGACGATCTCCCAGCGCTGCCCATCTGGCTGCCACGAACCGGTGACGCTGCCAGCGACGGACGCGGCAACGGTCTGGCCGTTAATCGCGAGCTGACACGGTCGCGAACTGGCGGCGGCATAACGAATCTCGATCTGGTAGTTGCCGGATGCGGGAACCTCGATGTCGTGTTCGACGAAGTTGGGCGTCTCGCCCCTGTTGACAAGCACGCCGATCCCGCTGCCGTAATTCGTCCGATCTTTCAGGACGTTGCCGCGGACGTACTCTTCGGCTTCAAGTTCGATCGTTCCCGCCGGGCGATTCGCGGCCGTCTGATTACCGACCGGCTTTGCCTCCGCAAGATACGCTCGTTCGCGGCGGAGTTCTTCGGCGGCGAGCAGATAATCGCCGACGTGCCGTCGCGCTTCGTCGAGCAGTTCGATGGCCGCCTTGTCGTGCAGCGATTTGATTTGAGCGGTAGCGGCGTCGATCTGCTGCTGATGAGCCGTGCGGGCGGCGATTGCTTCCGGCGTTGCGAGTGGGCGTTCGTGCCACTGAGCGACGACGGAGAACGTGTCCATCGTCTGCGTGCTGTGAAAGATGCCGGCCAGCGAGTAGTAGTCGGACATTGGAACCGGGTCGAACTTGTGATCATGACAGCGGGCGCAGCCGAACGTCAGTGCGAGAAACGCTCGACCGATTGTGTCGATCTGCTCATCGATGATGTCCATTCGCAGCTTGACGGGGTCGTCTTCCGCGAGCATCTTCGGGCCGATACACAGAAACGCGGTCGCCGTCAGAGCGTCGAAACTGGCCTGTGATCCGTCCGGCGTGTCGAGCAGGTCACCGGCAATCTGCTCCTGGATGAAGCGATCGATCGGCTTGTTCTGGTTAAACGCCCGGATGACGTAGTCGCGATACCGGAAGGCGTTTGCGTAGGCGAGGTTTTCATCGAGTCCGTTCGAGTCGGCATAGCGAGCGACATCGAGCCAGTGCCGCGCCCAGCGTTCTCCATAATGCGGTGAGGCGAGCAGGCGGTCGACAACACGGGCAAAGGCGCCAGGCGAATCGTCACTGAGGAAAGCGTCAACTTCTTCCAGAGCCGGTGGCAGACCGGTCAGATCAAACGTGACTCGACGAAGCAAGGTGCGGCGGTCGGCCTGCGGCGCCGGTTTGAGTTCCGCTTCTTCCAGCCGACTCAGCACAAACGCGTCAATCGGAGACGTCACCCACTCAGGCGCTTTGACATCAGGCAGCGGCGCAACACGCGGTGGCTGAAACGCCCAGAACGTACGCTGCTCGGCAGTGAACTCAACAGCCAGCGGATCGTCAGCAGTTTCGGTTGTGAGCGGGACTGGTTTCGCGTTTGGCCAGAATGCTCCGTCCTGAATCCACTTTGCCAGCGTGCCGACGTCGCGGGCAGAGAGTTTGCTCTTCGGCGGCATCTTGAGCAGTTCGCCGTGTCGAACTGCGCGGATGAGGAGGCTTTCTTCCGGCTTGCCTGGCATAATCGCCGGACCTCGCAGCCCGCCCTTGAGCAGCCCGGCCAGCGAATCGACGGCGAGATCACTCTCGGCATTCTCGCGACTGTGGCAATCGACGCAGTGCGTTTCGAGCACGGGCCGCACTGACGACTCAAAAAACGTTGTCCGCGCGGCATCGTCCGCGCGAAGAGCCAATGGCGGGAGAGAGGCAACCGCGACGGTCAGAAGAGAGAACGAAATCCGCAACGGCATTGTCTGCTCCGGTGAGCTTATCTCGGATCACGGCAGATTGATGCGAGACAGGATATGTCGAGGCTGCCGACCGTGGTACTAAAAGCCCGAACGCTCAGCGCGACTTTCTGGCTGGTTATTGGCTGTGGGGCTGCTCGGACCGTATCACCGTGCCGTTCTGGTCCGATGCGTTCGGATTATTCCAGCCCGGAAGTGACATCGTCGGCGTCGCGGGTTCCCATGGCCCAGAAGGATTTGTGGAGTGGTCCATCGACAGTGATGTCGGCGAGAAAACGCACCGAGCCGTCGGCGAAGAGCAGTTGAACTCCGCCGTAATGCAGGCTCGAAAAGTCGTCGAGTCCGCCGTCGCTGTCATTCAGGATGTTGATCCAGTTGTTATGGACGAGTCCCAACGCGGCGGGTGATGCTGTTGCTGTCGACCACGGATTCAGATGGCCCGCACGAACGACGATACCGTCTGGTGCGCCGGCCCAGGAACCATTCGTCATCGCCCAGGAACGGTCACCTGCCAGGACCGTCGTACTCGTTCCGTCGGTAATGTCCGCAAGTTTTGTGCTACTGTTTCTGTAAAACACACCGTTGCAGAAAGTGTCGTCTACCTCGCTCGCATCATCACCGACTGTCGCTGCATAACTGCTGGGTGTGACGTTTACGACTGCGTTTCCTGAAGCATCCTGGAGGCTGAACGGCGCGGGATTCACCAGGTCCGTCGGGCACAGGAACACTGGCAGAATCGTCTGAAGTGGTGCCGCGTTGGCTGTCGCCTGCATCGGCAAACTGAAATTGATCTGATCGTAAGCGGCTGCCTGGTCGAGGTACGGCAGAATGAACGCTCCCCAGCCCCAGCCTTTGCCCGTTGCCGGCGGAGGTGATCCTGAGACAAAGCCCGGAGGGAACTGTCGAAACGCCCCGTGGTAGTTGTGAAATGCCAGTCCGATCTGCTTCAGATTGTTTCGACATTGCGATCGCCGAGCGGCCTCACGAGCCTGCTGTACCGCTGGAAGCAACAGCGCGGTTAGTACGGCGATGATCGCTATAACGACCAGCAGTTCGATCAGGGTGAATCCACGCTTGATCCGATGATGTTCCGCAGGCATTCAGGAAGCTCCGTAGTTGGACAGCGCCACTTTGGCAAAATCTGCGAGGATACAAGCACGAAGCGCAAGCGAGTTGTTTGACGTAATTGATTCACTCGCTGGCGCTTCGTGCTTGTACGGCAACCGAAAGTGGCGCTGTCCAAGTCGTCAGGATCTCTGGGCGACAGATCAACTGGGCGGTCTGGAGATCAGACGCCCGCTGCTGCCGGCCACAATAGCCAGTGTCGGTCGTGGCTACTGGCTGGCTGCTGATGAAAGACCCTCCACGGACGGTCAAAACACGACCAGCATGGTTGAGTAGATCGGCAGGCCGATAGCAGCTTATCGACGGAGTGCCTGCTCGATGGCGTCGACGTCGTAGACGCAACCGCCCCAGGTGCCTCCGCCGAATTTCTGCAACAGTGCCCACAGACGAGTGTCGTCCGGGAGGTCCGGGTCGGCGGTCAGCGGGACAGCCGGTGAGCGTTCGGCGAGGATTGCGGCACCTTCCTCGGGAGTGACTTCCCGCTCGCCATCACCGATCAGGTTGATGCTGCCATCGAGCGTGTTGCGGTCGACTTCGATCTGGATGACGTCCCCGTTGCGGACCTTGCCGATGGGACCGTCGGCCAGAGCTTCCGGGCCGACGTGGCCGATACAGGCACCGGTCGAAACGCCGGAGAAGCGGGCATCGGTGATGATCGCGACGTGTTTGCCGAAGTCGAGATACTTCAGGGCCGACGTAAGCTGGTAGGTCTCCTCCATGCCGGCGCCCAGCGGTCCACGGCACATCAGGACGATGATGTCGCCGGCTTTAATCTGGCCCTGCTTGATCGCGGCGATGGCTTCGCGTTCGGCAGTGAAGACGCGGGCAGGTCCTGTCTTACGATACACGCCGTCGTCGTCGACGACTGATGGATCGATCGCGGTCGCTTTGATCACTGAACCTTCCGGCGCGATGTTACCGACCGGGAAGCAGACCGTGCTGGTCAGGCCGCGCTCCTTTGCCTGATCGCGCGACATGATCACGTTGTCCGGGTCGATCTTATCACGGTTTCGCAGTTCGTCGCGGAGCCGCTCGCGGCGTTCGGACGATTCCCACCAGTCGAGGACGTCGCCGAGCGGTGCTCCGGTCACTGTCGTCGCGTCGAGCTTCAGCAGTCCGAGCGTCCGAAGGTGGAGCATGACCTCGGGCACTCCCCCGGCCAGAAACATCTGCACGGTCGGGTGGCCGACGGGACCGTTTGGCAGGACGTCGACCAGTCGCGGGACCTGTCGGTTGATGCGGTTCCAGTCGTCGACCGTCGGACGTCGCAGGTTGGCGGCGAAGGCGACGGCCGGAATATGCAACAGCAGGTTCGTCGAACCTCCCACCGCCGCGTGAACGACCATCGCGTTGTGCAGAGCGTCGTCGGTGAGGATGTTGCGCGTTGTCAGGCCAGCCGACTGCAGCGCGACGATTGCTTTCGCCGAACGCGTTGCCATGTCGAGCCAGATTGGCTGGCCAGACGGAGCCAGCGCGCTGTGCGGCAGCGTCAGGCCGAGTGCTTCCGCAACGACCTGCGCCGTCGCCGCCGTTCCCAGAAACTGACAACCTCCGCCTGCCGACCCACACGCCTTGCAGCCTTGCTCGGCGGCGTATTCGAGCGTGATCTCTTTGTGCGCGAAGCGGGCACCGATCGACTGCACCTTGCCGGCGTCTTCGGCGTCGCGAGTTGGCAGCGTCACTCCGCCGGGAACGATGACACACGGCAGATCGTGCTGCGCGGCCAGAGCCATCGTCATCGCGGGCAGACCCTTATCGCACGTCGCGACGCCGATCACTCCTTTGCGCAGCGGCAGCGAACGGATCAGCCGTTTGAGCACGATGGCCGCATCGTTGCGGTACGCGAGGCTGTCCATCATCGCGGTCGTGCCCTGTGAACGACCGTCGCAGGGGTCACTGCAGAACGCGGCGAATGGCAGCCGCTGCTGTCTGACGAGTTCTTCCGCCGCGGCCCGCATCAGCAGGCCGACTTCCCAGTGGCCCGTGTGATAACCGAGTGCGATCGGGCGTCCATCTTCGCCGCGAATCCCACCCTGCGTGCTGAGAATCAGAATCTGGTCCCACAGCAACTGCTGTGGATCCCAGCCCATGCCGGCACTCTGTGTCAGGCCAAACAGATCGCCGCTGGGAGCGTGCCGTAACAGATCTTCGGTCAATGGCAGTGAACCGGATGGGCCTTCTGACGAGGTGACGACGTCAAACAGAGCTGACTCGCCCGAATCGACCAGTTCACGAAACTCGATGCTCATTCGGCAAGTGCCTTGTTTCAGGGAATTGAGGTGTCGTTGTCGTCATCGTCGGGCATCTGGCTGTGCTGGGCCGACCGGTCCCATAAGACGTATTGAATTGCGCCGATTGTCAGAATCGCAGCGAAAGCCAGCAGAGCGTTGCGGATGAAAGGAATGACCGTACCAGTGAGTGCCAGAAGGCTGAGCAAGACTAACAGCAGTCCGGCAAAAAATGACAGGACAGCTTGCAGTCCACGGGACTCAACTGTCATTTGCTGGACACCTTACATCAGGGCTTCTCGTCCTCGTCGTCCGTGATCCGGTAGCGGTCGAGCTTCCAGCCCCAGAGAGCGTACTGGATGACTCCGATCACCAGAAACGCGGCGAGGACCAGCAGGACGTTGAGGATGTCCGGGATGACCATCGCGGCCAGAGCGAGAATGCCGAGCGCGACGAACAACAGTCCGGCGAGCGCTCCGAACGTCGCGATGTTGCGTTTCTGTTGTTCGAGCGGGTCACGGGACATCAGGACTGGTCCGGAGAAAAGACGTAGGGTGCGTGGAGCGAAGCGGAACGCACCGTCTGATCTCGATTGGTGCGTTCCGCTTCGCTCCACGCACCCTACCAGTGGTTTCTGTTGTTACTGACTACTACCCAGAAGCTTCTCAAGCTGCAGGTGCCGGTACTCGAAGCCATCTTCGAGGTTCTCGCGGATCTTCGAAGCGTTCATCAGCAGACCGGCGATGCCTCCCGGTGGCAGGAACTCGATCCGGTCAATGGCGATGACAGTGCCGTCGGCGGTCTGCTCGAAATGGTGCTCGTGAACCCAGTGCTGAAACGGGCCATCGACCTGTTTCTCGCTGAAGAACGTCGGGTCGTCGAAATGAGTGACTTCGTGAGCGATCTCCTTGATCAGTCCCATCGCCTGAACCTGAAACACGACGCGCGTGCCGAGCGCGTATCGCTGGGGCGCGACCTTGAACGCAAGCTGTACCTCAGGCGGCGTCAGTTGGAGAATTCCTTCCGGCGTGGCCGCGAGGTCGAATACGTCGTCGATCGAGCAGGGGAGTTCGATCCGGGTTTCAAACAGCTCCATCGTTAACCTGTGACCTGAGCAATGGGCAGACTGATTGCAGCGCAAAGTCGCTAAGGCACAAAGCGACGCAGAGAACTTAATTGAGATAACGAATCACCTGGAGTTCTTTGCGATTCTCTGAGTCTTCGCGTCTTTGCGCTGCAGACCGAGTGCAGTGATTACTGACCGGCGACCAGCTTGAAGATTGCGCCAGCGGGGGTTGTGTAGTACAACTCGCCGGACTGGTCCTCGCCGAAGCTCATCACCGGCAGGCCGAAGCCACCGATGCTGCGGTTTTCGGAGACTCGCTTTGATTCCCAGTCGTATTTCAAGGCCCACAGGCCGCCGCTGACATAGTCCGCGTAAACGTAGTAGCCGTTGAGTGCGGGGATCGCCGAGCCGCGGTAGACGTGGCCGCCGGTGATCGACTTGCCGACCTGGCCGCCAATCACACCGCCCTGGACAGCTTCGTGCGGGTACTCCCAGATCGGCTCGATCAGGTCAGGACGCGGGTCTGAACCGTTCTCGTACTTGTGCTTCCCCTCGCGCAGATTCCAGCCGTAGTTGCCGCCCTTCGTGACAATGTTGATTTCTTCCCACAACTTCTGGCCGACGTCGCCGACCCAGAAGTGGCCGGTCTTGCGGTCGAAGGACATCCGCCAGACATTCCGGAGACCGTACGCGTAAATCTCCGGCTTCGCTCCTTCCCTGCCGACGAAAGGGTTGTCCTTCGGGACAGCGTACGCTTTACCGGGATCCTGATGGTCGACGTCGATCCGCAGAATGCTGCCCAGCCAGGTGCCGAGGTTCTGGCCGTTGCCGAACGGGTCGCCGCCCTTGCCTCCGTCGCCCAGGCCGATGTAGAGGCATCCGTCCGGTCCAAAGCAGATCGTGCCGCCATTGTGATTCCAGAACGGCTGTGGGATGCGGAGAATCTCCTGCTCGGACTTCCGGTCAGCCTTGTTCGGGTCGGCTTTCGAGACGGTGAACTGCGAGATAACCGACGTCAGCGGAGCGCTCGTCGTTGTGTAGTAGACGAAAAACCGGCCGTTGTTTTTGTAGTCCGGATGAAACGCGAAGCCCAGGAAGCCTTCTTCGTTCTGCTTGTCGTTGTAGACCACCTGATCTTTGATATCGAGGAACACCGTCGAGTCTTCGGATTCTTCGTCATTCTCCAGAATGTGGATTGTTCCGTACTGCGACGCGATGAAGATGCGGTCGGAGCCGTCGTTGGCGTGTGTAACGACGATCGGGCGTCCGATTTCGACTTCGGGAAACACACGGCGACTGGCGACGGCGATCGGTGACGTGTCGACTTCATCGCCAGCCGTCGCGGTCAGAGGAGCAGCCAGCAGGGCGGCAAGGAGCAGGCACAGCTTCATGGTGGGACCTTTGTCCGGGGGGGAGGGGCGGAGAGAATCTGCGAGTCGTTCGCGTGGCGGGGAGTCTAGAACCACCGCCGCTTATCGACGAGTGTTGCGGGGGGCTGTCCCTGTGCGAACAGCCGGACGTTCTGCAGCAGCGTTGCAAGGTGGCGTTCGGCAATGCGCGGCGAAGCAGCCGCGATGTGCGGCGTCAGAATGACGTTTTCCATCGCCCACAGCGGATGATCGGACGGCAGCGGTTCGACTTCGTAAACGTCGAGCGCCGCACCGGCGATTTCGCCGCTTTCGAGAGCCGCGGTCAGATCGGCGAGGTCGACGATCGCGCCGCGGCCGATGTTAATCAAAATGGCTGAGTCCTTCATCTGGCGAAATTGCTCGGCGCGGAAGAGTTTCTCGGTGTCCGGTGTGTGCGGTGCGGCGATCACGACGAAGTCGGATTCGGTAAGCAGCTCCGGAAGTCGGTTCGGTTGCCAGACGTCGTCGACGACTCCCTCAATGCTGCGACACCGCGGATCGACGGCGAGGATTCTCATCCCGAACGCTGCAGCCCGACGGCAGACTTCGCGGCCGATATGCCCGGCTCCGACGACGCCCAGCGTTTGATCGGCGAGGTGTTTGTGAGCGGCATCAACCGGCGAGACAAACGCCGGCCCGGTTAGAAACGTCTGCTGCGTCATCTTCTCGTTGCCGACCGGAGCCCAGCGATGTTCCATCTGCCGCCGCAGGTACAGATGCAGATTTCGGGCGAAGCACAGCACAAAACCCATCACGTGGTCGGCGATGACGTCAGAGAACAGCCCGCGCATATTGCTGAGCTGGCAGGGGTGTTCGATCAGTTCCGGAAAGAGGTAGTGTTCGAGGCTCGCTGTCGGAGACTGTACCCACTTGAGCTGCCTGGCTGCGGCGAGCAAATCGGGAGTCATCTTGCCGAAGAAGGCATCGGCGTCGGTGATCTCACGCAACGCTTCATCGTCGCTTGACGCGTTGAAGACAGTGATCGAACCGGCAGATTCGCGGATTCTGACGAGGCGGCGGTCGTCGACCGGCGGGTGAATCAGAAGTTTCATGGCAGCGCAAAGTCCAGGTGTGGGCATCTGACGCAAAGGCGAGAAGCCGCAAAGGGGCGCAAAGAGAGGGCAGCAACAAAGCTCTGTGCTTCTTCGCGAATCTCTGCGGCTTCGCGACTTCGCGTCGGACAGGAGCGAGGTGCCGTATCAGATGTCGTAGTACAGCGCGAACTCGTACGGGTGAGGCCGCTGGCGGATGGCGTTGACCTCGTGCTCGGTCTTGTACCAGATCCAGGTGTCGATGACGTCCTCGGTAAACACGTCGCCGCGGAGCAGGAAGGCGTGATCGTTTCGCAATGCGGTCAACGATTCTTCCAGCGAGTCCGGAGTCTTCGGCACGGTTTCGAGTTCGGACGGTTCAAGGTCGTAGATGTCCTTGTCGAGCGGTGGGCCGGGGTCGATGCGGTTCTGGATTCCGTCGAGTGCTGCCATCAGCAGAGCGGACATCGCAAGGTACGGGTTCGAGGATGAGTCCGGGCAGCGGAACTCGAACCGCTTGTCGGCCGGGGTCGGGCTGTGGACCGGAATGCGGATCGCGGCTGAGCGGTTGCGGAAGCTGTAGGCGAGGTTAACCGGAGCCTCGAAGCCGGGCGTCAGGCGTTTGTAGCTGTTCGTTGTCGGGCAGCAGAACGCCATGATTGCGGGTGCGTGTTTCAGGATGCCGCCCATCGCGTAAATCGCCGTGTCGCTGAGACCGCCGTATCCCGAGCCCGCGAACAGCGGCTCGTCGTTCTTCCACAGGGAAAAGTGCAGATGCAGACCTGAGCCGTTGTCGTTCCACAGTGGTTTGGGCATGAATGTCGCCGTGCGGCCGTGGCGAGCGGCGACGTTTTTGACGACGTACTTGTAAAGCAGCAGGTTGTCGGCAGTCTTCACCATCGGACCGTAGCGCATATCAATTTCGCACTGGCCCGCCGTCGCGACTTCGTGGTGCTGAGCCTCGACTTCAACGCCGCATTCCTGCAGAGCCAGCATCATTTCCGTGCGGACATCCTGCAGCGTGTCGGCGGGAGGAATCGGCAGGTAGCCCTCTTTGTGGCGGATCGCGTACCCCGAGTTTGAGGGCTCGCTTACATCGTCACTGCGGCCCCGACTGCGGTTCCGGCGACCGCGATTCCACTGTCCCTCGCGGCTGTCGACGTGGTAGTAGCCTTCGTGCTCGTTCTGGTCGAAGCGGACATTGTCGAAAATGAAGAACTCAGCTTCCGGGCCAAAGCAGGCGAGATCAGCGATCGCCGTCGACTTCATATAGGCGTCGGCTTTGCGGGCAACGTTGCGCGGATCGCGGGCATAATCCTGTCGCGTGATTGGATCCTGAATGTTGCCGGTCAGCGCCAGCGTCTGCCGCATGAACGGATCAACGAATGCCGTATCGGCTTGCGGAACGACCAGCATGTCGCTTTCGTTGATTGCCTGCCACCCGCGCAGCGAGGAGCCGTCAAAGCTGAAGCCGCGTTCAAAACTGGCTTCAGTCAGTGTGCGGGCCGGGATCGTGAAATGCTTCTGCGTCCCAGGGAAATCCATAAAACGCAGGTCAACAGCCTGGATTTCGCGTTCGCGGATGAGCGCGAGCACTTCGCGGGGCGTCATTCAGGGGGCTTTCTGTACGGGCGACTTTGTTCAGCGGAGCCGGACGACTGAGCTGGTTCCTGCCGGCGTTCCAGCATCTGGAAAACTGACGCGGACAGCAAACCGCGGACCGGCAGCGATCGTACGAAGACAGATCGTCACCCGCCAGGGAACGTCAATCGTTCTTTGGTGAGCATTCTGCGGACTGATCGTCTGGCGGCGGGATCGCTCCGGCGGGAGGCTTGCCTTTGCCGGCACGGATGTAGTCGCCTCGGGCACGTGCGTACTCTTCGGCGGTCATTGCGTCGGCTTCGGCGGACTGCTCGAAATATTTCTGCAGGAACGGGATGCACCATCCGCAGCCGGTCCCCGCGCCGGCGCATTCGCTGATCTGGCTCGCGCGGCGCGGCTTCTCCAGACGGATGAACTTGAGGATCTTCCGTTTCGAGACGTGGAAGCAGTAACAGATCGTATCGTTGGCATCCATAAGCGGGTTCTCGACGTCGGAGATCGGAATGCGGACGGTGGCACGCGGGTAACTGAATCCGACTTCTGTGCTCCGCATTCCGACTTCGTGACGGGGAAGATAGCATCCCTCGCCCATCATCATGGCGACATGGACTTCGAGACTTCAATGCGCATCCTGATCACAGCCGGGCCGACTCGCGAATACATTGACGACGTGCGATATCTATCGAACGCCAGCAGCGGGCGGATGGGGTACGCGGTCGCGCAGGCGGCGCTCGATGCGGGGCACCAAGTCGTGCTCGTCACCGGGCCCGTTGATCTGATCCCGCCGACAGGTTGCGACGTGCGGCACGTTGTCACGACGGCGCAGATGCGCGACGCAGCGGTCTCGGCGTTTCCGAACTGTGACGGTGTCATCGCGGCGGCAGCGGTTTGCGACTACACACCGCTGAAACGGCACTCTGGCAAGATGACAAAGACCGGTGGTCCGATTTCGATCGAGCTGATCGAAACCGATGACGTGCTCGCACAACTCGGCAGGGATCGAGAGCACCACTGGGTGGTCGGATTTGCACTTGAGGCTGAGAATGCCCGCGAGAACGCGCTGCAGAAGCTGCGGGCCAAGAACTGCGACGTCGTTGTGCTGAACAGTCCGCAGGCGATCGGAGCAGACACGAACGACGTTCAGCTTCTCGGAGCGGCCGGAGAAACGCTCGCTCACTGGCACGGGCTGAAAGCGGATATCGCGACGGAACTGGTCAGGTGGATTGGGCAGAATCTGCCGTTGTCGGGAAACAGGTAGCGTCACGGCGCGGGCAGGCTTGAGGAAGTGTGCCACTGGCTCTGCCAGTGTTTCTGACCAGACACCGGTGAAGAGTCGCACTGGCCGAGCCAGTGTCACACGCGCCAAATCACCGTTTCATCCGTCCTTTCGTCGTCTGAGGCCCCCATGATTGACCTGGCGGCTTACGCTGCTCTGCTTCCATTGTTGAAGGACGGCGGCCACGAACGGGTACGGCGACGTACTACAGGCCCGACTAATCGCGCCAGCCGTTGAAGTCTCGCAGCTTGAGTTTCATCCCAGCTCAGCGTTTTTCGGCAAGCCAGCATTTTCGTGTTAAGTTGGAAGCAGGACGCGTCCTCAGTCGCCAGGCCAGGAATTTTCTGCGCGGCAGTGAAGGTTCGCTGATCGAAAAAGTTTCACAAAACGGCGCAATCGGGGGCTGACGCACTGCCATGTGGGATGTAAGGCGGCTCAAGACTGATCTGACAGCGCTCGGCCTGTTCGCCGGGACGCTGTTTGTCACACTGAGCATGATCAGCTTCGACATTGCTGATGCGCCTGCCCGGTCGGTTTATCCCTCGCGGGAAGTTGTCAGCAATCTGTGCGGAGAACTTGGAGCGACGCTCGCATACGGTTTGCGCGTCGCCTTCGGCCTGGGAGCCTGGTTCTTCGTCGCGGCACTCGCAGCCTTTGACGTTCGACTGCTGTCGAAAGGTCCGGATGAGCACATCCGTCGGCGGTTGACGGGCGGCGTGATGATGCTCGCGGCTGTCTGCGTCCTGCTGCACCTGGTGGCACCGGGGCTTGGTGGAGGCCAGCTTGTCGGCAGTGGTGGCTATCTGGGTGCGTGGGGAGTCGCCGCATTCGAGCGTCACTTCGCACTGACGGGAACGCTCATTCTGCTCGGTTCGATCTTTTCCGCGGGACTCGTTCTGGCGACAGATTCCGGCATCGTGACCCGCGGCCTGAGCATTGCCGTGTCGCCGCTGACCTTCCTTCTGAATCTGTTCCGCTGGCCTCAACGAGCGAAATCGAACGAGGAAGAGGTTGACCGTCGAGGCGCCTTCAGTCGACGTGAAAGCGCCGCTGTTTCCGAGGACACCGAAGACGAAGTTGATGAAACCGACGATGAGCCCCAGGCGGAACTGGACGACACTGAGGAGCGGAGCGAGATCCGCGTCAACCCGCCGGTCAGTGCGATGTCGCCGCGCGATGCGCTGATGGCGGAAATCGAACATGCCAGCCGCATCCCGGAAGACGACGAATACGCGCTGCCGCCCCTCGATTTGTTTGAGGACTCTGAAGAGTTTCCGTATGAACTGCTGGCGAAGAAGGCTCGCGTGGCGGCGCTGACGCTCGAAAAGACGTTTCAGGAATTCGGCCTCAACGTCCGCGTCGTCGAGATCGACACCGGTCCGGTCATCACGCAGTTTGAACTGGAACTCGAAGCCGGCCTGCGGCTCAGTAAGGTGACGAGCCTTGCCGACGATCTGGCGATCGCGCTGCGCGTACCGTCGGTCCGCGTGGTCGCGCCGATTCCCGGCAAGAATACGGTCGGTGTCGAAGTACCGAATGAAAAGCAGGTCATGGTACGGCTCAAGGAACTGATTCAGTCCTCGCCGCGTGATGTCGACGAAAAACGGATTCCATTGTTTCTCGGTAAGGATGTCAGTGGCCGGCCGCTGGCGATCGATATGGCGAAGATGCCGCATCTGCTGATCGCAGGTCGAACCGGGACCGGCAAGAGCGTCTGCCTCAACACGCTGATTCTGTCGATCCTGGCAACGCGAACGCCGGACGACGTGCGGATGCTGATGATCGACCCGAAGATGGTCGAGCTGAGTCCGTACAAGCGGATTCCGCATCTGATGCACCCGGTCATTACGGACATGAAGAAGGCCGAGGCCGTGCTGGCATGGGCCGTCGACAAGATGGAAGAGCGGTACGATCTGCTGGCTCGCTGCGGCGTTCGGCACCTCGACAGCTACAACAAGCTCGATCACGGAGCGCGTCTCGAACGCATGGGCGTCGACCTCGCGTCCGAAGAAGCCGCTCAGATCCCGGAGAAGATGCCGTACATCGTGATCATCGCGGACGAAATGGCGGACATGATGATGACCTCGGGCAAGGATGTTGAGGGCCACATCATCCGTCTCGCTCAGAAATCTCGAGCTGTCGGAATTCATCTGGTTCTGGCGACGCAGAAGCCGACCGTCGACGTCATCACCGGTCTGATCAAGTCGAACCTTCCAGCGAGAATTTCGTTCCAGGTCGCCAGCCGCACCGACAGCCGCGTTGTGCTCGACGAAGGTGGTGCCGACAAACTGCTCGGCAACGGCGACATGCTGTTCCTCGCTCCGGGCACCAGCAATCTGACCCGCGCGCAGGGAACGTTCGTCAGCGACGAGGAAGTCAACTCAGTCATCGACTTCTTCGCGCAGTACGAACCCGAATACAGCGACGAACTGGCCCGCATCAGTACGGCGGGCGGCGGCGCAACAAACGCGTCCGCTCTGAAAGAACGTGACGAACTGTACGAGCAGGCGATCGATATCGTCGTACGAGAAGGCCGCGGCAGCGTCTCACTCCTGCAGCGAGCCCTGGGAATCGGCTACGGCCGCGGCGCCCGCCTGATCGACTTCATGGCGGAAGACGGTATCGTCGGCGACTACAACGGCTCGCAGGCCCGGGAAGTCCTCTTCACTCCCGAGCAGTGGGAAGACTTCAAATCCGGCACGATCGCAGACGCCACCGCCGACGATCCAGCGTTTGCCTGATCGAAACGGCATTCTGTATTCAGTTGCGGCTTTCTGAGCAGTCGAGTCATCACCGCAACTGATGCACGTCAGTCCGTCGCGCCGGAAAACAGGACCAGTCCGGAAGCGATCAGCGACGCGAAGAAGGCGTACTGGGAAATCGTTTGCCACCAGCCTTCGCAGAAGGCAACGCCTGCGGTTGAGCCGCCCAGGCAGAGCAGCATCAGTAGAAGAATCTTCATTCTATCATTCCCGTCAAAAGAGTTTTGTCGTTGATCCACGTGGCAAAGACCGCCGCTCGGTAAACACGACTGCGGTCGCACGTGAGCGGCGTGGTGATCTGGTTTCCGAGGGGCAGTCGCCGATGGAGCAGTGACGTCGATCGTTCCGTTTATTGGGAACTGACTCCGTCAGCCAGGACGGCTTTCACCCGGCGAAGCGTTCAAAGCCAGCGCGTGCGCAGCGGAACGTTTTGCTGGTTGCCCGGGGATCGGCAGCGTGCGGATGCTCGCAGTCCGGTCTTTTCTTCAATGCGCATCACTTCTGATGAAGAAGTGAACTCTCGGGCCGACTGCTCGACAGGGCTGCGGCCGACAGCGTGTCCGGGACGCGTGCGAGCAGATTGAATTTTTCGGCCTGGAGGCAGTAGCTGCCTCAAATGATCGAGCTTCGGCAGGTGTCGGCGTTCCCTGCGGCCGACGTTCGCGAATGTCCGGCAAGTCTTCACGCGACCGGACGAAATGGAAGCTCAACTAAGCAGAGCGACACGTTATCGCATGACGCTACTCTAGGACGGACCACGGCTGGTGTCGATACTGCGGTCTGTGAGTTGTCAGTTAGAAGTTTACCGGGTTATCAGAGCTGCTACTGCTGCGTCTTCCCGTCATGACAACCCAGAATCTGTAACCACATGACAACGCAGAATCCGCAACCACCAGACTGACTGCCATCTCTGGTCGCGAAGTTATGCCAGGGGTACCAGCATGCCGTTCGGAGTTTCTTCGATACCCGGAACCTCATCTCCTGCCAGGCCGCCTTACGAAACCAAAAGCAGCGTCTGAGGATCAGACGCATTCGGCAGCCTGAAGCCTGAGACGTTCTTCTGGTTCCAGGCCGTGACCATTTCCAGACGTGAGCGTTCAACGAGTACAAGTTGCATTCGCCGCAAACGGTCAGCAAGGGTCGGCGGCCATGATTGACGAATTCTGAAAACGGCCGTGTAAGGATCCTCGAATCAGTGTGTGTATTGACTGAGAGGAAACGGCAATGTCGGCAGCCCCGAAAACACAGGTCAGTCTGATTCTGCGATTACGGGATCCAGGTGACGTCTCTGCCTGGGAAGAATTCGTCACAATTTACCGCCCAGTCATTGTGCGTCTGGCCGTTGCTCATGGGCTGCAGCATTCTGACGCCGACGACCTCGCTCAGCAGGTGCTGCTGTCGGTCGCTCGGCGCGTACCTGGCTGGGAAGCCGATCCACAGCGAGCCCGGTTTCGGACCTGGCTGGGACGCGTCGTTCGCAACGCAGCCTTGAACGCCCTTTCGCGTCGAAAGCCTGATCGAGCCGCTGGAGGGACTTCGGCGCTTGTTCTGATCAACGGCAAAGCTGCTGAGGATTGTGATGACGCTGAGGTGCTCGAACTGGAATGGCGACGGGAAGCATTCCGCTGGATTGCCGACCAGATTCGTGATGAGTTTCAGCCGAAGACCTGGGAAGCATTCTGGCTGACTGCGGTTGAAGGGCTCAGCCCCGATCAGGCCGCCAGGCAGACGGGCAAATCGATTGGAGCCGTCTATGTGGCGCGGAGCCGCGTGATGACGCGGTTTCAGGAACAGGTTCGCACGCTGTCTGGCGATGAGCCTGCCGAGGTGATTCGATGACGATCCAGTCAAATCCCTGCCCGCATGGGAACGTTGCACAGTTCCTCGACGGCACGCTGAGTCGTGCGGCGCAGGCAATGTTTGAAACGCATCTGGATCAATGCGAGCGATGTCGAGAACTGCTTGATCAGTCGGTTGCCAGCGAACGGGACTGGAACGAACTCCGGGTTTCGCTTTCGGCGGACGGGCTTGCGCGCACAGGTCTGCTCGATCGTCGAAGCCAGGCCGCCGCACGCTCTGATGACCTGTCGTTTTACCGGCGAATGCTTTCCCCAACCGACGATCCTCGAATGCTGGGGCGGATCGCGAACTACGAAATCGTGGGGCTGCTGGGCCACGGTGGAATGGGAGTCGTCTTCAAGGGCTTTGATGCGGCTCTGAACCGATACGTCGCCATCAAGATGATGGCACCGCAGTTTGCCTCCAGTGGTGCGGCGCGGCAGCGTTTCTTCCGCGAGGCTCAGGCCGCCGGCGCTGTCGTTCATGAGCACATTATCGCCATTCACTGTGTCTCAACGTGGCAGGACATCCCGTATCTCGTGATGCCTTACGTCCGCGGCGTTTCACTGCAGAAGCGGATTGATGACGAAGGCGCCTTGCAGCTTCGCGAACTGCTCCGGATTGGAATGCAGGTCGCTTCCGGGCTGGCTGCGGCACACGCCCAGGGGTTGATTCACCGCGATGTCAAACCAGCGAACATCCTGATGGAGGAGGGCGTAGAGCGTGTTGTGCTCACTGACTTCGGTCTCGCTCGAGCTGTTGACGACATCCGCCTGACGAGAACGGACACGCTTGTCGGCACGCCGCAGTACATGTCTCCCGAGCAGGCCAGAGATGAATCGCTCGATTTCCGCACCGACCTGTTCAGCCTGGGGAGCGTCCTTTACGAAGCCAGCACGGGGTGTCCGGCGTTTCAGGCCGCTACCAGTTACGGAGTGCTGCGCAGGATCAACGACCAGCAACCGACGCCGATTCAGGAACTCAACCCCGATATCCCGGAGTGGTTTGCCCGGATCGTTGAACGGCTGATGGCGAAGGAACCTGCCGAGCGCTTTCAATCCGCCGCCGAAGTCGCGTCGCTGCTGCGGCAGTGTCTTTCGCATGTGGAACAGCCGCGTCTGACAGGACTGCCAGCGTCGCTCACCAAGACTGCCTTTCCAACCCCGTTTCGGTTCACAAGGAGATTCGCGATGTACACAGCGCTGCTGACGTTTGCTCTCGGCATTGGTGCCACCATGATGCCGTCCGGTCCTGATGACACGCGCGAGCCAGCTTCTCAGGCTGCCGCTAAGAACAAAGGCAAGACGCCAACGAAATACTCCTCGGCGCAGGAAGCGTTTCAAATCGGAGCGGCGTTCTACAACTCGCGAAACTTCACAGCTTCGCGCGAACCGTTTGAGGCAGTTCTGCGACTGGCCAGAGACGATGAGGAACTGAAACTCAAAGCTTATGAGGCTCTGCTGCCTGCCTATCGGGAGATTCCGGAGTTTGAGCCGTTTCAATCGGCCGCTGAATACGTCATCTCCCACCACAGGCAGGACGCCAGCCGGTCACTGACTCGCCGCAGCTATCTGTCGTTTGCTTTCAACCGTGGCCAGATCAAAAACATCGTCGACCGGTACGAGAAACAACTGAAGAAAGACCCCGATAACTGGCTGGCGGTTTACATGCTTTCGGAAATCTACTCAACCGGCGCCGGACTGCCTCCCAGCGTCAGTCATTCCAAACGAGCCATCGAACTGATTGAACGTCTGGCCAAACTGGATGCGGAACGGAAAAAGGCCGAGGGTAAAACAGACACGGAAATGTCTCCCGTCGAGGCGGCAAAAATCAGCCGCGAGAAAGGCAAGCTCGCTCAGCAGTACATGCGGGCAAAGAATTACCGCAAAGCTGCCGAGTTGTACGAAGAGATTGCTCCGCTCGATCCCGCCACGCAGGCCTGGAACCTCAAGGAAGCCGCGGCAGCGAGTCTCAAACTCGGCGATAAGGAGAATGCGTTACGTCTGGCACTCGCCGCAGAGAAGGCTCCGGCGGAAGCACGCAACGATCAGCTCACGCACTTCTTTGAGCGAAACCTCGGCGACACCTTCATGACGCTCGGGATGCCCCAAAAGGCAATCCCCCATTTCGAGATTGCCGTTCAGAAAACGACCATCGAAGGCTACGTGAAAGACACCAAAGCTTCGCTGCAGGAAGCGATTGAGAAATCAAAGAACGAATAATGAGGATGGGGTTGCTGTTGATCGCTGCGACTGAGATCGATCAAGTCCGTTTCTGGCAGCAGCATCGAGCAGTCTGCTGCCTCAGACTTTGACGTTTTCAATGCGTTCTTTGCCGAGGAATTCCAGCGTGACGTCGGCGATGCGGAGGCCGACTGATTGGGGTTCCGCTGCTGCTGGAAGCTGCAGTGGCTGCTTGCTGCGTCGAGTGACTTCGAGCATGACACCCATGCCCGCTCCGAAGGAGAAGTTCGCTCCGGGATTTGGATTGACGAACTGCTTGACGAGTTCCACGGTCTGCCAGTCGTCGCCTGGTTTGCAGAGTTCCGGCGTGAAGTCGAGCGATGCCAGCGGGTGGACTTCGCTGAGCGACTTCTGCTGCGTCGTGTACTGGTAAAACGAGATCCGGCACGTGAACGCGTTGCGAAACGCGGCGTCGAAGAACTCCGCTGACGTCGCCTCGCCCCGCAGCCGCACACGGAAGCGATACGTTCCCGCGAAGGGGCTGCGGACTTCCTGAGCCAGGATGGCTCGCGCGTCTCCACTGAGTGGCTCGACGGTTGTTGCGGCGGGCTGTCGCAGACCGATGAAGACAGAATCGGCCGCGGAGTCCGCCGCCGGGTCAGAGGTCAGCGCTGACGAGTGACGGACTCCGAATACGCCATCACGGTCTGTCAGCAGAAGCGGCGTTGCACGCCAGCCCTTCGGACGCGACGGGGCATCGATTGGCTTCAGAACGTCATTGCCACTGAAGGCCGTGTCTTTGAGCAGAGCTTTTGGATCGAAGTCGGGCACGCGGGCGATGTCGCCGGTCGAGCGTACGCGTTGGACGGTTGCGGGTTCGGTGCCGAGCAGCGTGAACAGCGGCTCGCGTTCGGTCAGTCGATTCGGTCGGTTCTGGCGGTCGAGAAACGAACCGAGGTGCGACAGGCCGAGCAAGTGAAACATCGTCGCTGTCAGGTGACCGGGATCGACGCGGTCAATCGCCGGGTAGGCGCCGTTGCGATCGCTGGCCCCGTATACCTGGCCGCCGCTGATTCCGGCTCCGGCCATCGCGAAACTGAAGACGGGACCCCAGTGATCACGTCCGCCTTTGGCGTTGATCTTTGGCGTTCGGCCGAACTCACCGATCGCGACAACCAGTGTTTCGTCCAGCAGGCCGCGATCGTCGAGATCTTCGAGCAATGCCGAAAAGCCAACGTCGAACATCGGGCACAGGACGTCTTCAACTCGATCAGCATTCTGCGCGTGTGTGTCCCACAGCGGGTTGTCGACAGCATTGTCTCCGGGCTCGCGCGGCCATTGAACATGGACGAGCCGCACTCCGGCCTCGATGAGCCGCCGCGCCAGCAACACGCACTGGCCCCAGCGATTGCGTCCGTAACGGTCGCGGACTTTGTCTGGTTCGCTGGAGATATCGAACGCGTGTCGCGCCTTGCCCGATGTCAGCAGATCAAACGCCTGCTGTTGAAACGTGCCGTAGGTTCCGGCCGCCGTTCCGGCAGAGATCTGATCGAAGCGGGATTCCAGTTGAGTCAGCAGCGACTGACGACGGTCGAGCTGCAGCGGTGTGATCGAATCCGTGCGCAGACTTTCGATTTCGTAGTTCGACTGTGACGGATCGCCGACGAAGACCTCAGGGTTCCACTGTGGTCCCATAAAGCCGGCGGTCTGACCGGCCGGCGTTACGTTTTCATTGAGACGCATCACGTCCGGCAGCCAGACCGTGCTGAGGGCCGGCAGTTCGTTGCTCGGCCTCTGCCGCTTGACGATGGACCCGAAGTACGGCCAGTCGGTTGGCGATATCGTGCGGGGATTGGGGCCGCGGTACTTGTGCCCGGTCAGCACCCACGCTCCGCTGGATGAATGCACGTTGTCGTCAGTCGACATTGACCGGATGACGGCCAGCTTCTCGGCGTGCAGCGAGGTTCGCGGCAGCAGTTCGCAGAACTGAATGCCGGGGATGGTGGTGCTGATGGGGCGGAACGGCCCGCGAATCTCCAGCGGAGCATCCGGTTTTGGATCGAACGTCTCATGCTGCGGAGGTCCTCCGGCCAGGTAGAGGAAGATAATGTTCTTCGCCCGGCCAAACGCCCGGTCATAAGCCGACTCGGGTTGTTCCAGGCTGTCGCGTGCCTGCAGCAGTGACGGCAGCGAGAGCCCGCCCACGGCGAGCGAGCCAATCCGCAATAACTCACGACGGTTGAGGCCGTCGCACAAACGCGTTCCGCGGTGGAGAATTTTCAGCATGGCAGTCTCTCGAACGATCGAAACCGGCACTGACTGGCGAAACCTGCTGCCGTAACCCGTCCAACCGGACTTCGAGAGAGCAAGGTTCGACCGCGGTTGACGATAAATCAAAAGTTGGTCATCAATCGACCGCAGAAATGGCCATGCTGCAAACTGGCTCGAATCAGTTTCGTCCGTCAAGGCGGACTGCGAATCGGGGAGGACTGACGATGACATTGCCTCACTGGAATCATCCGACCGTTTCGCGACGGACAGCGGTGAAGGCTGGAGCGGCAGGCGTCCTCGGGTTGGGCATGAACCATCTGGAGGCTCTGCGGGCGGCGGATGGCGAACAGGCTGAAGCCGCCTCGGCGGGGACGGCGAAGTCCTGTATCTACATCTTTCTTTCCGGAGGCTTAGCGCAACAGGACAGCTTCGATTTGAAGCCTCATGCGCCATCGGCCATCCGCGGCGAATTCAATCCGATCGCGACAGCGACGCCGGGCATTGAAATCTGTGAGCACCTCCCGCGACTGGCTCAGCGCAGCGACAAGTGGGCGCTCGTTCGATCGCTGACGCATCCGACCAACGGTCATACGCTCGGTCATTACTTCATGCTGACCGGTCACTCGGTCGCACCAATCTTTCGCGGCGATCGGCAGCCGCGTCCGACCGACTGGCCGTCGATTTCATCGATCGTCGGCGACGCCCTGCCTGCACGAAACAATCTGCCGCCGGCCGTAATGCTGCCTGAGAGGCTGGTTCACTGGTCCGGTGGAACCATTCCCGGAGCGTACGGCGGGATGATGGGTAGCCGTCGCGATCCGTTCATCATCGAAGCGACCCAGTACGGCGACCCGTTCTGGCGCGGGGCTTATCCTGAATACACGTTTCCTCAGCTTCCGAAGACCGAACCGACGGCGGCGCGGCCGACTGTGTTTCAGGCTCCGAGTCTTGAACTGCAGGCAGGTTTGACGTCCGGCCGCTTTGACCGGCGGCTCGATCTGCTGGGATCAATCGATTACCAGCGCGCAGCGCTGGAACGCTCGGCCGAGGGCGAGCAGTATGACCGGCATCGGCAGTCGGCCATCTCGCTGCTGGCGAGTGACCGAATCCGCCGGGCGATCGACGTCACGAATGCCGACTCGAAAATTCAGGAACGGTATGGCCGCAACACGTTCGGCTGGTCACTGCTGATGGCGTACCGCCTGGTCGAGGCTGGCGTGAACATGGTGCAGGTCAACCTGGGCAACAACGAAGCCTGGGACACACACGGCGAAGCCTTCTGGCGTTTGAGAGAAAAGCTGTTGCCTCCGACCGACCGCGCGTTGTCGGCGTTGCTCGACGACTTGAATGGCAGCGGCCTGCTCGATTCAACGCTGATCGTCATGGGTGGCGAATTTGGTCGGACGCCGAAGATTTCAATGGCCGGGAACACCTACGACGAGCCGGGGCGCGATCACTGGGGCGCTGTTCAGACACTGTTTTTTGCCGGCGGCGGAGTGCGCGGCGGCAACGTTGTCGGCTCGTCAGACAAGGATGCCGCTTATCCGGCGTCCGATCCGCAGAAGCCGGAAAACATGGCCGCGACAATTTACAACGCTCTGGGGATCCCGCGCACGGCAATGTGGCAGGACGACGTCAGCCGTCCGCACCATATCTACTTCAGCGACCCCATCCGCGGGCTGATGTGACGTGCGAGCCCGGTTCAATCTGTCCTGATGCCGGCGCGTTTTCAGTTCCGGCGGCATTCACAACGGCTCTGTTCGGCGGCTGGAACTGCTTCTGTTCGGATGTGGTGCCAGACGAAAATGCTCTCTGGACTTTGCTCCGCCGAACGCCAGATTGTTGAATTGATCAACGACAGGGACCCTTGACGCTGCCGTCACAGAGGTCCGCAGTCGGGACGACGGAAAGGCGGGCAGGCCGAACAGAGAAGGACAACCTGAATGGCGGACAAGGCATTTGGCCCGTTTGAGCTTGAGGAACAGATTGGTCGCGGTGGGATGGGCGTTGTTTACCGTGCGCGGTATCGCAAGAACGATCGCATTGTCGCTCTGAAAGTGCTCTCTTCCCGGATGACCGATAATCCGCGCGTGGTCGCGCGGTTCGAACGCGAGATGCAGATTCTCGAAAGGCTCAAACATCCGGGCGTCGCACGCTATTACGGTGGCGGAGTCGTCAACGGGCAGCAGTTCATCGCAATGAAGCTGATGTCCGGCGGCACGCTCGACGACCTGCTGAAGAAGCGTGGTCCGCTGCCATGGGAACAGGTCGTCGAATTCGGCAAACAGATTTGCGACGCGCTCGACCATGCTCACGAAAACGGCGTGATTCACCGTGACCTGAAGCCGGCGAATCTGTTTGTCGGCCGGGACCGCGAAACCGGCGAAGAGAAGCTTGTGCTGGGCGACTTTGGGATCGCTTTCGACACCAGCGCCGACGGCCTCACCGCAACCGGCATGACCGTTGGAACTTTTCAGTACATGGCTCCAGAGCAGATTACCGGGAAGAAGTCGATCACCGCTCGCACGGACCTGTACGCATTGGGCTGCGTGCTGTTTCAGATGCTCACCGGGCGAACGCCTTACGAAGGCACATCTCAGGGTGAGATCATGCTGCAGCATCTGCAGGAGCAGCCGCCACCGCTCCGGCAGCTCGCTCCGGAATGCCCGGTCTGGCTCGAAACAGTCGTGAGTCGTCTGCTGGCCAAAGAGCCCGAGGATCGCCCGCACGACGCGGCCTACGTGCGCATGGCTCTCGACGAAGTGCTCGACAAGATGGCCAGTCATGCGGGAGTGACCGCGCACGCCGCCTCGGGCCGACCAAGTGCGCTGACGATTGAGCAGCTCAACCCGGACCTGAAGAAGGCGCTGCAGCACGGAAAGCAGAAAAAGAAACGCCGCAAACGTGACAACAGCCCGTTTTATGAACGGACCTGGTTTCTGCTGCTGTGCCTGGCCGGACTTGCGTGTGGAGTGACCTGGGTTCTGTGGCCGGCCAGTGAGGACGAACTGTTCGCTCAGGCCGAGCCGCTGATGCAGAGCAGCCAGCCGTCGGATCACGACGATGCGATCCGTAAGTTTCTTGACCCGATGCTTGCACGTTTTCCGGAGGGCCGGCACGCGTCCGAGGCGCGCGAGTTCATTCGCAGATTTGAGGTTGGGCGGCTGATGCGTCGCCTTACAACGTTCAAGAACCCAAAGACCGAGGCCGAGCGTCTGTTTCTGGACGCCTGGCAGTTCGAGGAATTCGGCGACCGCGTCTCCGCTCTGGAAAAGTACCGAGCGATGGAGACACTGCTGGCCGGGCGCGAGGGACAGGAGACCTTCGTGGATCTGGCGAAGGCACGAATTGCCGAAATCGAATCTTCTGCAGAGAAGGCCGTCAGCCGCATCGAACTCGTCAATTCAGAACTCGCTGAAGCCGATCGTGCCCGGCGGGAAGGAAACCGCCTGCGGGCTGAGGCGATCTGGAACAGCATTATCAGTCTGTACGCAGGGAATGAAGAGTTGCAGCCGCAGGTCGATTACGCCCGCGCCCGTTTACGCGGCACGCCGTCGGAAGAACTTGAGTTCTCGCCGCAGAGGAAGCCGGTGGACGGGAACAGTACGGCTGCTCCATCCGAACAGAAGACGTGAGGCTGTGTCCGTAGGCGCCCATTCCGAAGCGGCAATTCCAGAAGTGGCCTGACAGCAGACTGCCGGATATCGTGCGCCGCCCGACTGTGTCTTCGTTGGGATATGATGCAACGTTCGTCACGACTACTGTCACTGCGCGTGCTCTTAGCGGCACTGACCCTCATGGTGTTGACAGTGGCAAGGCTTGTCAGTGCGATCCAGGAGGACTCCGGCTGCCTGACGCTGCGATCGAATATATGAGCGGGTGGTCCTCTGGCAGCTTGCGTTGAACTGAGCTGATTCGGGAATACCATCGTGCTGCGTGCATCCGTGACCCTACTGATGCCTCAGAGATTTCTTCCAACGTGTCACCAGGAATTCGAAATGAAGTTGCTTGCCCTGATTTGTCTGTGCCTCCCCTGTCTGGCATTCGTTGCCGGCTGTGAGAGTGCTGCTGAGCCCGTGCCTGAAGAGACGGCCACTCAAAGTGAGAGTGTCGAGGGGCAGCTCGAAAGTTCCGGCATGTCCGACCAGGATTACGAAAAGGCCCTGAAGGAAAGCTACCAGCAGTCTCAACAGCAACAGCAAGACCAGTGATCATTCGGCTCTGAATGCTGCTCCAGGAGGTCAGTCGGGCGTGTTGCCTGGCTGGCCTCTTCTCATCATTGAGAGCTTCACTTGACAGGGACCAATGGATGAGACGGGCAACCGTACTGGCATGTGCAGGTCTTGCCCTGATTGCCGTTTGGGCCGTGTTGACGTTTCAGTCCCGTGACGAGTCCCGGACGGAACTGGACAGCAGTCGCGCCGGAACTCAGGCAGGACCGAGGATGGCGGACGTCGGTGGTCATCTGGGAGATGCTGCGTGTAGCCAATGCCACCCGGACCAGATGCAGGCACACTCGGCCAGCGGGCACTCGCATACGTTTCGGGCAGCCGCCGATGTCGACTTCATTTCGGAATTGAACGGCCTGAGATTTCGCGACCCAAAGCGCGACGTCGAGTTCCACTACCTCGCGGATCAGCAGAGCCTGTCTGTGACGCTGCCGGCCCTGTTTGGTGACGAGCCGTTCCCGCTGGATTACGCCTTTGGATCCGGTCTGCACGCAGTGACCTTCGTCACGCTCGTTCCGGATCTCTCAGTTCCTGGTGAGAGTCTCGGCGTCGAGCACCGCATGTCGTGGATTACCGGCAGTGGTCCCGGAGTGACGCCACAGACGCTTCCCGAGGAACTGCACTCTGACGTCGAGTACTTCGGGCGCCTGCTCGCGGGCGAACGCCTGGAGCGTTGTTTTGGCTGCCACACGACAACGTGCCGGATTCAGGATCAGCGACTTGTCGACCTTCGGCCGAATGTCGGATGCGAACGCTGTCACGGACCGGGGAAACGGCACGTGCAGGCCGTCAACGCTGGGGCAGAGGACCTGGCCATTCGAGTGACCCGACCGACTGATGACGCGGCTGCCGAAGTGGCTGCCTGTGCCGAGTGTCATCGTGGAGCCGAGCGAGTGCCTCCCGAAGAACTCTTCGCAGAGAACTCGATGCTCGTACGGTTTCAGCCGATCGGTCTCGTTCAATCGGCCTGTTACCTGAGAAGCGAGGGAAAGCTGGGTTGCTCCTCGTGTCACGATCCGCACGCTCCGGCGGCGTCCCGCACGACCGCGGAGTACGAAGCGGTGTGTCTCAAATGCCACGATACCGAAGCGCCAGATCGGCAGTGTTCGGTTGAGCCGACATCTGGATGCGTTGCCTGTCATATGCCACCGGTTAATGTGCTTTACACGTGGCAGTTTCATGACCATTGGATTCGCGTGCGAGACGAACCACAGGATCCTCGCGTGAGTTCGAGCGGCGGGAACTCCGATCGTGACTGAGAAGGCCAGCAACGTGCCGCAGGCAGATTCAGGACAAGCGGAATCGTCGCCAGTTGATCCAGCACAGGCAGCAGCCGCGAACGATGGTCGGCCGGGCCAGCACCGAATTGAGCGGAAGTCAATTCGGCGAACGCTGTCGTGCCGAAAGCGCTGGGCATTCCGATCGCTGACCGTCGTGCTGTCTCTGCTGGGACTGAGTCTTGTCGAGTTGCTCCTGCGGGTGTCTGGAGTAGGAGACGACCTGAGTCTGGTCATTCCAGTCCCGCACGCGCGCGACATTCTTCGGTACCAGATCAACCCGGATGCTGACCGCGTCTGGTGTCCAGGGCAGGGGATGGCCGGGCCGGAACCTCGACGATTCGATCTGCCCAGACCGACCGGCGTGTTCAGGATCGTTGTCGTCGGTGCGTCGACGGTGCAGGGCTTTCCGTATGCCTCTGAACTGGCTTTTCCACGTCAGCTCGAAGTGCTGCTGAACCTGCAACAGTCGAGAACGAAGGTTGAGGTGCTGAATCTGGGAGTGACTGGAGTGAGCACGACGGTCGTCCGGGAATTTGTCAGTGAGTCGCTGAGTCTGCAGCCGGACCTGATCATCGTTCATGCCGGGCATAACGAGTTCTACGGAATCGGAGGTGTCGCCTCGACCGTTGGGACGGCGCCACACATTCTGTTCAAGACAGCGGAGTCCGCTCGCAGAACCAGACTCGGGCAGACGCTCGCACGCCTGCTTCCGACGGGGATTCCCGATGACCAGGATCCGATTGAGGTATTGCCGGCGGATCTGGAGATCAGGCTGACCAGCGATCTGGTTGCCGCCGCAGAAGTCGCCTTTCGACGCAATCTGCAGGCGATGGTTGCAACGACACGCGACGCAGGCATTCCGATCGTCCTGTCAACAGTCGCGGCCAACTGTCGTTCGCACAGCCCGGTCAGCGGCTTCCTGCCTGACCGTTTGACGGACACTGAACTCAGCCAGTGGAGAAACGCATTCGACGAGGGGCGTCGACTGGCAGCAGATCAGCAATCTGCCGCAGCACTGATGCAGTTTGAGCTGGCTTTGCGAATCTCTGAAGAGTCGTCGCTGCTGCAGTACCGCAGAGCGGAGTGTCTGCTCACGCTGGGACGAGTGGCCGAGGCCGATCAAGCGTTCCGGCTTGCCGCCGACCTTGACGGCTGCCGGTTTCGAGCGCCATCGTCATTCAGTCGAATCGTTTCCGACGTTGCTGCTGACGCAAATGACGGCAACGTCGTCTTTGTCGACACCGGCGAGGCCATTCGACAGGCAGTGACGCAATCAACGCAGACGGCGTCTGAGTTGCCGGTCTTTCTCGAACACGTCCACTACTCACGGCGAGGCCACGGCATTCTGGCGGAGACGCTGGCGCGTCCGCTCCTGAAGCAGTTCCTCAACGCTTCGTGGGACGATTCGATTGCAGTCGACTCGCCGGAGTTTTCCAATCGCCTGGGTGTGCTGGCAGAAGACGATCTCGCGGCGCTGACCTTCGCCCTGGAGATCTACAATCGAGAGCCAATGCGACGGGCCTTCGATGCGCAGCGACACCAGCAGACAATCCTGCAGGCGATTTCAAGCCGGTTTGCTGGACTGACTGCTGAGGCGCAGGACGACTTCTCGGCGTTGACGATGGAGCAGATGGGCGACGACCTTCCCATGTACCTCGCCGACCGGATTGAGCGGACAGGGAACCGGGATCGGCTGCTCAACGTATTACGCAAAGCCGTCCTGCGGCAGCCATGGTCGGCAGCACGCTGCCAGCGGCTGCTTCACGCATTACGGTCTGGAGCGGCCTTGCTGCCCGCAGAATTAACTGAGCTGAAGCTTCAGACGCGACACTGTCACGAGATCAGCACAGAGCAGGAGTCGCTTTGACTGCATATCGTCGACGCACCTGCCGATAGAGACTCGCTAGCTATCTGGCAGATTGACTCGTTCGCTGCCGTTGCGGGTGGCGAGTGCTCTCAGAATGGCGAAGTCGGTTGTTTTGGAGAGACCTCGCGTGCTGCCGTCCGCAAGGCCGAAGTTGCAGACGTCGGCGTGCCAGCTTCCCGGTGAAACGGCGAATGTTCCCAGCGTCGTTGTTGACCATGCGTTGAAGCCGGATGGCACTGCGCTGGGACTCTGCCCGTCAGCGCCCCAGTCGGGAACCTGATCGGCATTGTCATCGGCCAGTCTTGTGCAGGCACTGATGCCGTCGCCCCAGACGCCGAAGACCGCTTCCGAAATGAGGAAAGTGTTGCTCTCACCGTCCCGGATATCACGCAGCTTGATCCCCGAGTTTGCGTACAGCGTGCCGTTGGCAACCGTGTCTTCGGACGCTCCGGCAAATGGCGCGTCGGTTCCGGCAACGCCGCGATAATTTGTCGGGTAAAACTCCAGTTGACTTCCGGGGCCAAGCGTTGCCAGCACGCGTGCGCCGCCGAGTGCCATGCTCGGACATTCCAGCGTGTCGATGCGGACCTGCGTGGCTTCGAGATTGACTGGACTGCCACGGGAATCGGAGGTCTGCAGTCCGAGATGCCCATTGCCCAGTTGCGGCAGGATCTGCGCCTGCCAGCTCCAGTTGTCGGAGATGTGCCACTGCGAAAATGTGGGACGCAAGGCGGAGTTCTGTGGCCAGACAGGGACAATGATTGAGGGGGCAATGTCGACCTGTGTGACGCCTCCACTGCCCAGCAGGTACCCCGACGGCAGACTGCGGTGTGAGCTTTCGTAGTTGTGACAGGCCAGAACGATCTGCTTGATATTATTCAGACATGCAGAGCGTCGCGCTGCTTCCCGCGCCCGTTGAACAGCGGGAAGCAGAATGGCTGCCAGCGCTGCAATAATCGCAATCACGACCAGCAGCTCGATCAGGCTGAAGCCCGTTCGCTGGCTCCGCGGATTATGCGTCGCGACCTGCCGATACATGCCAGTCGGTCTTCAAGGAGGAGAGAGGATATCGAACTCGACCGGACACGATGTTCAAGTTGAGCGGCTGGGTTCCGACCGTCCGTGATAAGTTCGCAGAAGCAATTGAAGTCGTCAGTTGAACCGGCGTCGTGAACTTCAGACTCTGTTCACGAACTCCGGGACGCGGACTTATTACGGCCGATTTGAACTGCAGGGCGGTCGGCAGCAGAACGATTGCGGTTGACCAGGCCAGGTTCACTCTGACCGGGTTACGGAGTCGGCCCCGGCGTATCTGGATCAGAGATCAACGGGGAGCCTTCGCCCCCGATGTCTGGCGCCATCCCATAATCATCCGGGAACGGAATGTCCTGATTGGCGAAGGCGTCAAAGTAGCCTTCAAATTCAGAGCTGGAAGGTCCGCCGGAACCGCCGGAACCGATCGAGTCCGGCTGAGGCGACAGACCGGTTGCTGCCGTGTCGCTGTTTCCCGACGTGCCGGTTCCTTTACCGCCTGCCGTGGTTGTGCCATCTGGTCCCATGTCGTCCTCCGTGTTGCCGAAGCCGGAGCCGGATTCAGCGCTTCCCCCGGAGCCGCAGGATGTGCTTCCAGTCGTATCAGTCCCCATTGAGACGCGAAACGAGACGCGCTGTCCGTCGCCGCCTCGGATCGATGCCGGAAAGGACGTGCTTGCTCTGGCCAGAGCTTCCTGTGACGAACGGGCGCTGATACAGCGAGTGAATGAGCGAACCATTTCGAACTGCAGGGAGCCCGCGCGGGCTTCGTACTGCTCGATCAGCACGGGGTACTTCATCATCTCCGTGCCCGTCTGGCTGGACTGTCCCGTACTGCTACCGGATCCAGCCGCACCCGATGTTCCACTGCCAGCGCCACTGCGACCGCCGCTGCCTGTCGCATAACCGGGATTCATTCCGGTCCCTGTCCCTTGTGAACGGTTGCGCGAACTGCTGCTGCGGGGGCGGATTCGAGGGATGCGTTGAGGATCGCAGTTTGCGTCAGGTCCTGTGGCGAGACTCAATTGCTTGCGAGCGAGATCCGCGAACGGAGCGAGTCGCTGCTGATCTGCGGCGCTGAGTTCGTCGAACGGAATCAGCTCGCGATCTGCTGTTCGGAACTGACACCACAGAACAGTCACGGGCGGCTGAGTCGCTGAGGGATCCTCAAGAGCAACCGCAACCTCGGTCAGCGTTTTCCCGAGCGCGTCTTCAAGTGCTGCCTGGCGATCGCCGTCGAGGTCCTCGCTGCTGCGGTCAGTCGAGTTGCAGTGCTCGCGGGAATACCAGCGAGTGACGATATGCAGGTTGTCGCCGACTTTCCTGAACTCATAACTGCGGGGCAGAAAGCGACTGAAGGCAGCACTGCTTCCGACCTGCCCGGATTTTTCGGATGTCCACCCGTGATGCTCAACGACGCCGCGCCACTGTGAGACAAGCGCCGACGGAATTTCGATCCGGTCGGAATCGACTCGCAGAGTGGGTGCTGCCATCGCCGACGTCTGCCAGGACAGAAACAGCAAAACGGCGATCGGCACGAGCCCGACTCGCTGGCGAATGGGGTTTCGGCACGGCTCTCTGTTCATTGTGACGGGCTCCGACCGGGGAACGAGTCGAACGCGGATCATTCGGCAAATGGCTCGTCGCCGCTTCTTCGAGGCAACTGATGTCAACCTGTCTGGCGGCCAGGAGCGTACCCTTGAGTCTGTTCGGATTCAATCCGGCTTTGTCCGAATGTTGACAGTGCCGTGGTCTCGAATCCGCCTGAGTAAGCAGTTGCCGGTGCTTCTGGTATCGTGCTGCCGTTCCGCAGGCTGACGAAACCGAAAACAGGCTGGAAACAAGGCAGCAATCACAATGGCGACTCGCCCGAATGTACTGCTCATGACGACCGACCACTGGCCGGCGCACCTGCTCGGTTGCGCCGGGCATCCGGTGATTGAAACGCCGACGCTCGACGAGCTGGCTCGCTGCGGCGTTCGCTACACGAATGCGTACAGCGAGTGTCCTGTCTGCATCCCCGCGCGGCGCAGCCTGCTGACTGGTCAGTGCCCGCGCTCTCACGGCGATCGGACGTTTCAGACGACGCTGCCGATGCCAAACGTGCCGACGATTGCCGACTGTTTTGAGGCCGAGGGATACCAGTGCTTCGCGGTCGGCAAGCTGCATGTTTATCCGCAGCGGGCGCGCGCGGGCTTTGACGACGTGATTCTTGCCGAGGAAGGTCGGCCGCACTGGGGCGTGTGGGACGACTACGACATTTTTCTGGGTGATCGAGGTTTTGCCGGACGGCAGTTCGATCACGCGATGAGTAACAACCAGTATTCCGCGCGGCCCTGGCATCTGCCGGAAGACTGTCACGTCACGAACTGGACCGCGCGCGAAATGTCGCGAACGATCCGCCGCCGCGATCCGACTCGGCCGGGCTTCTGGTATCTGTCGTTTACGCATCCGCATCCGCCACTGGTTCCACCGCAGCACTACTGGGACCTGTATGGCGAGCGGGAACTCGACGACCCTGTGTACGGCGACTGGGTTCCAACAGACTGGCGAGTGTCTTCGAGGTCGCCGGGCGACGTATTAACCGTCGAGGAGGAAGGCTCTTCGACCGAGGTGGCCACTCTGCCGTACCGGCTGCGGATGCAGTACGAAAGCTGGGATGTGCGCACGCGGCGAGCGATTCAAACGGGCCTGCGCGGCTTTTACTCGCTCTGCACGCACATCGATCACCAGTTGCGGCTCGTCCTCGGAACGCTGCGCGAGGAGGGCATCCTCGATGACACGATCATTCTGGTGACGGCCGATCACGGCGACATGCTGGGCCGGCACGGTCTGTGGGCCAAGCGGCTGTACTACGAACCGTCGGCGAATGTCCCGATGATTCTTGTCGACCGGAAACGCGAACCGCGAGCAGTCCCGGACACAACCGACGACCGCCTGACCGGCCTGCAGGATGTCATGCCGACGCTGCTCGATCTGGCCGGCCTCGACATCCCTGACTCCTGCGATGGCCGGTCGATCGTGACCGGCGAACGCCGCGCG
>WGMU01000176.1 GCA_016124895.1 bacterium
ACTCCCCCGAGGAGCAGACCTCGAATCCCTGCTCCCCGACGTCTGGCTCCAGACCAACCCCCAGCATCGCTGGACCATCGCCGACCACAGAAAAGAAGAACGAGCCCGAAAGGGAAACCTGTAGTTCGTCTGGCGCTTACCAATCGTGCTGCGCTCGGATCTGGCGGCTGACCTGTGCGTCTGGTTGGCGGAACGTCCGCAGGCTCTGGCCACTGTCGCACGGGAACGCGACATTCTGAGGCTCGATGATGCCGACGACGGCTCGAAATCAGCGGAAAACCCTACAAAAAAAGCCTCGCTGCCAGTGTGTGGCAACGAGGCTTCTGAGCGACCCCGACGGGACTTGAACCCGCAACCTCCGGATCGACAGTCCGGCGCTCTAACCAATTGAGCTACAGGGCCTTATGGCTTTGACGAGGCCATTTCGACTCTCGTAAGGGACGGCAGTTTAATTTCTGGATAAGTGACGTCAATAGAGTCGGCTGTCGCGGACTGGATCGTTAGCGGATTTTCCTGCCCGCCCACCGCCCAGTCAGTTTGGAGCGGACAATCCCTCAGTGTTGTCGAGCAGTCGTGAAATCTTCCGAACTTCGTCAGGGCTGCAATCAGACGTCATTGTGACTCCCCGGCCGCTTCCCTTATCGGCGATTTCAAGCTGCACTCGCGGCGTTTGCTCAGGGCACCGGCAGCGCAGCAGTCGGACAGTGACCGCGGACTCTGAAAGGTCCGGCAGTTGGACAAGCGACTTTAAGTCGTCGGGAACGGGCGAATTGAAACGGTGCGTTCGCGAGACCGTCAGAAAGTGCTCGCACTGAGAGCAATACGGCAGCCGGGTTGGTCGGACAGCGACAAACGCGGCGGCCATTGCGGCGAGCAGAATCTCGACACCCCACAGGCCGACCGCCAGCGCGCGGCTGAGGTGCAGTTTCGCCGCCCGGTGCATGAGAAAGCCGCCGAAGTTGCGGCGCTGCTGAGCCTCTTCGATTGCTCGCCTGGCAGAATCACGGAACTCGGCAAATGCCGTCTCGGCTTCCGCATCGTGTGCGCCGGCTTCTGAGGCGGATTTCAGCATGTTCGCGACCAGTGCCTGACCGGCGTCAGGCTTCTCGGCGACCTGCAGCTCGCGCGCGTACGACTGCCAGTTCAGCAGCGTGACGATGATATAGCCAGCCGTTCCCGTCAGCAGGCCGCCGATCAAAGCGATACGACGCGACGGCATCCGCAGCGTCACAGCCTGCAATCCGGCCAGCCAGCCAAGACTGGCTCCCAGAGCGACCGCGAACAGGCCGATCAGGCGCAGCCGCGGCGGAGCAATCGAGGCGACAAGGCCACCGACTGCCCCAGTCAGGACGACGGCGGCGAGCCAGCAGGCAGTACGCAGTGGTTGAGTCACGACGATCGAATCTCAATGGGATGGTCAGTCGGAACAACAGCGAACGACTGCATGATTAGCTCGGCGATCAGCAGAAACCGATCACTCTGTCGCGAATCGAAACCACGACAGATTAGAGTCCCCGTTCTGGTCGTGCGAGCTGACGCCACTTCTGCTGTCGCTCGCCTGAAACAGACTCTCACTTGATCCACCTGCTCCGCCGCAATCTCCTGCCCGCATGAACGAGCCGTCAACACAACCCGCTGTGACATCGTCTCGACCGGTACGCAAGCGATATCCCGACTGGGGATTCTTTCTGCTGCTGGGACTGATCGGCGGCAGTTACGTACTGCTGGTTGTCGTGATGCTGGCCGCGGATCTGTTTTATACGGAACCGTCGTACTTCTTCGAGTCACTGAGCCGGCCGGAAATCAAGTACGCGGTCAAGCTGACACTCGTGTCCTGCACGATTGCTGCCATTCTGTCGCTGTGGGTCGCGACGCCGCTCGGTTATCTGCTGTCGCGGTTCCGTTTCCCCGGCCGCTGGCTGGTCGACACGCTGATCGATATCCCCGTCGTACTGCCACCTCTGGTCCTGGGGCTCAGCCTGCTCATTCTTTTCCATATCGAGATTGGCGGCTGGCAACTGGAGCGCTGGCTCCGTGATGATGTCGGCATTCCGGTGACGTATCGCATTCCGGCCGTCATCCTCGCCCAGTTTTCGGTCGCAGCGGCATTCGCCATTCGCACGATGCGTGTCACGTTCGACCAGATCAATCCGCGGGCAGAAGATGTCGCGCGGACGCTCGGTTGTTCTCGCAGCCAGGCATTTCTGCAGATCGCTCTGCCGCAGTCATCGCGTGGAATGATGGCCGCCTTCACGATCGCCTGGGCACGGTCGCTTGGCGAGTTCGGGCCGATTCTGGTCTTTGCCGGCGCGACGCGTATGCGCACCGAGGTGCTGTCGACGACTGTGTTTCTGGAACTGAGCATCGGTAACCTGGAAGCATCGGTCGCGATCTCACTGGTCATGGTTGCGATGGCGATGCTGGTGCTGATTGTTCTGCGGATGCTCGGCACGGAGATGCGGTCGTGATCGAGTTGCAGAATGTGGGAATTTCGATGGGCGACTTTTCGCTGAGCGGCATCTCGTTCCGCATCGAAGCGGGCCAGTACGCCGTCTTGATGGGCCGGACCGGTCGCGGCAAGACGACGATCCTCGAAGCCGTCTGTGGGCTGCGACACGTCCGCTCCGGGCGGATTCTGCTCAGTGATTACGACGTCACTGACCTGCCTCCCGGCGAACGCGGTATCGGCTATGTTCCGCAGGATCTGGCGCTGTTTCCGACGCTGACCGTCGCGGAGCATCTGGCATTTGCTCTCAGGATCCGGAAGTACCCGCAAAAGCTGGTCGACGAACGCGTTGGTGAAATGGCCGAACTGTTGAGTATCACGGCACTGTTGCAGCGTCGGATTCTGGGGCTCAGCGGCGGCGAGTCCCAGCGGGTCGCTCTCGGCCGCGCGCTGTCGTTTCACCCGCCGGTCCTGCTGCTCGACGAGCCGCTGAGCGCACTCGACGAAACCACCCGCGGCGAAATGTACGACCTGCTGCGCCGCATCCGGGAACGCACCGGAGTCACCACGCTGCACGTTACGCACAGCAACGAAGAGGCAAAGGCCCTCGGTGATCGAGTCCTGCGACTGGAGGACGGGAAAATTCTCTGACAGGTCGGTGAAATCGCGTCTTGTCTGATTCCGGAGAATCGCCGAGAGTTGCGGAGCAGCGACCGGCTGCTGGTCCCTCGCCCCTCAGCTTTTGCCCCTCCGCCACAAATGGCTACCGACGAATTCGGCGAAAAGACAGAACAGGCGACCGATCACCGTCGGCAGGAAGAGCGGCGGCAGGGGAATGTCGCGCGCAGTTCGGAACTCGCCATTGCCGGACACGTCGCGGCGGCGGCGGCCGTCCTGTGGGTGCTGGGACGGAATCTGATTGAAGCCATCGGTCGGCTGCTCGCGAATCGAATTTCGGCAGCCGGCGACGCGGTCGGGGGTCAGCGCGAGTTCGTCGTCACATTCTATGATCTGGCGCAGTGGGCGGCGTCGAACGTGCTGCCGTGGCTGGGGACTCTGCTGCTCGCAGCGATCGCGATCAATGTTCTGCAGGTCGGGTTTCTTGTTTCGACCGAGAAGTTGACGCCGAACATCAACGCAATCAATCCGATCAACGGGCTGAAGCGGATCTTCTCGATCCGCGGGCTGGTCACGCTTGGCATCAGTCTGCTGAAGCTCGGACTGCTGACCGCCGCTGCCGCCTGGCTGATCTGGAACGAACTGGCCGGCTATCTGCTGCTGACCGATGCGTCTGTTGTGACGACGGTTTCGGTCATCGGAATGTCGGTACTGAAACTATCCGCGCTGCTGACGGCGATCCTGCTGATCATCGGGCTGTCCGACTTTGGCTTTCAGAAATGGAAGCACGAGCAGGACATCATGATGACCAAAGAGGAAATCAAGCGCGAGATGAAGGACATGGAGGGTGACCCGCTGATCCGCAGGCGCCGCCGGGATGCTCACCACAAACTGATCGAAGCCCGTGACGTGCGCAAGGTGTCGCTGGCGACGTTCATGACCGTTAACCCGACCCACTACGCCATCGCGTTCCGCTACGAACCGCCGGACTATCCGGTCCCGACTGTCATTGTCAAAGGTACGGATGATAAAGCACTGGCGATGCGTGAAGTCGCGATGGAGCACAACGTTCCGATTATCGAACGACCGGAACTGACCCGGAAGCTGTACGCAATGCTGGAAGTCGGCCATAGCATCCCGGTCGACCTGTACGACGTGTTCGTCGAAATTCTGAAGTACGTCTACACTGTGACCGGCAAGACGATCGACACAACGCAGGTTGACGATGTCGCGGCATAGCGTCGCGTTTCGGAAATTCGGCAGAACTCTCTGCCGCCGCACCGCGCTCTGTCGAGACCTTGACCGTTTTGGCCTCCATCATTCTGCCCCCAATCATTCTGCCTGAAGTCAGTGTCGGCAGAATGATTTCCAGGCAGCCGGGCTCCGCCATCGAAGCAGGCCGCGAGGCCGAAAATCGGCTGGCCGTAATACGAATTGAATCAGAGAGCTGAAAGATGTCAGAACAAGGCATCCCGACTGAGGACTCAGGATCCGAGGCGGGTTCAAAATCTGTGGCACAGCGCCGAGGTGAAGTGTCGGGGTCGATCATCGTCGCGTTGATGTTTACGTTCGGAGCGCTCACCACCGGTGCGTTGTGGACCTACTGGTTTTATCACACGCAGCCGTTCATCCCGCTGCAGCAGGCGATCTCGGCCGAGTTCAAAGGCTCAGCACCGCGCGTCGACGGCGGCGCCCGCAAGCTCCACAAGGGCACGCCCAAACTCCTGTGGATCATCATGCGTGTCGACTTCCGGCCGAATCTTGACCGCGAGAAATCCGCCAGTGTCAGCCGGCGCGTCGTCGAGCTTTCGCAGGAAAACCTTGATCTGACGAAGTTCGAGCAGCTCAACATTCGCCTGTTCTTTGGCGAGCTGGAAAAGGAGATTCATACGCTCGACGCTGAGGTCCCCATCCACGCCGGCCAGCCCGATCTGAACGCTGTGACCGCCGAGTCACTGAAACAGAACGCGAAAGCGGAGTCGATGATACGCCCCGGCGCTGCCGCGTCAGCGATCCCGAAAAACGGCAGCAGCACACGCGAACCTGAGACGGGCCAGTGACTCAATCAGGACTTGCGTTCGGTCCAATGGTCGGTCTGCAATGAGACATTGCCGTCAGGAAGTCGCCAGCAGTTCGAAATGTTCTTAAGGATCGAGGGAGTCGCCACGGAATCAACGTCTCAGGGTCAGGCACTTCACCTGGCCACTGCGGTCACGGCAGAAAACCCGGCCTCCCGAAAGAACGACGTGCGGCCAGGCATCGGTTCGGTTGAGGACTGATCTCGACGCCAGTTCCAGAAACCGGTCCGGGGAACGTTCCGCCGTTTCGACAAGGCTCAAGTCACCCTTGTTGCCATAGACGATCAATCGATCATCGCTGGTCACAATGCATGAACCCTGCGAGCCCACGCGGCCTCCGGTCCAGAGTTCGCGACCCGTTTCAAAATCGACGCAATGCACTCCATTCCAGGCCCAGTACACATGCCCCTTGTGGATCACCGGTGAGCAGACTCCTGAAGCCAGTTCATTCTCCCAGACCTTCATCGCGCCGGACAGGGAAATGTCCAGCCGGCACATGGCCGAGTGGTTGTAGGCGGACGTGATGATGACCGAGTCCTCAGATACCGCTGGTGTCGGGATGTTATTTCCAAAGTCTGTCGTCCACGGATAAACGGCAACTGTGCGGCCAGCGCTGGCCCTGTCGGTGCGAGCCACCACCAGATTCCGCAGAGTCAGAATCGCGACACACGGAACGCCCTCAACCATGATCGGAACCGGGCCGCCTGAATGCCCCGCTTCGTCCCGGCTTTCCGAAATCCAAAGCTCTCGTCCGGTCTGCTTGGCAAAACTCACCAGATTCCCAGCAGGGCCTCCAACCTCGACGATCAGTTGCGGACCGAGGACCAGCGGCGAGCTGACATATCCGTAATCCCGCTGCGTCTTCCGGCGCACCGCAACTTCGGGCCGTCGGCCAGCCTTATACCGTTCATACAGATTGACCGACCACACGCGGCGCCCCTGCTGCTTCGTGTCCCAGGCGATCAGGTCTCCGTCGATGCCAAGCGTAAAAAGCAGCCCGGATTCAAGATCGAATTCAGGAGTAGAGCACGCGCCGGAGTAAAAGCTCTGGTCACCGACCGCGTGACGACCGTAACGCGGAGCGTCGTCGCTCTGTCTCCAGATTTCGCGGCCAGTCTCAACGTTCAGACAGACCAGCGTGTCGCGGTTTCCTGACCAGCCAGTCAGAAAAAGCCGATCGCCCACAACAATCGGAGACGCACTGCCCTCTCCGACCGATGCGTCCCAGTTCTCTCCCTGAAGCCACGCCGATCCGTTCCAGCCGGAAGATTCCAGCGACACATCATTGCGAGCGGGGCCACGCCAGTAGGGCCAGTCATCTGCGTCGGTCGGACTCACGACAAAGAGCAGCGACCCGCAGGAACACAGCGCCAAGGTCCAGAAAACTGATCGCCACATGCCTCACCTCGCGTTCCGTTCGGTCCCAGCCGATCTGGTGTTTACCCCACGAGCACGCCGGAGTGAAGCCATCGCCTGGAAGTTCGGAAATCAGCGAGCATTGCTCACTCGAGTCCGATGAAACAGCCCTGACAATACTGGCGAGCGTTGAAATCGGCAGGCCCGGCAGATCGGATGCCGCCGTTGCGATGAGTCGGTGTTTGAGTTGTCTCGATCCGATCTCCGCCGGAAGCCTCAGAGCCCGGCCCGGCCCCGCCGATAACTTAACCTGAGTTTACCTGAGCCTTGAGCGGGACAACTCGCGGCATCCGTCATCGGGACTGCCACCGTCGTTGCGAGAGAGTTGCTCGGTCTGATCCGGTTGTACCGATCGCCGGGTCGTAGCGACTCCTGCCACCATTCGATGAGACCATCATTTGCGGGGCGTGTGTTATGTGGCGAGCAATCTTCTTTGCCGGCGGGCTGTTTGTAGCCATGTGGGGCGGCACGTTCCTGATGGTCGACGAAATGGTTCTCACGTTTAAAGACGAGCCGAAGCCCGAGCCGCGCACCGAAGAATTCCGCGGCCTGTTCATGAGCAAGAACAAGGACAACAAAGAGGTCTTCAATCCACCCGAGTGGGTTGCGTTCACGCTGATGTCCATTGGGTCAGTCACGATGCTCTACTCGATCGCGCTGCCGCGACGCAGTCAGCACTGACGCTCGAACATTGCCAGGCTGAAATCTGACGGACCCGGCACCCGGCGTACCTGTATGTCGGCGAGTGCGAATAGCTGCTCCGCTTCCATATCGCAGTGAAGCGATACTCTGCTCACGAAGACCTGTTGCCTGGCTGCGACCGTGTCTGTTTCATCGAGTGGGGCCGCCGCTCTCGTTGCCTCGTTCGTGTGGCTGTGACCAACCGTCTGCTAAGTCATTCCGCCGTCCCTCGATAAGCCGAAGCGGCGTGCCCAGCCAGAACGCCGCACGAACCGCCGGCGTCTGCACCACAGTGTTGCGGTCGCCGCCGCTCCTGCTTTCGCTCTGCCTGTCCTCGGACAGATTAAAGCCGCAGCACGTGTCTCTTTCAGGCTTGACAGCAGACACCTTGCAGCGCAAAGTACCCACCCCTTGCGCTGCAAGGTGTCTGCGATTCGTGGCGGCCTCAGTGACTGCGGCTGGTTCTGGAGAAGGGTATGGCAATCAAGAAGACGATCCTTGACGGCAATGTCGAGACAATGCTGCTGGCAATTCTCGACCGTACGCCGAGCTACGGCTACGAGATTGTGCGGCTGCTCAACGAACAGTCGTCCGGCGTGTTAACACTGGGAGAAGGGACCGTTTACCCCGTACTTCACCGGCTGGAACAGCGGCGGCTGATTACCAGTTTCTGGGAGAAGACCGACAGCGGCCGGCCACGCAAGTATTACCGGCTGACGAAGGCCGGAACAAAACTGCTGGCCGAAAACCGGCAGCAATGGGCAAGCCTGGTTCAGGTGATGGATGCGTTTCTGTCACCTTCAGGTAACGTCGGATCGAACGAACTCTTGAACGGAGGAGCGTCGGTATGAGCCAGTCTGTGGAAACGTATCTCGATCGCATCATGCAGTGCGCGGCAATTTCCGATCCGGACGATGCGAGCAGAATTCGCGCCGAACAGCGAGATCATCTGGAAGAGAAGATCGAACGCCTCAAGGAGCGGGGCGTCGCTGCTGAAGACGCCGTGTTCCAGGCGATCGATGAACATGGCGATCCAGTAACGGTCGGTTACGGACTGCGACCTCGGCTGCCGCTGATCGACATCCGGGCGCGCGGGACTGCTCGCGGAATTATCGCGATCGGCCCGAAGGCCGTCGGCATCGTCGCATTTGGAGGCCTGTCGGTCGGAGTGTTTGCCTTTGGTGGACTCTCCTGCGGCGTCTTCGCGATCGGCGGCCTGACCGCAGCCCTGCTGTTCTCGTGGGGCGGAATGGCCATCGTCCCGCTGGGCATCGCCTATGCAGGTTTCGCCGTCGCTCCGATCGCGGTCGGTGGCTTCGCTCTCGGAATCGTCGCCGCCGGAGGTTTCGCAGCCGGTGCCTACGCCGTCGGTGGAGTTTCCGTCTCACACTACAGCGCCGAGTCCGCGCCCGACTGGATGACATCAGCGGCGGCAACGTTTCCGCCCATCGTTGAGTTGCCGGCCTTCCACATCATCTGCGCCGTGCTGATGATCGGTTTGCTGGCGATCTCGAATGTCGCCTCATTCCGGGAACTCCGTCGCGTGCAAAAGATCAGTCCGCGGTCGGTTTAAGCTTTTCCAGATCTCACATCACTGCAGCGGGAGTTCCAGTGTACGGATCAGGTTGCGGGCGAGTTTCTGGTGGCCGTGCTGCGTCGGACGCGTGCCGGATTTATCGAGCAGCCGGGCGGTGGTCGGGTCGGTTTCGGCCGTGATCCGCCAGCGTTCGGCATGGTCGACGAGCACCATCTGAGTTGCGGCGGCGACGTCGCGGACGTGAGCCGCCAGCGTTTCGAGCCGCTCCGCCAGTTCATCGCTCGTTGACTGCAACGGTGGCAGCGTGCAGAGGACGACTTCGCAGCCGTCCTCGCGCAGACGTTCAACGAGCGTCGACAGTGCTTCGTGCAGGCGTGCGGCGTCGAAGCCGAGCTGGCTGACTTCGCCGGGGCCGGGCATCAGGATGACGATGTCCGGCTGGAATCGGAGAATCCGCCAGTCGAGGTTTCTCAGCAGGCGGTCACAGCGTGCTTCGTCAGTCGTTGTGTCGAGTACGACGTCCAGCGAGCGCGACAGGTGACCGCGGATGACATCCGAGAAGTGTTCGATCCAGCCGCGTTTCGCGTGCTTCGAGCCAAAGCCCAGGCTGTCACCTGCGAACAGCCAGGTGCGTGGAGCCGGGTCATCAACCAGGCGTTTGATGCGGTCGAGAGCGGATTCCAGTTCGACCTCGACGGACACCGCGTCTGATGTTTGAGCCTGCGACGACCCCGGAAGAAACTCTGTCGTTGAGACTGGCTCGTCGAGCGGCGCTGTTGCGTCGATTCCAGCCGCTGAGCGCAGCGCCAACAGCCGCCGACGACGACCACTGGCGGCGGCGACGGGATAAACATCGGTCAGCGAGGCGTTACCCACGACTGAATTTCCTGAAGCTGCCGGACGGGAACCGCGTCAGACAACGCGGCGGACAGGAACACGAAAACCGCCATCGTACGCTCGAACCGCGCGGCGTCCAGTCGCGAATCAACCGGCGGGATCAGCACGGCCAGAGTCATCGTTGCCGCCTGTCAAATCCTCGCAGACTTCCCTGACACGACCGGAAAAGCCGGCTGCCACAGTGCTGGCAGCGGCGTCGAGCAGACTCGACGATCAGCAGTCAGTCGAGTTCGAGCCGTGGCGAAGCATAGAATCTGTTCGATTGGTCTTAAGTCAGGTGCCGGAAACTTCGAGACAGCTCATCTCCGGTTGTGGCATTCTCCGATTAGCTGGCACGCGCTAGCGTCCGGTTCTATCAGCTTCGAGTGGAACCGGACGCAAGCGCGTCCCGGCTGATTTCGGAAGCCTGTTTCGGACTCGTTCCCTAAACGCTCCGGGTGGAGGATTCGCAAGTGCGTACTTTCGTTGCCTGTCTGGGATGGCTGCTGGCGGCTCAGGTTGCCATCGCGGCGGACGGTTCGCCGGTGTCGACGAACGGCGTCGACTATGTGAAGCAGATTCGGCCACTTCTGAGATCTCGATGCGTGACGTGTCACGGACCGTTGCGGCAGCAGGGCGGGTTGCGGATTGACACGGCGGCGGCGCTGCTGAAAGGCGGCGACTCGGGACCGGCGATTGAACCCGGCAAAGCTGACGCCAGTGAGTTGATCGCGCGCGTCTCCTCGACGGACGACAGCTTGCGGATGCCCCCGGAAGGCGACGCGTTGACGCCTGACGAAGTCGCGCTGCTGACTCGCTGGATCGCTGCCGGAGCGCCGCGGCCGGAGGACGAAACACCGGATCGCAGCCCGTCGGATCACTGGGCGTTTCGCGTGCCCGTTCGGCCGGAAGTGCCGGCGGCTCCGTCGTTAATCGCTGAACGCAGCGTCTGGAGTGACTCGCCAATCGACGCCTTCATCGCGCGGCGGCATGACGAGCAGGGACTGACGCCTCAACCCCAGGCAGAGAAGAACGTTCTGTTGCGCCGCGTCTATCTCGATCTGATCGGACTGCCGCCGACGCCGGAACAGCTCGACACGTTTCTGGCGGACGATTCGGCCGACGCATGGCGCAAGATCGTCGACGAACTGCTCGACAGCCCGCAGTACGGCGAGCGCTGGGGTCGGCACTGGATGGACGTCTGGCGGTACAGCGACTGGTACGGATACCGGGCCGAACTGCGGAACAGTGCCCGGCACATCTGGCGGTGGCGGGACTGGATTGTCGAATCGCTCAACGCGGACAAGCCGTACGACCAGATGATTGTTGAGATGCTCGCCGGCGACGAACTCGCGCCGACTGATCCCGACACCGTGCGAGCGACCGGCTTCCTGGCACGGCACTATTTCAAGTTCAACCGCAACACCTGGCTGGACGCGACAATCGAGCATACCGGCAAAGCGTTTCTCGGCCTCACGCTGAACTGTGCCCGCTGCCACGATCACATGTACGACCCGATCTCCAACCGCGAGTATTACCAGTACCGAGCCATCTTCGAACCTTACAACGTGCGGACCGACCGCATCCCCGGCGAGGCCGACGTCACAAAGAGCGGCCTGTCGCTGGCCTTCGACCAGCAGCTCGACGCGCAGACATTCGTCTTCCGCCGCGGCAACGACAAGTACCCGATCCAGGACGACCCACTCGACGCGACGCTGCCGGCGATGTTCGGCGATGGGGCGTTCGACGCCACTCCTGTCGAACTGCCGGTTGAAGCGTGGTATCCGGGTTTTCGCGAGTTCGAACAGCAGGAATCCCTCGCCGCGGCTCGCACGCAGGTCGACGAAAAGGAACGCGCCGTCGAGGCCGTTCGCAGGAAACTGGCCGCCGCGCAACAGGCTGTCGCGAAGCTGCGGCAGGAGGCGTCGAAACCCAACACGAAACCTGCAACCCACGACGCGGCGGCGGACGGCCAGAAGCCCGGCGAACCGTCAACTGGCACAGAAAAACAAAACGTGCTCGATGATCGCTTTGCCAGGCGGCGTGACGATCTCTGGTTGTTCGGCCCCGGCGACTGGGAGTTCAAAGACGGACATCTCGTGCAGAATGCTGTCGGTGCCGAGCGGCGGACGCTGACATCGAAGCAGCCACTGCCGCGTGACTTCTCGACAACGTTCGCGTTTCGCATTCTCGGCGGCGAGCAGTGGAAATCGGTCGGGCTCGATTTCGATGTCCGTGACGGCGACTCGGCTCAAACGGTTTATCTCAGTGCATACGCGGGCGGCCCGAAGGTGCAGTATTCACACCGTGACGTCGGCAAGGTCGCGTACCCACAGGACGCTCAGAAGAGCCTGCCGATTCAAGCCGGAAAGCTGCATAAGCTGCGAGTCGACGTCGTTGACCGACTGCTCAACGTGTTCGTTGACGGCGAACTGCAGCTCAAGTATCGACTGCCCGTTGAAAGGCATGATGGAGCGTTCGCAATCTGGGCCTTCGATGCGGTGGCCGAGTTCCATTCCGTGAAAGTCGAGTCGCTGCCCACGGAAACGAAGCTTACCGAACCGACAACGGACACTCCGAAAGTCAAGGCGCCGCCGACGCTGGCTCAGTCAGAAGCGACAGCGAAGGTAGCCGAGCTTCAACTTGCCGCGGCAGTAGTCGCGCTGACAGCCGCCCAGACGGAACTGCAGTCGGTCAGCGCGCGAATCGCCGCCGACAACGCGAGGTACGGCCGGGACAAAACCAGTGACTCAATGCAGCTTGCACGAACGGCTTCCGCGGCTGAGTACGTTGCGAGACGGGAAGCTGCTCAGGCCGACCTGGCAGCGGCTGAGTCGGAACTGCTCGCTGGTCAGAACCTGCCGGATAGTGACGCGGCAGCAAAGAAGAAAGCCGTCGACGCAGCGACGAAGAAGCAGTCAGCCGCTCAGAAGAAGGTCGATGAACTGGCGAAGAAGCCGCATGACGAAACGAGCACGACGTACTCGCCGTTCGGCCCGGTTTATCCGCAAACGAGTACCGGCCGACGGCTCGCTCTGGCCCGCTGGATCGCGTCAAAACAGAACCCGCTGACTGCTCGCGTCGCCGTCAATCAGATCTGGATGCGGCACTTCGGCGACCCGCTGGTGCCAACGATCTTCGACTTCGGCATGAACGGCAAACAGCCAACGTTTCCGGACCTGCTCGACTGGCTGGCCGCTGAGTTTGTCGACAGCGGCTGGAGCATGAAGCACCTGCACCGGCTGATCGTTCTCTCGAAGACGTACCGACTGTCGTCGAGCGACCAGAATGCCGCCCCACTGAATCTCGAAGTGGATCCCGACAACCGCCTGCTGTGGCACGCGAACGTTCGGCGGCTCGAATCAGAAGTCGTCCGCGACAGTGTGCTGGCCGTTTCTGCAACACTCGATCGAACGCTCGGCGGCCCGGAACTCGACGAGAACACCGGTCTGACGACGACACGACGCAGCATTTACTACCGCCACGCGCCCGAGAAATTCATGTCGTTTCTCGAACAGTTCGACTCAGCGAGTCCCAACGAGTGTTACCGGCGCAACGAAACGATCGTCCCGCAGCAGGCGCTCACGCTGATGAACAGCCAGCTCGCCATCGAACAGGCACGCCGCCTTGCCGCGACGGTGACCGAGAGCAAGCAGCCGTTCGTCGATTCGCTCTTCGTACGTGTCCTCTCAAGAAAGCCGACCGACGCCGAGCGGCAGACGTGCGAGGAGTTCCTCGCTCAGCAGACGGCTCGATTCGCGCAGGCTGCCGATCTGGCCACGTTCGACAACGGCCCGAAACTGAACGTCGCTCCGTCGAACGACCCCACTCAGCGCGCGAGAGAAAACCTCGCCCACGTTTTGCTCAATCACAACGACTTCGTCACAGTGCGCTGAGTCGACTTGATGAGGCCACGGATCGAACACGGATTTGCTCGCTGAATCGCAGGGAGTCGGGTGGCTTTTTCGGCTCAGGGTGTTCCACGATAGAAAACAGTTCGACCGAAAAAGACTCCAGACACCTTCGCAATCGCTCCCCTTCTCTGTCCGTATTTCATTCGTTGCCTGTTGATTGGCAGTTCGTTTCGATCGCTGAGCGATCAACGACTTTCTGCGCGTCCTGCCCAACCACCTTCTGAGGTTTCTCCATGCGTGCCTGCATTGCTGCTGCCGTTTCCGCTGTCCTCGCTGTTTTGTTTTCCGCCCCGCTTTCCGCGGCCGACGATTACGGCAAGCCGAACGTCGTCATGATCCTCGTCGATGATCTGGGCTACGGTGACACGAGCTATATGGGGGCGACCGATCTCAGGACGCCGCACATCGACAGCATCGCAGCCGACGGGATTCGCTTCTCGAACTTCTACGCAAACTGCCCGGTCTGCTCACCGACGCGTGCCGCTCTGCTGACGGGGCGGTATCAGGATCTGGTTGGCGTTCCGGGCGTCATTCGGACGCGACCCGAGGACAACTGGGGTTACCTGATCGAGTCCGCGGTGCTTATTCCGCAGCCGTTGAAAAAGGCCGGCTATCACACGGCGATCGTCGGCAAGTGGCATCTGGGACTCGAATCGCCGAACACGCCGATCGACCGCGGCTTCGATCACTTTCATGGGTTCCTCGGCGACATGATGGACGACTATTACAACCATCGCCGGCACGGCTTTAACTACATGTACCATGACCGGACCGAGATCGATCCCGAAGGCCATGCGACCGACCTCTTCACCGCCTGGGCCTGCGACTACATCCGCAGCCGCAAAGCTCAGCAGCCGTACTTTCTTTACCTGGCCTACAACGCGCCGCACACGCCGATTCAGCCGCCGGAAGACTGGCTGAAGAAGGTCAAAGCCCGCGAGCCAGGAATCACCGATCAGCGCGCGAAACTTGTCGCCCTGATTGAGCACATGGACGACGGCATCGGTCAGGTACTGAGCACGATTAAACAGCAGATCGACGACAGCGGCCGGCCGACGGTCGTGCTCTTTTCTTCCGACAACGGCGGACAGATCGAAGTCGGCGCGAACAACGGACCGCTACGCGACGGCAAGCAGAGCATGTATGAAGGCGGCATCAAAGTCGCCGCCTGCGCCGCCTGGTACGGCAGCGATCGAATCAAAGCTGACTCGAAGACCGACTTCCGGGCGATGAGCATGGATCTGTACCCGACAATCTGTGACCTCGCCGGCGCGACGGTCGAGCACTCGATCGACGGCCGCAGCATCCTGCCGACACTGCTGGGCATCGAGCAGCCACCTGTCCGCGACATCTGGTACTTCACGCGCCGCGAAGGCAATCAACGATATCAGGGAAAAACGATCGACGCGATCCGCCGAGGCCCATGGAAGCTGCTGCAGAACAGCCCGTTCGAGCCGCTGGAACTGTACAACCTCGACGACGACCCGCTGGAAGAGCACGACCTGTCGCAGAAGAACCGCCCGATATTCAATCAGCTCTCGGCCGAGTTTCGTAAGCGACTCCAACAGGGTGGCCAGGTACCGTGGCAGAAGGTCGAGTAATCGAGCCTCGAATGTGCGCGGGTGGCCGGGACTGAACTCAACCTGCGAAGGAAGCTCCGGTTTCGACTGTCACTCAGGCTGGACGTTGTCCGTGGCTTCGCTCATACCTCGCCCCAGCCACGGCCACCCAGGATCAGGCTGCCTGCAACACCCTACGACGGCTGATAGATCCGCAGTTTGCGGGCGGCGAGTTCGAGGTCTTCGGATTTTCCATCGTGAGTTGATGGCAAAATGGCCGGGCGGATGGACTGCGGACGGGAGAACTCGAAGCGGGGAACCTCAAAATCAGGTCCGGTGCCGCGATTGAGTTTCAGTGACTGCGCCTTTGGAGACAGTTTTGCGAAACGGCTCAACGTAACCGCTGCAGCGGCCGAGTTCGCCCACAGCTTTGCGGCAGGAGCATTGCGGGGCTGGAACAGGATGCGCTCGTCGTTGCGCATAAAGCTGTCGCGGATCAGGTGCGACATCAGGACTGTGTGCAGCAGCTCGCCCGCGTTGCCGGGAGCTTCGACGAACAGCAGTTCGAGCGTGCCGTTCATCCGGTAACCGTAAGTGCCGGCTGCCGGGACGCCGCCGACACACAGCGTGCAGAGATCGACAACGCCGGCATCGACCGCCGCCGGATGGACGTCCTCGATAAGACTCAGTTCACGGTCAATGGCTTCCGATGTTTTTGCTGTACGGCGTTTGAGTTCCCGCAACTGGTCGAACAGGTCACGCCGCCGTTCCGTCTTGCCGACCTCGTTGCCTTCCGGTCGCCAGCGATGAAACGACAGCTTGCCGTACTGCAGCGCGAGCTGCTCTGCCTGGATGTACTTCGCGCGACTCTTCAGCGGCAGTTCGTCGAGATAGCAATCCCACGATTCGCTGAGGTCAACCATCGGGTGCAGAACCATGTTGGTCTGCCGGGCACGCAACCGCGCGTTCCGCATCGCGTTGCGAGTGCGACCGTTGTCGGCACCGAACTCGTCGATGTGCGGCAGGTCGATCACGCTCCAGTCGCGGCGGGCCGACGTGAGATAGCGGAACGCCGCTGTCAGCGTCGCTGCCGGATTCGGTCCGATGGCTCCGTAAAACGCACCGTGATCATTGATTGGCCAGGTCAGAGCACTCGTCTGCCCCAGCGGTGTCTGAATCGGTCGGACGACCAGCGGGACGATGCCGATCGGCCGGGCGCGCAGCGTGAACAGCAGCACGCGAAGACGTTGCCCCTCGCTGTTTAATCGCCAGTAGCTTCGCAGCCAGTCCCAGCTCTGAAAGAACGTCGCTCCCGGTGTCGCTTCCCAGAGTTCCCG
>WGMU01000066.1 GCA_016124895.1 bacterium
ACTTCGCGTTGTTATGAAAGTCCGTAAACCGCAACCCGTTCGCCGCCAGAGCGTCGAGATTCGGCGTGTCGATCTCGCTGCCAAAACAACCGAGATCGGAAAAGCCCATGTCGTCACAGACGATGATCACAATGTTCGGCCTGGCTGGTTTTGCGTCTGTCGCAGAAGTCACACTGGGATCGGCCAGAAGTCCGGCAAACAGAATCAGGAAGCAGGCTCGCAACATCGCAGAAACCTTCTGTCAGAATTAGTCGTCGGTTTGGGAATGCGTCAAAATCAAATCGCCGGAAATCCGTAGACAACCAGTCTGTCATTGCAGCGCAAAGACGCGAAGTCGCAAAGATTCGCGAAGGCTTTGCATCCCTTTGACTCTTCGCATCGTTGCGCTGCAGTCAGTCTGAAAACCGCGAGTTTATTCCAGGCAGACGCTGCGGCGGAGTTGGCCTGCGTCTGGGCTTTAAATCCGGGACAGTTTGCGATTTTCAGCCGGTGAACTCGTTGCCGACCTTTCTCGCTCGTTCGGGTTTGTCGAGGTCGATGCCCAGGGCAATGCCGACATCGACGAGGACGTTCCAACCGGCGGCGAGCTGCACGAACTCGGCCAGGTCTCCGCCGTCGGGAATGCGGATCGTCGGGAAGGATGTTTCGCGGGACGAGATCGTGATCACGTCGAGGCCGACGCCGTCGCACAGCACCTTGCGGAACTTGTCTTCCGACTCTTCGTAAGGCTCGACCCACAGGACGACGTCGCTGGCGTCCATGACTTCCTCAATGCCATGCACGGCGTACGTGCCTTCCAGGAAGTCGGACTTCCTGCGAGTGATCTCGTTGGTCTTCAGCGTCAGCTCTTCCGCGACGCCGTCATTGCGACCGGCCCAGTAGATCGTCCCCGCTTTGGCGATGCGTTCGACGAGAGCCGGATCAATGGCCGTCGTCAGCGCCTGTTCGATCTGCTGGCCGAGTGCCGACAGCTTCCCGGCCAGCGATGGCGCAACGGCAGCGTGTTCGACCAGAGCCCGGTAGAACAGCGCCTGCTCGGCCACGCTCTTCGTCGCGGCGACGGCTTCTTCCTTGCCGCAGCTCAGCACGAAGCCCCGGTTCGCGAACTCTTCGAGTTTTGAATTGGCTTTCGCACTCAGGCTGTAGAGTCGGTCGTGGCCGGCTTCCTTCAGCCGCGAATAAAGCCGGATGACTTCCGCTGTCTGGCCTGAGGTTGAGAGAGCGAAGACGGCCCAGTCGGACAGGTCGTACTCGCACGCCTGCCGCCCGGCCTCAGTATGCAGAACGAGATCGAAGCCGGCTTGTCGCGAATGCAGGATCGCGGACTTCGCCGGGAAAATTCGGCTCGAACCTTCGCCGGTCATCAGCAGCCGCCCCGTGGCGGCGATTTCGACAGCAGCCTCGCCGACCTGTCCAGGATTAAAGGCGGCGACGATGCCGGGGGTTTCGAGCATTTCTTTGACGAGAGCGAACTTGCTGTAGCGGTCTTCCGATTTGTTCATGCGGAGCTTCCTGCAGATTTACTGGCGGGAGTGGAGATATGAATCATGAATTTGCCTGCAACATCTTCCCGAAAAGCCACGACAATCAGTCTGTTTCTGCAGCGCAAAGGCTCAAAGTCGCAAAGATTCGCAAAGGCTTTGCGTTCCTTTGCGCTGCAGAGAGCCTGAAAAGAAGGAGCTTGCTTCGGTTACGTACTCTGGCCTCGGCGGGCGAGGATATCGGACGGGCTTCCCAGTCCTCCACTCTTCAGAGCAGGAGGTTGGTGTAGTAGCCTGCGTCGCCTTCTGAAATTCCATCGTTTGACCGCAGGCGTGCGCGTCTGGCCGGCAACACGCACGCCTGTGGCTTGCGGTCAAACAACTCTCTGCTGAGTAACTCATGATCATCGACGAACAAATCTCCGCGTCCGACCTGCTGCCGCAGATCGACCGGATGTGGGAACTCTCCGCTCAGAAGATTCTGGCGATCGAGGCGTCGGACTCGCTGAATGGTCAGACGCCGGTCTTCACGGTCGAGGGCAAATATCAGCCGCAGGGCTGGACCGAGTGGACGCAGGGTTTCCAGTTCGGCTCAGCGATCCTGCAGTTCGACGCGACCGGGGATGAGCGGTTTCTGGAAATCGGGCGGCGGAACACGATCGAGAAGATGGCTCCGCATGTTTCACATATCGGCGTCCACGACCACGGGTTTAACAACGTCAGCACGTACGGAAACCTGCGGCGACTGATGCTCGAAGACCGGATCCCGCACGACGAACGTGAGCTGCAGCTTTACGAACTGGCGCTTAAGGTTTCCGGAGCCGTGCAGGCGTCACGTTGGAGTTCGACGATCGACGGAGGGGGTTACGTCTACTCATTTAACGGTCCGCACTCACTGTTCTGCGACACGATCCGGTCGATGCGTTCGCTGTCACTGGCTCATCATCTCGGACACCGGCTGATGAGTGAGAACGACGACGCGATCTCGCTGCTCGACCGCATGATTCAGCACTCGCAGACGACGGCCCGTTACAACGTTTATTACGGCGAGGGGCGAGACACATACGATGTCCGTGGCCGGGTTGCTCACGAGAGCATCTTCAATCGCAACGACGGCCGTTATCGCTGCCCGAGCACGCAGCAGGGATACTCGCCCTTTTCGACCTGGACGCGCGGCCTGGCATGGATCATGGCCGGCTATCCGGAACAGCTTGAGTTTCTCGTGACAGTGCCCGACGTGGAACTGGCAGCTTTTGAAGGACGACCTGACGTCGAGGCGTTCATGCTCAAGGCGGCCCGAGCCTCGTGCGACTTCTTTATTGAAAACACGCCAACAGACGGAGTTCCTTACTGGGATACTGGAGCACCAGGACTGACGCAGCTCGGCAACTATCTCGGACGGGCGTCTGATCCATTCAACGACTTCGAGCCTGTCGACAGTTCGGCTGCGGCGATTGCAGCGCAGGGGCTGCTGCGTTTGTCTGAACTGCTGCAGAAGTCCGACGTCGACGCTGCCGAGCGTTACTGGCAGGCCGGGCTGACGGTTGCGAAGGCGCTGCTCGGTGATCCGTACCTCAGCACCGATCCGAATCACGAGGGGCTGCTGCTGCATTCGGTCTATCATCGGCCGAAGGGCTGGGATCATGTGCCGGCGGGCTCGAAGATTCCGCACAGCGAATCCTGCATGTGGGGCGACTATCACCTGCGTGAGCTGGCTCTGTACATCCAGCGGGTCGCGAAGGACGAGAGGTACTACACATTCTTTTGCGGGTAGGTCTCGACAACCACTCGTTCCCACGCGGAGCGTGGGAACGAGGGACTGCGACCCTGACACGCACGCCTGCGGCTTGCTGTTAAACAATCGGATTTCAGTTGCGGGAAACCCTCGAAACGCGAACACTGTGGCGAGGTTGCCGGCCGGTCGTGGAGTGTGTGTGTCTGCTGGCCGTTCGCGAACCGCCAACGTTTCCGGGGCTTCGCCAGACAGCTCGACGGAGCAGAGCTGCAGGAGAAACCGAATGGACCAATTGTCAAACGGCAACCGCGTCGAGCTGCCCTCGGGCGTCAGCCAGCGACTGCTCGAATTCCAGCGGCGAGTGAAGTTCGTCAAGCTGGCCGAAGGCGTGCTGGCCGCGCTGTTCGGCCTCGCGCTGTCGTACCTCGCCGTCTTCATCGCCGATCGGTTTACGGAGACGTCGGGCTGGGTGCGCGGGCTGATTCTGCTCGGCGGAGCAACCGGGCCGGGACTCTTTCTGCCGCTGAAGTGGCATCGCTGGGTGTGGCGGCAGCGGCGGCTTGAACAGGTCGCCCGGCTGTTGCGATTCCGCTTTCCTCGACTGAGCGATCAGCTTCTGGGAGTCATCGAACTGGCCCACGCCGACTCGGATTCCGGTCGCAGTGCGCGGCTGGTACAGGCGGCGATGGAGCAGGTCGACCGCGAGACTCGCGACCGCGACTTCACCGACGCCGTTCCGAACCCGCGTCATCGCCGCTGGGCCTGGGCGGCGGGATTACCACTGGCGCTGATGCTGATCGCGCTGGTCGTCGTGCCGGCCGCGGGATCGAATGCGCTGCTGCGCTGGCTGGCTCCGTGGAGCGACACGGATCGTTACACGTTCGTGCAGCTTGACAATGTGCCGGACGAACTCGTTGTGCCGATTGCCGAGCCGTTTGATCTCGACGTTGCTCTGTCAGAGAAGACCGAGTGGAAACCGCAAAGCGGGTCTGCTCAGTACGGTCGCCAGGCTCCGGTGACGTCGCAGCTCGACAAGGACTCGAAGTACGACTTCGGTCTGCCGCCGCAGGAACTGCCAGACACGCTGAAGATTTCCGTCGGTGATGCCCGGAAGAAAGTCGCGGTGACGCCGAAGACGCGACCGGAACTGACCGCGCTGAAGGCTCGTGTCGAACTGCCGAAGTATCTGCAGCGCGAGACGACGCTCGAAAAGGATATTCGCGGCGGTTCGGTGACCGTCGTGCGAGGCAGTCGGGCCGTGTTTGAAGCAACGGCGTCGCGCGAGCTGGCGATGGCGGATTTCGACGGACAGCGGCAGTCGGTCAGTGGAGACACGATCGTCACGGCACCGCAGAGTATCTCGGAAACGAAGAAGCACCGGTTCTCGTGGAAGGACATCGACGGTCTGACGGCTCGCGAGCCGTTCGAGCTGAAAGTGCTGGCCCGGGATGACGAGGCTCCAACACTGACCGCGCGGAAGCTCAGCGACGGCCAGATTCTGCTGGAAGACGAGGTGCTCTCCTTCGAGCTGGCAGTCAGCGACGACTTTGGCGTCCAGCAGGTCGGGCTCGAATGGGCCGGCGTCGAGGATCCGCTCAGCAATCCGAACCCGGCGAAGGGTGAGAAGATCGTTGCGGCTGGCGATCCGGATGCGACCGAACTGAACGCTACGGCGGCGTTTTCGGCCAGGCGGGAAGGCATCAAGCCGCAGGCACTGCAGGTGCGGGCGTGGGCGGTCGACTATCACCCGACGCGCGGGAAGGTCTACTCACCCGCCTACACGCTGTACGTGCTGAGTGCCGAAGATCACGCGATGTGGCTGACCGATCAGTTCCGCCGCTGGTATCGGCAGGCTCAGGAAGTTCACGGCAAGGAGCGGCAGCTTTACGAAACGAATCTCGAACTGCGGAAGCACTCGCCGGAAGAACTTGACCGGCCCGACGTGCGGAAGCAGATCGAAGCTCAGGCATCAGCTGAGCGAGCGAATTCGCGCCGCTTGGGAGCACTGACGAATTCCGGAGCGCAGCTGATTCGGCAGGCGATGCGGAACGATCAGTTCAACGTCGCAACGCTCGAAACCTGGTCCGAGATGCAGAAGGCTCTCGAGGATATCGCGCAGAATCGAATGCCGTCCGTCGCCGAACTGCTGAAAGAAGCCGCCGACGCACCGGGCAGCGGACAACCGACGGACGGCCAGGCCTCGAACGGCAAGCCGTCGGATCAGCAGGGCGATGCTCAGTCCGGGAAGCCGAACGGAAAACAGAATGGCCAGCCAGGCGGGCAGAAGGACGACAAACAATCGAAATCGCAGCAGGCCGGGCAGCCGGGTGATCCGTCCGACAAACCGTCGGCGCCGAGTGTCGGAGAGAACCACAATCAGCAGGCAGGCGGAGACAACTCGCCGTCGAAGCCGAAACTCCCCAATGACGCAAAGCCTGTCCCAAAGATCAACGACGTCGAATCCGGTTTCAATAAGATCGAGCCACAGGAAAAGAAGGATGACGAAGATCAGGAGCCAAAGAAAGCTGGCAGCGGACGACTGACCCTGCCCAATACGACGCTGATTGGTGGACCGACAAAGAAGGGCGGCGATGGCAAGTGTCCGGCGCAGGAGAAGCTCGACGAAGCCGTTGCCGCTCAGGAAGACCTGCTCGCTGAGTTCGAAAAAGTGTCGGACGAGCTGGCGAAGATCCTCGGTAACCTGGAAGGCAGCACATTCGTCAAGCGTCTGAAGGCGGCGTCGCGACGACAGTTGGAGATTGCCGGCGATCTCAACCACAGTGTGTCGAACAGCTTCGGCGTCAGTCAGTCGAAGGCGGTTGCCGCGGATGTCGAACGAGCGGAGAAGATCGCCGAACGCGAGATTGCTCAAAGCGACAGCGTCTATCTGATCGAGCAGGACCTGGAAGCCTACTTCAACCGGGTCCACCAGGTGAAGTTTCAGAAAGTGCTCGACGAGATGCGCGAGCTGCGAGTGGTGACCGAACTGAAGGCGATCGGCGAGATCGCGAAGAAAAATCTCAGCGGGACGTCGATCGCCGAAGCGGAATTCTGGGCCGACACACTCGACCGCTGGGGCGAGCAGCTTGTCGGGCCGGGCTGTCCTGGCGGGCAGTGTCCGGGAGCGAAATCGGCCGACAGCCTGCCGCCGTCGATTGTGCTGGAAGTGCTCAACATCCTCGAAGACGAAATGGAACTGCGGGAGGAAACCCGATCGCTCGAACAGGCTCGCATGGCGCTGAAAGACGACGACTACTCGCAGAAAGCCGGATCGCTGGCGGGAACTCAGACAGACCTGTCGGGCCGGACTGAAGACGTCGTTTTCAAAATCAGCGAACTGCCAAACGGATCGTCATCGTTTGCCAAAGAACTGAAGCTGTTGGTCGCAGTCAAAAACGTGATGGACGACGCAGCGACGATTCTCGAAAGCCCGGACACCGGAGCGCCGGCAATCGCTGCCGAAACCGAAGCCATCGAACTGCTGCTGCAGGCCAAACGCCAGAACCCGAAAGGCGGCGGTGGTGGCGGCGGCGGTACGACACCGGGCGGCGGCGGAAGCGGCACGACAACCGAGTCCGCGATTGCTCAGGTCGGCCGTGGCGACGATCGGGAAGCGACGATTGAAGAACGCGAAGTCGAGCAGTCAACCGGGCTCTCCGGCCGACAGATTCCCGAAGAATTCCGCTCTGGGCTCGATAAGTACTTCAACGGTCCGGAAGGTGCCTCGGGAGCGGGCGACTGAATGCCTGCGAAACGGGCTACAGGCGGCTGAGCAGGTCGGCGGCTTTCTTCTCGAAGATCGCCTGCCATTCCGGGGCGAGCATGCAGTCGCTGTCTTCCTGGGCACCTCCGCGGTTCTGAAGCTGCTCGGTGGTTGGGCAGTAATAGATGTAGCCGTTGGTGTAACCGGCGACGAACGTCGGTTGATGCGGCGACTTCCCTTTGATGTTCAAACCGATCTGCACGACCAGTTCGCCGGGAAATGTGACGAGGACGAAGTCGCCGATGCGCAGACCACCGACTTCCACGTCGAGTGTCCGTCTGCCCGCCGCGACGGCGCTCGCCTGATGCTTCTGCAGCAGCCGCAGGTTCGTGTTGACGCGAGTGAGCTGCTCCATGATCTGGATATTGCGAACGTAACGTTCCAGATCGCGACGGTTGGCGGCATCCAGTTGATCAAGATTGTCGCGGCCCAGCTTTCGTTCGTTGAGGTAGCGATACGAGTAGGCCGACGGGAACTCCGGAGCGAGCCGGTACCTGGCCGTCAGCTCCTGAAACGTTTTGAGGTTCAGGCTGGTTCCGCCGAGCGACCTCGCCAGACGAAGCTGTTCGGATTCCAGGTCGGCGATCTTACCCGCGAGATCGGCACGCGGCAGTGTGAGCGTTTCGTTGAGGATGGTCAGCCGGTCGTCGTTGCGTGGCTCGATTTTTCGGACAGCTTTCAGCGTGCTCAGGCCGAGCATGTTTCCCAGTGTTTCCCCATGCCGAGGATGGTTGACGTCCTTGTAGCCAGTCGGGTTGATGTCACCTCCGCAGCCCTGCACGAACAGGGCAATCGTCCCTTCGCTGAGATTGTCCTCGATCACCTGCGACGCAAAGCCCGACAGGTCAGCCGTGTTGGCACCGCTGGGGACGCTCTGAATCGGATGGCAGGCGAAGTTGTAAACAACGGCCAGCGTTGAGCCGTCAAGGCGATCAAGCCGCAGAACGCCGATCTCAGGATCGATCGGGCCGATCTCGGCAATGTCCTCATCGGCGGGCATCGAGTACGCGTGCCGGACATCGATCTCCCGGCCGTCCTTCAGCTTCAGTCGCCGGTTCTCACCAACGCGATCCTCGTGTCCGGTGCCGGCGCCAATGCGAACCGGGACGAGTTTTTTCGCGGCCTGACGGACGGCCTCGACCGTTTTCACATCGGCGTCGTGGCTGACGATGCCGTGACAGTGGCTCGCGTTGATGAAGACGCTGTGTGGAGCGATCTGCAGTTCCTGCTCGACCTGAGCACGAACCTTCCCCAGATAGTCGTTGCCGATGCGCCCGATCTCGCCAATCGCGACTGCGTCGACCGTGACGACTGCCAGCGTTGTTTGCCCCGAGCGAATGACGAGCGCTTTGACAAACAGCGGATCGTTGACCGGCCCGGCGTTGTAGTCGGTGATGTCGACCTTCGCGGCGCCGGCGAGCAGTTCGGCGGCGGTGCCTGAACTGGCAATGCTCAGCAGCGCAGTCGCGATCGACGCGACCAGAATGCTCCTTCGGAAGATTGTCGCAGTCGGCGTTCTCATCGCAGGTCCTTTCGGGAGGGCGAATTGTTGAATTGAGGCTGTTTCAAAGTCAGGACGACGGAGTCACTGGAGCCGGCAGTCGGACGTTAAACAATCGTGATCAGTCACTCGCCAACGTCATACTGAATCAAGCCCGGCTTCGGCACGTGTCGTTGGTAACCCGTTGATCCGGCGGAACAGGAGCACGGCACCGACAACCGACGTGGCCTGAATCGCCGGGCCCAGAATCGGAATCAGAAACAACAGCGACACAACCGTGCCAAGTCCCAGCGTTACGCCGAGATGAGTCTTTGCGATGCGCTGCCGGTCGCGCCAGCGGATGCCACGCAGTTCGAGCGGGTAGCCGAAGAACTCGCTGCCGAGAATGAACGCGTCAACGTACACGCCGATGACCAGTGCCGCGACCGAGCCTGCCACCGGGATCAGGTTCAGCAGCAGCACAAAGAGATTGACGATAAGCAGCTTGATGGCCGCCCGCAGGGCGTCGGAAATCTGAGCCACAATCGGTGGGTCGGACAGCTCATTTCGGGCCGTCCCAAGAAACAGTTCGACCTGCCGCGCCAGCAGACTGAAAAACCACGCACAGAAGACGCTCTGCAGCAGCACGTAAACAACGAAAGCAGTGCTGAACGCTGCAACGAGCGCCGCGAAGAACGCCATCCACTTCTTGATGGTCGCGATCAGGCCAATCGGCAGTGAGTCGGCATACGACTGCGACAGATATCCGAATAGCTGATAAGCCAGATAGAGTGCGGCCAGCGAGACGACGATGTTGATCAGGATCGGCCAGACCGCGAAGCGCCACAGAGTCGGACGTGCGCAGAGAAAACGCAGCCCTTCAAACGAGGCCGCCAGTCCTCGCACATAGTCGCCAGCCAGTCCCGTGGTTTGTGTCTCGGCCACACAGTCACTCCCGAAGTTCGATGCGCAACGGGGAAGCTAACGGTCGACAGAGCCGCGCTCAAACGGCACGTTCTGCCGTCGAGGCTCACGGAATGGGTGCCTCGACAGCAGTCAATCCAGACTCTGTACACAATCACAACTGCCCGATACGCTCTTTCAGTTCCTGATTCTGTGCAGTAAAGGAAACTGCTTTGAGCATTCTCATCACCTGCGACAGTTGTCAGTCGGCGATCCAGACGAAAGATGAATACGCCGGACGCCGGATCCGCTGCCCGAAATGCGAGACCGTCCTCACGGTGCCAGGGACGGAAATGCGGACGGTTGTGGCGAACACTGCAAATCCGGCGCAAAAGCCGCCGCAGCACGATCCAGGCGAATCCCGATCCGAACAGACCGCCGTCGTGACTCCCGACCGCGCCGGGAAGCGGTCGAGCCGCGCGGGACTCTCCGACGATCCTGCCATGCGTTACCGGCAGCTTGAAACTGACGTGATCCGCGCCATCGATGGCAGCATCGAACCCGTCCGCGTACCACTCGCGTATCGCCTCGGAATTCTGCTGGTGCTGATCGTCATGGTGCTGCTGCCGCTGATTTATCTGAGTCTGATTGGAGTGGCTGGTTACGCCGTTTACTGGCACGCGGCGAATCATACGGGACTGTTGACTGCCGATCTGGGAGGCTCGGGACGCAATGCCGCTCGGGCAAAAATGTTCGCGGCGCTGCTGTACGTCGCTCCGATGATCATTGGCGGAATTCTGATTCTGTTCATGTTCAAGCCGCTGCTCTCGCGACCGTCCCGTCAGCGAAAGCCGCGTACGTTGTCGCGCGAGAAAGAACCGCTGCTGTTTGCGTTCGTGGACCGTCTCTGCGACGCCGTTCACGCGCCGCGGCCAAAACGCATCGACGTCGATCTGCAGGTCAACGCGTCGGCCAGCTTTCGTTCAGGGCTGCTGAGTATGCTGGGCTCGGATCTCGTACTGACGGTCGGCCTGCCACTGGTGGCAGGGCTTAATATGCGACAGTTCGCCGGCGTGCTCGCTCATGAGTTCGGGCACTTCTCGCAGGGAGCGGGAATGCGGATGACGTTTCTCATCCGATCGATCGCTTACTGGTTCGAGCGGGTTGTCAACGAGCGTGACGAATGGGACGAACGGCTGACGCAATGGTCCAGAGAATGGGATCTCCGCGTTGGCTGGATTCTGTGGCTGGCTCGCGGCTTTGTCTGGCTGACACGCCGCATTCTGTGGTGTCTGATGATGATCGGGCACGTCGTTGCGGGTTTCATGCTGCGGCAGATGGAGTTCGATGCGGACCGGCACGAGGCTCGATTCTCCGGCAGCGACGCGTTTACCGAGACGATGAACGCGCTGCCCATGCTGGCGCTGGCCGATCAACAGTCGTGGAATCAGCTCGGCAGTTTTTATCAGGAAGGCCGGCTGGTCGACGATCTGCCGCGGCTGAGCGTGATGAATTCGCGGCAGCTTCCGAAGGAAGCGCACGACTACCTGGCGAAGATGACCAGCGAGCGACCGACGGGCCTGTTCGATACGCATCCCGCCAATAAAGACCGCATTGCGAGTGCCGAGCGTGAAAACGCCCCCGGCATCTTCCGTCTGAAGCACCCGGCCGCTTTTCTGTTCCGCAGCTTTCCGGCACTGTGCCGCGTGACGACGGCCGACCTGTACCGGGAACTCTTCGGACGCAAGTTCAATCCCGACACGCTGGCGTCGGTCGACGAACTGATCGCGCATCAGCAGGCCGAAGAGGAAGATCACACGGCGCTGCGGCGGTTCTTTCAGAAGCAGTTTACGTTTTACCGGCCGCTGCAGATTTCGGCCGACGCGGTTGCGCCGCCGGACAACGTACCTGGAACCATCGAACTGCTGAAAGAGGCTCGCAGCCGGATGGAAGCGGCGTTTCAACGCGTCAGCGATCCAATGCAGTCCTTCAAGGATGCCCAGAGCACACTGGCCGATACGCAGCGGGCTCGGCCATTTCTGGCGGCTGGGATCAAAGTGACGCCGACTGCGTTCGACGTCGATCTCAGCAGTTTCGGGAAGATTGATCGCGTCGAAGCGGAGATGCACGCAAAGCAGGAAGCCACTTTCGGAACTCTGTCAAAGTTCGATCGCCTTGCGACGAAACGGCTGACGACCGCGCTGTCGCTGCTCAGCAGCCCGGAAATCGCCTCTCAACTCGAAAAGGCCGCCGACTTACAGAAACGCTGCCAACGGCTGCTGAAAGTCGCCGGCACGCTGGCCGGGCAGATTTCTTCGGCAATCGGCCTGCTCGATCAGCACGCCGTGATGCAGATGTGTCTGCAGATCCTGAATGCCAATTCGGAAAACGAACAGGCCGCGAATCTGCTGCGTAAGACGGCACGCGACGTCGTGCAGATCGTCCGGGGAATGCACACGACGCTGGATCACCAGCCGTACCCGTTCGACCATGCGAAAGGCGAGATTTCGATCGCCGCATACGTTTTTCCCGAGCTGCCCGGCAACGACGATCTGGGCGGCTACTTCGAAGCTTCTGAAGCGATGAGCACAACTCTGCTGCGGCTTTACTCGAGAACCCTCGGCGGTCTGTGTCTGATCGCTGAACAGGTTGAGAAGGTGGTCGGGCTGGAACCGCTGCCCGAAGCGAAGGATGAGGGGGAGTAGGCAGTAGGGAAACAATCTGCAGTTCCCGATTCCCCACTGCCCACTCACTACTGCCCGCTCCTCTCACCGAAACGCTTCCTCGCCGTCGAGTCGCAACGTCAGACACTTGGCGCTCCCGCCTGCCTTCCCAAACTCGCTCAGCGGCGTTTCGATCGGCTCAAAGCCGCGACTGCGCAGAGCGGCGGCGAGCTTTGGACAGCCTGAATTGGTGACGACCTGCCGGCCGACAACGACGGCGTTCGCGGCAAACGCGGCGGCTTCGGTTTCGTCGAGTTCAATCAGGTCGGGGATTGACTGCCGAAGCACCCGCTGGCCGTACTCGTCAAACGCGGGCGGGAACCAGATTGCCTGGTGGGGACTCAACGGGCAGAAGCACGTATCGAGGTGGTAGAATCGGCTATCGACCAGTTCGAGACAGATGACCGCGCGGTCAATCCGGCGGGCGATCTCCTGCAGACTGCGGGCCGTGCTGCGGATGCGGTACCCGGCAAACAACGTCTCCCCGCAGAAAAGCGCATCGCCGGCGCCCTCGAAGTAAAAATCAGACGGCAATTCTTCGACATCGAAGCCCAGGTTGGCGAGCGTCGCACGAAAGTGCTGCTCCTCACCCTGCCGCTGCTGATGCCGGAACCGCGACAGGTAACAACGGCGGCCGAACACCATCGCGGCGTTGGCAGTAAAGACAAGGTCCGGCAGACCGGGCTGGGGTTCGACCAGCTCGATCGTTGCGCCCGTCGACTGCAGAATCTGGAACAACGCATTCCACTGCTGTGTCGCGAGCGCATGGTCCGCCTGCCGCTCACGGCTCATCCACGGATTGATTTCGTACTCGATTCCATAAAACCGAGGTGGGCACATCAGAATGTACGGTGAGTCGAACAGGCGGTCGACGGGCGGCGATTTTGTCATGGCGGCATCCCTGTCCGGTAAGCATCCAGGATGATTCCTCACTTCTCCGTGGAATCGGCATCCTGCCTGTCACCATTGAACGACAGACAGAATGCGTGCCCCACTTTACACCTTCATGAAGACACCGGACTAACCGGCCTGCTCCAGTCGGTGAACTTCCTCAACCAGAGCACGTAGAAACGGCTCGATGTCGGTCACGATGGGAATCGTCTGCGACGAACCGCGGTCGCTGAGTTTGATCACGGTCGACGGATTGATGTCGACACAGACGACGCGCACGCTCGCCGGCAGCAGGTTGCCGACAGCGACGGAATGCAGCATCGTCGAGAGCATCAGGCAGAACGTGACGTCGCGAACGCCGACCCGCATCTTCTGCTGAGCGACCAGACAGTCGGTGATGACCTCGGGCAGCGGGCCGTCGTCGCGGATACTGCCGGCGAGCAGAAACTCAACGTCGTGCTGCACACACTCGAACATGATGCCTGACTTCAGGACGCCCTGTTCGACGGCCGGTCGGATACCGCCGCAGCGACGGATCGTGTTGATCGCCCGCAGATGGTGCTCATGCCCTGACTGGACGATGTCGCCCTCTTCGAGATTCACTCCGAGGCTCGTCCCGTACAACGCGTTCTCGATGTCGTGCGTCGCGAGTGCGTTGCCGGCGAACAGCTTCTGGATATAACCGCGCTGGATCAGGTCGCAGACGTAGTCGATGCTGTCGGTGTGGACGATTGCCGGGCCACCAACGATCAGCGTTTTGCCGCCCGAGCGTTTTGTCTCGACCATCCACTCAGCGACGCGGCGGGCGGCGACACGCTTTGGCTTCTCGGACGAAACGGCACTGTCCATAAACTCGAAGCCAGTGCCGCGTTCGACGCGTTCTTCCGGAGTAATCCGCACGCCGACGTGCCCAACAACGATCAGATCGCCGATTGCAACTTCGGTCATCGGCAGACAGCGGGCCGTCTGATGATCGGCAGAGACGACGATCCCGCAGTCCATTTCCTGCAGCGCGACAGTCAGCCAGTTTCCGTCGATACGGATCTGCGTTTCCCGGTTCGTCGTGCTGTAGAAGCCTTCCGGAAATGCTCCCTCAATATCGGCCGCGACAAGCCGGCAGTCCTCGCTGTTGATCGAGACCGCTCCGTGATCACCGATGACTGCAATGATCTGGTCGAGTTCTCCCTGCGAGGCTGCATGGACGCGGACGCGGGCGTAACTGGCATCCTTGCGCTGCTGGCCGACGGTCAGTTCGAGAATGTCGAACGAACCACCTCGCTGCGTGATACAGTCGAGCACTTTGGGCAGCAGCAAGCTGTCAATGATATGGCCGGAAACTTCGACGTCTTCGCTGACGCCGCCAGGGACCTGTTGAGCTGAACCGGGCATCGTTGCTCTTCCTCAGCCTGAGATTTCACTGCTCGTCCCGATCGCCGCGCGGGTTATACACTTTTCGATAACCGCTCGGCGAGACGCAATAACGCAGGGCTGACATCGTCAGCCCTTAGATGTGCGTTGATCAGACTGAAGGATTTGCGATTGGCGACGGCCGTTTCGAGCGCCGAATCCAGCTCGCCGCAGGTCCGGGCTTCGAGACCGAGTCCGCCACCCAGCACCGCCGGCAGGCAGTGGAAATTCCAGCTTGCGATATCGTTGAACGGGCCTTCCTGCAGAAACCGCTCCGTTGTATAGCCGTGATTGTTGAGCACGATGACGATCGGGTTGCCGCCGCGCCGCAGCACGGTCGACAGTTCCATACCCGTCATCTGAAACGCTCCATCGCCGACGAGCACGATGGGCCGCAGTTTCGGATTCGCCGCCTGTACTCCGAGAGCGGCCGGAATCGCAAAGCCCATCGACGCGTAGTACGCCGAGCTGAGAAACTCCGTCTGCCGGTGGATGCACAGATCAACGGCGCCAAACAGCGAATCTCCGGTATCAGCAATCACGACGGATTTGTCGTCGAGCAGTTCGTTGACGCGGCCAAAGAGATGCCGAACCGTCAGCGGCGCGGATGCCTTTCTTTCGAGCGGAATCACGGGGCATTTCGGGATCTCCGGAGGAGCGGCTGACATCTTCAGCGAGCGACGTTTCAATCCGTCGACGAAATCGTCGAGCAGGACGTCGTGATAGAAGTGGTGCCGGATCCGCAGCGCTTCGCTGGTCGCGTAAATGCAGCGGGCCGAGTCGAGCTTTGCCGTGAAGATGCCGAGATTGATGTCGGTCATGAATGTGCCGAGCAGGATGACGCAGTCGCTCGACTCGACGTACTCCTGCACAGCGCGACTGCCCATCGCGCCTTCATAGACGCCCAGATACAGCGGATGCTTCTCGCTGACGACCGACTTGCCCAGCAGTGTCGAGCAGATCGGGATCTGATTCTTCTCGACAAACTTCAGCACCTGCTTCTGCAGCCCGAAGCGATGGATCTCGACGCCAGCGATCACGACGGGCCGCTCGGCGGCTTCGATCAGACGAGCCGCTTCGTCGAGCGATTCCGCCAGCGCGGCAGGCAGGCTTTCAAGCTTCGTCTGCTGCCGTTCGTAGGGCCACTTCGGACGCAGGTCGACACAGTCGCGGGGAATTTCGAGATAGACCGGGCGGCGGTAACGCAGCGCGGCGTCAATACAGCGATCGATTTCCCGCGGCGCCGTTTCCGGATCGTCGAGTACCGTACCGGCGACCGTGATTTTCTCGAACACGTCACGCTGCGTGGAAAAGTCCCGCACCTTGTGGTGCAGCAGCGGGTCGCGTTTCCGCTCAGCCACGCCGGGCGAGCCACTGATCACGATCACCGGCGACTTCTCGGCGAACGCGCCAGCGATTGGATTGCAGATACTCAGTCCGCCGACGCAGTACGTCACGCAGACGGCTCCAAGTCCGTTGACCCGGGCGTACGCGTCGGCCGCGTACCCAGCCGCGGCTTCGTGCGTTGTCCCGATCACATCGATCGGGCTCTCTTCAAGCATCCCGTAAAACCGCAGCACAAAATCGCCGGGGATGCCGAACACATGCCGGACATTTTCGTCCTGCAGCCGCTGAATCAGATACTCGCCAATACTCGGCTGCGGAGACGCGGCTTTCTGACGGGTCATACGTCTGTCGGCCGGTTCAGCGCCGACAGTGCTTTTCCGACTCCGGCTGCCCGCAGGCCGTTTCCCTGTTGAGCCATTCTGTGAAGCCCCGTTCGCGTGGTCGCTGCCCTTGATCCTGACTTGAGACGTCTTCTGTGAAGTCATCGGTCCAGTCCTTCCTTATTTAAGGCGAACGCCGGACTTCAATCTGCAGTGAAGAGAGGTCTGGCGTCCGCCAAGTCATTCCAAATCTGTCAGCCGCCCACGCACGGCCACCATTCTACAGAGCATCCTGATTGACTACGGATGACAAACTCAATCCGCGGGACGGTTCAGGAGTGCAATGGTGACCCGTTAGAAACCTGCAGTCACGGACGTCCTGTCACGCAGGCTCGACAGGACGTCGCGCATACAGATCCGTGGAGGACAATTCACCTCCACGAACGGGCGGTTGTGGCAGATCGACTTCTGGCTGACCAGCAGGCGAGTCAGATGTCGGAACCGTGGACGGACTTCCCATCAAGGCTCCGGCGCTGACTTCTTCTGAGCGGCTCAAGTGACTCGTCTGTAAGCGGCCTTGCGCAGTTGTCGCGCAGCATCCGCTTCGAATTCGCAGGATGAAGGCGGCAGCCCGCCGGTTCTCTCCGGCAGTTTCCACTGGAAACGGTGCATCCGCGTTCAACCATGCGACCGGCACGGGGCTTGCTTCGATTGCGACCGCTGGAGCGTCGCTGGGCTCGAAGTTGAGTTCTGCTCATCGAACGTTCCGCAGCATGATCCTGCGTTCGTGGATTGTGCCCGCAGCCATCGAGAGAGGGAGACCGTTGCTGTGAGGCTTCGACTTTATCCATGTGCAGCAGGTGACTCACATGCCCCCATCATTCTCGATCGATTTCCTGCGGTTCTGTCCGCCCCTTATGAGTGGCCTGCTCTGGGGCCTCGTTATGCTGGCCTGAGCGAATGGTGCATTCTCGAGTTTGAACACGAGACCGTGTACCTCATTGATCGAACGCCCGATCTCGCCACACGCCGCAACGGTCTTGCACCGCATCCCGAGCAGGAGGGCGTTATGCCCTTGCTGCCCGGCGACCGGATTCAGATCGACGAATTCGAGTTTCTCGTTTCGTACGAGCGAATGACGTCGGCCGTTCCGGAACCTCTGATGCGCCCGTCCCGCAAGCGGCAACGTGTTGATCAGCCAGAGCGGCTGCCCGCACCGCATTCAACGGCGAGCAGGCTGACGCAGAAAGAAGAGGAATCTGTTGCGTTAAGCCGTTGAGGCTGTCGCGTCCTGGATGCAAAACGGGCTGGGGCAGTCTGTCGGTCCCCCGGTGGCGAGTCGCTCCTTTTGCGGATCACCCTTTTGCGCGAATCGACTCAGCTTATTCTGCTGAATCAGAGTCTGCTGGGGCCTCCGGCTGCCAGGGATGTTCGGCTTCCCATTTCTTCCAGAAGGCAGACGCATTCGTGTTGCGCCACAGAGCGAGCGCATTGCCGACGTGACTGTAGAACGTGTAGTCGTCCAGCAGTTCCTTCTGCGCCTTTGACGTCGTGTTCGCGATGATCCAGTTGGCCGCCTTATGAATCATCGCGCGCGGCGGATGCAGCGACTCCGGAGCGATCGCCAGCCATTCGAGATGATGCCCTGTCGCGATCACATCGCGGTAAGCGGGGCTCTCCGTGTCTGGATGCTCGACAGCGACTTTGCCCTCCGGCCAGTTATAGGGCCAGTGGCCGTCCTCAAACTGAGTCTCTTCCAGAATGTCGCGAACCTTGCCGAGATGCTCGATTACCTCCGCGCGGATTTCGTCGGACAGAATGCCGTACCGGGATTCACTTTCGGCCCGCATCAGATCATCAATCCGGACCAGAAGCATCAGAGAGTAAAGACGGTGCGTGCCGCCGCAGACGCCGTAGGTCATGGCGCCGCGAAGCTGCCGTTTGGCGATCAGGTCAAAACTGAGTTTCCGCTGGTGAGCGTTTTCCCATTCACGGACGGGTGGCAGCCACAGGCCGAATGCCATGGCCGACCACTCCGTTTCCCGCTCGTCGAGATCAAAGTCGTAGATCGCCTGCTCCAGAACGTCTTTGAATGTCCGGTTTGGGTATTTCGGGGTTCGCACCGGGAAATCGAGCGGCACGCCGGCTTCGGTCAGGCACGCCAGCGTGTGGTCATGATGCACCGATGCGCCGGCGACTTTGCCCCAGCGGATGTAGACGCCCGTGTCACGGTCCTGCAGCAGTGGCTCGACCTCTGCACTCCACGACAGCAGAAAGCGGCCGTGGTCAAGCAGAAAGTCGCGCATCTCAACACCGGACATGACGGCCGGATCCTGAAACTCAGCATCGACATGCCACGTCCGCAGCGCGTGTTCGACATGGTTCGGCTTCAGATGGTCTGCGGAAAACCGCGGCTGGACCTGTTTGAGTACCGCGGCGAGTTCATCATCGCTGACGACTTCCGGATCGTCGTACAGAGGTGTCACAGCGAGCGGCTCCGAACGCTCAATTTTCACCGGCCGAAAATGGGGTTTCCCGGTCACGACCTCAAGAATCTGGTCGTTCTGATCTGGAGTCAGTGTCGTCCACGCGGCAGCAAACGCGCCGACTGTGACCAGTTGAACGAGGACGAATCCCGCAAAGGTCGAGCTTCTGGATTTCTTCATTTCAACAGACCTCGCAGCAGCAGCCGGCAACCAGGCGACTGCAGACAGTGACTGAAAAGCAATCGATCAAGAGCGGTCGGTGATCGGCTTCAGATCGGCTTGCGGCGTTTAAACACAACCGTGCGATCATCCTCGAAGACGCGTTCCCATTCGGTGCTCTCACGTAAATAGTCGATCATGACCGCATGACGAGGCGTATCGAGTACGACGGTGTTGACGCCGTAACGTTCGAGCAACGAGAGCCAGGCTCCCTGCATCTCGATAATTGACAGGTAGTCATCCCAGACTTCGCGGGGAATCAGATGCGCGTGCGAGTCGACCATGACCTGCATCTCCGGCGGGCCGGCCCAGATCAGGTAGTCGCCCAGTTCGAAAGCGTTAAACACCAGGCCCTGTGGCGGATTCTCGACGAGATACTGTGCCGCTCCGACCGGCGTTTCATGACTGACGGGAATCTTTTCGGCTCGAGCTTGTGCATCCTGCCCCAGAGCCATCTTCAGCAGCACGGCGCCGGGATTGGAAACCTGCAGGAAGATGATGCACAGGAAAGCTGAAACGATGGTCCACATGCTGGCACGTGTCGGCGGCTCCAGATTGAGATGCACTCCGCGGACCCGACGCCAGGCGTCGGCTCCGTGAATTCCGACCAGACACACGGCGAGCGGTCCCCACCACATCAGCAGACGGGACGTCCAGAGCATTCCAGCACCAAGCCCAGCCAGCGCCAGAAACTCAGCTGCAGCCATGCGTCGGCGACTGAAGCGATAAACCACAAACAGTAACAGCGCGAGCACGAACGCAGCCTGTCCCTGGACCAGCCGAATGTGCAACGACTGCCACTCGATCAATGACGGCAGATTCGGGTTGCTGCCAATGGCGATGACTTCGCTCCACAGCCGCAGGCCGTACGGATTCAGCAGCGTCGCCACGGCGGCCAGTTCGGTCAGCAGGACAAATCGGCGGAATTTCCTGTCCCGGAAGACGCCGCGCAATGAGCGCGTCCGAAACAGAACGTCGCAGGCTCGCCCGACTGCGAAGCACGCCAGCAGAGCCAGTCCGATCGCAAACGAACCGTGCATGTTCGCCCACAACGCGAACATGGCCGGCACAAGCCACCAGTTCGAGCGTGCCCATTCGCGACGCAGCAGAACGCTTACCAGGACGGCAAAGAACAGAAAGCCCGCGCACTGCGGACGAACAATCATCAACTGCTGCCACTCGACAAACAGCGTCATCCCGCAAACGAGCGTCGCGATCAGACCGCTTCGCGTCCGGTCATAAACGCGGGCCGTCAGAATGCCGATGGCCGCCGCTCCGGCAAACGCATACAGAAACACGATGCCCGCTTTCCCGGCAAACTGATACGCACTGTAGGCCAGCAACTGGGTCAGCCAGGCAGAGTCAACAAAGCCAACTCCTTCTGACAGCGGCATCAGCGGCTCTGTGGCAGGCAGTGCTCCCGACTGCCAGATCAGCCGGCCATACGCCAGGTGGCCCCACAGATCGGTGTGCCACAACGGCCGCAGGTTGAGCACGATAAACGTCACGCCGATCAGAAAGACCCATCCGGCACCTGCCGCAGACATGCGGAACCATTCCGGAAACTTGTCTTCCAGCAGAGCGACGTCGGGTTCCGACGGGTCGTAATCCGCGTCGCGAAGAGTGTCTGGTTCATTCAGGACGGTCGCCATCAGACACGTCTCTCCTCAGTCAGAACTTCAAAGGCCCATTCCAGGCGAATCGGGCTGACAGACCGCGCGGCCACATTGAGTTAAGCAGCGAAACCGCAGCTTGGCCAGTCCCGGAGGCTATCACCCAATTCTGTCTCTGCCGCGGGCGCTGTCAAAGACTGCTGACAGAACGAATCCGGAAAGCCGCACTCACTTTGCTCGCTCTGCCGATTGCCCGGCCTGCTCCCGTTCTGCCGCCTGTTCCGGGATGTCGCAATCCGCCGTGGAAACTGGATTCAACGCCGCCCGTCTGACACGCTGTGTCGGTTCGCTAACGATGTTTCGCGCACACGCACGTCGGCGATCACGCTCACTCGACGATCCCCCTCACCAGCAGAGCCCAGCCATGTCTCGTCCTGTTGAAACGATTCTGTGTGGCATCCTTCTGTGCCAGACCCTCGCATCGCTGTCGGCGGCCGAGCCGGCTTCTGCAGACCAGAAAGCAGCGAGACCGAACATCGTCATCGTGCTCGCGGATGATCTTGGTTATGGCGACCTGGGCTGCTACGGAAATCCGAGCATCAGGACACCAAACATTGACCGCTTCGCCGCCGAGGGGCTCAAGCTGAGCGACTGCTACGCCGCCCATGCGAACTGTTCGCCGTCCCGAGCTGGTCTGATGACTGGCCGCACGCCGACCCGACTGGGCATTTTCAACTGGATTCCGGTGTACTCGCCGATGCACCTGCAGCGGTCGGAACTGACGATTGCGGCACTGCTCCGCAACGCCGGTTACGACACCTGTCACGTCGGCAAGTGGCACCTCAGCGGCGATCTGCTGGGCGGACGAACTCCGTTTGTCAAAGCGGATGGCTCACCGCTCGTCGACGCCGAGGGCAAGCCAACGGGAGAAATCGCCGCGAATATCGCGTTTCAGCCACAGCCGTGGGATCACGGTTTCAGCCATTGGTTCGCAACGCAGAACAACGCGCTGCCGAATCATCGCAACCCCGTCAACTTCGTGCGTAATGGCAAGCCAGTCGGACCACTTCAGGGCTACTCGGCGGACCTCGTTGCCGATGAAGCCACCCGCTGGCTCGAATCGCGAGGGAACTCGTCCGATCCGTTCTTTCTCTTCGTCTGCTTTCACGAGCCTCACGAGCCGATCGCTACCGACAAACGCTTCTCTGATCTCTACCCGTCGGACGATCCCAGCTTCTCGGCACACCACGGCAACGTTTCGCAACTCGATGCCGGCTTCGGCAAGCTGCTCACCACGCTGGAGCGACTCGACGCACGCGACAACACCTTCATCTTCTTCACCAGCGACAATGGTCCGGCAATCACCGGGATGCACCCGCACGGTTCGACCGGCCCGCTGCGGGACAGGAAGGGCTACCTCTACGAAGGAGGAATCCGAGTTCCTGGCCTGATCCAGTGGCCGGGACATGTCACACCAGGATCAGTCAGCAGTGAGGCGGTTTCGGGCGTCGACGCTCTGCCGACCGTATGCCAGATCGCGGGTGTCAAAACGCCAGACGACCGGGCACTCGACGGGACGAGCTTTCTGCCTGTTCTCGACGGTCGCCCCATTGACCGCAAACAACCGCTCTACTGGCACTTCAACCGCGCCAGTGGCGAGATCAAAGTCGCCATTCGCGACGGCGTCTGGAAACTCTGTGCCCGACTCAACGTCCCATCCCCGAGGCCGAGTGGCGGCATCACTGCGGAAGAGATCGCCGATCTCAAAACCGCCGAACTGACTGGCTTCGAGCTTTACAACCTGAGCACCGACGCCGCGGAGACGGCCGACGTCAGCACCGACCACCCGCAGCTTCTGGCCACCCTGCAGCAGAAAATGCAGACGATCTACAACGACGTCCGGCAGGAAGCCCCGATCTGGCCAGCCTGGAACTGGCCCCGCTACGAGGCGCACCACATCGAATGGCCCGACTACTGGCTGAACCGCAAACGTCCGAAATAGCCAAGGCCTCCGATTCTTCGCAATAGTACTCCGACGACCTGTCCTTCCCATCCAGACAGGTACGTGGCTGTCGTCGCATCCGCGTCGACCCTCTGCGCGTCGCCGAGTGCGACGATTGCGTTCACTCTCTGCAGGAATGTCAAAGTTTGCCGATTATTCCGTCGATAACGCTTGTAGCGGTTTTTCCGTCGTGCAGTGCGCATTTTGTACTGCGCGAACTCGACGCAGATTTCAGCAGAGATCTGCGGCTCTGGACACACCGAGGACGAATCGATGGCGTTTCGGCTCCGCTCAGGCTCAGTAATCCGGCAGTTGTCATCCTCCCGGCAGGATCTGCAAGCTTCCCGAACCAGTGGTTTTCTGGCACGAGCAGGTCTCGTTTGTCTGGCCGCGGCTTCTGCGCTCAGTTCCGGCTGTATGACCAGCAACGATGAGCTGTTTTTCTGGGGCGACGAACGGGAGATCACGTACTACAAGGATCAATCGACGAAGATTGATTACCCGGATGTCGGACAGGAATCTCCGCAGGAAGTGACGACGACTGACGAGCCGCGGCGGATCGGACACCCGCGCAAGGACGACATCGCTGACTTGAAGCTCGACGACGCCCTGAAAACGGCGCTGCTGAACGCCGAAGTCATCCGTGACAACGCGCAGTTCCTCAACAGCGGCAACCGGCTGCTCACCAATCCCGACTTCACCAGCTCAATCCACGATATCGCCATTCAGGAAACCAACCTGCTGTTTGGTCAGGGCGGTGTGCAGGCGGCTCTCTCGGAATTCGACGCCACGTTTACGACCAGCCTGATGACCGGCGTGACAGAGACTCCGGTTGACACCACAACGACGGGCTTCGATCCGAAAGGCATCACCGGCCCCAGAGGTCGGCATCAGGACTTCGGCGACTTCCGCTCGCGACTCTCGAAAATCTTTGCCGACGGTTCCCAGTTCACGCTGCAGCACAACTGGCTCTACACCCAGGACAATACAAACAACACCTCGGTCCGGCCGTTCTTCTCGCAGTACACCTCGCGAGCGAACGCCAGCCAGGACGAGGGGCTGCCGACATTTGGCGCCGAGTTTCGTACACCGTTGCTGCAGGGAGCCGGAACCCGGTACACGCGGATCGCTGGTCCCATTGCCAAACGTCCGACGCTGCAGAGCACGCCGCTGGTAAATCAGGGTGTGGTCATCGCTCGAATCCGTACTGATATCAGCCTCGCCGATTTTGAAGGTTCGGTGCAGCAACTGATTCGCGACACGGAAGACACTTACTGGGAACTGTATCTCGCCTACCGGACGTACGACGCTGAGTCGGTCGCGACCCGCAGTGCCCTCCAGACCTGGCGGGAAGTTCGTGCCAACAAAGACGTCGGAAAAATTGGAGCCGCTGACGAAGCGCAGGCTCAGGACAACTACTTCGAAACGCGTGCTCGACGCGAAAATGCTCTGGCCGGCCTGTACCAGACCGAAGTTCGGCTGCGACGCCTGATGGGTCTGCCGGTGAATGACCAGACGGTTCTGCGACCGATTGACGATCCCATTACCGCTCAGATTTCTTCCGACTGGAACGTCTCGCTGACCGAAGCGCTGACCTACCGCCCGGAACTGCGTCGTCAGAAATGGAATATCAAAAGCCTGGAGCTGCAGCACGAAGCCGCTGGAATGCTCGTCCGACCGCGACTCGATTTCGTCGCCCGCTACGAAGCCAACGGCTATGGAGACCAGTTGACAGGAGACGATCCCACGCCGTTCCACAGCGCTTATGGCTCACTCTGGAGTGGTGACTTTCAGGGCTGGGGACTGGGTTTCGAATTCAGTATGCCGATCGGCTTCCGTGCCGCGACGACGCAGGTGCAGAACCTTGAACACCGCATTGCAAAAGCCCGTTCATTGCTGGCCGAGCAGGAAAAGGAAATCAGCTACGAAATGGCGGCGACCTTCCAGCAGGTCGCGCAGGCTTACCAGTCTGCGAAGACGAACTTCAACCGGCGTCGAGCCGCGGCACGTCGAGTCGCTGCATTCGAGGCCGAATACCGCGTCGGCCGAACGACAGTCGACCTGCTGCTGCGGGCTCAGATCAGCTTCGCGCAGGCTGAGATCGCCTACTTCTCCAGCCTGGTCAGCTACAACCGGGCACTCAATGATCTGAACTTCCGCAAGGGAACGATTCTGTACGACCGCAACGTCTACCTGACCGAAAGTCTGTGGACCGAAGAAGCGTACGAAGACGCAATGCGTCGCGCCTGGGAACGCAGCTTTGCCTTCGATGCACCATTCCTCGACGCCGAACCGGACGAGTTTGTTCTGGAATGTCCTGAGTGCGAGATGACTGACGAGTGGAACGGCGAGATCACTCCGATGCCGTTGCCTCAGTCAGCTCCGTCCGCGCCACCGGAAGAAAACATCGAGGCCGTTCCGACACCGACCGATCCCTCAAAACCAGACAGCACTCGACCGGACAACAAGACGGCAATTCTGCCGCTGGAACCGGAAACCGGCGGACTTCAGTACGACGAAACTGTGCCGCCAGCGTCGAATTCCCAACTGCTGCCGGATGAGCCAGTCACGCTTCCCGCTACAGTCCCGGCGCCGAAAGACGTTCCTGCGTCCGAAGCGGCAGCGGCAACCGCTCTGCCGATCGAACCTCTGGCTCCCGCCGGTCAGACCACTTCGCAGCCGGCATTCGTTCCTGAGATCATCGCCAGACCGGAAACTTCCCAACCGGCTTCACCCACGACCGCAGACCTCAACTTCGAGGCCCCGATTCAGCTCGATCAGTTCGATACGCCGGTTCCACAGGACGACGCATTTCTGCAGCCGATCAATCCGGACCTGCCGCGCAGTGCATTGCTGAATTCTGCACAGAGCAGAATACCCTCTGGCCAGAGTGCAAATCGTCCGGCTAGTGGATCCAGCCAGCGAGCAACCCGCGGCCGGAGCATTCAGCAGACCGGTGAAGCGGCCGGCCAGCCGTCCCGTGTCCGGCAGGCCGACTTTCAACAGCCGGTCGGCCGGTCCGCACCTCAGTCCAGCCCAGGACCGATTTTCGGCTGGGACAAACTGTTCAATCGCTGAGGCACTGCCGCAGAACGATGAGTCATTCGCCCTCGATATATTTGAGCTGAATCTCAGTGTTCGGCAGCTTCTTCTGCAGCGCCGCGACGCCCTCAGCCGTCACGGCAGTTCGCGTGACCTTGAGATCCTTCAGCGCAGTCAGGCCTTCCAGGTGAGAGAGCCCCGCATCGCCGACAAGTGTTGATCCCAGGTGCAGGAATTCCAGCTTCTGCATGTCTTTCAGCGCGGACAAACCGGAATCGCTGAGCTGCGTATTGTCGAGGTTGAGCGACGTCAGATTCGTCAGCCCGGCCAGATGCGCGATCCCCGCATCCGTCACCTGAACGCGCCACAGATTCAGTTTCTGAAGCTGCTTCAGGTCGCTCAGATGGGCCAGTCCGCTGTCATCGATCAGGCTGTTTTCGCTGACGTCCAGTTCCTGCAACTCGGGTAGGTGCTGCAGTGCGGCCAGACCGTCACTCGATACCTGCGTCTGCGAGAGTCGCAGCTTTTTCAGCTTCGGAAACTGCTTCAGCAGAGCGACGGCGTCGTCTCCTGCAAGAGTGCCGGCCAGATAAAGCTCTTCGAGATTCTTTAATTCGCTGAGCTTCTCCAGTCCGATCTCGCTGACAAACAAATAGTCGAGCATCAGAACTTTCAGGCCGGTCATCTTTCCGATGTGAACGAGCCCGTCGTCGTCGACCTGAGTTGCTCCGCTCTTACCGGACAGCCGTAGCGCCTTGAGCTTCGTCAGGCCCACCAGTTGTTCCAGGTTTTGATTCGTCACCGTTGCGCCGCGCAGGTCCAGATTCCGCAGCGTGCCCATCTGGCCAATGTATCTGAATACGAGGTCAGGCAGTTCTGCGTCATTGAGCAGTAGCGATTCAAGATTTGACAGTCCGGCCAGGGGCTGGAGCATCGATTCCGTCGGCTCTTTGCCGCGGTAGTCGACTTCCAGAATCGAACCGTTTGTGTGTTGCCGAATCGGAATTCCCATCCCCTGAAAAGCCGGTGCTGACGACGGGTTATCCGGGTGCTCGGGCGCAGGGACAGCGGCCGGTTGCGTTTCTGTCGAAGCAGGCTTTTCCGAACTGCAGCCAGTCAGCAGTCCGCAGCAGGCAACAGGCAGGAACAGCCAGATCGGAAATCGATTGATCACGCAGAGTCTCCAGGCGGGTTTTCAAGGCCGAAATCAGCCCGGCGGTATAGCATCTCGGGCCGAATCGGTCCACGAGTTGACGCTCAAACCAGCATCCGGCGACGTGACTCGAACGCTCGCAGCCGACCGTTTGAGACCTCTGCGGCATCACTGGACTTGTGCCGGTTCGACTGCCAGAGTGCCATCCCTTGCACAGCGGCGGGTCGGAAGTTGCCTTTCTCCCGCCCGTCTTCGTGAGTCAGCCAACTGCTCCGTGACGTTGGAACGCCGGTAATTTCAGAGGCTGGATCGGCCCCATCGGCGAGTTGGTTTGACTGCGTCTGTCGCTTCTGTTGCTGTTGAGAACTGGAGAAAACCGTGACTGAGTCACAGGCAGCGATTGCCCCGGAAACACCTTTGAATGTCGAGGAAGCCGTTCGCAGTCGCTACAGCGCAGCAGCTCAGGCAAAGGAAGCCGCGCTCTGCTGTCCGGTTAATTACAACGCGCAGTATCTCGAAATCATTCCGCAGGAAATCATCGATCGCGATTACGGCTGCGGCGATCCATCGCAGTATGTCGAGCCTGGCGAAACGGTGCTCGACCTCGGTTCCGGTGGCGGCAAGATCTGCTACATCGCGGCGCAGGTTGTCGGACCGCAGGGGCGGGTCATCGGCGTCGATCTCAACGACGAAATGCTCGGTCTCGCCCGCAGCTACCAGACTCAAATGGCAGAGACGCTCGGATACAGCAATGTCGAGTTCCACAAAGGGCGGATTCAGGATCTGCAGCTCAGCCTCGAACAGATGGATCAGTACCTCACCGAGCACCCCGTTCGCAGCAGTAGTGACTGGCTGAACGTCGAAGCGCACGCGCAATTGCTGCGGGATACGCAGCCGATGATCGCGTCGGACTCGATCGACGTCATTGTCTCGAATTGCGTGCTGAACCTTGTCCGCCAGAACGATCGACGGCAGCTCTTCAGCGAAATGCACCGCGTGCTGAAACGCGGCGGGCGGACCGTCATCAGCGATATCGTTTCCGATGAAACCGTGCCCGACTCGCTGCGGAACGATCCCAGACTATGGAGCGGCTGTCTGAGTGGCGCGTTTCGCGAGGACGAGTTTCTGCAGGCGTTCGAAGACGCTGGTTTTTACGGCATCGAAATCGTCAAGCGGCAGGACGAACCGTGGGCTGTCGTGCATGGCATTGAATTCCGCAGCGTGACCATTCGTGCCTGGAAGGGGAAAGACGGCCCGTGCCTCGATCGCAGACAGGCCGTCATTTACACCGGCCCGTGGAAGAGCGTCGTTGACGACGACGGTCACAAACTGATCCGTGGGCAGCGGATGGTCGTGTGCGACAAGACGTTTCACATCTACACACAGCCTCCGTACGCTGACTCAATCCTCGCCGTCGAACCGGCTGAGCAGATTCCGCTCGAAGCTGCGAACGCGTTCGACTGTCGCCAGATGGCGATTCGCGATCCACGGGAAACCAAAGGGCGCAACTCGATCTCTCTGACTGTTCTGCCCGCAGAAGACTGCTGCAGCCCCGGCGGCAACTGCTGCTGAGCCGACCAGTTTGACGCCTCATCCAACAATCGAACATTCCCGCGAGCAAACCAGACCGGTCTGTTCGTATTCCCTTCCCAGCCTGAAAGGCCCCCACCATGCGAACGCTCATCACAGCCTGCACCCTCCTGGCAGTCGCGACTGCCTCGACACTTCTGGCCGACGAGGGCAGTCAAGACAAGCACCCGATTTACAGTCAGACCATGAAATCGCTGACGGGTAAGAAAGTCGCCCTCAGCGAGTACAAAGGCAAGGTTCTGCTCATCGTCAACACGGCCAGCGAATGCGGCGCGACACCGCAGTACGAGCCACTGGAAGCGATGTACGAAAAACTGAAAGACAAAGGCCTGGTCGTTGCCGGCTTCCCCTGCAACCAGTTCGCCAAACAGGAACCCGGCACCGACGAGGAAATCGCCGACTTCTGCAAGAAGAACTACGGCGTCAGCTTTGACATGTACTCGAAGATCGACGTCAACGGCGACAAGGCTGCGCCGCTGTACAAGTTCCTGACGTCCGGCAAAACCGGCCTGAAGGACACCGGCCCGGTCAAATGGAACTTCGAGAAATTCCTGATCGGCCGCGACGGCAAAGTCATCGCCCGCTTCCGCACCGGCACGCAGCCGGATTCACCCGAAGTGCTGGACGCAATCGACAAGGCGCTCGCACAGAAGTAGCACTCGCCAACGAGTCGTCGCCAGTTTCGCGTGGGACTGGCGACGTCCTCACACTGTGACGGGTTCCGCGAGTTGATCGACCGCTTCGCGAGACAACCTGTTCCGGTGACGAGTTCCCGGTGCGGCGCCTGCACCGACCTGAACTCCGCGCTCGACCGCAGTCTGCGGAAATCGCTGCAGTCGAAATGCGTTACCACCGGTTGTGACGAAACGGCCCAGACGTTCGTAACCCAGCCGGTCGCAGCTTTTGAGCGATCGCTCGTTCGTCCAGTCGACAGTCGAAATCAGACTGGTCACACCGAACCGCCGAAGCCTCTGCAGCGCGAGACCCATGCCGATCGGATGCAGTCTCGCGCCGCGGAAATCCGGATGCGTAAAGCCCTTGTACATGCAGGCAACCGTTGATGGATAAGACAGCGCAACGCCAGCGTTGTGCTCCGCTTCGATTCCGTCAAACGCGTACCACCCGTACGAAGCCAGTCGGCCGTTGCACAGCCAGGCAAAGCAGAGGTCTCGCCCGCCAGCCGCGCGATCAATCATCTGAGCGTCCAGATCGTTGGCGGGATCTCGTGCGTACGCAGCGACTTCGTGGGTGTCGAGCTGTCGAAACTCGAACTTCGGATCGTGTTCCAGAGAAAGCTTTACGCGCGATGATTCCAGCCAGAGAAGCTCCATGACCTGGCGGCCATACAACGCTTTCCCTGCTCGATCGATCAGCAGCCGGATGACCGCTCGCAGACCCGAGCGTCGCAACAGTTGCCACAGCCGTCGAAGGCTGCCTGCCATAAGAATCTCCGTGTGTCGTGAACGTGGTCGCTGTTTCCTCTCGTCACGAAGATTAGCTCTGTACGCGAGGCTGGCTGAGATTTCCAGTGCGGCCATTCACCGAGGCTGGTTCGCCACGCCGACTCGGTCATGCAAACGGTACACCCGGCAGAATCGGCTCCGAGCAACAGGGAAATCGAGAGGGCTGTTTGCCGATTCGCGGCCCTGTTGCTGTCGAGGCGGATTCCCTACGATCCGGCGTCCCGCCCGCGAGCCTGGTGGCCTGCGCTGCATCATTGGCAGGCCGAGTGACGCGGTCGTCGTGCGGTGGGGAAAGTTCTGTTGATTCACGAGCCGCTGCGACGGTGACGGTGGGCCTGCATTGAGGGCGGGCTGTGTGACCGGCGGAAGCCGTCGACATCGGGCCTGAGTCCGAGTCGTCTGACTGAGCGGCTTGCGTATTTTCATATCGGTCGACTTCAGCCAGGGAAACACAATGTCTTCGTCAATGGATGTCTACTCGCCCTGCCCCTGTGGCAGCGGCAAGAAGGTCAAGTTCTGCTGCGGCGACGCTCTGAAAGAAATGGACCGGGTCGCCCGGCTGCACGAGAACCAGCAGATCGAACTGGCGCTGCAGGCGCTGGATAAGATTGCCGAGAAGGCCCCGGACGCCCCCATCGTGCCGATCACGCGTGCTCAACTGCTGATGGAAGAACAGCGGTTTGACGAAGCCGAAAGCACGATGCGCGAGTTTCTCAAAGACAACCCGAACAGCGGGACGGGGAACGGACTGCTGGCTTATGCGCGGTTTCTGGATGTTGGCTTTCACGAAGCCAAGCCGGAGATCTACCGCGCGTTTCAGGTCTGCCCGGCCACGGCTCCGGATTTGATCGGATCACTGGCCGCCCAGATTGCCGAAGAGGTTTACCGCAGCTCGTCAATGTCGGCACGCGAGCACACGGCGCTGGCTTTGCGACTGTCAACCGACGCCCGCGAACGGCAGGCACTGTTTCAGCAGTTGATGACAATCGACGGTGCTCCGGAAATTCCGTATCCAATGCGCGGGCCACATCAGCTCACTCCAATCGAACCGACTGAGGAAATCGAGAAGGATCTGAAGACCGCCGTCCGGATGTCGACACTCGGTTGCTGGGAAATCGCTGTCAAACTGTTCGAGAAGATCGCCGAACAGCTCCCTGGTAACTGGGCGGTGTGGAAAAACATCGGCCTCTGCTATGCCTGGGATACGGATCACGTCGGTGCGGCACTCGCACTGCATAAGGCCGCGCTGCTCGCAATGGACGTCAATTACGAAGTGGCCGTCGAGTGTGAGACGCTGGCGCAGTTGCTCGAACTGCCGCAGGTCGAAGATCAGATCAAGATCAACGCGGCGCGGTTCCGGCTGGATTCAACATCGGCGTCTCTATCGCGGCTCGACGACTGCGACCGATTGGAACGACTGCAGAATCCACCCGATCAGGAGCAGAAGAATCCGAAAGTTGTTGGCCGCTATCTGGCACTCGATAAGCCGGCACCCGACATTGATGTCCCGGTTTCGGACGACAACGTCCCGATCGTTCTGGCAGAGATTTCAGTCTTCGACCTGGCGACACAGGACGGCTCGCGCGGAGTGCTGTCGGTGATCGGTTCCGACGATGACGACCGCGCCAGAGCGATCACACTCATTCAGGAAACGCTGGGAGCGCAGCTCCTGCCGCCGGAAGAAGGTGAAACGGAAGACGGCAAAGCGTATGTGGAAAGCCCCGTCCGCCTGATGCTCAAGGAACTCGCAGGCGCGCAGGAGAAGGAGTATTACGGAGTCCGGATTGACATCAGCACGCGTCGCGACATGGCCCGCCAGAACGCCGTTCGCTTTGTCACCGAGACGTGGGCGAATACGCCGCTCAACCGTCTGGGAGGCAAGACGCCGCGCGAGGCCGCGACCGAAGACTCGCTGCGAATCAAACTCGCTGCCGCAGTTCACGTACTGGAAGCAGTCAGTGACGTCGCGATGCTGTATGTCGACATGACTGCGTTCCGACAGTCGCTGAACATCGCGCCGGAAAAGCAGATCGAGGTCACCGACGATCTGTCGCTCAACTCGCTGTCGGTCATGGAGTCACATCGGCTGCCGATTGAAAAGCTGTCGGACGAGCAGCTTGCGCACATCGTCAACCGGGCTCTGCTGATTCGACATCAGCCGTTCGCTTATGCCGTGCTGACCGAAGTCGGCAAACGCAATCTCGATAATCTGGAAATCATCGACCGCAGGACGTTCCTGCGCACAATTTCGCAGGTCTGCCGCGATCTGGGATACCGCGAGGAAGCAATCAAGTGGATCAGGCAGGCGCGCGAGGAAGTCGATGCGACCGACCAGTTTGAGGAACGGCTCAACTGGGCGATGCGTGAGTTCCAGTTCCGCGTGGAAGATCGGAGCGATGAGGCTCTGCCCGGCCTGATCGACGAACTCTGGAACTACTTCGGCGGAAAGCTGCCGGAAATCCGCAGCGCGATGGCCCCCGTGCTGCAGGATCTGAGCCTGCCGATTCCCGGTGAAAGTGCGAGCGGGATCTTTTTGACCGAATCAACTTCGTCTTCAGGCAGCGAATCGAAGCTCTGGCTGCCGGACTGAAACTTGCAGCCCGGAGGTGCGGAATCGAAAGAATACTCTGAGAGACTGCGATTCACTCCGTTCTCGGCAGCAGCAGTTCGCCGCTGCGGGCGGAGCGGGAGCCAGGAAGCGGCGGGTTGTCAGCGGAGCGGAACGTGAAGACGACCGAGTATTTCGTCTCGGCGTTCTCGTTACGCGACGCGGCGTGCAGTGTGCGGCAGTGGAAGAAGAGCACGTCCCCGCGATTCAATTCAACCGGGACCGCGGTATCGAGAATCGGCTGATTGCGCGGCTCGTCCTGTTTGAAAAACATCGCGTCGTCGAACTGCGTCCGATCAAACGCCATCCGATGCGAACCCGGCACGACCCACAGGCCGCCATTCTTCGGATACTCGCTGCCCAGCGCCAGCCACACGCTGACAAGTTCCGGACGCTGGAATGACCAGTAACGGATGTCCTGATGCCAGCCGGTTTCGCTGCTGTGCTGCGGCTGTTTGGTCATCACGCAGTTGTGATGCGCCAGAGGCATGACGACATCGGGGCCGAGCAGCTGCGACAGCCGCGTCAGTAACTCAGGCGAACGGATCCATTCGGTAAACACGATGTCGCGCGAGTGCGTCTGCTTGAGCCGACGAATCGTTCGGCCGCCGGGGGAATCGAGCGTTGCCGGTGCGCCGGGGTAGTTGACCTCGGCCTCGAATTCGACCGGTGAGATCTCGCGGTCGAGATGCTCGCGCGTGACCTGCGTCATCCGTGTGCAGAACTCGTCGGAACCGAGACCGCGGACGATGACAAAGCCATGCTCCTCAAACTGCCGGACTTCTTCCTGACTGAATCCTCTCGAACCAGCGAGGACGGGTTCGGACGTTGTCGATACACTGCCCATTCGGCGAGTGACTCCTGCTGAAAAGCGACTGCGGGATGACATTCTCCCCGTCGTCGCGAACGTTGCCCCGGATTCTCGGCGATCAGCCGAAACTCCCGGCGAATTGCGCGACGGGACCTTTGAGCCACTCGCCAGAAGTTGCGACGATCAGCTCCGTACGAAACGCCTGTCGCGACGCGATGCGGATCGTCTCGCCGATAGAGCCTTCCCGCAACAGAACGGTTCGCAGAACGGAACAACTGGTGTGAAACCCCGCATCCTTGTCCTCCCGCTGGCGGCTGCCCTGATCATCGCCGCCGTCGTCTGGAAACAGAGTCAGACCTACCCGCCGCCCGATCCGCGGCTGACCCGTTACGCGCTGCGGCCAGCTCCGTCGTTCGAGGCAACGGAAACGACAGAGACAGAATCGAGCGGTTTCTTCCGTCTCGAACGCTACCTCGGACGTCAGGCCCTGCTGCTGGTCTTCTTTGACGGCGAGGCCGGCGCGGAAGCCAGTCAAACACTGCAGCATCTGCGGTCTCACGCAGACCAGATCAGAAAGCGTGGCATTATGGTGGTTGCGGTCAGTTCCGCACTGCCGCAGCAGAACGAGAAACTCGAATTCCCCGATTCATTCAGGTTTGTGACCGATCTGCCGCCGATCTGGTCCGCTCACCGCCGCTGGAACAGTTTTGACGAAGCGAACGAGAAGCCGATTGAAAACGTCTTCTTCATTAACCGGGCCGGCCATGTGACGGTTGAAGACGGTCTGCCAGTACCGCTTGATAATTCGGCGTCGGAGATTGACCGTGTGCTCGGCATCGAAGGGCATTGATTGACCTGCCACGTTGCCATCGAACGGAGTCTGTGATGAAACAAAGTAACGATGCCCTGCGGCTGCTCGGCGCGTATGACTCGTTGCTCGGCCGCGGGCGCATGGAATGGAGCGCGTCGCGGGACTTCGAACGGCAGATCGGGGCCGGTGGTCAGGGAGCGGTCTTCCTGAGTCATCGTTCGGGCTCGGCAGGGTTCCAGTTGCCAGTCGCTCTGAAACTGTTCTCGCCCGAACCTTACGAAAGCCGTGATGCGTACCGGCGGGAAATGCAGCGGATCACAGGCGTCGCCTCGACCGTCGCCCACATTCAGCACGACAATCTGGTCGATGTCCACAACGTCTGGGAGGTCGACGGCATCTCGCTGATGGAGATGGAATGGGTCGACGGTTACGACCTGCGCTGCCTGCTGACTCCGGATTCGCTGCAGCAGATTCAGCAGCGGGCGACACGGCGTCGCTGGACGCGGCTCAACGAGCACATCGTCACTGCCGGCGGCACTCAGCCACGCGTCAAACCAGCGCTGGCGATCGCGATCATCCGCGCCTGTCTGGCCGGGCTCTCAGCGCTGCATCGCAACGGGATCGTGCATAACGACCTCAAGCCATCGAACATCATGCTCAAACGCAGCGGCAGCGTAAAACTGATCGATATCGGTTCCGCACTGTCGCTGGACGACGTCCCGGAAGAGATTCCCTGCACGCCCGAGTACGCCGCGCCGGAAGTCCTGGAAGGCGAGTCCGCATCGCCCCAGACGGACCTGGCAAGCCTGGGCTACATCCTGCTGGAAGTGCTTTCGGGCACACATCCCTTCGGTGGAATGCGGTACGCCCGGCTGCTGACTGCAAAGAAGGGCATCCTCGACGAACTGCCCCGCTACCTGCCGCCAGAGGAGTTCGCGTACTCGGACCTGCTGATTCCACTGTTGCGGCGTCTGGTCAATCCAGATCCGTCCTGCCGGTTCTCCACCGCCGACGAAGCACGACTCTCTGAGGAAGGCGTCCTGGCCATCGAACAGGAACTCGTGAAGAGCGACCTGTCGAGCACGTACGAAAAAGACATCCGCGACTGGATGCTGGAGGTCGACGCCGATACCAGCCAGTCACTGCCGCAGGACGAAATGGAAACCACCATTCCGCGACCGGCGCTGGAGTCCTGATTGGACAGCGCCACTTTGACGCCGGAGACGAGAATACAAGCACGACGCGCAAGCGAGTGTATTTGACGTAACGGATTCACTCACTTGCGCTTCGTACTCGTACGGCAACTGAAAGTGGCGCTGTCCAACTGAAGAACTCACGCGAAGCCGCTCAGACGCGAGGCCAGAAAGAAGCGCTGCGTTTCTTTCTTCGCGTCTGAGCGACTTCGCGTGAGACAGAAGTCCGACGATGCAGACTGAGTTCAGGAGAGGCCCGAAGCCAGAGTCTGTCGCATGGTTTACGGCAGCAGGTCGCGGACAGTGTCGCGTTCTGACTTCAGTTCGGCGACGGTTGCGGCGATTTTTTCCTGAGCAAACGCGTTGTGTTCAAAATCCTGGGCGACCGACCAGGTGCTGCTGTCGCTCGTCAGCGGGAAGCCGGCGATGAGGCCCTCGTCGATGCCGTAGCTGCCGTCGCTGCAGACCGCCGCACTGAAAGTCTGACCGGCCGGCGTCGGGAAGAAGATGTCGCGAACGCTGTCGAGCGCGGCGTTTGCAGCCGACGCAGCGCTGGATGCTCCGCGGGCTTTGATGACCACCGCGCCGCGCTTCTGCACGGACGCGATGAAGTCGTTCTGCAGCCAGGCTTCGTCGCCGATCACGTCCAGAGCCGGCTGGCCGCCAATCTTCGCGTTGTAGAAATCCGGGTACTGTGTAGCCGAATGGTTGCCCCAGATCGTGACGTTCTGGACGTCGGAAACCGTGCGTCCGGCTTTCTGCGCGAGCTGCGTTGTCGCGCGGTTCTGATCGAGTCGCGTCATGGCGTACCAGCGGTCGCGCGGGACATCGGGCGCATGCGACATCGCGATCAGACAGTTTGTATTGCAGGGATTGCCGACGACGAGCACGCGAACATCTTTCGCGGCAGCCGAGTTAATTGCCTTGCCGGTGTTGGTGAAAATCGGACCGTTGACACGGATCAGATCGCCGCGTTCCATGCCGTCCTTACGCGGAATGCTGCCGACGCAGAGGACCAGATTGCAGCCGGCAAAGCCCTCTTCCAGACGATCGCTACTGGCTTTGACAACTCCGGCCAGCGTCGGGAAGGCACAGTCGTCGAGTTCCATTTCGACTCCGTCCAGAGCGGGCAGAACCGGCGGGACTTCGACCAGATGCAGAATGACAGGCTGATCGGGACCGAAGACGGCTCCGGAAGCCAGGCGGAAAATCAGAGCGTAGCCAATGTTTCCGGCGGCTCCTGTCACGGCAACGCGAATCGGGTCCTTCATGAGAGTGCTCCTTCATGGTCTGCTGGAGAGTTGTCTGGTTAACAGAAAGCCGGCTGCTGATGGTCAGTGTCTCAGGCCGGTCAGGCTGTGTGGCGGTCGAGGGCGAGCGGAATTCTAATGGTGACCGATTAGCCCTGCCACCAGCCCACCGCGTGCTGCTCGGAGCCGGGATCGGCAGGTTTCTGATTCGAGAACCCCAGTCACGGCATCGTTCCGTCGAGCCGTCCGTTCACTGCCGTCTGTCTGGTTTCCTCATGATCGTCCGCCTGTCGCGCATCACGCTGTATCCGATCAAGTCACTGCCGGGCATTGACGTGCCTGATTGCCGCGTTCTGCCTTCTGGGGCGCTGGAGTGGGATCGTCGCCTGGCACTGTTCGACCGCGACGGACAGATTTTCAATGCGAAGCGTTCTGCAAAACTGCACTCGCTCCGCGTCTCGTACGATCTCGACGCGGCCGTCGCGCGGTTGCAGGTTTCTCAATCTCCGGCCGCGGTCGTCGAGTTCGATCTTCGGACTCAACTCGACGAACTCGCCACTGCGCTGAGCAGGCTGCTCGGCGAACCACTCAGTATTCGAACTGACCACGACGTCGGATTTCCGGACGATGATCAGGCTCCGGGACCAACGGTGATCTCTACGGCGTCACTCGATTGCGTGGCTGCCGGACTCAGAATCGATTCGCGTGACGAAACGCACCGTCGGTTCCGGTCGAATCTCGTGATCGACGGTGTCCCCGCGTTCTGGGAAGACCGCCTGTTCGGCGAGCCCGGTCAGACGATTCCGTTTCGCATCGGCGAGGTGACGTTTGCGGGAATCAATCCCTGTCAGCGTTGCGTCGTCCCGACGCGGCATCCAGAGACAGGTGAGCCGATCGCGGGATTTCAGAAGTCGCTGTCCCAACTGCGACGCTCGACACGACCGGACTGGTCGACGGCGTCGAGGTTCGATCACGACTATCGACTGGCGACAAATACCGTTCTGATTTCGGCGGGGCCGACGGGCATGGTTCGCGTGGGAGACGCGGTCGAACCGCCGCTACCCGACGCTCTTCCTGACGCAGATGACCATAAGCTGTGAAACTGAACGTGGCTGGCCTCACCTGTAACTGGTCCTCTCCCCAGGGCGATTGCGCGTTAAGTCCTGCTCCGAGCAACACAGCGCGGCCGAACCGCAAGTCTCGATTTTCAGCCACGGATCAACACGGATTCACACGGATGAGCTGAGTATGCAATGCGTCGGCCACAAATTTCCGATTGGCCAGATGGGTGCCACTGCTGGCTCGCCCCAATGGTGTTCGGCACGGAATTTGCGCATGTTTCTGTTGATTGGCTGTGTTGGTCAAGTTGGCAGGGATGTGTGTCATGGATGGTGCTGTCGAGCGGATTCAGGAAGAGGAGCGGCTGGCGGGGGTTCGGTGTCTGCGG
>WGMU01000071.1 GCA_016124895.1 bacterium
ACTTCGCGTTGTTATGAAAGTCCGTAAACCGCAACCCGTTCGCCGCCAGAGCGTCGAGATTCGGCGTGTCGATCTCGCTGCCAAAACAACCGAGATCGGAAAAGCCCATGTCGTCACAGACGATGATCACAATGTTCGGCCGTGCGGATTGCGTCTGTGTGTCAGCAGCCGAGGTGACACCAGGAACACAGAGTAGACAGGTCAGCAGAAACAGCAGAATTGTTCGGATCATCGTCTTCACTCTTTGACCCGCAGGGATGGGAAACGCACGATGGCTTGAGGTGTTTCCAGATGTGATGACGGCCTGTCTGTGTGCGTTCGGCCGCTGCCTACTCGAAGCAGTACAGATGCCCGTTCGTTCGCAGGTAGATTCGGCCGTTGACGAGTGCCGGCGTTCCGTAGATGGCTTCACCGAATTCGACGTCGTGCAACTTCGTCCATTCGGCGTAGGACGAAATCACCGAGAGGTGGCCCTTTTCATCGGCCAGGTAGACTTTGTTGTCTCCGGTAACCGGGGACGCGTAATAGTTGCCGGTGCCGGGGACGCGGCCGGTTTCGATCGGTTCGCCGGTGTGGCCGTTGAGTGACGTCACGATGCCGCCGTTTTTGACCAGAAAGACGTAGCCGTCGACCGCCAGTGGGGACGAGCAGAACGGCAGGAATTTGCGGTACTCCCAGGCGACATTCGATCCCGTCAGGTCGCCGCTGCCACCGGGACGGATCGCGATGACGCGGTTGACGGCGACCTCGAACACGTCGCGATACCAGACATACTCGGCTTCGGTGATCGCGCCCGTCTTATCACGATCAAACTGGCCAAAGCGGCGCTGGATATCATTTCCTGCTGGCAGCTCTTTCTCTTCGAGCGTCCCGTCTTTGTCGGCGTCCCAGTCTTTGACCGCAACGGACCATTCCGGAATCGAAATCCGGCTGTCGACATCGCCGCCTTGAGCCCAGCCGGCCACGTACAGCCAGCCGTCCTCACCAACGACCGGCGTCATGCAGACGGCGCGGGACAGACCGCGAACGGTCCAGACTTCTTCACCTGTCTCGACGTCGTAGCCGACCACCCGCAGCGTCGCCGCAACGGCGACTGTCTGGCGACCACCGGTTTCCCACAGAATCGGTGAGCAGTAATTGCGGGGAAACTCGGAACGATCCGTGCGCCAGAGTTCCTGACCCGTGTGCTTATCGACGGCGAGCAGGAACGAATCCGTATCGTGATCCTGCACCAGGATGACCTTATCGCCGGTGATGATCGGCGAGGTACCGGCACCGAACTCGTTGTTAAACGGCCCCATGCGCAGATGCCACCGTTCGTTGCCGTCGCGGTCGTATGCGAACAGGCCGGACGAACCGAACATGCTGACAACGACTTTTCCGTCCGTGGCCGGCGAACACTGCGCGTAGCTGCCGATCTGATGAATCTGTTCGAGCTTCTCGTGCGGCGCAACCTTCTCCCACAGCACCTTGCCGGTCTCACGGTCGAGCGCCAGCGTCACCAGCTTTTCGTTGTTGCGCACGCCGGTCAGGTAAATGCGATCCTCGAAGACAACTGGCGACGAGTGACCCGGTGGCAGTTCGGTCGCCCACTTCGCATTGCCGGGTTCGATCTTCGTCGGCAGCGTCTCCCTGGTGATCGCCCGGCCCGAACTGTTCTGCCCGCGGAACTGCGGCCACGTTCGCGTCGCGACATCGTCGGCCGGATCGAGTTCACGAATCTGGATTTTCCGGAAGGCAACCGGATCATTGTGCCCAGCGAAGCCAAAGAAACCCGACTTGAGCTTCAAACCGGGATGCTCGTAATCACCCATGAACTCGGTCACGGTGCTCAGGTCGGTGTCGAGAATCACTGAGCCGTTCAGCTCGACGTTGATTTTCGAACCCTGCACGGTGACGAGCTGGTGATTCCACTGGCCGGTCGGCCGCAGGAAGCCGCGATGAGCCGGCGCCATGCCGTACGCCGATCCGTGATACTGCCGCGTGTCGAGGTTCGCGTACTTCGGATGTTCGCTGTCGATGACCTGCAGTTCGCACATGCCGTGCAGATGCGGTCGCCCTTCGCCGGGAAATCGAATCGCCAGACCGTTGTTGCCGCCGGGTGGCAGACGAAACTCAAACTGCACCTGGAAGTCCGCGTACTCGTCCTTCGTCAGCAGATTGCCGCCCTGCCCGGCCTTGCAGACAATTGCGCCGTCAACGACTTCGTAGTTGTCAACGTCGCCCTGCCAGCCACTCAGGTCCTCGCCGTTGAAGACCGACTTCCAGCCAGCCGGCGCGGCAGCCGCGAGTAACTGGTTCCCTTCGTCGACGCCAATTTCGCGGACGAACAGGTTTCGCCAGCGAATCTCGCCACCGTGCGTCTGCAACTGAATCGGCCCGGTTCGGTCGAGCGGCGTGCCACGAACCCAGAAGTTCTCCATCAGCGCGTTGTCGACGACGAGTTTGCCGTTGAGCCAAACGTCGGTCCGCGCTCCGACCTGCCGGATGCGGAACGCGTTCCACTCACCAAAGGGTCGATCAGCCAGAACGAGCGGCTCCTGGCCGGGCGAACGCTTTGCGTTGTTGAACAACCCACCCGAGCCCTTATCCGCGCCGCGGTTCCATTTGCCACCCTCGCGCGTCCAGTCCCAGATCTGTACCTGCGGATTGCCGCGCAGATAAATGCCCGAGTCCGCCTTCGCCACCGTGCGGTATTCGATCAGCAGTTCGATGTCGCCATACTCGCGGTCGGTCGTGAGGTACGGACCTTTGCCGTCATTGACCAGCTCGCCGTTCTCGACGGTCCAGTGCTGCGTCGCTTCCTGCCACCAGCCGTCGAGCGTCTTCGTTCGCTCTTCGTCCGTCATTGCGGCCAGCTTGTGTGGATCAAAGTGCGGTCGACCGTGCCAGCCGTCCAGATTCTTGCCATTGAACAGCGGAGCGAATCCCTGTGGAACCGTCAGCTCGGCACCGGATGACTGACTAACCAGCAACAGTGAAAGCACAGCAGCAGACAGAAACAGCGAACGATTCACAGCAGGTTCCTCCGGCAGGTAGTCGTCTTCGTTGAGGCGAACAAGGGCGGTTTCCGAATTCCGCTTCAGTCGCGAGCGTCGCGCAGACTTTCGGCAATCCCACCCGAAACTCTGCGCGAGTATCTCGGCATCAGAATGCGGAAGTCGAAACAGGTCGAACGGGAATCCGATCGCCTCCTCTGTTGGACAGTGCCACTTACGGTTGCCGTACAAGCACGAAGCGCCAGCGAGTGAGTGATTTACGTCAAACACACTCGCTTGCGATTCGTGCTTGTATCCTCGCACATTTCGCCAAAGTGGCGTTGTCCAACTCTGGAATCGCCCTCGAATCAGCAGACGCCGATTTGTACTGAATCGACGGCGACTCGACCACGCTCGCGGATCCGGCAGTGGGAATTCGCAAGCATTCCGCAGCCCGCTCAAGTCGCGACGGCGACATCACACGGCATCGAGGTATGGGTCCTGCCCGAGTTGAATGAGCTGGGTGGCTCGCTGCTGCGAATGAAGCAACAGCAGCCGACGGTCTTCTTCGTGCCGGCGTTCAAGCTGCTTCTGAGCACGCAACGCCGCGCGGGTGGCAACGTTCGGATGACGAGTCGTCTCGCGCCGCAGCCGCGTAACACCAGCTTCGCCGAGCCCCTGACGCAGAACCTCGTCCTCAAGCGACAGAAACTGACGGTACGAGCCTGGGTCACCCTGCCGGGCACAGCGGCCGACGAGTTGCCGGTTGATTCGCGCCGACGCGTGCAGTTCGGAGCAGATGACGTGCAGCCCGCCTGCCTGCTCGGCAACGTCGTCGAGTTCGATGTCCGTACCGCGGCCCGCCATATTTGTCGCCACGGTGATGCGTCCCGCGTGCCCGGCCCCTGCCACGACCCCGGCCTCGTGCGCATGATTGCGCGCGTTGAGAATTTCATGGGGCAGTCCAGCCCGCGTCAGCAGCTCACTCAGCAGTTCGGACTGCTCGATCGTTCGCGTGCCGATCAGCACCGGCCGCCCCTGGGCATGAACGGCGGCGACTTCATCAACGATCGCCGACCAGCGTTCGTCGGACGTTGCGTACGCCTTCACTGGCCAGGCTTCTCGACGATTCGCCACCCGCGGCGGAATTGTCACAACGGGCAGACGATAGACCGACGCAAACTCACGCGCGGCAGAGGACGCCGTGCCCGTCATTCCGGAACAGCGATCGTAAAGTGAAAATAACTCCTGCACAGTGATGCGTGCGCAGTGCTGCGTGCGCGGAGTGATGGCCACACCCTCGCGCGCTTCGACTGCCTGATGAACACCGTTCCGCCAGCGACGACCATCGGCAATCCGGCCGGTGTATTCATCGACGATCTGGACCTCACCATCCCGCACGACGTAGTGCTGATCCCGCTGCAGTGACGACTCGACATAAGCCGCACGCACGACTGCTTCAATGATTTCAGAAATCGGCACGTCTGCAATTGATGCCGGCTTCGTCATTGCACGGACAAAACGGTATCCCGACCGCGTCAAGTCAACACGCCCCGATGCAGCGTCAAGGTCAACGTGCTCGTCGCCGTCGAGCCGAGCCGCTGCAGCCGCCGCCCAGCGGAACAGTGTCTCCTGAGCCTCCGGATCGTCGTCCGTCCCGCTGACAATCAGCGGCGTCCGCGCTTCGTCGATCAGCAGACTGTCCGCCTCGTCGATCAAAGCAAAGGCGTGCGGTAGTCGCTGAATGGTCGACCGCGCATTGGCAGACTCGTCGACCAGACGGCGTCCACGCCCCAGATCACCAGCGACGGCAGCCAGCGGCCCACCGGTCAGCGTCTCGGCAAACAGTGGCGTCTCCGACCGCCCGGATGTCGACAGCGTCAGTCGGTCGCGCAGGAAGTCAAAGCCAAACTCGCGCGCCGTTCCATAAGTAATGTCGCAGTCGTACGCACGACGACGCTCAGCCGGAGACAGCTCACCGGTCACCGCCCCAACACTCAGGCCGAGCGATTCATACACGGGCCGCATCCATTCGGCATCGCGCCGCGCCAGATAGTCGTTCGCCGTCGCCAGATGGACCGGCCGACCGGGCAGCGCATTGAGAAACAGCGGCAGTGTCGCGACCAGCGTCTTGCCCTCACCCGTCTGCATCTCGGCAATGCAGCCATGATGCAGTGCAATGCCGCAGACAATCTGGACTTCGTAGTGCCTCAGTCCAATTTGCCGCCGCGCCGCTTCGACCACCAACGCAAACCCAGGAACAATCAAGCTCGCCAGCGGCTCACCCCCGCGCGACCGATATCGCAGCGAGGCAGCCTGACTGAGCAGTTCGGCATCAGATGCGGTTTCGAGTTCGCGGGAAATCCGATCGACCTCGCGAGCCTGACGCCACCAGCGCCGCTCGGGCATTGTTGCCGTCGACCCGGCCAGTGGCCACAGAGGTAAGGCAGAACGGATCACGACTCACGCCCGCGTACGCTGCGGCGACGCGGAACCCACCGACAGTCGGCTGTTCGCCGTCGCTTCGACCGGAAGACTCGCCGTCGTGTACCCGACACCGCCAAGCGCCGACAACTCGGACATCAGCAGGTTCGTCACATCGACAAGCAGTTCCTGCGTGACACGGCGTGAGGAATACTCTGAAAGATCAATCGGCGATCCATAGGTCACTCGGACTGTCTGCCGTCGAGTAAATGGCGCAACCATACCGGATGACTCGTCGAACGATGTGCCGTGAATATAGACGGGGTAAACCGGCACTCCGGCCTTCAGCGCGAGAAACGCAACCCCAGTGTTCGGCGCGCTGAGGTCGGCCCCCATGGAGATCCCCCCTTCCGGGAAAATTCCCACCAGACGACCGTCTCTGAGCCGGCGGATGGCTTCGCGCGTCGGCCCCATGTCCTGCCCGTTCCGGTCGACGGGGATGCTCTGCATCGTACGCACCAGCCAGCCCAGCCCTGGCGGACTGCAGTACTCCCGCGCTGTGAGAAATCCAATCACACGGATCGCCCGGTCGGCGTCACTCGTCCGCAGATGGTGATTCATCCAGACCATCATCGGATCAATCGGGCTGCGGTGATTCGCGATGACCAGCGCCCCACCGGATGACGGGAGCGGTGACGGTCCATTCGTCGCGCGCCAGCGAAACATCAACGGCACATACAGTCGCTCAATTGTGTACAGAAACCAGACACCGAAGCCGTCCTGAGACCTCAGCACGCTGCGCACAACCAGAGCAACCACTACGGCTGAATACACACCCAGCGTCAGTAAAGCAGAAACGTCAGCACTCACCGATGACCAGCCTCCTGAACATCGACCTCCGAAACGCTTAAGGAGTGGGAAGATACTGCGGAAGCCCAGGGAAATCAGCGCCCATTCGGATCTGCCACTCTGCCACCGTGAACCTGCTGCGGACAGCGCACTTTACCGCCGACAGGACAAACAGCCAGCTCACAGCAGCGTTAGAGGGTCGGTGTCGCTCAACAGTGCTTCTGTGCCTGGCACGATCTCCACATTGAACGACGGACAGCGCAACAAAAAACCTGCCGGACACCATAACGTGACCGGCAGGCGGAATTCACACGTTCAAACTGTTGCCGAGCAGGACTCGACTAGAACGCGCCAACGGTCTGACCGTCAGTACGACGGGTCAGGTTGATAAAGGTCGTCGAGTCGACATTCTCAGAGATGAACCGGACCGAGCCGTCGCACAGCAGGAACTGAGCCCCGCCGGTGTGCCAACTGCTGAACCCGGCGTTGTTGAGATCGATGAAGTCGCCAGCCAGAGGACGTGGCGGCGGCGGCGTCAGCATCACACCCGCCGGCGTTGTCCCACTCTGCTGCGGAGACGTCTTGTTGATGAGCATGGGCACGAAGGTCGAAATATTGACGTTACCAGCAGTCGGCAGATTCGTCGCCACACCATTTGTCGAGGTGCCGACAATCTGAGTGACCTGAAAACCGCCGGTTGTGATTCCATCAACTCCCGACCAGAACGTCGCCAGACCGGCAAGCTGGCCAGCGGAATTCGTGACAAACTCACCGGAACCACTGAAGGAGCCACCACCCGCCAGCGCATCCGACGACCGCGTCAGACGACGCTCACCAACGGCGAGGACATTTGTCGTACCGTCCTTGATGTCGCGGACTCGCGTCCGGGTATTCTGTCCGAAAATGCCCTGGCAGGCCTTCGGGCCAACATCACAAATCGGCATACCGGCGCCAAAGACCCCTGGGTAATTCGATGTCCCCTGGAAGCGGCCAGCGACACCAGCCGTCGGATTGGCGATCTGGCTGTCACCCACGTCGGACGGACAACGGAAGGCCGTCAGGATTGACTGCACCTGGGCCGTGTTCGTGGCGGCCGAGTGCGGACCTTTGACGTTCATCTTGCGGCCCAGCGAACTCTGTTCGAAGTTGCCGAGAATCGGAACAGACCAGGCATAGACACCAATCGACGATGCGTTTTCCAACGTGATCGTGGCTCGGTTACTGTCGCCCACACCAACCCAGCCCGGCGGGAACGTGCTGGCCTGTTCGTGGTAGTTGTGCAGAGCCAGTCCGATCTGCTTCAGGTTGTTCTTGCAGCTCGACCGACGTGCTGCTTCACGAGCCTGCTGCACGGCAGGCAGAAGCAGTGCGACCAGAACGGCGATGATCGCGATGACCACCAGCAGTTCGATCAGCGTGAATCCCTTTTTTACTCGCTTCACCATAGCTGTTCTCCAAAACTTTGAGACACAGACAAAGGGCGGCCTCCGAACACCAGAAGCCAGACAATGAATCTCCTGCGAAGACATCCTGTCGAACTTCGGCAGGCGCTCGCGATTCACCACTTCCTCACTTGACATCACGCAATAACGCGAAGACATCCCGCAATCGCGTGAAGTATCGGCGGGGAGTCTATCACGCGATCACGGGACTGCAACAGCACGCGCGAGAAAAGATCAAAAAATCGGGATTTGCCAATTCCTTGCGGACCTCGCTACTCGTGAGACTCTCGACGCATTGCCTTCCTGGCCACCGGCGCATAGAAACCCGTCCAGCGTCAACCTTAGACTGCGATCGCACCTTCAACCAGAACAGAACCGACGACAACATGACAGATTCCGTCCACATCGGGGGAATCAACCTCCACCTGAGTGCGCCCGACACCTCGGCCGGAAACTGGATCGGCCAGGGCGAATCGCTGAAACAGCTTCTGGCCTGCTGGATTGTTCTCGACGAAACCGACCTGCCGCTCGCTCCACGAATTGTCGGTACGCCGGGCATCGGCAAGACAACGCTGGCGATCGCAGCGGCCCGGCATCGGCAGCAGGACCTCTATATTTATCAGTGTACGGCGGACACGAGACCGGAAGACCTGCTCGTCACTCCTGTGCTCGGCGAGAACGGGCACATCAAGTACCACGCGTCACCACTTGTGACCGCCATGATCCGCGGCGGCGTCTGCGTGCTCGACGAAGGCAACCGGATGAACGAGAAGTCGTGGGCGAGTCTTGCGCCGCTGCTCGATCATCGCCGCTATGTCGAGTCGATCGTTGCGGGCGTCACGATCCCGGCCTCACCCAACTTCCGCTGCGCCGTCACGATGAACGACGACGAGTCGACGTTCGAGATTCCCGACTACATCCTCAGCCGTCTGCAGCCCACGCTGACACTGCGACCGCCGAAGCGGGAAGACGAACTCGCAATTCTGCGTTATCACCTGCCGTTCGCCGACGACGAGATGCTCAATCTGACGGTCGACTTCCTGCAGCAGGCTCACGACCTCAAGCTCGACTTCTCGACGCGCGACGGTATCAACGTGCTGCGTTACGCCCTGAAGACGATCGCCCAGGATCCCGACCATCCGCTGGGACGCGACGCTCTGTGGCGCGAAGCTCTGATCCGCTGTCTCGGTGACGACGCTCTGAATCTCGCCGAACTCGCAGAACGCCGCCAGCAGTCACTCGGCGGTAACATGATGCCGATGGGGCTCGGCGACTTTTTCTTCAACCCGAACGATCCGCTGCACCCGGACATGATCGATGACGAGGACGAAGACGATCTATTCGATGATGACGACGAGGTTGAATTCTGACGGACGTTTCCTGTTTGACCGCAAGCCGCAGGCGTGCGCGTCATATTGATTGCCGGCCAGCCTGACATTCGGATCGCTCGCGCCTGCGGCTTGCGGTCAAACATTCTCACAGCCTCATCTCACATGCTCGGCGAGTTTCTGCAGATTGGCGATCGAATCAGCGTCGCTCCGGTAATTCACGGGAGTGGCGACTTTGCGATCGAGATCCGTCGGATCATGCTGAGCCACAAGTTCGACTGCCTCGCCGTACCGCTGCCGCCGTCGTTTCAAACAGACGTCGAAGCCGCCGTCGAACGGCTGCCGGCGATCTCGGTCGTCATCCAGGAAGAGCCGGCCGAATTCAACCTCAACAGTCTGGACGATGATTCCGCCGAAGCGGCGTCCCGGCGGGCGAGCTTCGTTCCTGTCGATCCCTGCCAGCCGGTCATCGCGGCCCTGCGCATCGCCATTCAGGAACGCCTGCCGCGCGCGTTTATCGATCTCGAAACAGATCATTTCGAGTGTCGCGGTCAGGTCTTCCCGGATCCGTACGCCTTGAAGCGGGTTTCGATCGATCGCTTCGCCGCCGCGACGCTGCCCGCCGTTCCCCGTCCCGCTCTGCCGCTGCACCTGGCTCGAATCCGGACAATGGCCGAGCGACTCCGCGAGCTGGCTCAGCGGTTCGACCGAATCCTCTTTGTTTGCTCACTGTCCGACTGGCTGTGGATCCGTGACGAATTCCTGAGCATCCCGACCGACGACAAATCGCAGGACCAGACAACAAGGACGCCACTTCCCCCCGACGTCGAATTTCAGATTACTGAACACCTTACCGAGCCGGAAGTTTCCGAAACGCAGCTCTGCACGCCGGGCGAAAACTCGCTGATGTTCCTGCTGGGCGAGCTGCCGTTTATCACCGGACTGTACGAGCAGGCGCGGGCCGAACTCGATTCGGACGAGAACCTCTCCGTCGACGGTCTGAAAGAACTGCTGCTCGCCGCGCGCGAACGCTACCAGCTCGAACTGGGCTTGATGGCGAGGAAGATCACTCCGAAGCTGGGCAGCGTCTGGCTGAGGTACGTCCGCAATCTCGCACTGATCGAATCGCGAATGACGCCGGACCTGTACTCGCTGGTCGTTGCCGCTCAGCAGATTTTCGGCGACCAGTTCGCCATCGAACTCGCGGAAACCGCGAGAACGTATCCGTACGAGCCCGAGTTCTCCGGCCCGGAATTCTCACTGAGCGTCGACCGCGCGCGGTTCCCCGACGGCGGCATCGGCCAGGCTGTGTCGCGACTGCCGGGACCGCCGGTCCTCTGGCGAACCTGCGAACTCAACCGCAAGCCACCCAGGATCGACCGCGAACGCTGGAAGATGGCCTGGAACCCGTTCCGCCAGTGCTCGTGGCCGCCGGAAGATGTTGCGATCGAGAAATTCCGCAATCACGTCAAGGATGCCGCGCTGGCGATCATGGGCGCCGACCTCGCACGCACGGAGAAGTTTTCGACGAGCCTCAAGGACGGACTCGACATTCGCGAGACGCTCCGCAACTGGCACACCGGCGACCTTTATGTGCGCATCTTTCCGCCGCAGATCGGCACGCTGGACTGCGTGCTGATGTTTTTTGATTCGCCCGCCGACCCGCGCGATTACCCGTGGCGAATCACCTGGATGGCCGAGCATCACGACGAATCGACGCTGGCTCTGTTTGCCAGCAGCTTTCAGGACGAGATCGTCGGCCCCGGCATTGGACAGGCCCGCTACGGCGGCGCAATGTTTCTCTTCCCGCCGCGCCCAATCCCGGAAGTCTGGACGGACCCGCGGCTCGACTTTGTCGACACACTCGAAGAACGCCTGCTCGCCGCCGCCTGCTCGCACGCCGAGGAAAAACACATTGCCGTCCTCAGCGAAGCCGCCCCCGGAGCGGGCTGGCGACGCCTGGCAAAACGCTTCGGCAAAAAGCTCGTCCACGTTCCGCTGGGCCGCTTCAGCCAGGAAACGATCCAGCAGTTGCGGACCGTGCATGTCCTCAATGGTCACGAAGTCCGCAGCTTCGCCGCGCACTTCATCCGCAAGCCGTGACAGCCTCTTTTGACCGCAGGCCCCAGGCGTGCGTGCTGAAAGTCTGAGGCATCGGGCGGGATACCGGACAAAACACGCACGCCTGCAGCCTGCGGTCAAACAGTGATGGTCAGTCCTGTCACCAGAACGGAAGAGTCGCCGCGGCGATTGCCAGTGCGGCGAGCCGTTCGGCTTCCGGCAGATGGCCGAAGACGTCGCCAGGCTCGCCCGTTTGCAGACCGCCTTTGATGCGCTGCACCAGTCGCGACCGGCAGTCTGGTGGCAGCTCAGCAAACGAGCGATGCCCGATCAACCAGCTCAGTCGATACTTCAACAGTCGCGTCTGGAGATCAAGCTGCCGCAATGAGCGACCGTTCCCATCGCTCTTCACTGCCGCCTCAAACACGGAAGCATATGCCGAATGGCTGCGATCAACCGGCACAGCGAGAGACGGCTCGTCCGCGAAGACGAAATAGCGAACCAGTCGATCTTCGGCGTCTGACCGGACATTTAATCGAGCTTCCATCCCGACGCGCGTCAACAGATTGATCCCTTCGACCTGATGACTGAAAACCAGTTGCGCAACGATGTCGCTCGTCTCCACGCGGTATCCGTCCGCGTTTTTGACGGGCACGGGCGGTTTCATCTCGGCCTGGAAACCGGGCCGCCGGCGGTTCTGGTCGACGGCTTCCTGACCGAACACATTGCCGCGGTGCAGCAGCCCGGCCGGACTGCCCGTCACGTACCAGCCTCCGAAACGCCGCTCGTACGGCGAGTCATGCGTGATATGCGAAAACCCGTTAAGCGGCCGGCCGGCGCCGTCGGTGACAAACGACTTGAGCATCAGGCCCGGTACTTCCAGCGTGCTCCGCGACACGTGGCAGGACAGGCAGTCGTCATGCCGCTCGAACCGAATCCCGGCTGCGTCACTCCCAGCCGTTTCGACCGAATCGAGTGCCGATGACGTTTTCTCTTGAGGCTGCTTCACGCCGTAAAAGACCGCACCTTTGACGGGATCAATTGCCGCGATCTCCAGCTCGCGCGATGTTGGCGTCCAACCGACCGTGACCTCATCGTTGAAGTAGATCGCGCGCGGCGACTTCGGCCCGACGGGCGGCTGCACGCGTGCCGTCTTCGAGAACACCAGCAACTGCGACTCAACCGGCACATTAAGAATCTGCAGGACCGCCTTCAGGTAACCCGACCGCGACTCGGCCTTTGCCGACTTCAGCAGGTCACCATGCCGGGCGACCGCCTGTGTAATTGCGTCGTCAATCTTCGCGCCCGAGTAGTCGACAGGCTCCCGGCCATACAGAACGCGATCTGAGAAGTCGATTTCTTCCGGCCCGACTGCGGAATCTGAACCTTCCTCTCTCAGGAGTGGTGGCTGCAGGGCTCTGCAGTCGAGCTGAGTTGACAGCACCAGCAGCGAGATCAGCCAGCCTCGCAGCAGGGCCGCAGTCACCCAGGCAGTGGTTCGCAGTCGCAGCACGCGTCGCCCTCATCAAGACAAAAAGAGAGCCCGGACCAGCAGTCCGGACTCTCTCAGACTATCGACTGCCTGCCTGCGACGGCAGTGTGCTCGAACGACGACCGATCGCACCGGCCATCCGCACTCAGTCCTGCTTCATCGCTTCGGCCAGGATGCGGGAGGTGCTCGGGCGCATGATGCGTTCGTCGACCAGCTCGCCGCGTTGCAGCGTCGCACGGACGTCCTTGCCGGAGATGAAAACCGGCTTCTCGTCCTTGTGGTTTTCCATCAGGTCGACGCGGCCGGCGGATTCGTAGTAGGCCGCAAAGCCAACCTTGCACGGCTGAATCTGCAGGTCGCCGCCCAGGTTGTCGAAGATCTCGTGCGCGTCGAAATCGCCCCAGATTGGCGTGCCGTCGTGGTACGGAGCATCGGCATGTTTGCGACCGATCACGATGTGCGTGTAGCCGAAGTTCTGGCGATAAATCGCGTGCATCACGGCTTCCTTCGGGCCACCGTAGAACATCTTGATGTCCAGCCCGAGCAGCACAACGCGGTCCGGTACGCTCTCGCCCCGCGGTCCCCACAGGTCCGCATCGCTGTCGCCTTCGCCGAGTCCGCGTTCGCTGATCAGATGCTCGTAAGTTTCCATACGGACTTCGGCGCTGACGTCGTCGCCCTTCGTTTCACCAATCAGCGGATTAAGCACCGCTCCGGCGTTCTTCCCTTCTCGAATCAGTGATTCAAGACCGTAGACCAGCGCGTATTCGTGAGCCCGGTGCAGTGGGTTGCGGGTCTGAAACGCCACGACGGCGTCCCAGCCTTTCTCTTCAACGAGTGCTCGCGTTTCGCGCGGACTGAGCACGTACTGGCCGAACGCCGGATTTTTCGGCTGCGGCAGAGCACGCAGATCGCCACCAATCAGGTGCGTCTTGTCGGCGTCGCCCTTGAGCACCATGTCGGCACCGGGGTGATCCGTCCGGTCCGTCAGGTACACGCTGCTCAGATACTTCTGCTTGTCCCACTCGTAAACATCGGCGATGTCAAGCGTCGCAACGACGTTGCCTGCCGGACACGTCAGAGCGACCTTCTGGCCAGCGGACAGCGTCGCGGCGACGTCGCTCGTCACAGGAAACGCGATGGGAATCGTCCACGCATACAGAGCACCGTTACTCTCAATGACAGACTCATCCAGCACGCGGTTGTAGACGGCGCTGGTCATCGGGCCCGTCAGCGGGCTGAGCGTGCCGTCAGCAATGCGGTAGACCGAGGAGAGGTCCGCGGACGAAACCGGAACTTTCGGCAGGCCAGCAGCTTCCGCTTTGAAGCTATCAAGTTCTTCTGCCGGGACAGTGCGGCAAACGGGTGTGTCGAGTCCGCCGTGCGGAGGGACGAGTTGCGCCATGATCTGCTTCGCTTTCCTGTGTTTTCTACGTGAAAAGGACCGGTTCGGCGCGGAAGTTAGGGCACCCTCAAAACAGCGTCAAGCTGCGAAACTTCTGGAAAACAGCGGACAAATTATCGACCAGCGTCGATCTTCTGAGCCCGCTCGACGCCTGCAGGTTGGCCTTCTACAACTCGGCAAACTTCATTTGTTCGAGGTAGCGGAACGGCACAAGCCGTCCGATGTCAGCGTGTCGACCAGACAGCTTGCGCTGTTCCGCTATCACCCACGTTGAGCAACAAACGGATTTTTCTCCCCATGCAACGCGCCGAGATCGAACAGCTCATTCCGCACCGCGATCCGTTTTTGTGGATCGACGAGGTCACCAGCCTCGACGACACAAAGATCACCGCCCGGAAACTCATCCCGCAGGACCTCGACGTCTTTCGCGGTCACTATCCGCACTTTCCGATTCTGCCCGGCGTCCTGCAGCTTGAGGCCGCGTTTCAGGCGGGAGCCATTCTGATCGCGAAGACGCAGTCCGTCGCCGCCGGCCAGGTCCCCGTTGTCACGCGCGTCAACAATACGAAGTTCCGCAGCGCCGTCCGACCAGGCGATACGCTCGAGATCGAGGTCGAGCTGACCGAGACGCTGTCCAACGCGTACTTCCTGACAGGGAAGGTCAACGTCGACGGCAAAACGACCGTGCGGCTCGAGTTCGCCTGCGCGGCCGCCAGCACAGACAGTCTGTAACGGAAGCTGCACCGAAACTGAGGATCTGTCTTTCGTGAACCGACTGCCTCGGCCTCGAACCTGGCGACAGCGACTGTCCGACTGGCGATACGCAGCCAGCACGAGCGGTCTGCCACTACTCGGGCGGGATCTGCGGGAACTGGCAGCGCGACCTCGAACATACGTCGTCCGCGTTGTCTATACCGCGCTGATCGCGGCGATCGTCTTCTGGAATGCCGGTGACATTTTCGAGTTCTTCGGTGACGGCCTGACCGCGATGGACCTCGGCCGCGGTCGCGAAATTTTCGATCAACTCGTTCTGTGGCAGCTCGCCGGCATCCTGCTCATTACGCCGGTCATTTCGGCCGGAGCGATCGCTGAGGAAAAAGAGCGCGACACGCTGGCCGTACTGCTGACGACGCAGCTTGGCCCGCGGCTGATCATCCGCGAGAAGTTTTACAGCCGGATGTTCGTCGTCAGCGGCCTCGTGGCGATGTCTCTGCCACTGCTGGGCTTCAGCTATTCACTCGGTGGCGTCTCGCAGCTTCAGCTTGTCGGCAGTGTCGTCCTGCTGATCGTCGCAGTCGCTCAGTCGGTGGCACTGACGATGTGTCTGTCCGCGTGGTGCAGTTCGACGTCCGCCGCACTCACGCTGACGCTGCTGCTGGGAATCCCGGTCCTCGGCCCTGGCGCTGCCGCGATCGCCGCCTCATCGGTAAGCACATCCGTCGAAGGCGTCTGGATCGTCGTCGCGGTGATTTTCGCAGCCTTCGCCTGGATCTTCCTGCGTCTGGCCGAATCGGCCCTCGTCGCCCGAGCCGCCGTGCAGGCACGCAATCCGGTGCTGGAAACGTTTCGCGCGATCGATCGCTTCTTTCACGACCTCAATGACGCGCTGGCCCGTGGCAAACTGATCGTCGACGACCGCGTTCCTCTTCCGGACGACGAACCGATCGCGTGGCGGCACCGGCACCGCAAGTCACTGGGCACGACGCGGTACCTCGTCCGAGTGCTCCTGCTTCTGGAGCTGCCCGTCCTGACGCTCTGCGTGCTGGGCTACGGGATCGCGGTCGGCCCCGAATCTGCTCGGGCACCGTTCACCGTCGCGATCATCGGCCTGTGGCTCGCTGCCGCCGTGCTGCTGACGACAACTGTCACCGGCCTGCTCGGCGCCGAGCGGACGCATCAGACACTCGACGTCGTCCTCGCAACGCCGCTCTCCGGCCGCGAGTTTCTGCGCCAGTCGCTGACCGGCATCAACCGATTGCTGTTCGTCATCGCTGTCCCGTTCGCCACGGTGCTGCTGTTCCGGCTCTCGACCGAGTTCTCTCTCGACGGTGCGACGCGTCTGCTCGCCAGCAGCGCCTCGATTGCAGTCCTGCTGCCACTGCTCTGCTGGCTGCCGCTGCTGATCTCGCTGCGTATTCCGTCGCAGCTCAAAGCAACGGTCGTCACGACGCTGCTTCTCACCGTCTGGACCGTCCTGCCGCTCGCCTTTGTCGACATCGCCGGAGACACCTGGCAGACGCAAACCGTTTCCCTGCTGAGCCCCGCCCTGCTGCTCCGCCAGATCGAAGCAGGACACGCCACCCTGCCCCACACGCTCGGAATCGCCACCGTTTACGGCCTGCTCGTCTGGAAACTCCGCCGCGAATGCCTCGCCAACGCTGACGCCTGGCTGAACCGCTGCTGAATTGTCACCAAAGGGTACTTGCGGTCAGGTCGTCCCTGTGTTCTATTGCCCGCCCTTTTGCCTGGCAGCCCGGCTACGTGACGCCCCCCGCACGACGGACGTCTGCCCGAATCTCCGGCACGACTTCGTCCAAGGCTGATTTCCGTATGATCTTTTCGAACTGGTTGATCGCAGTGTTCCGTCGCCGTCCGGTGTCAATCGCCGTGCCATTCTCAACCAGCCGCCGCGCCCCATCGGTCCGCCGATCGCGCTGGACGCACCAGACCAGCATGAGACCGGTCCAACTGTCGCAGACCGAACGCCTGGAAACCCGCTGCCTGCTGACTGGTACTGACGTCTTCCGCCAGGTCGGAGCCGACATCGTCGGCGCGATCGGCGGCGACCAGTTCGGACAAGCCGTCGCGATCAGCGACGGCGGCAACACCGTTGTCGTCAGTGGGCAGAATGCCGGGCTCCCCGGTGGGCACGTCAGAGTGCTTCGCTTCGACGGTCGTCGGTGGCAGCAACTCGGGTCAGACATCCCTAACCCCGGCGGCGACAGTTCTTCGGACACATCTGTGTCGATCAGCAGCGACGGCAACACGATTGCGCTCGGAGCACCTTATTTCGGCACGTCCTTCAGCGATTACGACATCGGACGTGTCCGGATTCTCTCCTTATAATGGTTCTGACTGGAACCAGATCGGTGCAGACATCTCAGGTGCTGCTTCGGGGGACCGTTCCGGGTTTTCAGTGGCGATGAGTGCCGACGGCTCAATCGTCGCGATCGGCTCACCATTCGCTGGTGACGGTGGCAGTGGATCGGGTCACGTTCGCATCTTTCAGTTGTCTGGCAGCAACTGGACACAAATCGGCCAGGCGATTCCGGGAGAATCTGCAGAGGATGAATCCGGACTGGCAATTTCTCTGAGCAGCGACGGCCAGACAGTTGCTATTGGAGCACCCTATAGCGATGCCAATGGGACCTTGTCCGGTCAGGTCCGAGTGTTTCGCCTGGCCAATGGAAGCTGGACTCAAATTGGCTCAGACATCAACGGGACGATGTCCACCGAACTGACAGGGAGTTCTGTCGCACTGAGCGCCGATGGAAACACTGTGGCGGTCTCTTTTCTGTGGGACTTTACGACGCCCGGAGCAGGTCGTGTCCGGGTCTTCCATTTTGACGGCAGTGACTGGATCCAGCTCGGGCCATCCATTGACAGCACAGCCGAGTGGGCTGGTATCGGGGAGTCACTCTCACTCTCAGACGATGGACAATCTCTCGCAATTGCGGGAAATGGTGAAATCCACGTCATGCACTTTAATGGCACTGAGTGGAGCCTGATCGGTCAGAGCATTCGTCAACGGTCGTATGGTTCTGTCCCTCATCCAACAGTTTCGCTCACTGGCGATGGCCATTTTCTGGCGATCGGAGGAGCTGGCGACGGAAGTAATGGAGTCCGGGCTGGTCGAGTCCGTGTATTTCAGCTTGACGATTCAGGCATTTTCCACCCCGAAGTCAACCTCACGGTTTCAACACAGTCAGTCTCGGAAGGCGCTGGTCTGCCACTCACGGTCACGGCAACCGCAAGTTCCTCTGTCAGCGGCGATCAGACCGTCGACGTGACACTCGTCGGCGCGAACATTCGCGCGGGCGACTTTGCTCTGACTGATGACGATCCGGCGACACCGGGAATTCAAATCCTGATCCCGGATGGTGCTACTACAGGAAGTGTCGCCGTGACGTTCACCAATAACTCTCTCGACGAAGCTGACAAGACAGCAACGCTCAAGCTCTCCACTCCATCGGCAGGAATTGTGATCGGAACAGATTCGTCGCAGCAGGTCATCATTACAAACGACGACTATCTGCCCGCGTCGACCGAACAGGTCGGAACGACGGTTTTCGGACGATTGGGACTTGACAGCTTCGGCGAAACAGTCGCCATCAGCGGTGACGGCAGCACATTCGCCGCGGGATCATTCCGTCAACGCGACAACGGCGAGGCCACAGGTTACGTGCGAGTCTTCCGACATGACGGGACGGCCTGGATTCAACTTGGCGCAGACATCTTCGGTGAGGCAACGGGTGATCTGTCTGGTACTGCCATTTCACTGAGCAGTGATGGCAACGTGCTTGCAATTGGAGCCCCGAAGAACGATGGCAATGGAGCGGACTCAGGGCATGTACGAGTCTATTCGTTCGATGGAGCCAACTGGAGCCAGATAGGGACCGACATCGACGGTAAGAATTCTGGAGACTGGAGTGGTTCATCGGTGTCATTAAGTGCCGATGGGCACAGGGTCGCAATCGGCTCGCCTCTGAGTAATCCGGCGGGAGGAGGTTTCGGCGAGGTTCGGATCTTCAACTTCGATGGAAGCGACTGGACTCAAACTGGCAATGACATTCAGGGCAAACAGATCTCGGACTTCAGTGGAACAGCAGTGTCGTTAAGTGATGATGGAAGCACCGTCGCGATTGGTCAGGCAGGCGATCCTCAAGCGGTACGAGTCTTTCGGTTCGACGGGACGTCCTGGAATCAGCTCGGCACTGACTTGCCCGTAGACTTTCTGAATGGTGACCTCACCAGTCAGCACGTATCGCTGAGCTATGACGGCAACATTCTGGCGATCGGTGCCGAACGCAACTCTGACAACGGGAGCGAAGCTGGACATGTGCAGATTCTGCGATTCGATGGAAGTAACTGGGTTCAGATTGGCTCCACAATCAACGGCGACAACGCTTTCGACTGGTCTGGAGCTTCTGTCGCACTCAGTGATGATGGCAGAACTGTCGTCATTGGCTCGCCGAGCATCCTTTCCCCAGCGGTAGAGGGACAGGTCAGAGTCTTCCACTACGACGGAACTGACTGGCTCCGCCTGGGACTCGACATTGATCCTGAAGGCAAAGAGAGAGGTGTCGGAACTTCAGTTTCGATCAGCGGCGATGGAAGCCTCATCGCAGTCGGAGTTCCCGGAGCGAGAGACTCGACGTCTGGGTATCCGCCTGGCGGAGTCCGTGTCTTTCAGATTCTGCCATCCGGCGATCAGACGATTGGCCTGGTGAGTCCGGGAACGTTTCACGTCGGACTGAACGCTGGCACGGTGGTTGTGCGGGATGACTCCGGGCAGGTCGTTGGTTCGAGGCCGATCGGCAATGATCCGATTCGCATTCAAGGTTCACCGGGGAATGACTGGTTTCAGTTTGATCCAGTTCCGAATGGAGATTCTCCACTGGCGGTTGAAATCATCATTGACGGTGGAGACGGCAACGATTTGATTGATGCTCGGCAGGCTGCCTTTGCTGTTTCGCTCGCGGGTGGAGCCGGTAACGACACCATCCTGGGCAGCGTTTATGACGACTCACTTTCAGGAGACGACGGTGACGACAGTCTCCTGGGGCTGGCAGGCAATGATCTGATTCACGGCGGAACGGGCAACGACACGCTGCGTGGCGGTGCTCAGAGTGACACGCTGGTGGGTGAGGCCGGCGATGACAATCTGCGCGGTAACGGTTCCAGCGGCGATGTTCTGTCCGGCGGACCTGGCAACGACACCTTGAACGGCGATGCTGGAAACGACCAGCTCGTCGAAGTGGCAGATGTCAACCTGGTCCTGGCCGATACCACTCTCGTCGGCCTGGGAATCGATCAGATCATCAGCCTGGAAGCAGCGCGGCTTTACGGTGGTGTCAGTGCAAACCGGTTCGATGCGAGCGGCTTTTCCGGACCAACGCTTCAGATTGGCTACGGTGGAAACGACACACTGATTGGCGGACTGTCGAACGACACTCTGCGTGGCGGAGCGGGGCGTGACCGACTCGATGGCGGGGCGGGAAACGATCGCCTGTACGGACAGGGAACGACCGGCGACTCGCTCATCGGCGGGGCGGGCGATGATCTGCTCGACGGCGGGGCTGGTAACGATGTTCTGTTTGCCGAAGGTGATGTCCACTTCGTACTGACAAACTCGTCGTTGAGCGGTGCCGGGAACGACCGGATCGTGAATTCGGAGCGAGCGGTCCTTACTGGCGGAGCGAGCAGCAATTTCATTGATGCCTCCGCATTCTCCGGCGAAACAACGCTCAGTGGACTTGGAGGGGACGACACGATTTTCGGCGGGTCCGCGCGCGACGTCATCCGCGGCGCTGCAGGCCGTGACATTCTCCGTGGATATGCCGGCAATGACTGGCTGTTCGGGCAGGGTTCAAGCGGTGACAGTCTGGATGGCGGAGACGGCACCGACCGGCTCGATGGCGGCCGCGGAGCAGACCGCATTTACAGCGATGGGATTGATGAGGTTATCGACGACGCACTTGATAGTATTCTGGAAATCCAGGACGAGTGAACGATGGTCCGACCGGTCACCGTTCAGCGACGCATCCGCCCTGGCCGTTTCCGGAGTTGACACGCATGTCTCGCCTCGCAGTCTGTCTGTTGGCCGGTTTCGCAGTGGCGTTCGTCACTGCGTCGCGATTGAGCGCGGCTCTGCCGACCGAACCGCTTGAGATCGGGCACACACCGCAGTTTCTGTTCGACGAATGGGTTGTCGATAACCACTGGGCGATTCGGTACAAGCGGCAGGCGGTGCAGCGGGTTGTGCATCAGGCCGCCAAACACGGCGACGGGCCGCTGTTGAGTGGTGATCAGCCGAGTCATCTGTGGGTCGTTCGCGATGACCAGGCCGGGCTGTTCCGGATGTACTACCAGGCGAACATTCTCAGAACGGCGACCGACGATGACGGCAACCCCGCACCGGTCGAGGGCCGCAAGTATTCAACGTACGTCGCGTATGCGGAATCACCGGACGGAGTGACCTGGACGAAGCCGGACCTCAGGCTGTTTCCGTGGATCGACCACTCGCCCAACAATGTCGTCGTCGCGCGGTCGGACAATCCGAAGACGGAAACCTGCTCGCCGGTGCTGCTGGAAATTCCCGAGTCCGACCGGCGCGGCTATCGCTGGCTGATGCTCTATCGTGCGAAGGGGGCCGGCGGAGGCGAGTACAACGGCATTCGGCTGATCGGCTCGCTGGACGGTGTTCACTGGGACGCGGACGGTGACACACGGATCGCTCATCTGCACAGCGACTGCCATAACACGATCTCGCTCGATCCGGCGACGAACCAGTACGTCATGTTCTGCCGGGCGAAGCACATCTACCGGGCGTTTGGCGACACGATGCTCGATACCGGAGCGTCGCGCCGAGTCGCTCGCTGGACCAGCCCGTCGCTGTGGTCCGACTGGTCCGCTCAGGAAGACCGCTGGCCGCAGACGCTGCTGATCCCCGACGAACGCGACGCCGAAACACATTTCAACTTCTTCTACGGAATGCCGACGGTGCATCGGCACGGCGTCTATTTCGGCTTTCTGAATCCGTTCCGGATGAACGACTTTATTCAGACCGAGCTGGCCGTCAGTCGCGACGGAGAGAACTTCACGCGCTTCGCCGACCGCCTGCCGATCATCCCGTACGGTGAGGACGGCACCTGGGACGACACGATGATCTTCGCCAGCCCGTCATGGGTCGAAGTCGGCGACGAGTGGTGGATCTACTACAGCGGCTGGGACGGGCCTCACGGCACGACCGACCGGACCGGAGCAATCGGCCTCGCGAAGATTCGCAAGGAAGGCTTCGTCTCGATCCGCGGTCCCCGCGACGGCGGCGTTGTCTGCACACGAGTGCTTCGCTGGCCTGGCGGCGACCTGCAGGTCAACGCGGACGCGACACGGGGCGAACTGAAGGTCCGAGTCAGCTCGCCCCTGCGCCGACCACTACCCGGTTTTGACTATGAGGACGGCGAGGCATTCACTGGTGACGCGGTCCGTCACACCGTCCGCTGGAACAGCCGCTCGCTGAACGAACTCGCTGGCAAGACGATCCGGCTGGAGTTCTATCTCGACGACGCTGACCTCTTCTCCTTCGTCGCCGCTCCGCCGGAAGGTCGCTAACCTTCGCAGCCAGTCAGGAATGTGTCTGAAACAAACTCTTCCTTTTCAGGCTGACGGCAGCGCAAAGACGCTGAGGCTGAAAGAAACGCAAAGCCTTCGCGAATCTTTGCGACTTCGCGTCTTTGCGCTGCAAAAGACAGATTGACTGTGTTGATCTTCCTGGAAAGTTGTTTCGGACAGATTTCTGTGTGGTCGCGTCTTTCTGAATTCCCCCCTGTCGGAGACAACTGTGGAGTTTTCATCGGATGATCTGCTGCTGGTTACTGGAGCGACCGGCCTGGTCGGCAGTCACGTGGTCCAGCGGGCTCGCGAGAAAGGCATCGCCGTTCGCGCTCTCGTGCGCGAGTCCAGCGACAAGCAACTGCTGACCGAATGGGGCGTCGACCTCGTCTATGGCGACCTCGACGATCCGGAGTCGCACCGGCGAGCGGCTGACGGCGTCACGGCTCTCGTCCACTGCGCGGCGAAAGTCGGCGACTGGGGACCGATCGACGATTACCGCCGCGTCAACGTCGGTGGGACCGAGAGTCTGCTCAACGCCGTCGAGGCAACCGGCACGCTGAAGCGGGTCGTCCATATCAGCTCGCTGGGCGTTTACCCGGCGCGCGATCATCACGGCACCGACGAGACTTCGCCGCTGAACCTCTCCGGCATCGACGGCTACACGCTGACGAAGGCTGAATCGGAAATGCTGGTCCGCGAGCACATCGCCCAGCACAAACTGCCCGCGATCATCCTGCGGCCAGGTTTCATTTACGGCCCGCGCGACCGTACCGTCCTGCCGCGAATTCTCGAACGACTGCGCGACGGCGGCTTTAAGTTCCTCGGCAGCGGCAACACGCTGCTCAATAACACGTATGTCGGAAACCTCGTCGACGCTGTCTTCCTGGCTCTCGAACGCGACGACCTGATCGGCGAGATCTTCAACATCACAGACGGCGCCCTCGTCACCAAGCGCGAGTTCATCACGACCATCGCCAGTCTGGCCGGCTACGACGTCCCGACAAAGAACGTTCCGCTGTTCATCGCGAAGGGGCTGGCGAAACTGATGGAAGGAGCGCAGCGAGCTTACGATCGCTGGTCACCGTTTGAAGGCGGCGTCTGGCTGCCCGAAAAGAACAAGGCCCCGCTGCTCAACGGAGCCCGCATCAAGTTCCTCGGCCTGAACCTCGACTTCAGCATCGAAAAAGCTCAGCGGATGCTCGGCTACCAGCCGGCTGTCAACTTTGAAACCGGCATGCAACGCGCCATCGGCTGGTGCCGCGAAGCCGGCCTGCTGACGAGCAAGTAACTGTGGGCTCTCGCTCAGCGCAAAGTCGCGAAGACGCCAAACTGCGCAAAGGAGAAATAAGGATAGAGTGCGACACACTTCAAAACTTGTGATTCACGCTGATCAGCTTTGCGTTTCTCTGCGGCTCAGCGTCTTTGCGCTGCAATCAGAGCCCTGTCTGAGCATCAACACTCACGACTCAATCTCCATTGAGGCACTTCAATGAATCGACTTCTGACACTGCTGATCCTCACCGTCCCTGCCGCGATCACCTGCGCCGCCGATCCGCCGGAGAAGTTCATCGCGGACACTGTCGCGAAGCTGAAGCCGCTCGACATTGCGAACAACCTTGCCTGGTGGAAAGCCAGTATCAGCGGGAAGGACGAGGACTTTCAGCAGAAGCAGGAAGCTCAGGACCGGCTGGACGCGTTCCTCGCCGACCCGGCACAGTTTCAGCAGCTCAAGCAGATTCACGAGCAAGGTGTCAAAGATCCGCTGCTCGCCCGGCAGGTCGAGGTGCTGTATCTGCAGTGCCTGGAAAAGCAGGTTCCGCCGCTCCTGCTGCGCGAGATGAATGCTCTGTCAAACTCGATCGAGAAAACGTTCAACACGTACCGGCCGAAAGTCGGCGACGAGGAGCTGACGTCGAACGCCGTGCGACAGGTCCTGTTGAAATCCGACGATTCGAAACGTCGGCAGGCCGTCTGGGAAGCGAGTAAGGGCGTCGGCGCGGCTGTCGAGCAGGATTTGCTCAAGCTGGTCCGGCTGCGGAATCAGGCGGCCCGCGAACTCGGCTTCAAGGACTATCACGTCCTCAAGATGTTTCTGTCCGAACAGGACCAGGGTGACATTCTGAAATTGTTCGACGAACTTGACGAACTGACGCGTGAGCCGTTCCGTCAGGCGAAAGCAGAGATTGACGAGAAACTCGCAGCTCACTGCGGTATCAAGGTCGAAGAGCTGCGACCGTGGCACTATCACGATCCGTTCTTCCAGGACTCGCCGGCGGTGTTCGGTGCGGACCTCGACGCACTCTACCGCGACGCCGACATCCTGAAACTGTGCCGCACGTTCTACAAAGGAGTCGGCCTGCCGGTCGAAGACGTGCTTGATCGCAGCAGCCTGTTCGAACAACCCGGCAAGAGCCCTCACGCCTTCTGCACCGACATCGATCGCAACGGTGATGTCCGCGTACTGGCCAACGTCGTGCCCAGCGAACGCTGGATGGACACCATGCTCCATGAACTCGGGCACGCAGTTTATTCGAGCAAAAATATCCCGGACACGGTGCCGTACCTGCTCCGCGACGCTTCGCACATTCTCACCACCGAAGGCATCGCCATGATGTTCGGACGGCTCAGCAAAAACGGCCGCTGGCAACAGGCGATGGGCATCGCGGCAGACGACGCAGTCGAACGGGCCAGAGTCAGTGCTGACGCCGCTCGTGTCCTCCGAAATCAACTGCTGATCTTCTCCCGCTGGTGCCAGGTCATGCTGCGGTTCGAGCAGGGCCTCTACGAGAACCCCGACCAGGACCTCAACAAACGATGGTGGGATCTCGTCGAGAAGTACCAGATGGTCAAACGCCCGGACGGCCGCAACGCACCGGACTACGCCAGCAAGATTCACATCGTGGTCGCGCCGGTCTATTACCACAACTACATGATGGGCGAACTGTTCGCCTCGCAGCTTCACCATACGATCGCCCGCGAAGTTGCCGACGGGGCCGCTCCGTCTGAGGTCGTCTACATTAACAACTCGAAAGTCGGCGTGTTTCTCACGGAAATGGTCTTCGCTCCTGGCCGCACGCTGAGCTGGAACGAGCTGACAAAGTTTGCCACCAGCGAAGCGCTCAATCCGAAAGCGTTCGCCGAGGATTTCAAACCGGCGGAGTAGCCATCATCGCCGAGTCGCTGAATTGGCCGGAATTCAGCAGCTTTCTGCGAGCTGACACCTGCAGCGACGTGCTGTCGTCGCATCGCGACTTCAGAGAGTACAATCGGAATCTCCCTCCGCCTGTCTCACCCCTCTGGACTCGACCTGCCTCCTCCCCACCGGATCCCGCCATGCCAGCTCGCATTTCGAGAACACCAGCGATATCGCATTCACACCGTACCGGACTGCGGCGGCGTGAGCTGCTGCAAGTCGGCTATTCCGGCCTGCTGGGGCTCGGACTGGCGTCCGTTCTGTGGCCTCGAACGGCGGCGGCTTCGGCAAACACCGCGACGCCAGGCTCGCCGAAACAGATCGTGATCGTCTTTCTGACCGGAGCTGCTTCGCATCACGACACGTTCGATATGAAGCCCGAAGCGCCGGCCGAAATCCGGGGCGAGTTCAAACCGATTGCCACGCACACGCCGGGTTACCACATCTGCGAGCACCTGCCGCAACTAGCTCAACGGTCTGATCGTTACGCGGTCGTGCGCTCGCTCTCGCACAGCGACAATAACCACTTGATGTCGACACACCACGTGCTGACGGGTGAAAAGCAGCCGGGCGGCTTCTTTGACAAAGTGGCCTCGCGTGATGACTGGCCGTGCTACTCGTCGGCGCTCGCGTTTCTCAAGCCGCGCAGCGACGGCATTCCCAGCGGTGTCAATCTGCCGACGTTTCTGCTGCAGGGACCGCTCACCTGGCCGGGCCAGCACGCCGGATTTCTCGGTCCGATCTACGACCCCTGGCAGGTCACAGGCGATCCGAACAAACCCGACTTCCGCGTCGACGCGCTCACGCTGTCGCCGGGCATTGACGTCACGCGACTCGACCGCCGCAGTTCGTTGCTCAGCGAAGTCAACCGGCAGCAGGCGCGGTTTGGCGACGTCGCCGGTTCGCTGCGGCTGCAGAACGATCAGCAGCTTGCGTTTTCGATCCTGACGTCGAGCGGGCTCGCCCAGGCGTTTGAACTCTCGCGTGAATCGGATCAGACGCGCGATCGCTATGGCCGCAATCAGACCGGCCAGTCGCTGCTGTTGGCGCGACGTCTGCTCGAAGCTGACGTGCCGATCGTGCAGACGAATATCGGTGTCGTGCAGACATGGGACAATCACGGCAATATCTTCCCGACACTGAAGGACCGCCTGTTGCCGCCGCTCGATCAGGGCGTCGCGGCACTGCTGGACGACCTGCACGACAGCGGGCGACTGGAAAGTACGCTCGTGATGATGCTTGGCGAGTTTGGCCGGACGCCGAAAATCAACGATCAGAAGGGCCGCGATCACTGGGGCCCGTGCTTCTTCGGCGTCTTTGCCGGCGCCGGAGTCCGGGGCGGTCAGGTTATCGGCCGATCCGATGAGACAGGGGCCTATCCTCTCACGCGAGCGTACTCACCGAACGATGTCGGCGCGACAGTCTACAGCCTGCTGGGCATCGACTCCGACGCGCATGTTACCGACCGCCTCGGACGCTCCGTCCGGCTCAACAAAGGCGAAGTCATCGAGCCTCTGTTTACCGGCGTCGAAGCCTGAGAATTCTGCGAGACATTGACGCAAAGCCGCTAACTCGCAGGGATTCACTGCGTCGCTAAGTACATGTCCCGCGAATTAAGGGTCGATCTTCAGGCTGCGACTTCGAGGCAGGGATTCTGGGAGTTTTCGCATCTGGCCATGATCTTGACGAACGACTTTGTCGTCCACTGGAAGGGATGAGCGACCTCGTTCCACTCGGCGATGAACTGCTGCAGGTGGGCCAGGTCGCGAAAGTC